>DASZLV010000024.1:0-13641 GCA_035552215.1 Solirubrobacteraceae bacterium | reverse complement strand
GATTCGATCACCGCCCGGTGCTGCGACCGTCGATCTCCCCAACCGACGGAGCGACATGACACGCAGCAGACCCATCACCTTCCTCGCCAGCGCCGCGGTGATACCGCTCACCGCTCTGGCCGTTGCGGCCTGCGGCGGCGGTGGCACCGCGACCGCGTCGCCCCCGCGGACCTCCACCGGCGCCTCGGCGACAGTCGGGGTCGCGAACAGCCGCCTCGGATCGATCCTCGTCGATTCCACCGGCCGCAGCTTGTACCTGTTCAAGGCCGATGTCGGCACCAAGAGCGCGTGTGCGGGCGCGTGCGCAACCGCGTGGCCGCCACTAGTGAGCACCGGGAAGCCAACCGCCGGCACCGGACTGACCGCCGCCAAGCTCGGAACGGTCACCCGGTCGGACGGTAACCACCAGGTCACCTACAACGGCCACCCGCTCTACCTGTTCATCAAGGACACGAAGGCCGGCCAAACAACCGGCCAGGGCGTGACGGCATTCGGCGCCGCGTGGTTCGCGCTCACGCCGTCAGGAGATCAGGCCTCGGTACCGGCATCGAGCTCCGGCGGCGGTGGTGGCTCTGGCGGTCTCGGCTACTAGAGCACACCCGTCCCGATTCCCCAACTAATCACCAAGGAGCAAACATGACGAGGAAAATGGATCACACGCGCGAGGCGCAGGTTTCGCCGAGCCCCCGGACCGACGCAGAGCATCCAGAGTTCGCGGGAGAAGACGTTCGAGCACAGTGGCGCCGGGTCGTCGGGCGGCGCTCGTTCCTGAAGGGTGTCGGTTTGGCGGGTGCCGCGGCGGTACCGGGCAGCGCCCTGTTCGCGAGCGAAGCGATAGCCCGGAGCGGCGTTCTGACGAAGGGTGACGTCGCGATCCTGCGGTTCCTCGCCGCGGCGGAGCTGATCGAGACTGATCTGTGGCAGCAGTACAACGAGCTGGGTGGTCAGAACGGCGGGAACCCCGCGTACATGGCCGCCTTGTCGAACCTGGACGGAGACATGCCGCAGTACATCTCCGATAACACCGATGACGAGGTGAGTCACGCTGCTTTCTTGAACGCGTATCTGCGGTCCAAGGGCGCCGAGCCGGTGAATCTCAATGAGTTCCGGACTCTGCCGAGCAGCAAGGCCACCGGGGCCAGGCAAATCGGGCGGCTCACCAACCTACAGTCGCTCAACGTCGACACCAGCTGGTACGTGCGCTACCGCTCCACCAAGAACCCCGACCTCGGGGCGAGCTTCCCACAGGCGGTCACCATCGAGCGCGAACCGGCGATCCCGCTGAGCGATGCCGAGACCCCGCCGGGGCTTTCGGCGCCGGTGCCGCCGGTCGGGCCGCAGGAGGCACGGATGCAGGCGATCGCCAACACGGCAGGGTTTCACTTCGCCTACATCGAGCAGGGCGGCTCCAGCCTGTACAGCGTCATGGCGCTCAAGGCGACGAGCCTCGAGGTGCTGCGGATCATCGTCTCGATTGGCGGGGTGGAGACCAACCACTTCTCGCTCTGGCACGACAAGGCCGGTAACGCGGTGGCGCAGCCGCTGGCCGGGGTCACCGACCCAGTGAGCGGAGTGACCTTCCCAGATCTGAACGCCAAGGGCGGGGAGCTCAACCAGACCAACCTGATCCTCCCCGAGCCGGCCGAGTTCCTGCACAAGAGCCTGCCCGCGTGCTCGGTCGTGCGACCCACGCTCGACCGCGATGCCGGCGCGGTTGCGGCCATCAAGGGCTTCACCGCCGATCGCTTGTTCGAGGGCCAATCGGCGAAGTTCTTGGACACCGTCCACCAGCTGGCCCAGGAAGCCGACGCCGCCCAACGGCAACTCGGCTAACACCCCGCCACGGCGCTAACGACAACCGCCGGCGGACAGCTGCCCCCAAGGACCGGCCGCGGCCCTCCTCCCCGCGGCCGGTCCACCCCACCGAAAGGACACCGCATGCTCACCAGCATCATCCAACCCACCCACCTGATCATCGTCGTGATCGTCGCGCTCCTCGTCCTCGGACCCAAACGACTGCCCGAAGCGGGCCGCGCCGTCGGCCAAGGACTCAAGGAATTCAGAAGCTCGGTCAGCGGTGCCCACGACGATGACGGCGCCCTGGAAATCGAACAAGTCAACTCCCGAGAGGCGGATACGCGATGAACAGGGTGAGCCAGAAGCGAGTGGTGGACCGTCTGATTGAGGCGTACGTCAGCTGGCGCGAGGCGTGCCTTGAGGTGGGCGAGGCATATGGCTCCTGGACGAGCGAGACGGGGCCAGGTGCGACGTCCGCATTCGGACGGTATATGGCAGCACTCGACCGCGAGGAGCGCGCCGCCGAGGTCTACGCCGAGCTCATCCGGCGCGCGGGCCAGCTCTCTTTGACTCGGCACGACCCTGCCGAAACACTCGGCCGGGCGGCGTGGGGAGTTGGCCCGCGATGAGGCGGGCGCAACTAGGGCCTGGTCGCCCGGAAACCCAGGCGATTGCAGACAAGCGGTGCGCATTGCTGGGTTTCACGGGTACGCTGAGGCCCATTGAGTGAGAACTTCCGCATCGAGCGCGGTTGGATCTACGTCGACGGCACCCGCCAGGACGATGGCTCGATCGCGCTCGGCACCGGCGGCGAGATGCGCTTCAGCCCGTTCGACGCGATGTCAGAGCGCAAGCACGGCCAGATCACGTGGGGCCACATTCTCACGGCGTCGGTGCAGCGGCTCGCTTTCTGGCGCCGCTAGCGTTCTCACCCGTGGCGCTTCGTGGCCCTCAACGATCGGGCGGACTGAACGTCGCGCTTACGGGAGCTACGCTGCACCTGTGTTCTGGACCACTGGGCCGCTGCGGGCGGCGATCGCCGAGGCGCTGCCGGACCGGCCTTTCCATGTGGCGCTGTGGGACGGAACCCGAGTACCGTCGAGTACGGGCGAGGGACCCACCTTCCTGATCCGCTCGCCCCGAGCGATCGCGCACGTACTGCGGTCCCCGGGCGAGCTTGGGATCGGTCGGGCCTACGTCACCGGCCTGATCGACGTCGACGACCTCGATGCTGCCATGCGGCTCGTGGACGAATGGCAGGAGCCGGAGATCGATCTCCGCGCTCGCCTGCTCCTCATGGCCGCTGGGGTCAGAGCGATGGGTCTCGTGCGTCCGCCCAGGCGTCCTGCTTCCGAGTTGGTTCTGCGGGGTCGGCCGCACACGCTCGGACGGGACGCGCGCGCGGTGCGCCACCATTACGACGTCGCCAACGAGTTCTTCGAATTGTTCCTCGATCGCTCGATGACTTATTCATGCGCGATCTTCTCGGGTGGAGCGGAAACGCTTGAGGAGGCGCAGGCGGCGAAGCTCGAGCTCGTGTGCGCGAAGCTCGCGCTGACGCCGGGTCAGCGCGTGCTCGACGTCGGCTGCGGCTGGGGTTCATTCGCGCTCCATGCGGCGGCCCGCCACGGCGTGCGAGTCGTCGGGATCACGCTGTCTGAGCCGCAGGCGCGCATGGCCAGGGAGCGTGCCGAGGCGGCGGGCCTGGGTGATCGTGTCGAGATTCGGGTGATGGACTACCGCGAGTTGCCCGATGACCGCTTCGACGCGATCGCCTCGATCGGGATGATCGAGCATGTCGGCGAGAACCAAATCGATTCCTATGCCACCGTTCTCGCCCGGCTGCTCAAGCCTGGCGGGAGGCTGCTCAACCATGGGATCGCGTACGTGTCCCACACGGACACCGACGCGGGCGATTTCTCCGAGCGGTACGTGTGGCCGGACGCCGCGCCGCTTCAGCTCTCAGTGGTATTGGGTGCGCTCGAGCGCGCCGGATTCGTCACCCGGCATGTCGAGGACTTCCCATTGGACTACGCACGCACGCTCGCGGAATGGACCGCTCGGCTCGACGATCATCTCGCCGAGGCGCTCTCACTCGTGGGCCCCGAGCGCCTGCGGATATGGCGGCTCTACCTGAGGGCGGCACGAATCGGGTTCGAGACCGGCTTCACCTCGGTCTATCAGGCGCGGTGCGAGCTTGCGGTCGCGCCAACCACGGGTCTCTGAACCCTCCCTTACTGACTGGATGGCCGCCCGCGCGTCGTCCGGAGCGAGCGCGAGGATTCACCGATGTCACCTCGAATGCTCGGGTCCGCGGCACACGAGATTCGTGATGTCGTTCGGGCGGCGACCCCCACCCATCGGCGACTGCGCGACTTTCTCTTGACGGTTCTCACGGCGACGGTCGGGGTTGACCTGCTGTGCGCCATCGCGGCATTTCTCCTTGAGCGACATTCCCACCAGACCGAGATCAAGACATTCGGCAGCGCTGCGTTCTGGACGACGACCCAGCTCCTGACCGTTTCCTCCCAGCTCAAGAATCCAATCTCGACCGGCGGCCGAGTCCTTGACGTGTTCATGGAGATCTACGCGATCACGGTGATCGCGACGCTGGCCGGCGCCTTCGGCAGCTTCCTGCAGAAGCGAGGCCAAGAGATCGACGACCGGCGCTGAGCGAGAGACCAAGCCTGGCGGCGGTCGGGCGTCCGCCCTCGAGCGCTCAGGCGAGCTCGCGGATGCGCTTTGCGATGAACCGCGAGGCGACGAGGACCGTTGCCAGCTCGACCAGCGCTGCGAAGAGGACGGGGAAGCGTAGGGTTGGCTCGCTGTAGTTGAAGAGCACGCTCGCCCGCGCGATTGCCAGCGAGGCGAGCCCCACTACGGTCATACCGACCGCGCCGAGGGCAACAAGGATCGCTACGCGGTCCCGGCTCGCCGCGAGTGCCAGCGCGAGCATCGCCGCGCCGATGGCGTTGAGGAGAAAGAGGGTGTTGATGGTCGGGACCGAGCGCAGGAAACTCTCGAACTGCTGTAGGTGAACGCCGCCTTCACCGAGAAGGAGGCCGATGACGAGGAACCGCAAACGGTCGCTGCCCCTGAGCTTGGTGGTCGGGGTCATTTGACGATTACCGTCCCGGTCATGAACGGGTGGAAGCTGCACTTGTAGCGGTACGTCCCCGGCTTCGCGAAGGTGACCATCTTCGTCTGGCCATGCTGGATAGCGCCGGTGTCAAAGACTGGTCCGATGTCCTCGGTGGCCGTGTGCTCGGTCGTGTCCCTGTTCGTGAAGGCGACGGCTGTCCCGGGAGCAACCGTCAGCGTCGTGGGTTTATAGGCGAACATGGAGATGTTCACGGTAACCATCTGCCCTTTGCCGCCAACGACCGCAGTCGAGGACGCGGAGGCGCTGCCCGATGCCCCGGTGGACCCCCCCGAGAGAACGATGACCAGGGTTGCGCCGACGGCGATGACCACGGCGACTACGAGTACCGGAAGTACCCTTGCTTGATCGGTAAGGAGTTTGCTCATCGAGGAGAACTACGGGCTTCGCACCCGTTTGGGTCACCGTTTCGCCCGCGAGGCTTCAAGGACGATCCGAACTAGGCTTGATGAGGGCAGCCTCGAGCATCGTTCGCGCCCATGTGGCCCACTGCTCATCGTCCCAGTCACCGTCGAGGACCAGGGTGCGGTAGGTCTCGGGGTGGCCGATGGTGAAGATCGCCGCGGCCGCTTGCTCGATCGTCAGGCCGTCGTGAAGGGCACCGCGCCGGTCCAGGAGTTCTGCCGCGGCCTCGTAGTTGGCCAGGCGCTGGACGGCGCGGTCGCGGTAGAGCGCGGCGGCTTCGGGGTCCACCCCGGCGGCATCGCGGATGATCTGGAAGACCGGGGCGGTGCGGGGCAGAGCCCCGAGCCAGAACTCGACGAGCTGTTCGATCATCCGGATCGGATCGGTCTCGCCCTCGGCCTGGTCACGCATGAACTGCGGCACGGGTACGGGAGCACGTGCGCCGGCGGCGGCGAAGTCGAGCACCCGCGAGAGGACGTCTCGCTTGGAGCCGACCGAGTTGTAGATCGTCTGCACCGCGACTCCGGCCTGCTCGGCGATCTGAGCGATCGACGTCGCGTAGTAGCCACGCTCGAGGAACAGGCGCGCGGCCGACTCCACGATCACCCGTTGGGTCTCTTCGGCGGCGATCTGCTGCCTGGTCTTGACACGACCCACTCCGTTAGCATACGGTGTCAGGCATTAGAATCGCATTCTAACCAAGGAACGAGATGACTACAGACGAACTGAAGGCGACGACGCTCGCGGGATTCGAGCGGATGTTCAACAATGGCGACCTCGGCTACGTCGATGAGACCGTTGCCACCGGTGCCATCGATCACCAGGAGCCCGAGGGAAGCGACTTCACCGGGCACCTAAAGGAAGCCATCGTCACGCTGCGCCGCGCCTTCCCCGACCTGCGGTTCGATGTTCACGAGATCCTCGCTGAGGGCGACATCGTCGCCTGTCGCTCGACGATGACGGGTACCCACCAGGGCCCGCTCCACATCGGACCGATGGCGGGCTTACCGGTGACCGGCGCGAAGATCGAGGTGCCGCACATGCACTTCTTCCGCTATGACGAGCACGGGCGACTCACGGACCTGTGGCACGTCTGGAACACGCTCATGCTCGCACGACAGCTCGGCGCCCCCGCGCCGGACATGCGCGTGACGATGCCGGCGTGAAGCGGCGCGCCCTCCCGTGCGCGACGCTCCTCCGTCGCCACACCGCGCGCCCTACCTAGCACTCACCGGCACGCGTCAACCCGTGCAGGAGCGCTCGCGCGTTGACCTGGAGCGTGGCGGTATCGACACCGAGAACGCTGCGCATCCGGCTCAGCACCGGCGGGGCCATCGCACTGAGGATGAACCCGGCGAGCACGGTTTCGTCGAGGGTAGGGTCGATCTCGTGCACCAGCGCTGAGATATGGATGGCCAGGGTGGCGTAGACGGGCGCTAGCTCGCGGCTCACGGGGACCTCCGCCGCCAGCGCCAGCTCCAGATGGTCGGCTTGGAGCTTGATGAACTCGATGACGAACGCTTCCAGGCGCTCGGAGGCCGGGGCGCCCGGGCCCAGGGGCGGTGGTCCGTGGAGAAAGGCGTCTTGAAAGTCACGCATGTAGTCATCGAGCAGCGCTTGCGTGAGGCCTTCACGGTCGCCGAAGCGGTGAAACACGGTTCCCTTGCCGACGCCGGCGGCGGTCGCCACCGCTTGCATGGTCAGGGCGTCGGATCCCTGCTCGGCCAGCAGCTTTCGCGCCGCGCACAAGATGCGCTCGCGGTTGGCGGCAGCGTCGCTGCGCTCGCGCCGCTCTCCCGCCATCGGGAGCTCGCGAGCTGAATCTATCTTGACCATTGGTCCACTTATGCTACCTTCCTCTGACAAGTGGACCCATGGTCCAGAACAGTGATTCCAGGAGGCATGAGCAGTGGCTACCACAGAAAGCCCAACATCGCATCCCATCTCACTCTCCCCCGGCGACTGGCGTGTTGTGCCGGCGCGAAGCGAGCTCGGATTTCGTACCCGAATCCTCGGGCTCGTCCCGGTGCGCGGCCGCTACACCGCCTTCGAGGGAGGACTTCACATCGACGACGCCGGCGCCGCGAGCGGGACCCTTCGCGTTGAGGCCGAGACGGTCAGCACCGGAATCAAGAAGCGCGATACCCACCTTCGCACGAGCGATTTCTTCGCCGTCGAGCGCCATCCGCACATGACCTTCGAGCTCACCGCGCTTATTCCCAGGACAGATGGGGCGGTGACGTTGAGCGGAACTCTTCACATTCGCGACCGGGCCCTGCCGATCACTGCGCCCGTCTCGGTGGCCCTGGTCGGCTCCAGCGGGCTGCGCATCGACGCGGACTTCGAGGTCGACCACCGCGCCGCCGGCTTCGAGTTCAAGCGCCTTCCCCGCGCGGTTCGCATCCAGGCGGCGCTCACCCTGGAACACGTGGGGTGACCCGGATGACTCTATTTCGACTCGATGCCAGCATTCGCACGGAGGGGTCCCACAGCCGCCAGATTGCCGACATCGTGCAACAGGAGTGGCGCAACGCGCATCCACGCGATCCCGTGGTCAATCGCGAAATCGGGACCGAGCCGCTGCCCGCGAACGCGTGGGCGACCGCGGTCTTCGCCCCGTACACCCCAGAGGAGGACCGCTCGCCAGAACAGCGCGAAGCGATCGCGCTCGCTGCGACCCTGGCCGACGAGCTCACCGCGGCCGACGCGTTCCTGTTCGCAGTCCCTCTCTACAACTTCGGGGTCTCCCAGCACTTCAAGACCTGGGTCGACCTCGTCGTCACCGACCCACGCATGGGCGCCGGCAGCGATCCCGTCCTCGCGGGACGGCCCGCGGTGCTGGCAACCGTTCACGGCGGGGCCTACGGGCAGGGCACGCCACGAGAAGGCTGGGACCACGCCACGCCCTGGATGCGGCGAATCCTCGAAGACGTGTGGAAGCTTGATCTACGCGTCGTCGGGAGCGAGTTCACCCTCGTGGGGGTCAACCCACAACTGGACGAGTTCAAGGAGATCGCCGCCGAGATGAGGATCGAGGCAGAGGAGCTCGCGCGCGCTCACGGCCGCTCGCTGTCGGCCGAGCTCGCCGCGTAACACGATCTCGCCAATAGCCGGCGCTCTCAGCGGCCGCGGGCGGCGGCGACGAAACGGCACATGAGGTCGCTGGCCTGTGCGTCATCGAGTCCCTGTTCGAGCGCCAGCGAGCGCCATGTGTTGAAGGCGAGGGCGTGGCCGGTGGCGGCGAGAAGGCGTTGGCGGGAGGCGCCGCGCGCGCGCCGGCCGGCCATCAGGGCTTCGTGGGCAGCGCCGATGTAGTGGCGGAACCCACCGAACATCTGCTCGACGATCGGCATCGTGTGCTCGTCGCGGAGGATGTTGCTCATCATCGGCTCAACCGACCGGTAGTAGTGGTAGAGCTCGCGCAGGGCTACCGCGAGGCGTTGGTCGTGGTCGTCGATCTCCGCCCACGCGCCGAGGTCGGGTACTGGATTGGCTGTCATCCAGTGTGCGGTGCAGGCGGCTAACACCGCGGCCTCGTCGGGGAAGTGGCGATACAGGGTGGAACGGCGGACCCCGGCGTGCTCGGCAATCGCGCTCAGCGATGTCCGCGACGGTCCGAGCGACCCGTGAAGCTCGACAGCGCTCTCGACGAGAAGCTGGCGGGTGCGCTGCTCGAGCTCGGCGCGGCGCTGCTTCCGATAGGGACGCTTTTGATCGGCCATTGCTGTCCGATGAATCTTGACACAGCCTGTCGACGCCGCTAGGTTCATGCGACACCACTGTCCACTGAAAGATGGCGCGAGCAATGGAAGCGACGACAGCGAAGGTCGTGGGGCCCCGAGACGGCAAGGCGGGATTCCTGGGAAGCATCGGGGTTCGGTTCATGATCGATGGCGACGATGCCGGCGATCGGTTCTCGCTCGTCGAGCATCCGATGTCAGCGCGGGCTCTAGCCGCGCCGATGCACCGCCACACACGCGAAGACGAATACAGCTACGTCCTCGAGGGCCGGGTCGGAGCGCTGCTCGGTGACGAGGTTGTCGCGGGCGGCCCCGGAGATCTGATCTTCAAACCCCGCAACCAGTGGCACACCTTCTGGAACGCCGGTGATGAGCCGGCCCGCCTCCTCGAGATAATCTCGCCCGGCGGCTTCGAGGGATTCTTTGCCGAGCTCGTCGCGCTGGGTGGTGTCACACAAGCGGACCCGCAAACGCTGGCCGAGCTCTGCGCTCGCTACGAGCTCGAGATGAACCCGGCGAGCGTCCCCGAGCTCCTTGAGCGCTTCAACCTGCGGTTTCCCGGCGAGCCGATCTGAGTAAACGGCCCCCCCGGCGCCTCCGTCGGGGGGGAGCCGATTACTCCGGACCAGGTCTCGCTTCGGCGCCGCCATCGACGACCCGGGGCGCGGGCGGCGCGCTCGCGTTGCGCCCGAGACCGAAGAAGGCGCTGGCGTAGAGGGTGACGAGCGCGACGCCGGAGATGACCTCGAGCGTGGCAGCCATGTGCGCCAGCCGCGAGTGTGCGAGGAGGTCCGGCGGTGGATTGGCGAAGGCGAGGTTGACGGCGACATAGAGAAAATCGCCAAAGGTGGGATGCGTGCCCGCGCCCTGAAAGGCGCCGTGACACGCCTTGGTGAGGTCGAGCGAGCAGGCATCCGGTGAGTAAGCCCAGATCAGCGCATAGATGAATGCCCACGCGCAGAAGAACACGAGGGCCGGTAGCGCTAACCCGAGCTGGCGCAGCACCCCCAACCACGCCTCGAAGACGTGGAGTTCACGGTCGAGACTGGGCAGCGGAATGCTCACCCGGCCCCCGAACAGTCGCAGGCGGTCCGTCTCGCGCATCCTCATCACGAGGGCCTGGAAGCCGGCGGCCGCAGAGACGGCGACGAGCGTGATCACCACGAAGACCACCGTCCCCACGGCAGCCGTCCACCCTCGGCGCAGATGTATCGGGGCCAGCCCGAGGATGAGCAATGCGACCATGAGCAACCCCGCTCGGCCGAGGCCGGCACGAAGGACCCGCGGCTGGGGCGGGTTGGCGATCACACCGGTCAGGCGCGCGAGCAAGCGGGCGAACAGCGCTACGAGCACGGCGGCGCTCCCGAGGATCGAACGGACGTGCTCAGCGTGGTCGGGCCGGCACGATGGGGGGGCGGAGGCAAGGAGCTGCGTCGGGTGGTGCCGACCGGAGATCGCTCGGGCGAAGGGAGAGACTGACACCCAGCGCGGACGCGATGATCCGGAGCTTCGAGTCCCGCGGGTCGTCGCCCGGCGGCGGCCTGCGCCCTCAGTTCGCGGTGGCGAGGTGCGAGTGCACGAGCACGAGCGGTGCGTCGGGGTCGTGCGGCTGGGGAATGGCGGCGAGCGAGAACTCGGCGATCGCGCCGGGGCGAAAGACGAGGCAGTGGGTCGAGCCGCCGTACTGGAAGTAACCGAGCTCCTCGCCCTTGGCGACGTGGTAACCGGGCGTCACCTCCGAGTGGATCTTGCAGGAGGAGACGTCCGACATGCCGACAGGCACGAAGGCCATCAGCCCGATGACGGGATCGTCGGCCTCGATGAGGATGATCGCCCGGGCCGCGACATGGGCCAGATATGACTGCGAGTTGGTGGGCTCGACGGCGTCATCGCCCTCGGCGTCGGCCTCCGAGTAATAGGTTCCCTCCGCCACGCAGGCCCGAACGATGGTGCCGGCCACCGGGCTGTGCCAGCGGTGGTAGTTGGTGGCGCTGAGAAAGGCCTGGTAGACCGTCCCGCCCACGAAGTGATCGACACAGTCGTCGTTGGCGAGCATGTCGACGAGCGAATACGGCTGGCTCTTGATCCAGAAGCGATCCTGGCGCTGGACGTCGGTGCTGATGCCGTAGGGCGTCGACTCGCAAGCGCTGACGATCACCTTGTCGTCATCGGGCGAGGCGACCGGGCGCTCGCCGTCCTTGAAGCGTCGGGTGAAGAAGTCGTTCCAGGAGGAGAAGCCCCAGTGCTCGTCCTCGGGGTCGTGCTCGTACTGGTCCATGCCCACCACGCGCTGAGCCTCTTCGGATTTCCATCCCGAGGGCGAGTCGTTGAGCACGTAGAGCGACTCGCTGGTGCTGAGGAACTCGCACCACGCGGTGAGGATCTTCTTGAGCATTGCGTTGATGCGAGGATCGCGGTAGGCGGCGAACCCGGCCCGGGTCCCCATCGTCCAGTCGAGGATCGCGCCCAGCGGCGTGGCCACCATCGAGGCCTGGGAGCCGAACTCGGGCGCCATCGTCAGCACCTCGTTGATCAGTCGCAGAAGCTGCTCCACGCTCTCGAGGTGTCGCCGGCTGTAGGGCTTGGTGCTCGGCACCTGCTCGATCATCTCGTTGACGTACATCCGCACCACGGGGTCGGTGGCAATCAACTCCTCGAGCTCCGCGAGCACGGGATGGAGCACCACCTGCTCGCCCCGAGCCTCCACCCGCTGGCGATGCCCGGCGAGCCAGGCCTCCAAGGTGTCCTGGTTCTGCGGCAGCCACCCCGCCTGCCGGCGTACATCCATCTCGTGGTCGAGCGACGTCACGGAGGGCTAGCTACCCGCGTTTGGCCTGTTCTCACCGTGCTCCGCGCGCGTGCGGGCCTCGGAAAGGCGCCTAGCTACTTCCCCCGGATAAATGACCTGGGTTAGGCGGCGATGTGGAGGCCGCCGGGGGTGCGGTTGACCCCGACCTGAATGGCGACGGCTTCGAGCAGGCTGGCGGCGATGAAGCGGGTGGAGGGTGTGTGGAGGTCAAGGAGCGCGTAGGCGGCTTGGCGGCGGTTGATGCGGTTTTGCTCGCGGAGTTGGATGATCGCGTCGGCGAGTCGTGCTCGTTGCTGGGGAGTGTCGATTTGTTGGTGGACGGCGGTGAGCGCGTCCCAGCCCCAGTCGGGGTCGTCGTGTTCGATTGCTTCGCGTAGGCGTTGGAGGTCGGGGCTGATCACCTTGGGAAGGGTGAGCAGCAGGGACAGGTCGAGGGCGGGAAGGTCCATCAGTCCTTCTGAGAGATGTTCGAGCGCGCGATCGGAGAGGCCGTCGAGGTCGGGGATCGCTTGGCGTGCGAGTGCTGCCACATGGGCGCGGGCGAGGTGGTCCTCGGAGGGTCCGCGTTGTTCGCCGCAGCAGTGTTTGGTTTTGCGGGTTGAGCCGCACGGGCAGGGGTGGTTGCGTCCGGGTCCGGGCATCGGGTTTCTCCTGGGGTCGACTGGCGGTCAGGGTCGCATCCGGGCCGGTCGGAACCGGGTCGGTCCGTCCGGCCTATAAGCGATGATTTACCTGCAAATGGGCGGGTTAATGATCGATCTGGAGGGGCGTGTGCTGACGATTCAGGCGTCCGGGACGGAGTTGCTGTGGGACGAGATTCTGCCGGTGGAGGTGAAGGCGCTTCCGGAGGATCTCGCCCGCCTGGACGCGCTGCTAATCGATCCGTGTTTGTTGGCGCCGATTACCCGGCGGTGGGAGCGGCTGCTGGCCGAGGCGGGTTCCTCGTCGGGACGGGGGCGTCCGACGATCGCGATGGAAACGTATGTGCGGTTGATGATCGTCAAGCATCGTTCGGGGTACGGGTACGAGACGTTGATGCGGGAGGTGTCGGACTCGATCCATTTACGCCGCTTCTGCCGGATCGGGATGAGCGACCGGGTGCCGGACGAGTCGACGGTCCGCAAGCTCACCCGCCGGCTCGGCGCGGAGGTGGTCCACGAGATCACGCGCGAGTTGATTCAGAAGGCCAGGCGGGAGAAGCGGTTCCGCCCCCGAGCGGCGAGGATCGACTCGACCGTGATCGAGGCGGACGTCCGCTGGCCAACGGACTCCGGCCTTGCCGCGGCCGGCGTCAAAGCGCTCGCCAGGGAGGGACGCAAGCTCGCCGCCAAGGTCGCGGAGAAACGGACCGCCGTCAGGGATCGCTCCCGGGCGATGGGTCGCAAGCTCCGTGCGTTGACGCGCACGATCCGCCGCCGCACCGGGGAGGCCAAACGCGAGGTGCTCGAGTTGACCGAGCAGACCGGCCGGCTGCTCGAGACCTCGATCAAGGAGGCGCGCAAGCTCGCCGCTACCGCCAGGCGGCGCGCGCGTGGCCGTGGCGCGCAGACGAAGCTGAACGCCGCGAAGACGTTGGAGGAGCTCGCGGACCGCTGCGAGAAGGTCTGCGCGCAAATCCGTCAGCGCGTCAACGGGGAGCCGATCAAGGACCGGCTGATCTCGCTGTGGGACCCGGACGCCCGCCCGATCCGCAAGGGCAAGCTCGGCAAGCCGACGGAGTTCGGGTACGT
>DASZLV010000023.1:0-69816 GCA_035552215.1 Solirubrobacteraceae bacterium | reverse complement strand
GTGGGTGATGAGCACGAGCGTGGCTCCGTCGTCGGCCAGGCCGTGCAGAAGGTCGATCACCTCACCGCCGGCTTTGGAGTCGAGGTTGCCGGTGGGCTCGTCGGCCAGCAGGATCAGTGGACGTTTGGCGACCGCCCGGGCGATGGCCACGCGCTGGCGCTCGCCGCCCGAGAGCTGGTCCGGATAGAGCCCGGCGACCCGCACCGGCAGCGCCACCCGTTCAAGGGCCTCGCGCACCTTGACCTCGGCCGCGCGCCGGGACAGGCCGAAGAAGTGCTGGATCGGGGTTCCGATCGCCGCCCCCACTGAGCGGCGCGGATTGAGCGAGTTGTACGGGCTCTGGAAGATGTACTGCAGCGTCCGCTTAGCCCGTTCGGGATAGGCACGGGTGGAGACGGGGAGCGACTCCCCCTCGAGGCGAACCTCGCCGGTACGGGCGGCCACGAGCCCGACGATCGACCGCGCCAGCGTCGTCTTCCCCGAGCCCGACTCGCCGACCAGGGCCAGGCACTCCCCCTGGAGGAGCTCGAAGGAGATGTCGTGGAGGACCTGATGGGATCCGTACCAGGCACCGAGCTCGGACACCTCGAGGACCTTGCTCCGGGTGTCGGCCGCCACCGGCTCGGGGAGCTTGGCAGCCGATGTCCTGGCGTGCACCGACTCGCCCGCCCGTACGCACGCCGCCGTCTGACCGCTGGGCACGGCGACGAGCGCGGGGACGCCGTCGCGGCAGGCGGGGAGCGCCAAGGCGCACCGGGGAGCGAACGCGCAGCCTGCGGGCCGCTGGTTGGGCGCGGGAGCGAGACCGGGGATGACCTCGAGGACGTGACGGCGGGCGATGTCGGGCACAGCACCGAGCAGGCCCCGCGTGTAGGGATGGGCGGGCGCCCGGAACACCGAGCCGGCCTGGCCGTACTCGGCGACCCGGCCCGCGTAGAGGACCATGATCCGCTGCGCGATGTTGGCCACCACCGCGAGGTCGTGGGTCACGTAGAGGACGGCGAGGCCGCGCCCGGCGACGAGTTCGCCGAGGGTCTGGAGAATGTGGGCCTGGGTGGAGACATCGAGGCCGGTGGTGGGCTCGTCGAGCACGAGTACCTTGGGCTCGCAGATCGCGGCGATGGCGATGCACACCCGCTGCTGCTGACCGCCCGAGAGCTGATGGGGAAAGCGCGCCAGGAAGGCGCAGTCACGCGGCAGCTTGACCTCGTCGAGGACGGCGCGCACCCGCTCCTCGCGCTCCTGCCCCGAGGCGCCGATGCCGTGGGCGATGAGCGGCTCGGCGATCTGCACTCCGATCCGTCGCGCCGGGTTGAGCGCCGCGGCGGGATCCTGGGGAACGTAGGCCACGAGCCGTCCCCGCGCGGCCCGCAGGCTGCTCGGGGTACCCGGCACGATGGTGGTGTCCCCGATGCGCACGGTCCCCGAGGCGAGCTCGGCGCCGCGGCGGGCGTCGCCGAGCAGGGCCACGGCGATCGTCGTCTTCCCCGACCCCGACTCGCCGACGAGCGCGAGCGTCTCGCCGGCGTCGATCCCGAAGCTCACCGAGCTGACGATGTCGGTCCCTGAGCCGGTCAGGCGGATCGTCAGGTTGTCGACCTCGACGAGGCTCACGGCGCCTCGGGGGTCGAATCGATCCCGGTCACCGTGCGCGAGAGACCCTCGGTCATGAGGTTGGTCCCGATGGTGAAGAGGGCGATGCAGAGAATCGGCGCCATCACCGCCCACACGTTCTGGGTCAGGCCTGAGCGGTTCTCGTTGATCATCAGCCCCCAGTCGGCGTGGGGAGCCTGGATGCCGAAGCCCAGGAAGCTCAGGGCGGCGATCACGCCGATCGACCATGTCAAGCGAAGCCCGGTCTCCACGAGCAGCGGGGTGACGAGGTTGGGGAGGATCTCCTGGATGAAGATGCGCCGGCGGCGGATCCCCAGGAGCTCGGCCGACTCGACGAACTCGCGTTTGATGAGCTCGAGGGTGACGCTGCGCGTCAGGCGGGCCACCCGGGGACTGTGGGAGAGGCCCACCACCACCACGATGAGCCACAGCTTGGGACCGAGGATGGAGACGAACACGAGCACGAGGACGATCTGGGGAAAGGAGAGGACGACGTCGCTCACCCCCATGAGGGCGTCGTCGACGAACGAGCGCGAGTACCCGGCGATGAGGCCGACGATGACACCGAGGAGGACGCCGAAGGCCGTCGCGGCGAAGGAGAGGGCGACGACCGAAAGCCCCCCGCCCAGCACCCGCGAGAGCACGTCGTCACCCAGGTAGTCGGTGCCCAGCGGCGCCTGGGCGGACGGCGTCGAGAACGGTGGGGCGACGAAGGTCGAGGTCGAATGCGGCGCGAAGAGCGGACCGAGGAGCGCGAGGGCGATCATGAACAGGGTCAGGGTGAGACCGATCTGCATGTGCCGCTGATGCAGGCTGCGAAGCAGCAGCTGCATCCACACCGGCTTGCTCGCGCCCTCCGTGGGGCGGCCGAGCTCGGAGAGGACGACGCCGGCCTCCATCACCCACCCGTCCGCAGTCGCGGGGTCACGAACACGACCAGGAGGTCGGCGATCAGGTTCACAACCACGTAGAAGGACGCGAGGATGAGGCTGCTCGCCTGAACCACGGGGATGTCACGCACCCCGATGGCCTGAGTGAGCGCCGTCCCGATGCCGGGGAACCCGAACACGTACTCGATGACCACGATCCCCCCGGCCAGGTACCCGAGGTTCTGGGCCATCCCCTGGATCGCGGGCACGAGCGAGTTGGGGAGCGCATGGCGCACGAGGATGCGCCGCTCGCTGAGGCCCTTGTAGCGGGCCATGCGCACGTATTGCGACTCCATCGCGTCGATCATCGACCCGCGTACGAGCCGGGTCAGGTAGGGAACGGTGGCGAGCACCAGCGTGGCCACCGGGAGCACGTAGACCTGCGGATCGCTGAAGGCCCCGGCGCCGGGGGGGAAGAGCGACACCGCCGGGAGGATCTTGAACACGGTGGTGCCGAAGAGCATGACCAGCCACAGCGCGATCACGAACTCGGGAACGGCGGTGAAGAAGAAGCTGAAGGCGTTGATGGCGTGGTCGAGCGCTCGGTCGCGGCGGGCCGCCGCCGCCACGCCGAGGATGAAGGCGATGACCAGGGAGATCGCCGCCGAGAGGAAGAGGAGGATCGCCGACTTGAGGATCGCGGGACCGAGCAGGGTGGTCACCGGCTCGCGGTTGGCGAGCGAGTCGCCGAAGTTTCCCGTGGCCGCGTGGCCCGCCCAGGACAGGTACTGGCTCACCACCGGGCGGTCGAGCCCGAGCTGATGCGTGAGGGTGGCGACCTCGGCCGGCGTGCCGTTGTGGCCGAGGATCTCCTTGGCGGCGTTGCCGGGCAGCGCCTGGGTGGCGGCGAAGATGACGATCGAGAGCGCCACCAGGGTGGCGACGCCCACGAGGACTCGGCGTAGGACCCACAGATTCCGCCGCTGGCGCGGGACGACGGGCGCGCTGGCGAGCTCGAGCTGCGCCAGGTCCTGCGCGCTGACGCTCACGCCGACGGCCGCTCAGACGAAGTAGACGTCCTGGAACCTCCACGATCCGAACGACCGGCCGCTCGGGTCGAGCTTCCACCCCTGGGTCTTGGTGCTGGCGCCGTCATCGGTGTTGAGGAAGCTCCAGACGATGTAGCTGCCGCGGTCGTACTGGATCCGCTGCATCTCGCCGGTGATCTCCTTGTGCAGGGTCGGGTCGAGGGTCTTCAGCGCCTCGTAGTAGAGCTTGGCGAACTGAGGCTCGGTGTCGCCGAAGTGGGTGTCGGGGAAGCAGGCCTTGGGCCCGTCGGCGATGCTCGCCATGTTCAGGTAGGGGCTGGCCGCCCACGCGTCGTTGGCTAGCGGCCACTTGAGGTCGTTGGGGCCAACGTAAACCGAAATCGGCACCTGGTCCACCTTCACCTTGACCCCAGCGGCATTGCACTGCTGACCGAACGCTACCGAATAGGCGAGCGCCCCCGGGCCGAAGTTCGTGGCCGTGAGGGTGAATGCGTAATCCTGCAGCCCCGCCTGCTTGAGCAGGCTCTTGGCCTGGGCGGTGTCCTGATGGCGCTGCGGGAGGGCATGGTCGTAGACAGGGTCGTAGAGGCCGTAGAGATCGTTGCCGAGCTGCCCGTAACCGGAGTAGCCCTGCTCGATCATCTGCGGGCGGTTGGCGAGGAGCCGGAAGGCCTGGCGGGCCCGGACGTCGCTGAACGGCTTGGTGGCGCAGTTCATGAGGATCGGATACCAGGCGCCCGCGGTGGTGTTGAGGACCTGGAGGCTGGAGTTGCCCTTGACCGTGGCGATGTTGTTGAAGGGGATCGAGGAGATCGCGTCGACCTGGCCGCCGACGAGCGCGTTGGTGCGCGCGGTGTCGTCGGTGAGGTCGGTGAGGACGAGCTTGTCGATGTGGGGACGCCCGCCCCAATATTCGTCGAAGGCCGTGTACACCGAACTCGACCCGGGCGTGAAGCTCTCGAACTTGAACGGCCCCGTGCCCACCGGCTTCTTGGGATCGAAGCCCACGGGAACCATCAGCGGCTGGAGGTTGGGATCGGCGAAGAGATAGGGCAGGAACCCGCACGGCGTGAGCAGCTTCATCCGGAAGGTCAGCGCGTCGAGCTTGGTGAGGCCATGGGGATCGACGACCTTGCCGAGGAGGGCCGACATGGTCGCGGCCGTCTTCGGGTTGAGGATGCGCTGGATCGTGTAGATGGCGTCGGCGGCCCCGAAGGTCTTACCGTCGTGGGTCTTCACCCCGGGCCGCATCCGCACCGTCCACACGTCGGGCTTGTCGGCGGTGATTGACTCGGCGAGCTTGTACTCGAGGCTGTTGCCGCCGTTGAGGAAGACGAGGGGATCGAAGAGCGTGTAGGTCCGCGCGAAGTCGGGCGTGAGCGACGCCTTGTGGGGATCGATCACGTCGGTCGAGGACCCCGACGGCAGCCCGACGGTGAGGGTGCCTCCGCGCTTGGGCTTGGCCGTCGCCGTTGGGCCGCTGCTGCTGCTTCCGCAGGCGGCGAGGAGCACGCCGGCGCTGCTCACCGTCAGGCCCACGCCGGCCCCCTTGCGAATGATCTCGCGGCGCGTCAAACCGTCCCACGGCGACCCGCCCCCCCGTTCGCTCGCGCTTACAAAGACGTCTGCGCCCTCGGTCATTTACAGCGCTCCTCGGTGATGGACACCTCGGGAACCGGGTGCCCGAACTTGGCCAGTGGTCCGACCAGCGGCCGCCAGCATACAGAATGATTGGACCACTGTGCGAAAGTTCTCGGCGCGCTCATACGAAGTAGGCGTCCTTGAACTTCCACGATCCGAACGACCGGCCGGTCTTGTCGAGCACCCACCCCTTGACCTTGTTGCTCGAGGCATCGACGGTGTTGAGAAAGCC
The DNA here is from genome assembly GCA_035552215.1 of Solirubrobacteraceae bacterium. Lineage (GTDB taxonomy): Bacteria > Actinomycetota > Thermoleophilia > Solirubrobacterales > Solirubrobacteraceae > Palsa-465. The sequence goes on along the minus strand of DASZLV010000023.1, from coordinate 64,411 downwards.
CCACACGATGTAGCCGCCGCGCTCGTACTGGATCCGCTGCATCTCGAGGACGATCTCCCGCCGCCGGGTCGGATCCACGGTGCGGAAGGCCTCGTAGTAGAGCTTGGCGTACTGCGGGTCAGACGCTCCGAAGTGGGTGTCGGGGAAGCACGCGTTGGGCCCGTCGGCGACGTTGGCCTGGGTCAGGTAGTGATCGCCCAGCCACTGGTCGTCGGCCAGCGGCCAATGCAGGTTGTTGGGCCCCAGGTAGACCGACACCGGCACCTGCACGACTCGCACCTTGACCCCCGCGGCGAGCGCCTGCTGCCCGAAGGCCACCGAGGACTGGATCGCCCCCGGTCCGAGGTTGGCGGCGGTGAAGGTGAAGGCGTAGTCCTGCAGGCCGGCCTGCTTGAGCAGGCTCTTGGCTTGGGCGAGGTCTTGGTGGCGCTGGGGAAGCGAGCGGTTGTAGTCGGGGTCATAGAGCGCGTAGAGGTCGTTGCCGAGCTGCCCGTGGCCGAGGTAGGCCTGCTCGACGAGCTGCGGGCGGTTGGCGAGGAGACGGAAGGCCTGGCGCGCGCGCACGTCGCTGAACGGCTTCGAGGCGCAGTTCATGAGGATCGGATACCAGCCGTCCGAAGGGGTCTCGAGCAGCGTCAGGCCGCCCGCACCCTTGACGGTGGCGATGCTGGGAAAGGGCACCGAGGCGATGGCGTCGACCTGGCCCCCGAGGAGCGCGTTGATCCGGGCCGTCTCGTCGGTGAGATCGGAGAGGGTGAGCTGGTCGACGTGGGGACGGCCGCCCCAGTAGTTGTCGTTGGCCGTGAACACCGAGCTCACGCCGGGGGTGAAGCTCTCGTATTTGAACGCCCCCGTCCCCACGGGATGCTTGGGATCGAACCCGGCGGGGGTGATGAGCGGCTGCAGGTTCACGGTGGCGAGGATGTCGCGGAGGATCGCGCAGGGCGAGATGAGCTTGATGCGCGCGGTCCGGGCATCGAGCTTGGTCATGCCCTTGGGGTCGATGACCTTGCTGAGGAGCGGGGTCTGCGTCGAGCCCGTCTTGGGGTCGAGGATCCGCTTGAGGGTGAAGATGACGTCGTCGGCGCCCAGCGTCTTGCCGTTGTGGAACTCGATCCCCGGCTTGACCCGGATCGTCCATTCGTCGGCCGAGTGCGAGCTGGGCACGAACTCCTCGACGAGCACGTTCTCGACGACGTTGTGCTCGTTGAGGAAGACGAGCGGGTCATAGAGGTTGAAGCAGCGCGCCGCGTCGGGGGGAAGGTTCTGCTTGGCCGGATCGATGGTGTCCAGGGTCGACCCCGCCGCCAGCGCGACACGCAAGCTGCCGCCTCGGCGGGGCGTGGCCTTGGCCGGCGGCTGGCTGCTCCCGCACGCCGCCAGCAGGCCACCCGCGCCCGTCAACGCCAGGCTGGCGCCCGCGCCTTGGCGCAGGATGTCTCGTCGGGTCAGTCCAGCGTCTGGCGCGTGCACATCAGCCTTCCGGGAGTTGGGGGGCTAATCTACGACGTCAGTGGTCCAACCAGCGATGGCCCAATGTACAAAATGATTGGACCACCTGAGCGCCAAATGCCCACCTCAAACCTGCGACGATCGGGGAGCGTGACCGACATCGAACCGACCCTTGCCACCACCCCGCGTTACCGCCGCGTGCCCGTCTACGCCAGCGTGCAGGCCAAGCTCCGCGAATTCGTCCGCGCGGAGAATCTCGGTCCCGGCGACCGGCTCCCTCCCGAGCGCCAGCTCGCGCGCCAGCTCGCGGTCAGCCGCACCTCGTTGCGCCAGGCCCTCACGGCCCTGCGCGTCGAGGGGCTGGTCGACATCCGCCACGGCCACGGGATCTTCCTGCTGCGCTCGGCCGACGACACCATCCCCCCCATCGCCGCCGATCTCGCCACCGCTCACCCCGAGCTCCCCGCCCTCGGCGAGGTCCGCAACGCGCTCGAGGCGCTCGCGGCCTGGGGCGCGGCCCTGCGGCGCAGCGACGATGACCTCGCCGCCATGGTCGCCTCGGTGCGCGAGATGGAGCAGGAGATCGCCGAGGGCGGCACCGGCCTGCGCGGCGACCGGGCCTTCCACCGAGCGGTTCTCAGCGCCGCCTGCAACGAGATTCTCACCATGCTCCTCGACGCTATCGAGGAGGGGTCGGAGCGGATCGCCAGGGCCTCGCTCTCGCGCCCCGGTCAGCCAGAGCGCTCAGTGGCCGCCCACCGCCTGATCCTCGATGCCATCCTCGTGCGCGAGGCCCATCTCGCTCGGCGCCTGATGTCCGATCATCTCGAGCTCACGGGCGAGATCTCCACGCAGGCGTAGGAGCGTCTCGTCAGCTCACTACGAACGGCTCGGGCCATTTGAAGGCCCGGACCTTGGACGTTCTCAAGTCGTTGCGGACGAGCGCGGCGGCGAACGCGGTCGCCGCCGATATCGCCTCGATGACGGGCACGCCGAGGTTCTCCTGGAGCCGCTCGCGGAGGCCGACCATCCCTCCGCACCCCAGGCACAGCACCTCGGCCCGGTCGAGCTCGACGGCCAGCCGACCCTCGCGCTCGAGCGCCGAGGCGGCCGCGTCGGCGTCGCCGTGCGCCTCGAGCACGGTGAGTCCGGTGGAGCGCACCGACGCGCAGCGGCTCTCGACGCCGTGCAGGCGGATCACGTCGAGGATCGCCGGGGCGCCGCGCTCGAGGGTGGTGAGGACCGAGAACCGGTGCCCGAGGGCCATCGCGGTGAGAAAGCTCGCCTCGGCGATGCCGACGACGGGCGCCTCGGTGAGCTCACGCGCGGCGTAGAGGCCGGGATCGCCGAAGCACCCGACGATGGCGGCATCGAAGGACCCCTCGTGGGCGGCGATGAGCTCGATCACCGCGCCGGCGGCGACGACGTCGTCGCGGTAGCCCTCGAGCGAGGGCAGGCCGTGTCCGGCGGTCGCGCCGGTGATGTCGGCGTCGGGCTCCACCGCTCGCGCCGAGCGCACCATGTCCTCGGTCATGGCCGAGCTCGCGTTCGGATTGATGACGAGGAGGCGCATCGCTCCCGGAAATCTAGCGAAGATTGGTCGGGCCATGCCACGGCCCCGTGGCCAGAATTGGCTAGACCAATGGCCGGATGCCGGCGCCGTGGGAGCGGTCGAGGCGTGAAGTACGATCGGCAGTCATGCCGGCCGCCCCGCAGCAGCGTCGCGAGCCCGTCTACGCCACCGTCCAGGCCAAGCTTCGGAAGTTCGTCCTCGCCTCGGAGTTGGTACCGGGTGACCGCCTGCCCGCCGAACGCGAGCTCGCACGGAGCCTGGGCGTGAGCCGCACCTCCCTGCGCCAGGCCCTCACCGCGCTCCGGGTCGAGGGGCTCGTCGATATCCGCCACGGCGACGGTATCTATCTCCTGCGCTCGGCCGACGACGTCGTCCCCCCCATCGCCGCCGAGCTCGGTGCCGCCCACCCCAACCTGCTCGCCCTCGGCGAGGTGCGCAACGCGCTCGAGGCGCTCGCCGCCGAAAGCGCGGCCCTGCGCAGGACCGACGCCGACCTGGCCGCCATGGTCTCCTCGCTGCGCCTGATGGAGCAGGAGATCGCCGACGGTGAGCCGGGGCTGCGCGGCGACCGCACCTTCCACGCCGCCGTGCTCGTGGCGGCGGCCAACGAGGTCCTCTCCAAGCTCCTCGACGCCATCGCCGAGGGGAGCGAGCGCATCGCCAGGGCCTCGCTCTCGCGCCCCGGGCAACCCGAGCGCTCGCTCGCCGCGCACCGGCTCATCCTCGACGCCATCGTCGCGCGTGAGTCCGACCTCGCCTGGATCACGATGTACGACCACCTGGAGCTCACGGGCGAGATCTCGCTGGCGTGAAGGCGGCTATTGCTGCGCGAGCGTCACCACGACGACGCCGGCGGTGATGACGGCGAACCCGATCGTCTGCATCCGGGTCAGACGTTCCTTGAGAAACACGCAGGCGAACGCCACGGCGAGCGGCGAGGCCTGAGCGGCGATTACCGCGGTGACGGCGATCGAATGCCGCGCCCCCAGGGTGTAGAGCCACAGGCCGGCGAGATCGGCCGCCTCGGCGAAGACGATCCAGGCGAGATCGCTGATGCGCAGCCGCGCGCGGCGAACGCTCCCGCGCGAGCGACTGACGGTATTGGGAAGGGCGAAGAGGAAGAACCCGGCGACGCGCGAGGGGAGGATCACCCACACCACCGGGACGTCGTTGCTGACGTGCCCGATCGAGTAGAGGCTGAGCCCGAGGACGACCGCGCAGGCCATGGCGAGAAGGATCGACCGGGTGCCGTCGCGGGCGCCGGCGGCATCGGCGTCACGTCCCCGGGTGGCGAGGAGCACGCCGAGGGCGACGACGACAAGGGCGGCGGCGACGGTCCCGCGCAGCCGCTCTCCGGCCGCGACGGCGATGATCGCGGCGATCGCTCCCTCGGTCGAGATCACCGGGACGGTGACGGCGAGGCCGCCATACCGGAACGCCGCCGAGGCGAGGGCGAAGCCGGCCAGGCTCGCGATCCCGGCGCAGGCGAGCCAGAAGAGCGTGGACGCGCCCACGTGAGGAGGCGGCCCGCTCACCGCCGCGGCGACGGCGACGGTGACAAACCCGAGCGCCATCGTCGCCGAAACCGTGCGGCCGGTTCCGATGCTCACGCTGAGCCGGGACACGCCGACGGTGGCGACGGCAAACCCGCAGGCCGCCGCCAGGCCGGCGACCACGGGGCTCATTCACGCAGCAGTTCCGCGAGTGTCCCGGTGAATCGTCTCGTAGTGCTCGCGCTCGGCTTCGGCGCTGGGAAAGTTGTAGCTGCGCTTGCCCGTCGCTTGGGCGAGGAAGAAGGCGAGCAGGCTGAGGGGCAGCGCGGCGAGGAGGGGGGAGAGCTCCTCCGGCGTCCCGGGCGCGAGCGGGAGCCAGGTCACCTCGGGGTGCGGAGGCTCGTGGTCGCTGACCCAGGCGACCTCGGCGCCGACGTAGACGAGCTCTGAGAGGATCTCCAGGGCCCGGTCGCTCGAGGCGCCCGAGGGCGCGACCATGACCACGGGCGAGCCCTTGCCGGTCACGAAGTACTCCTCGTGGGCGAACTCCTCGGTGTTGGTCGAGACCCCGAGCACCTGGGGTCCCTCCATCATCTTCGCGGCCCCGAAGCGCGCGCTGGCGTCGTTGGGCCCGGCGCCGAGGAAGGTCACCGACGGCTGACCGATGAGCTTCTCGGCGAAGGCGCGAGAGGGCTCGATGGCGGCGGCGATGGTCTCGCGCGCCTGCACCGCGGCCGCCCCGAGGGCGCCGGTGACGTCGTGCTTGCGCCCGCGCCAGTCACCCCAGCTCGCGGCCAGGAGCATCAGGGCGGTCTGCGACGCCGTGTAGGTGCTCGTGCCCGGCGTGCCGCCGAGGGTGGGAGCGTCGACGAGGAGATGGGTGTCCGTCTCACGGGCCATGCGCCCGTAGGGATTGCCGGTGAGGGCGATGACCCGGTGTCCGTGCTCGCGCGCCTGCGCCGCGGCCTCGATCGTCCTCCCCGCCTCGCCCGAGTAGGACACGCACACCACGGCGCTCCGCGGCGGCAGGTAGCGCACGCGGTAGCGCGCGAGCTCGAGGGCGTGGACCGCTTGGGCGGGCACGCCCGCGTAGCGGCCGAAGGCCAGGCAGGCGCCGATCCCGGCAAACCACGAGTCGCCACATCCGGTGATGAAGAGGTGATCGATGCCGTCGGCCTCGAGCGAGTCCGCGAGCTCCTCGAGCTGCTCGCCCAGCGCGGCGGCGGAGTTCTCGATCACGTTGGGCACGGTGTCGATCTCCGCGCGCATGAGGTCGATGGCCCGCCGGTCGGGGCTCTCCTGCTTGGCCTCGGGACGCTGGGGGCGGCGCGGCGCAGCCTCCACGGTGACCGGCGGCGGCCTCTGCTCGAGTCGCGCGCGGGCCATCTCCGGGGTCACCTGGGCCAGCGTGAGGAGCCCGAAGTCGGTGATCGCGAACGCCGCCGACACGGCGCCGCGCCGGGCGGCCTGCACCGGGTCGAGCCCCTGGGCGAGGCCGGCGAGGAATCCGCCGCAGAAGGCGTCGCCCGCCCCGGTGGCATCGACGGCGGTGACCGAGGAGACGCCGACGCGGTGAACGATGCCGTCGCGCGCCGCCCGGACCAGGCACCCCTCGGCGCCGAGCTTGACGACGATGACCGGCGTGGGGAGGCTGGCAAGCTCGCCCAGGGCCCGGGCCGGGTCGTCGTAGCCGACGAGCATGGCGAGCTCCTCCCGGCTCGGCATGAAGGCGTCGACCCGGCTCGCCAGGGTGAGCAGGCGCCCGCGGTAGTCGGTCACGTAACTCCCGTGGGTATCGAGCGAAATCACGCAGGTGGGAGCGTCGCGCCGCAGCCGCTCGACGAGCGCCTCGGCCGCTTCGGTGCGCATCGCCGCCACGTGCACGTGGGGCGGGGACGGGGCGGCGAGCCATTCGTCGGGGATGTCCTGCGGCCGGGCGGCCACCTCGCTCGGTCGCTCCGGGGGGGTCCTGAACACCCCGTGGCGACGACCGTCGGACTCGTAGATGATCCAGTTGCGCAGCGTCGGCCCCGGGATATCGTTGACGCCCTCGAGCGCCAGCCCCAGCGCTCGAAAGCGATCGAGGTGCGAGATCGGGAAGTCCTCGCCGCGGCGCGCCACCAGGCCGACGTCCGCCCGCCACAGCCGTGCCCCCAGGGCGGCGTAGACCGAAGCGCCGCCGGCCACCCCCATGTGGGTGGTCCCGTCGGCGAGCACGATGTCGTCGAGCGTGAGGTTGCCGATGACCATCACCCCCGGCGTCGCGTGCGCCGCCCCGGCCGCGCGTTCCATAACGTCAGGGTAGGGGGGAGAAGGGTCGCTGCTGAGTTGCCGGCTTCCATCGGCGATCATGTGCGAGGGCGGTGGTCGGACCAATACTGGTCCTAGAAGCCGTCGCGCATTACATCCTTGTAGAGCAGGTACTCCGCGCCTTCGGGGCCGGCGAGGAAGCCCTGGGGGCAGTAAGGGGCCATGTAGACGAAATCCTCGTGCTCGACCGGGAGCTGGGCGGCGTCGAGCAGGTAGATGCCGCCCCCCGCCGTCATGTACAGGCCGTGCTCCTCCTCGTGCATCTCCACCACGCCGAGCTCGCCGTTCGGTTCGAAGCGCATGATGCTCATGGTGAAGTCGCGGCGGGGGTCCTTGGCGGGCAGGAGCTCGCGCCGCCACAAACCGTAGGGGTGCTCGTCCTCGGTGAACTTGTTCGAGTCCTCGAACACCGCGGGCGGGCGGCCGAAGCCGGGCAGCGGCTCGTACCGGCGCTTGATCCACATGACCCGGCACAGTGCGTCGGAATCGTTGTCGAGGACGAGCGGCTGAGTGTCGGGGAGGTAGATGAAGGTCCCTGGCGTCATCGTCCGCGGGAGGCCGTCGACCAGCGTCTTCACGGTGCCGTCGAGGACGAAGACGAAGTGCTCGAAGTCGCCGCCGACCGGCCACTGCGTCCCGCCTCCGGGCTCGAGCTCGACCAGGTACTGGGCAAAGCGCGAGGGCGCGTGGCGCGGCGTCACGAACTTGCACACGGCGGTGTCGACGCCGACCTCGGCGAGCCGGCTCGGGGCTCGAGCCGCCGGGGTGATCAGGTAGAAGTAGCCCCCGGTCGCCCCCCGCGTGACGTTCCACTCGTAGCTCGCATCGGTCGCTGGCGGGTTCGAGCTCACGCGCCGGGCATGCTACCAAAGATCGGGCCGTGGTCCCACCAATTTGGGCCGAGTGGTCCCACCACCCGGCCCGCGCGCTCAGATGCCGCGGGGATGCCAGACGGTCTTGTGCTCGACGAACGCGGCCACGCACCCCAGGGTCTGCTCGGTCGCGCGCTGGCGCACCACGCGGGTCACCCCGCCGGCGGCGAGCCGCTCGAGCTCGATCAGGTAACCAGGTTCGCCCGCGACGTCGAGATCGAGGGCGTCGATGTCCAGATGGCCGGCGAGGACCTTGGCGGTCTCGTGCGTGGGGCCGGTGAGGAGGTTCGCGGCACCGGCGGGAAGATCCGAGGTCGCGAGCGCCTCGGCGAGGACCACGGCCGCGGGCGCCGAGACCTCGCCGGCCAGGACCACCGCCGCGTTGCCGCCCGCGAGGACCGGGGCCAGGCGGGAGATGAGCCCCTCGAGCGGTGGCTCGGTGGGCGCGAGCACGCCGACGACGCCGGTGGGCTCGGCGGTCGTGTAATTGAGATAGGGCCCGGCGACCGAGTTCGTCGACCCGAGCACCTGGGTGAGCTTGTCCGGCCATCCCGCGTACCAGACGACCCGATCGATGGAGCGCTCGACCTCCGCGGCACCACTGCACGCCGCCTCGAGCTCATGGCGGCGAGTCTCGAGCATCTCGGCCAGGCGGTAGAGCACCTGCCCACGGTTGTAGGGGGTCTGAGCGCTCCAGCGCGCGTAGCCGGCGCGGGCAGCGCGGACCGCGTCGCGCACGTCCTTGCGCGAGGCGCGCGGATACCGGTCGCCGGCGATGGTGAATGTCTGACCCGATTCGGAGCGCACAAAGCTCCCGTCGATGAAGAGCTTGTTGGTCTTGGTGACGGTCAAGCGACTCACGTCAGGTGGAGGTAGGGCTCGAGCCCCTGCCGGCCGCCCTCACGACCGAAGCCGGATTCGCGGTAGCCGCCGAAGGGCGAGGCGGGGTCGAATTTGTTGAAGGTGTTGATCCAGATGACGCCCGCGCGGAGAGCCTGGGCCACCGCGAGCGCGCGCGAGCCCTTCTCCGTCCACACGCCCGCCGACAGGCCGTAGCGGGTGTTGTTGGCCATCGCGACGGCCTCCTCAGCGGTCCGGAAGCTGAGCACGGCGAGGACGGGACCGAAGATCTCCTCGCGCGCGATGCGGTGCGACTGGGTCACGCCGGTGAACATGGTGGGGGCATGGAAGTAACCGTGGGAGGGGAGCACGCAGTCGGGTTGGAAGATCTCGGCGCCGTCCTCGATCCCGTAGCGCACGTAGCTGGTGATGCGCTCGAGCTGGGCGCGGGAGTTGATGGCGCCGACATCGGTGTTCTTGTCGAGCGGGTCGCCGACGCGCAGGCGGCGCATGCGCTCGGTGAGCTTGGCGATCAGCGGCTCCTGGATCGATTCCTGGACCAGGAGCCGGGAACCGGCGCAGCACACGTGACCCTGGTTGAAGTAGATGCCGTTGATGATCCCCTCGACGGCCTGGTCGAGCGCGGCGTCGTCGAAGACGATGTTCGCGGCCTTGCCGCCGAGCTCCAGGGTCAGGTGGGTGCCGCTCCCGGCGACGGAGCGGGCGATCTCGCGGCCCACCTCGGTCGAGCCCGTGAACGCCACCTTGTCGATCCCGGGATGGCGGACGAGCTCGGCGCCGGTGTCGCCGCCGCCGGTGATGATGTTGACGACGCCGTTGGGGAGCCCCGCCTCGCGGGCGACGTCGCAGAACAGGAGCGCCGTGAGCGGCGTGGTCTCCGCCGGCTTGAGGACGACGGTGTTGCCCGCGGCCAGCGCGGGGGCGATCTTCCACGCGAGCATGAGGAGGGGGAAGTTCCAGGGGATGATCTGGGCGGCCACGCCGTGGGGGACCCGGGTGCCATGGGGGAAGGCGTACTCGAGCTTGTCCGCCCACCCTGCGTAGTAGAAGAAGTGAGCAGCGGCCAGGGGCACGTCGACGTCGCGCGACTCCCGGATCGGCTTACCGCCGTCGAGCGATTCGAGCACGGCGAACTCTCGCGCTCTCGTCTGGAGGATGCGGGCGATCCGGTACAGGTAATGGGCGCGGCCCGCGTGGTCGGTCGCCCACCCGCGCTCGAAGGCGGCGCGCGCCGCGGCCACGGCGCGGCCGACATCGGCCGCACCGGCCGAGGCGACCACGGCCAGCTCCTCCTCCGAGGAGGGGTCGACGGTCGGGAAGTACTCGCCGGACTGTGGCGCGCTCCATTCGCCGTCGATCCACAGCTCGTAGCGGGGCCTGATCGTGACCACGTCCCGCGACTCGGGCGCGGGGGCATAGTCCCAGGCCGCCGCGCTGGTGGCGAGAACCTCGCTCGAGGACTCAGTCAACGGGGAACCCGTCCGGGCTCTGGTACACGCCCGATTCGCGGCGATGGACCTGCATGAGGAGATCGTTCAAGAGCGATGACGCCCCGATCCGGAACAGGTCCGGCGTCAGCCACGACGGTCCCAGGGTCTCGACGACGAGCACGAGCAGGGCGATCGCCTGCTTGGCCGAGCGCACGCCACCCGCCGCCTTGACCCCGATCATCTGCCCGGTCTCGCCGTAGACGTCGCGCACGACCTCGAGCATGCAGAGCACAACCGGGGGCGTGGCCGCGCGCGGGAGCTTGCCGGTGGAGGTCTTGATGAAGTCGGCCCCGCCCGCGATGGCCAGCAGCGAGGCGCGGCGGATCATCTCGTAGCCACCGAGCTCGCCGGTCTCGAGGATGACCTTGAGGTGGCGACCATCGCAGGCGGCCTTGACGCGCTGTACCTCCTCGACGACCTCGGAGTAGCGGCCGGCGAGCAGCGCGCCCCGGTTGAGCACCATGTCGATCTCATCCGCGCCCGCGGCCACCGCGTGCTCGACCTCGCGGACCTTCTCCGCCAGGGGGATCTGCCCGGACGGGAAGCCGGTGGCCACCGAGGCGACCTTGACCGGGCTGCCGCACAGGGCCGCCGCCACCTCGCCGACCAGGCTCGGGTAGACGCACACCGCGGCCACGCTGGGGACCGACGGGTCCCCCGGATCGGGGCGCCGGGCCCGCGCGCTCACGATACGCACCTTGCCCGGCGTGTCCGAACCCTCGAGGGTGGTGAGATCGAGCAGCGAGATCGCCGTGCGCAGGGCGTGGTCCTTGGCCACCGTCTTGACCGAGCGCGACGCGAGCGCCGCCGCCCGCTGCTCGATGCCGACGGGATCGACGGAGCGGCCGGCGAGATGCCGGTAGGCGGCGGGAATCGCGCGCGCCGAGGGGGTTTCCGTGAGCGCCGGGGTCGCCGGGCGGGCCGGGGTCGCTGGGGGCGCCGGGGTCGCTGGGGGCGCCGGCCGCGCGTCGCGCGGCGTGAGCTGCGTGCCCGGGCCGGGGGTGCCTGGTAAGGAGGTCACTGCCGTGCTTTTAGGCCCGGGCCGCCCGCGGCGCGTGGATCGAGGTAGTCGGGTTCGGTGATTCCGGCCGCTTGCATGGCCAGGCCGGTGATCGTCTCGAGGATGCAGCGATGGGCGAGGATGGCGGTGATGTTGTTGCCGACGTCGTAGGGCGGGCTGAGCTCGACCACATCCATCCCCACGATCCCCACCTCGTGGCCGAGACGGCGGACGGCGGTCATGAGCTGATGGCTGGTCAGACCCCCGGGCTCCGGAGAGCCGGTGCCGGGAGCGTAGGCCGGGTCGGCGGCATCGAGGTCGAGGGTGATGAACACGTGCCGGGGCCCGTGCTCGAGCTCGGCGAGCACATCCTCGAACACGGCGTCGAAGCCGCGCCGCAGCACCTCGGCCATGTAGTGGGTCTTGATCCCGTGGTCTTCCATCCACTCGGTCACCGAGGGGGCGGGCCAGCCACCGCGGATGCCGATCTGAATCAGATCCTGACCGCGGATGGCGCCGCTCTCCACAAGCTCCCACATCTGGTTGCCGTGGTTACCGATCTGTCCCTCGGTGACCGGCGCCGTGTCGGTGTGCGCGTCGAACTGGACGACGCTGACGTTTCCCGCACCGTACTTGTCGGCAACCGCCGCGATGATCGGACCGCTGACGCCATGATCGCCTCCCACGAGAAAGGGGATCGTGCCCGCGTCGAGCATCTCGCTGACGAAGCGGCGGATGTTGACCCAGGTGAGCTCGGTGTTGGCCGGGACGACCTCGGCGTCGCCGTAGTCGGCCATCCTGAAGTGGTCGAAGGGGTCGACGCGCACGAGCTGGGAGGGACGGCGGTGCGGTGGCGACCAGGCGTTGTCGCAGCGACGGATGGCCTGCGGCCCGAGATGGGTCCCCGCCCTGCTCGTGACCGTTCCGTCCCACGGGACCCCACCGATAGCGATGTCGATCTCGCCGGCGCGCAGATCCTCGGGCGAGAGGCAGAGGGGGAGCTTGAGGAACGTCTGGATGCCGACATAGGAGGGCTCCCACTCATAGCGCGTGACCTTGCGAGGCCCGGAGACCGGCTCGGCACCCTCTCCTGGGGACGTGTTCATCGACCGGGCAGCGTAGGCGAGTGCGGTTGTGCGGTCAAACGGACGGCGGCCGGGGGAGGAGGGGTGACCCGCGTGGTCTATCGCTGCACGGTGGGCGAGGAGGACTGGCCGCACGAAGCCGTGCAGCACATGGCGCGTTGCCGCGCGTGTGGGGGTGGACTGCGGCGTTGGACGGAGGGGCCGGCGGGGCGAAGTAATGTCGATCGGTCCGGAGCGGTCGGACTGAAAGACATTGGTTCGCGAGCTGCGACGCCGCGCGCGCCGGGGCGCCGCGGCGCGCCGGGGCGCCGCGGCGCGCCGGGCCGCCGCGGCGCGCCGGGGCGCCGCGCGCGAAGTAATGTCGATCGGTCCGGAGGGGTCGGACTGAAGGACATTTGTTCGCGCGCCGGGCCGCCGCGCCCGCCGGGCCGCCGCGCCCGCCCGGCCGCGGCCCCGCGCGCGCCCCGCCCCACCCCCCTACACCAACAGCTGCATCGCCACCAGCATGTAGACCATCCCGAAGGTCATCGCCGACATCGAAACGCGCAGGTCGCGGTAACAGATCAACGGCGCGGCCACGGCGGCGCCGAGGGAGCCGTCGGACATCACCGTGAAGCCAGCGCGGATGGTGAAGCGGTCGATGCTGCGCATCCGGTCGGTGGCCCAGAGCAGGGACTGGACGATGAAGTAGGCGGCGAGGAGCCAGGTGAGCGGGGCGCGGAAGCCGTTCGGTGACCACATGTAGATCATGGTCGCGAGGTCGGTGGTCATGACCACCAGGAGGGCATTGAGGGCGCGGCGCTCGAGCATCTCGGTGAGTATCCAGGCGAGGAGGACGAGGGTGGCGGCGCCGAAGGTGATCTGCCAGAAGCTGGCGGGGATGTTCAGGTGGTCGATCGACGCGGGGGCGAACATGAAGGCCATCCCGATGGCCATGAGGACGTGGCCGGAATGCCATAGGCGGCGCGGGCCACCGGTCTCGAACAGGTGGCGCAGGTGGATGAGGAAGACGCCGAGGAGCACGAGCGTCCAGAGCACCGCCAGCCAGGTGGGGAGGATGTTGGTGGCGCCGTGGCTCGAGCTCATCGAGACCCCTCCGGCCATGATCGAGCCGTGACCGCCGCCCATGCTCATGCTCATGTGCATGCCGCCTCCCATGTCAAGAACTTACCAATCCCGTTCGGGGAGCCGGGATCCAGACCATCCCCAGGAGGCTCGCGCGCGCCCATGCCGTTGTCGTTGTCCCGCTGCTCATCCTCACGCCTCCGCCGACCAGTAAGCCTGGTGCAGCGTTCCTGAAGTCCCTTGCGCTCTGACGGCGTCTGGACGCGCCTGACCGCGTCCGCCGGCCCGGCGAGTACGCCCGATACGAGCTGGGCCGGCGGACACGCCCAGTCACGCCCAGCCACTCGTCAGATCATCAAGGGACTTACGGAGCGCTGCACCAGGTTCATACGCGCCGAAACGAGCGCTGGATCACCGCGCGGGCCGATGCGAGTGATCCGATCCGGTCCCCGGCGCGTAATCCCTGCGCGTGCGAACCGTGCATGGCACCTCCGCCCCCGAGGCGGTCGAACTCTCCCTTGCCGTCGGAGGGATGAATTGTGGTGCCTGCGCCGCCCGCGTGGAGCGGGTGCTGAACGGCCTCGAGGGGGTCAAAGCGCGGGTCAACTACGCCACCGAGCGGGCCACCGCGGTAGTGCCCGGCGATCTCCCCGCCGAGCGGCTCATCGACGAGGTCATCGCCGCGGGCTATACGGCCGAGCTCGTGGGCGAGGATCCCCGGCGGGCGGCGGCCGCCGCGGCCGAGCTCACCCGCCGAATGCGCTCGCTGCGCCGCCGGCTCCTCCTCGCTGCGGCCGTGTTCATGCCCTTGTGCGACTACTCGATCGGCTTCGCGGGCCACCCGGGGCAGCGCTTCCCGGGATGGCAGTGGTTCATGGTCGCGCTCGCCGCCCCCGTGGTCACCTGGGGCGCCTGGCCCTTCTATCAGTCGGCGATCCGCAACGCCCGCCACCGCACGACGACGATGGACACGCTGGTGTCATTGGGCATCCTCGCCGCCACCGGGTGGTCGCTCTACGCGATGTTCGTCCTCGACACCGGTCGCGCCCACGGTGCGGCGGGCGGGATCTACCTCGACGTCCCCGGCGGGGTCATCCTCTTCCTGCTCGCCGGGCGCTACTTCGAGCTGTGGTCGCGCCAGCGCAGCGGGAACGCCCTGCGGGGGCTGGCGGCGGTGGGGGCCCACGACGTCGCGGTCCTCGACGCCGACGGTCGCGAGCACCGGCGGCCGATCACCGATCTCGCAGTGGGCGAGCGCTTCGTGGTGCGCCCCGGAGAGACGGTGGCCACCGACGGCGAAGTCGTCCTCGGGCAATCGTCGGTCGACCAGAGCGTGATGACCGGTGAGTCCCGGCCCGTCGACGCCGGTCCGGGGGACGGCGTCCTCGGGGGAACGGTGGCGCTCACGGGCCGGATGGTCGTCCGGGCCACGCGGGTCGGGCGCGAGACCCAGCTCGGCCAGATGACGCGGCTCGTCGAGCACGCCCAGAGTGAGAAGGCGGCGGTCCAGCGCCTCGCCGACCGCATCTCCGGCGTCTTCGTCCCCGCCGTGCTCGTGATCGCGCTCGTGACCCTGGCCGCCTGGGTCCTCACCGGGCACCCGGCCACGTCGGCCTTCAGCGCCGCTATCTCGGTGCTCATCATCGCCTGCCCCTGCGCGCTCGGTCTCGCCACTCCCGCCGCGCTCTTCGTGGCCTCCCTCACGGGAGCGAACCGAGGGATCTTCTTCAAGGGCTACCGCGCTCTCGAAGCCTCCCGCCACGTCGACACCGTCCTCCTCGACAAGACGGGCACGCTGACTGAAGGACAGATGAGCGTGACCGAGATCAAGGTTGCCTCCGGGCATGAGGAGGATGAGGTCCTGCGCTGGGCGGGCGCCGTCGAGCGGGCATCCGAGCACCCGGTGGCGCGGGCGGTGGCGGCGATGGCCGAGGGCCGGGTCGGCGATCTCCCCGACGTCGACTCGTTCATGGCGCTGCCCGGTCTCGGCGCGCGCGGCGCGGTCGAGGGGCACGAGGTCTACATCGGCCGCGCCGGTGTGGAGCCCACCGGCCGGCCCGAGGCGCTCCCGGCCGAGTTGGCCGCACGCGCGAGCGAGTGGGAGGGGCTTGGGCGCACCGTCGTCGTCGTGCGCCGCGACGAGGTGGCGATCGCGGTGCTGGCCGTCGCCGACGCGATCCGGCCCACGGCGGCCTCCGCCGTCCGTGAGCTCCAGAACCTGCGGCTCCGCTGTGTGCTCGTGACCGGAGACAACGAGGCGACCGCCCAGGCCGTCGGCGCCGCGGTGGGGGTCGATGAGATCATCGCCGGGGCGCTTCCCGCCGACAAGGTCGCGGTCATCCGTCGCCTGCAGAGCGAGGGACGGTGTGTAGCGATGGTCGGTGACGGAGTGAACGACGCCCCGGCGCTGGCGAGCGCCGACCTCGGCCTGGCCGTCGGCTCGGGAACGGACGTCGCCATCAACGCCGCGGACCTCATCATCGTGCGCGACGACCTGCGCATCGCGGCGACGGCGATCAGCCTCGCGCGCAGGACGCTCAACACCATCCGCGGCAATCTCGCCTGGGCCTTCCTCTACAACCTCGCGGCCATCCCCCTCGCCGCCCTCGGCCTCCTCAGCCCCCTGATCGCGGGCGCGGCCATGGCCCTCTCCTCCACCTTCGTGGTCGCCAACAGCTCGCGCCTGCTCCGCCACCGCGAGCCTGGCTCGCGCCCCGAGCATCGGGGCCTGCGGACACCCAGGCGCGCGCCCGTGTTGGTGGGAGACAAGGCGGCCTGAGCAACTTCTCGCGACCGGGTTCGTTCCGGCTCGTATGAGGAGCTTGGGGTGTGTGTGCTGCATGTTCGTGCTGGGGGCCGTCGTCGCGCCGCCGGCGTCGGCGACCTTCCCCTGACGCGACGGCCTCCTCGCCGTGCAGCCGTTGACGGGCCGCGGCCTCCTCATCGTCGGCGCCCGCAGCGGGCAGGAGCGGCGAATCTGCACCGATCGCGCGCGCTGCGGATCGGCCTTCACCGCCGACCCCCGCTGGTGACGTTCGCCAAGAGCGGCCAGGTGCTCGAGGACGGGATCGACGGAATTCGCATGGAGACGGTCCTCAGCCGGTCGTTCTCCGACGCCGTGTGGTCGGGGCGAGGCGAGCTGGCCGGCGTGGAGGCGGACCGGGTGTGGGCCGGCAGTCCGCGCCGTCTGCGGCTCCTCGGCCCCGGCCGCGCGCCCTCGTGGTCGCCGAACGGCGCCGAGCTCGCGATCGTGCGAGCCGCTCGGCGAGACGCGGATCGCATAGGCAATGTCGCTCTCCTCTCGATCCCGTCGCACGTTGCGCGCCGGATCGCCTGCCGATGGTTGCACGGCGTCACAGGGACGCGCGGGCCCCTCAGGGCGCGAGGGCGAGCTTGACGGCGCCGCGCAGCGAGTGGCGGTTGGCGAGCAGCGCCGGCGTGGCCAGGCCGACCGCTTGCACCCGGGTGGCCTGGATGACGAAGATGGCGCCCCCGCTCGTGACCACCAGGCCGCGGCCCACGGCATGGAGCTCGCTGCGGCGGTAGCGCCGCTGCACGGTGGCGAGCGAGCTGCCCGGGCCGATGCCGCGCAGCCGGTAGCCGGCCGCGGTGGAGAGGACAAGCGACACGAGGTCGCGCCGCGTGAGGACCGCGGCGACGCTACCGCCGCCCGTCACGCAATACCCCCAGGCGCGGCGCCCGCGCACGCTGGGGACGCCGAGGCGCCCGAGGACCTGACGGCCCGAGGCTCCCAGGGCGATGGCCCCGATCGAGCTGCCTCCCGTGGCGAGGGTGGGCGCGAGGCACGCCGGTCCGGAGCGGCCGGCCATGATCCTCGTCTGCGCGAGCTCGGTACTCGGGCCGAGGACGATCTTCAGGCGGTTGGTGGCGGCGGGGATGGGCTGACTGGGAAAGAGCTCGGTGAGGAGCTGATGACCGCCCACGGCGGGCGACGGAGCGGTGGAGGCGAGGGCGATGGGCGTCCACGTGGTGCCGTCCTCGGACCCGTAGGCGAGGAGCCGCAGGGTCTTGGGGTAGTAGGCCTTGAGCTCGAAGCTCGCGATCTGGCTCGCGCGGTAGGCGAGGAACTGGTTGTGCTTGCCGGTGGGGGTGGCGCGCGAGGGGGCGTAATTGAAGGTGGCGGGGCTTGAGTGGTCGAGCTTGAGGGCGCGGGAGTGGGCGTAGGTGAGATGGAAGTCCCGGAGACCGTCGTCGAGCGTCGTCGTCCCTTGGTCGAGCGCCACCGGGGTTCCGAAGCCATGCGAGGTGAGGACGACGAGGGCGTCGGCGGGGAGCTGGACGGTGATCCCGGTCGAGGGCTGTACGGCCAAGTTCTGTGCGGGAACAGGCAGGCCGTTGGCGTCGACGGGGAGGCCGCCGGCGGCGTAGTTGTACTGCGCCAGGTTGAGCGGCGTGGTCACCGAAGGCACGGTCAGGGTGATGGTGCGCGCGGCCGCCGAGTCGTTGACCATGGCGATCGAGAGGTCGTACTTGGTGGCGTTGGGGATGCGGGCCGCCGCCACCCTGACGCCCGGCAGTCCCGTGCTCGGGACGGCGAGCGTCTGCGCGCCCGCCGGGAACGCTCGCGAGATCACCGACCATGCGTAGTACCACGGGCGCGGGGCGAGGTCGGAGGCCGGGTAGCCGTTCTGGCCGGCGAGCGAGTTCCAGAACCCCCACTGCTTGAGGTTCAGATTGCCATAGCCGCCGCCGACGTGCATGGCGTCATCGAGATCCCAGGCGCTCGCGCCCGACAGGCCAGCGGAGATGGCCTGGATCATCATGTCGCCCATCCACACGCCGTAGTTGAAGGTGGTGATGTTGGGCTGGCTGTCGATGAACGTGCTTGCGCCGATGGCGCTGGGGTCGAGCAGTGACCGGAGCGCCGAGGTGGAGCGCATGCTCGCGGCGGTGAACGGCGTGACCTGGCGGGCGGTGAGCCCGACCTCGCCGGCGAAGTAGGACTTGGCGGGCGAGTCGAGGTTCGAGATCTCCTCGCGCCGAGCCAGGACCTGGTTTCCGTAGACGCCGTTCGCTACCCCCCAGATCGTCGCGTAGCGGTGCGAGTCGTAGGCGCCGATGAGCCCGGGGATCGACTGCAGGGAGGCGGTCACCCACGAGTCTCCGCCGAGGGGGTTGTCGGTCTCCAGGCCCGAGCTCCGGTCGGCCGCCTGCGCGACCTGGGTGTCGTCCCACGAGTTGGCGTTGTCAGGGCCGACGAGCTGGATCCAGCTCTGCTCGCCGAGCTTGGTGAACTCGGCCGAGACCGTTTTCATGATCCCCGTCCAGCACGAGAACGGGCAGCTCGGGCCCGCGCCGTTGGGCTCGTTCATCACGTTGTAGTAGCGCAGCACCGTGAACCCGTAGGTGGTGTGGAGGGCGCCGATGAAGTCGGCAGGGATGCGCGCGTCGCCCTGGATGAGCGGGTTCCCCCAGTCCCCGAGGACGACGGTGATCCCGCGGCTCTGGGCATAGCCGAGGATCGAGAGGAGCTCCTGCACGTGGTTCGAGGTCCAGCGATAGGTGGGGTTCCCCGAGGCGTCGTAGCCCGCGAAGTAGTCGGACGCCGGCTCGACCACGCGCATCAATCCCGGCCCCATGAAGTCGAGGCGCTGGGTGATGAGCGGCCAGTTGAGCTGGGCGGGCTTGAGCGTGTCGTAGGGATCGAGCTGAACCCCCAGGCCCATGAAGGCCGGGTCGGCGAGCTGATCGGTGTAGAGCGTGAGCGCCGGCCCGGCCGCGCGCGCCCGGGAAGTGTGCACGCCGAGCGCGAGCACGAGAACCACGACGGATGCCCAGCAGACGGCCCCTATCCGGCGCATCGATCGATGCGTCCACATGGGCTCCGAGTATGCAGAAGGGCGCGGACGCGCGCGGCGCCACCCAGGCGCGCGCGGCTCGGGACGCGCGGCTCGGGACGCGCGGCTCGGGACGCGCGCGGCGCTACTCGGTGACGAGCGACGCTTCAGCGGCCGGGACGCGGGACGTGACGTTGCCGGGGAGGATGACCAGCGCGACGATGAGTCCCACCGCGAAGATGCCCGCCGCCCACCAGAACGCGGTCGTGTACCCGTGGATCAGGGCGGTGCCCGCCTGCGCGTGCACGTGGCTCGCCGCATAGCTCGCTGCCGCGCTCGCGAACAGCGTGCTCAGCAGGGCCGTGCCCACCGAGCCGCCGACCTGCTGGGAGGTGTTGACCATGGCCGACGCGATCCCGGCGTCCTGGGGGCCGACGCCCAGGGTGGCGGTGCTGAAGGCGGGAGCGAAGATGCAGCCCATGCCGAAGCCGATGAGGATCAGGCCGGGAAGGACCTGGCCCGCGTAGGAGCCGCCCGGGCTGAGACGGGTGAAGAGGATCATGGCGACGATCCCCACTGCCATCCCGCCCGCGACTAGGGGCTTGGCGCCCGTGCGGTCGAGCACCCTGGTCTGCACCGTGGTGGCGGTGACCACGATCATCGCGGTCATGGGTAGGAAGGCCACGCCGGTGGCCAGCGGTGAGAAGCCCAGGTTCTGCTGCATGTAGTAGGTGAGGAAGAGGAAGACGCCGAACACGCCGGAGCCGGCGAGGGCGATCGTCGCGTAGGCGCCGCCCCGGGCGCGGTCCTTGACCACGTGCAGGGGCAGGAGGGGATCCTTGGTGCGGCTCTCGATGGCCACGAAGGCGGCGAGGAGGACGACGCTGGCCGCGAGGGCGATGATCGTCACCGGGGCCGTCCACGAGTGCGTCTCGGCGTTGGAGAAGCCGTAGACCACCCCGAACAAGCCCAGCGAGCCGACGAGCACGCCCGGGACGTCGATGCGCGGCCGCTGAGGACGGCCCTGGTTGACCAGGAGGCGGAGGGCGAAGATGGTGGTGGGAACGGCGATGGCCAGGTTGACGTACAGGCACCAGCGCCAGGACAGAGCCTGGGTGAGCACGCCGCCGAGGATGAGCCCGACGGAGGCGCCGCCGCCCGCGATGGCGCCGAAGATCCCGAACGCCTTCGCTCGGTCGGGGGCGCCGGCGAAGGTCACGGTGAGGAGCGACAGGGCCGAGGGTGCGAGCAGCGCGCCGAACACGCCCTGAAGCGCCCGCGCGGCCACGAGCATGCCGAAGGACTGCGCCAGGCCGCCGAGGGCCGAGGCGATCGAGAAGCCGATGAGCCCGGCGACGAACGTCCATTTGCGGCCGAAGAGATCACCGAGCTTGCCTCCCAGGAGGAGCAGGCTCCCGAAGGCCAGGGCGTAGGCGGTGATGATCCACTGGCGATTGTCGTTGGAGAAGTGCAGCGCCTTTTGGGCCGAGGGCAGCGCGATGTTGACGATGGTTGCGTCGAGCACAACCATGAGCTGTGCCACGCCAAGGAGCGCGAGTACGGCCCAGCGGCTCGGTTCGGGTCGTTGCCGGGTTTCTGCCATCGGGTACTCGCTTTCCGGGTCGGGTTCCTACAGCGTAATGATCGATAACTAATTGGTGAGCGGCAAACCATTTGTATCACACAAGCAACCTCGTTACACTTGGCGCATGTCCTCTCCGGCCGTCCTCTCCCACACCAGCTTCCGCTGTGCCGCGTTGCTCGTCCACCTCGGCCGCCGCATGCGCGTGCGCGTCGAGGAGGCTCTCGCGCCCCTCGGCCTGCGGCCGCGTCACCTGGTGGCGCTGACCGTGCTCCGCGATCATCCCGGCAGCACCCAACAGTCCCTCGCGGGCGCGCTGCAGGTCGACCGCACCAATCTCGTCGGGCTCCTCAACGAGCTCGAGAGCACCGGCCTCGTCGAGCGGCGACGCTCGAGCGAAGATCGCCGGCGACACACCGTCCATGTCACCCCGCTCGGATCCGAGCGCCTGGATGAGGCGGAGAGCGCGCTCGCCGCCGCCGAGGACGAGATCCTCGTCAGCCTCGACCCGGCTCAGCGCGAGTCGCTGTACCTACTCCTCCACCAGGCCAGCGACGACCACCTGATCGACTGCCGCGCGGCCGCCGCGCGCGAATCCGACGACTGCTAAGCCGCGACGGTGGCGGCGAGCCGGACCCGCTCTTCGCCGTACATGCGATCGGCGAAGATCCCCGCGGGATGAGCGCGCAGCCGCCGCACCTCGCGTGCCGCTGACTCGCCCATGGCCTCGGGCGGTGGGAGCGGGGAGCCGTAGGCCTCGGGGAGGAGCATGGGCGCCGCGAGCGCCGCGAAGGTGAGGTCGGCGGCGGTGAAGCGGTCGCCGAGGAGGAACCGTCGCCCGTCGGAGAGGCGCTCGGCGATGTCGTCGAAGACGCCGTCGACCCGCTCGAGCGCGACCTTGGCCGCGCTCGCCTCGACGCCGAGGACCCGGCGGAGGACCACGCCCACGGCCGATCCGCCGACGCGGAAGAAGCGCCGCTCCCACGTGGGCACGCCCGCCACCGCCCAGCGTCCGAGCTCCTGGACGATGGGCAGCGTCTGCTCATACATCCACAGCCGGCCATCGGGTCCGAAGCCTTCGTCGAGCCATGTCTCGAGCTCGGCTGCCTGTTCGCCGAGCTCGCCCTCGGGATAGAGCCGCCGCTCGGGCTCGACCTGGGTGTCGGCCCAGCGGAGAATGTCTGAGGAGTCGGGCAGCACCCGGCCCTCGGCAGTGACGAACACGGGCACCGTTCGCCCTCCTCCGGCGCGCTTGGCCGCGACCATGTGGATCATCTGCAGGTGCGGCTGCTCGACGTAGTCGACCCCGGCGCGGTCGAGCGCCCACCGCGCCTTCTCGCAGAAATGGCTGATGGGAATGGTTACCAGGCGCGCGGGCACCGGGTGAGTCTGGCAGACCTGCGGCGGGGCGTATCGTCCGCGTGGTGTCTGAGCCGCCGACGATCTACGAATGGGGTGGCGGGCGCGAGGCATTTGCGCGCTGGCTGGACGTCTTCTACGACCTCGTCGAGGGGGACGAGCTCCTGGGCCCGCTCTTCGGTGGACGGGTCGGCGAGGAGCACCGGACCCACGCGACGAGCTGGTGGTGCGAGGTCATGGGCGGCCCCGCCGAGTACACCGAGCATCTCGGGGGCTACCCGCACATGGTGGGCCGCCACCTCGGCCTGGGCATCACCCCCGAGCAGCGCCTGCACTTCGTCACCCTCCTGAGCCGCGCCGCCGACAGTTCCGGGCTTCCGGACGATCCCGAGTTCCGCGCGGCCATCATCGGCTACGCGGAATGGGGCACCCGACTCGCCGTCCACAATTCACAGCCCGGAGCCGAGGTCCCCGAGCACGCCCCCGTCCCGCGCTGGGGCTGGGGCGTCGCGCCGCCGTATCAGCCCTAGCGGCTCGAGATCGCCGTGGTCGCTTAGGGCAAGGGCAAAGCGTTCCAGCCGGGACGCTGCCTCGGCCGGGAGCGCGCCGGATGCGTTGGTGGCGAACTTGGCCACGATCTCGTCCGCACCCATCGGGTTCTCGGCGCCGCCGCGTTGATGGAGCACGTGGCGCTCGAGCCGACCGCCGCCCGCCAGCTCTACCCGCACCCCTCCCGGCAACGAGCTGGGAAAGGTGTCGTACTCACGCTCGGCGCAGTCAACTCGGTCGGCGAGGGCGAGGATGCGTGGGTCCACGAGCAGCGCATCGGTAAACGTCGCTGCTTCGACGACCCCGGTGCACAGGAGCGCCGCGACGGCGAAGGGGGCGCTGAACTTTCCCTCGTACGGGGTCTGGGGACGGCGCTTGCGCTCCAGCGGGCTACCCACGAGCTCGATGCCTGCCGCGGGACTGAACACGGTGATCCGCTCGATGTCCTCGCTCGTGAACCCGTGTTCGTGGCGAAGCTGGTCGAGCGCGTCGAGGGGAGCGTGCACGAAATGGCAGGCGGGATAGGGCTTGAAGGCGATCCGCAGGGTCTCCCAGGTGAAGCCGAGATCGCCGGTCAGCTCCTCCACGTCGATGTCGTGACGATCGATGAAGGCGCCGTAGACACCGTTACGTCCTTCGAGCACCGCCGCGGGACCGGTGGCTCCGTTGCCTGCGAGCGACACCGCGATGTGAGCGGCGTGGGCCATCCACCCAGGATGAACGCGCTTGGTTTCTGATCCGTCGGTGAGGTAGGCCATCACCCCCGCCGCCATGCTGCCGGCGATCCCGAGCGCGGCGACCATGCCCCGCTCATCGAGCTCGAGGAGCTTGGCCACGGCGACGGTGGCGCCGAAGACGCCGCAGATCGCCGTCGCGTGGAAGCCGCGAACGTGAAAGGCATCGCCGGCGGGACGGCCGATCCGGCACGCGACCTCGTTTCCCGCCAGCAGGGCCGCACTGAGCTGCGCGCCGCTGGCCCCGACCGCCTCACCGGCGGCGAGCGCGGCCGGCACCACGACGGCACTCACGTGGGCGATCGAGGCCGGGTGGGTGTCGTCGAAATCGAGCGCGTGGATGGTGATCCCGTTGACCAGGGCGGCCGTCGCCGCCGGCACCGGCTCGGCGAGGCCGAGGGCCGTGGCGGGCCCCGTCTCCGCTGCCGAGGCGGCCGCGCCGGCGTAGGGGACGACGTCGAGCCGCACCGCCGCCAAGCCGCACCCGAGCGCGTCGAGAAGGTGCAGGCCCACCGCATCGCCGACGAGCTCAGGAACGGCGAGCTCGTCGAACTCGGTGGCAAAACGGGCGAATCTCTGGGTGATCGTGGTGGTCATGGCCAGGCGCCAACTCGTTTACAGATACGCAACAATCTGTATGATTGTACTGAACACTAAAACGCCGCTCGCGACCCGGTCACGGGCCAAGGAGAATCATGCCAGCGCAAGGCGAAGTCACGGTCACGGCCGCCAAGATAGACACCCACGTCCACTATCTCACCAAGGAATACCGGGAGGCGGCGCAGCAGGGCGGGCATGCGCAGCCCGACGGATTCCCCGTGCTCCCCACCTGGGACCCTTCCTCGGCACTCGAGGAGATGGACCGGCTGGGCATCGGCACCTCGGTTCTCTCGGTGTCCTCTCCGGGCGTACACTTCGGCGAGGACGGTGACGCTCGGCGCCTGGCGCGCCAGGTCAACGAGGCGGCCGCCGACCTCGTGCGCGAGCACCCTGGCCGCTTCGGCCTCTTTGCCTCGCTCCCGCTTCCGGACATCGACGGAGCACTCGAGGAGCTCGACTATGCCCTCGACACCCTGCACGCCGACGGGGTGGTGCTGCTCAGCAACCATCGCGGCCTGTACCCCGGGACGGCCCCGCTTCGCGAGCTCTTCGAGGAGCTGAACCTCAGAGGCACCGCGGTGTTCCTGCACCCGGCCTCCCCGATGAACTGGGAGCGCCTGATCCCCGGCGTGCCGCGCCCGATGATGGAGTTCCTCTTCGAGACGACCCGCACGGTCATCAACCTGGTGATCTCGGGAACGCTCGAGGCATGTCCGGATATCGAGCTCGTGATCCCTCACGCCGGGGCTGCCCTCGGAGTCCTCGCCGACCGGGTCGCGGGCATGCTCGAGATCGTCCCCGAGCTGGGCCTCGTCGAGTTCGACAAGGTGCTGCCCGCCCTGGGACGCCTGTGGTACGACCTGGCGGGGTTCTCCACGCCTCGGCAGCTGCTCGTGCTCCGCGAGATCGTCGACCCGTCGCGACTGCTGTACGGAACCGATCGTCCCTTCGCGAATGCCGATCGCGCGGCCGAGGGCCAGGAGCGCCTGGAGCAGACCCCGCTCCTCGATGACGCCGAGCGCCGGAGCATGTACCGCGACAACGCGCTGCGGCTGCTGCCGCGTCTGGCCATGGTGGCGAAGTGACCGCCAGCGAGCCGGACTTCGACGTGCTCATCATCGGTGGCGGGCCGGTGGGGCAATTCCTGACCATCCTCCTGGGGCGCAGCGGCAAGCGCGTGTGCACCGTCGAGCGCTGGCCCGACCCCTACCCGCTGCCGCGCGCGTGCGGGCTGAACCACGAGTCGCTACGCAACATGCAGGCCGCCGGACTCTCAGAGCATCTCCTCCCGATCCTCAAGTCGATCATGGGCGACGACATCAACTACCTGTTCCGCAACGCCCACGATGAGACGCTCCTGGAGATCTCCTGGAACCGTCCGGGCGTATGCGGCTGGCCCGAGGTGGCATCGTTCTACCAGCCCGATCTCGAGGACCGGCTCGACGCGGCCATTCGCGAGCTCGCGACCGTCGAGCTCCGCCGCGGATGCGAGGCGATCGCCTGCGGCGACGACGGCTCCCGAGCGTGGGCCACGGTCCGGGCGAGCGCCGCGTCCAACGGCGCCTCGGCCCACAGCGCCTCGGCCGCGACCGAGGAGACGCTGACGGCCCGCTACGTGATCGGCGCCGACGGCGCCAACAGTCTCGTGCGCAGAGCGATCGGCGCCGAGCAGCACGATCTCGGCTTCGAGTACCCGTGGCTGGTCGTCGACGTGCTCCCGAAGACCGAGCGAGAGTTCTGGCCCGACGTCCTGCAGCGCTGCGATCCGGCCCGTCCGACGACATCGGTCACCTCGGGACCGGGCCGGCGACGGTGGGAGTTCATGTGCCTCCCCGGCGAGTCCGAGCAGGAGATGAACACCACCGAGACCGCCTGGAGGCTCCTGGAGCCCTGGGAGGTGACCCCCGAGGACTCGATCCTCGTACGTCATGCGGTCTACACGTTCAAGGGCGTGTGGTCGCAGGAGTGGCGAAGCGGACGGCTTCTCCTCGCCGGCGACGCCGCCCACCTGATGCCGCCGTTCCTGGGCCAGGGCCTGACCTCGGGCATCCGTGACGCGAGCTCGCTGGCCTGGCGCCTGCGCCTCGTGCTCGAGGGCAAGGCCGATGAGCGCCTGCTCGACAGCTATGGGCCCGAGCGCCGTGCCCACGCCCAGCAGGTCATCGAGGCGTCCGTCGAGGTCGGAAAGGTCATCTGCATGCTCGACCCAGAGCAGGCTGCCGCGCGCGACCGTCAGATGATCGCGAGCCTCTCCGAGCACGATGCCGCGCCCCCGGTGTGGCGCCTGGGTCCCGGCGTCCTCCTCGACGGCGATCCCCTGGCGGGGACGCTCGCGGTCCAGGGCATGGTGGAGGTGGACGGTCACGTGGGGCTCGCCGACGACGTAATCGGTCGCGGCTTCGTCCTCCTCGGCGCCCGTGAGGATCCACGTGAGTACCTGGACGAAGGCGCCGGCGCCCTGTGGGCGAGCATCGACGGCGTCACCGCCGGGTTCGGTGAGGACGGGCCCGTGCGCGACGTGGATCTGACCTACCGCGACTGGTTCACCACCCTGGGCGCCGAGGTCGCGCTCGTGCGGCCCGACTTCTACCTGTTCGGAAGCTCCCCGCGCATCGAGGACACGAGCGCCCTCGTGGGCAAGCTTGCCGAAGCGGCCCACCTCAGCGCATGAGTACCGAGAACCAGGGCGACGACGCTGAGGTCGAGGTTGGGGTCTCCCATTCCGACAGCGCCGTGTGGCTCACGATGAACCGGGGACCCGGGAACCTTCTGACGCCGCCGATGATGCGCTCGCTGAGATCGCTGCTCACGACCGCCGACGAGGACGACGACGTCGGCGCCATCGTCCTCACCGCGGCGGGCGCGGACTTCTGCGCCGGCCTCGACGCCGGCGAGCTCCGGGCCGGCGGCGATCCCATCGAGTTCGCCACCGAGCTCGTCTCCCTGCTCAAGCTGTTCCCGCGTCTGGGGAAACCGCTCCTCGCCGCCGTCAACGGTGACGCCCTCGCGTCTGGCTTCTCGCTCGTGGTGGCGTCGGATTGGGCGATCGCCGTGGAGGGTTCGAAGCTCGGGACCTACGAGTCCAGCGTCGGCGTGTGGTCGATGATCGCCCAGGTCCCCCTGCTCCAGCGCCTGCTGCCGCGCCACGCTCTCTCGAACATCATCACCGGGATCCCCTTCACGGCGCAGCGTGCCCTGGAGATCGGCGCCATCAACGCCACGGTGCCGGCGGAGCGACTGCGAGCTGCCGTCGAGGAGCAGCTCCCCCTCCTCATCCGCTCGGGCTCTCACCTGGCCCGTGGTCGCCGCTTCTTCTACCGAGCCCTCGACCTCTCCTATGAGCAGGCGCTCGACGAGAGCCTCGACGAGTTCGTGGCCATGGTCAGATGACCGTCGACACCACGGTGCGGATCGAGCAGGGCCTCCTCTCCGGAGTGGTGGGCGAGGCTGGGGTGCGGTCCTACAAGGGCGTCCCCTACGCGCGGCCCCCGGTGGGGGAGCGGCGGTGGCGGCTCCCGGAGCCGGCACTCGCGTGGGAGGGCGTGCGGCGCGCGGAACGGTTCGGACCCAATTGCCCGCAGCATCCCCTCCTCCCCGCGTCGTTCTATTACGAGGAGTACCCCAACCACAGCGAGGATTGCCTGTATCTGAACGTGTGGTCCCCGGCGCACGCCGAGCACGAGCCGCTCCCGGTAATGGTGTGGTTTCACTACGGCGGCTTCCAGTTCGGCGGCGCCTCGTCGCCGCTCTACGACGGAGCGCACCTCGCCGGCACCGGCGTGGTCGTGGTGAGCATCAACCACCGCCTGGGCCGCTTCGGCTTCCTCGCCCACCCCGAGCTCACCGCCGAGTCCGAGCACCATGTCTCGGGCAACTACGGGCTCCATGATCAGATCGCCGCCCTGCAGTGGGTGCAGCGCAACGTGAGCGCCTTCGGGGGCGACCCGGATCGAGTGACGATCTTCGGCATGTCGGCGGGATCCATGAGTGTCAACCTGCTCATGGCCACCCCTCTGGCTCGGGGGCTCTTCCATCGCGCCATCGGGGAGAGCGGAGCCATCCTCGGGCCGGTGGGCGCGAGCTCCGGGGTGACCGATGCGATGCAGGACCTTGCCAGCGCGCAGGAAACGGGCCTGGCCATCGCCGAGGGCCTGGGGGCGCGCAGCCTCGCGGACCTGCGAGCGCGCTCGGTGCAGGAGCTCCTTGACGGCGAACCCGCGGGTCCGGACGCGGGAGAACAGCACTGGTACTACGACGCGGCGGACTGGTTCTCGCGCCGCGGGGCGCTCGACGGCGGCTTCCCGATCGTCGACGGCCGCCTGCTCCCGCGCGGCCCCTACGACATCTTCCGAGACGGCGAGCAGGCTCAGGTCCCGTTGCTGACCGGCAGCGCCTCCGACGAGGGCGCCGGGATGCCCTACATGACCGACGCCGAGCAGTTCACCGCGGACGCGCGCTCCCAATACGGCGGCCAGGCCGATGACTTCCTCAGGCTCTACCCGGCCACCGACGCGGAAACGACGCGACGCGCGAGCTCGGGGGCCAACGGCGACCGCGTCTTCGTGTGGCAGAACTGGACGTGGGCGCGCCTCCACAGCCGTGCCGCGCCCACCTACTACTACCACTTCGCGCACCGACCCCCGGTATCGGTGAAGCGGCCCTACGCCGAGCGCATTGAGGGCGCCTACCACAGCGCGGAGATCATGTACGCCTTCCGCAACCTCCACATCCACGACTGGCCGTGGGCGCCCTTCGACCGCGAGCTCTCGCATGTGGTGAGCACTTACTGGGTGAACTTCGCCCGCTCGGGCGATCCGAACGGGAGCAGCGTGGCGCCGTGGCCGGCCTTTGACCCCAAGGCGCCGCAGGCCATGCGCTTGGAGGAACCGATCGCCATGGGGCCGGTGCCGCGCCGCGAGCACCTGGATTTCTGGGACGCCTACTACGAGGAGCGCCGATGATCGATCTCTCAGGCCAGGTGGTGGCCATCACGGGCGGTTCCGCCGGCATCGGCGAGGCCACTGCGCTCGCGTGCGTGCGGGCGGGTGCCAAGGTGGCGATTGCCGCCCGGGGCGTCGAGAAGCTCGACGCCGTCGTGCGGAGCATCGAGGAGCTCGGCGGCGAGGCCATCGCCGTCCCCGCCGACATCGGCGAGGAGGACCAGGCCAACGAATTCGTCAACCGGGCCCATCAGCGCTTCAGTCGCCTGGATGCGCTCGTGAACTGCGCGGGCGCCGCTTACCTGGGGCCGATCGCCGGCGCTCCCACCGAAGAGTGGCGGCGGGTCATTCACGTCAACGTTATGGGTCTCCTCTACTGCACCCACGCCGCGCTGGCGCTCATGACTGCGCAGGGCTCCGGCCACATCGTCAACATCAGCTCGGTCGGCGGTCGCGTGGTTGACAAGTACTCGGGGATCTACAGCCTCACGAAGTTCGGGATCGGCGCGTTCTCGGAGTCACTGCGGCTCGAGAATCTCCAGACCGGGATTCGCGTCACGGTGATCGAGCCGGGCCGGACGGACACGGGTATCCACAAGCAGATCACCGGCAAGGTGGGCCAGGAGGTCGTCGCCGATCACGCCAGTGTCGTCCCCCTCGCTCCCGACAACGTGGCGCAGACGGTGGTCTTCGCGCTCGGGCAGCCCCGCGAGGTGAGCATCAGCGAGATCCTCGTGCGGCCTTCGCGCCAGGCCATGTAGCGTTTTGCCGGACGACGCGTTACCGTGCGGCCATGGCCGACGAGGTGACGGTGGTGCCTGCTGGCGCCACGCCCGGGCCCGATCTTGACACCCTCGCTATCGGCGAGCGGCTGAGGGAGGCCCGGGAGGCCCAGCATCTGGGACTGCGCGAGCTGGCCCGGCGGGTAAGCGTATCCCCGAGCTTCGTATCGCAGATCGAGCGCGGCCTCGCCAGCCCATCCGTCGCCACCCTTTACTCCATCGTCAGCGAGCTGAATCTCTCCCTCGACGAGCTTTTCTCCGGTGTCGCCGCGCCGGACGCGACCGAGCGGGCATCGAGCCCCGTCCTGCGCGCGAGCGACCGGCGCATCATCCACCTCGCCTCGGGGGTCCGATGGGAGCGCCTCACCCCCGACCCCGAGCCCGATGTCGATTTCCTCTACGCGGTCTACGAAGTCGGCGGCGCGTCCTCACCCGACGAACTCCTGATCCGCCACACCGGCAAGGAGTACGGCATCGTTCTCGAGGGCCGGCTGGGGTTGACCGTCGGACCCGACACGTGGGAGCTCGACCCGGGTGACTCGGTGTCGTTCGACTCGACCACGCCGCACCGGCTATGGGCGGTTGGCGAGGAGGCCGCCGTCGTCGTCTGGTTCGTCGCGGGGCGCCGCGACGAGATCGCTCACTGAGCGGGAGCCGGGGTGGGCGCTGACTCGGAGGAGCCGAAGTACTCGTCGGCCACGCGCTGCTCATCCTCACGGAACGATGCGGCGTCACCCTCGGCGGTGACTTCGCCGTGGGAGAGCACGTAGGCACGGTCGGCGATGTCGAGGCCAAGGTGGACGTGCTGCTCGACCATGAGCACGCCGGCCCCGGTTTCATCGACGTAGCGTCTGACGATCGGGAGCAGGGACTCGACGATAACAGGCGCGAGTCCGAGGCTGAGCTCGTCGAGCAGGAGGAGCTTGGGCCGCCGGGCGAGCGCGCGAGCGATGGCCAGCATCTGTTGCTCGCCGCCGGAGAGGAGACCGGCGCGGCGACCGCGCAGCTCCACCAGGGCCGGGAAGTAGGCAAACGCCCCGTCGACGTCGAGACGCTCTCCGCGGTGGGCGATCCGGAAGTGCTCGTCGACGGTGAGGCCGTAGAAAATTCCGCGCCCTTCGGGAACGTGCCCGAGCCCCCTTCGCGCCAGCGCGTCGGTCTTGAGTTTGGCGATCGACTCGCCCGCGAAGCGCACGGTCCCGCGGGCCAGCGGCAGAAGCGCCGAGGCGGCGCGCAGGGTCGTCGACTTCCCCGCCCCGTTGGGACCGAGCATGGCCACGACCTCACCCGAGGAAACGGTCACGTTGATGTCGCGGATGACCGGCTGCCCGCCGTACCCGCAGGCGACGTGCTCCAATTCGAGGAGTATCTCGCTCACGCCCGCGTGCCCTCAGCGGTGGGGGCCAGCGGTTTCCCGCCGGGAACCTCGAGGGCCGGGCCGCCTCCCAGGTAGGCCTTGACGACCGCGGGGTCCTCGCGCACTTCCGCCGGCGTACCGCGAGCGATCACCTTGCCGAAGTCGAGCACCACGACCCGGTCGCATGCTCCGAAGACGAGGTCCATGTCGTGGTCGACGAGGAGCATCGCGACACCGCCCCGCGTGAGCTCGCGCAGGCGGGCGGAGAGGGCGCGGCTCTCGTCGCGGTCGAGGCCGGCGCCGGGCTCGTCCAGGCAGACGACGCGGGGGTTGGGAGCGAAGGCGCGGGCGACGCCCACGAGCTTGCGCTGGCCCTCGGTGAGCTCGTCCGAGGGGCGATCGGCGAGTTCCTGCAGGCGCATGATCTCGAGCGTCTGCTCGACCGCCTCGCGCTTCACGGGCCGGCCCGTCACGGCCTCTTTGAACACGGCGCGCAGCTTCGGCCGGCCCGCCGCGACCGCCACGTTCTCGCGAACGGTCAGGTCGTCGAACAGGTCCGCGCTCTGCCAGGTGCGGGTAAGCCCGCTGCGCGAGCGGCGGTGGGGAGCCCATCCGGCCAGGTCTCTCCCTGCCACGCGCACCGTTCCCTGGTAGGCCGTGAAACCGGTCACCGCATCGATCAGCGTGGTCTTGCCGGCTCCGTTGGGCCCGATGAGGCCGACGAGCTCGCCGGGACCGATGTCGAGATCGACCGCCGTGAGGGCCTTGACCGCCCCGTAGGCGACGGAGAGCTCTCGGAGCTCGAGTACCGGGGCTTCGCTCACGTGTGCTTCACCTCGAGCGGGTCTGCCGCGACATCGGACACGTATCCGGCCGCCGCCGGCTTGGGCGCGGCAAGGGGAGGCAGGCGCCGGGACATCAGGCCCGCGAACTGCTGACGCAGGGCTCCCGCCACGCCCGCCGGGTTCGCGATCACGGTGACGATGAGCGCTACGCCGCCGAACACCAGCGCCCAGTTGGCGGGTAACCCCGTGGCCTTGCGGATCCCCGTGATCAGGAGGCCGTCGGCGGCGGTGAGGCCCCCGATGAGCGCCCCGGTCACCGTCGTGATGCCGCCGACGTAGGCGAAAGCGATGAACCCGAAGCTGACGAGGATGTCGAAGGAGAGCGACGTCACCGAGCCCAGGTCGTAGGCGTAGAGAGCGCCCGCAATTCCCGCGATGAACGACGAGAGCGCGAAGGCGAGCAGCTTCACGTCGCGCACCGGGACCCCTGCGGCCGCGGCGGCGCGCTCGTTGGAGCGGACCGCGAGCATGTGATGGCCGAGCGAACTGCGGCGCAGGCCGGCGACGGACGCCCCCAGCACCGCGAATACCCCCAGGCACAGGAGTCCGAAGACGGGGCTCGGGAGCTTGCCGGGACCGATGGCGAGGAATCCGGCGTCCTGCCCGAGGTTGAGGCCGAAGAAGGTGGGGTGAGGCACGAGCGAGCCCGAAGCCCCCGCGCCCCAGCTCGCGTTGTTAAAGCCGAAGTTCTCGATCGCCACGGCCGCCGCCATGGTGACGATGGCCAGGTTGACTCCGCGCACGCGCAGGGCGGGGAGGCCGACGAAGAAGCCGATGAAGGTAGCGCCCAGGGCCCCGGCCAGGGGCGCGAAGGGGAACCCGATCCCCGTGTGGGTGGCGATCTTGGTGATGATGAACGCCGATGTCCCGGCGAGCGCGATCTGGGCGAGCGAGATCTGCCCGACGAAGCCGGTGGTGACCACCAGCGACAGGCAGATCACCGCGCCGATGAGACTGGTGATGAGCGCTTGCCGGAAGTCGAAGGGCAGGAAGATGATGGCGATCGCCCCGAAGACCAGGAGCGCGGCGAGCGGAGCCCCGATCCGGCGTGCGGCGGGAGCGATGGGCAGACGCGCCTCGGTCAGGGCGCCGCGCACGGGCAGCCGGTTCCCGCGCGCGTAAATGACGATCGCGATGATGAGGAAGTAGATGAGCTCGGTCACGCCGGGGAGCGCCACCCCGCCGCTGGTCGGGAACCAGCTCTTGGTCTCCACGTAGGTGATGAGCGACTGAAGGCAGCCAAGCGCCAATCCGACCCCCGCGGCGACGCCGAAGGAGGTGAAGCGCGCGAGCAGGGCGGCAGCCAGGGCGGGCACGATCGCCACCGTGATGGTCACGGGATCGAGTGAGGCCATCGGCGCCACGAGCACGCCGAGCGCTCCGGCCGAGACGAAGGCGAGCGTCGTGTTGATCACCGACAGGCGGTTCGGGGCCAGTCCGTTGAGCATCGCCGCGGCCTCGTTCTCCGAGGCGGCACGGGTGCACAGACCGAATCGCGTCCACCGGTAGGCGGCGGCAAGGACGATGGTGATGAGGATCACGATTCCCGCCACAACGATCCGGTCCGCCGGCACGACGTTCCCTGAGATCGAGATCGTCCCGGCGTTCGGCACCACGCTCGGCGCCACCTGGCCGGTGTCGCCGAACTCGATGACCATGCCGGACTGGATCACCAGGAGGAGACCCAGCGAGGCCACCATCTTCGCCAGCGGCGGGCTGCCGCGCAGCGCCCTCAGGACCAGCGTGTCCCAGATGACCCCGAGGAGGGCGCACACCGCCAGGGTTATGAGCAGAGCCGGCACCGTGGCCATGGGACCGCCGACGCTGACTCCGCGGAAGAGGAAGACGCCGCTCACCTTCAAGGTGTAGAACAGGAACGCGGCGAGCATGGCGATGGCGCCGAGGCCGAGGTTGACCGCCCCCGAGCCACGGTAATTGAGCACCACGCCCAGGCTGAGCGATGCGATCAGGCTCCCGAAGCCGAGCCCGAGGATGAGTGCGACGAGGATTTCACTCATCAGACGTACGTCTCCTCAGCGCCCGGCGCCCGGGGTTTCCGCTCCAGGCGCATCCCTCTCGTCCTGTGAATCAAGGTCGTCTCCTCCGACCGGTGTGTAGGTGATTGGTACCAGATCGTTCAGGAGGAATCAACGGTAGTTGTGCACACACCGGGGCCGCGAGTGCTTGTATTGGGGACGATAACCCAGCCCCACTCGGGATTTACCTCGGTCAGAGGCCCCAGAACGCGTTGACGGCCTCATCCGAAGGTGTATCATCTGACTGAACATTGAGGCGCTACAAACCGTCTGAGCCCTAGGAGAGTCATGACCGAGAACGCCGTCGTGGACGATGTACGCGGAGACCCTGCCCATCACCTGAACTTCATGCGCGCCCGCATCATCATGCGGGGAACCGATTTCTCTGACTACGAGCGCGTGCGGGACAAGGTTCATGACTGGGACACCTGGTGGGGCGCGTGGTCCGAACTCGCCGAGCACTATCTGGAGCTCGCCGCGGGCTACCGCGCCAAGGGCTGGGGCCGCAGTGATGGCCAGGCGCTGATCTCGGCAGGACTCGCCTATCACTGGGCCAAGGCCATGACCGTCGAGGACAA
Organism: Solirubrobacteraceae bacterium; assembly: GCA_035552215.1. Classification (GTDB taxonomy): domain Bacteria; phylum Actinomycetota; class Thermoleophilia; order Solirubrobacterales; family Solirubrobacteraceae; genus Palsa-465. The sequence continues at coordinate 30,050 of DASZLV010000023.1, read as the reverse complement.
CGAGCAGTACCGCACGGTGGCCCTGCAGAGTGTCAAGGCGGTGGCCGACGGCTACCGCGCCTTCGATGACACCTTCGAGCGGCTCGAGGTCCCCTTCGACACCGGGCACGTGTACGGAAACCTGCGCCGCCCGGCCGGCGTGAGCAAGCCGCCCCTGGTCTTCATTATTCCCGGCCTGGAGTCGGTCAAGGAGGAGTTCCCGACCTGGGAGCAGCACTTCCTCACGCGCGGGATGGCCACGCTGTCGATGGACGGCCCCGGCCAGGGCGAGGGCGGGTTCGAGTTGCGCATCCGCCCCGACTACGAGGCCCCCTTCGGGGCCATGCTCGACGCGCTCGCCGGCCGTTCTGATCTCGACCTCGATCGCGTCGGCGCCGCGGGCATCAGCCTGGGCGGGTACTACGTGGTCCGCGCGGCGGCCTTCGAACCGCGGATCAAGGCGGCGCTCTCGAACTGCGGCCCGTGGAACCTCGGCGCCGCGATCGACCACATGGAGCCGATCTACCGAGCCAAGAACCAGTGGAATCTGGGGGCCAAGGACCTCGACGAGACCCGTGAGCTCGCCTCGCGGATCAACCTCGACGGAGTGGCCCAGAAGGTGCAGCAGCCGGTCCTCGTCGTCTACGGCTCGAAGGACGCTCTCGTGGACAGCTCCCACGGGACAGCACTGTCAGACGCGCTCCCCAACGGGGAGCTGTGGATGATCGAGGACGGGAACCACGGGGTTACCAACTTCCCCACCGAGCACCTCGGCCCGGGCGCGGACTGGCTGTACGAGCACCTGCGATGAACCTCGATCTCGACGGTCGCCGAGCCCTTGTCACCGGGGGAACACGCGGGCTCGGCCGCGCCATCGCCGAGGCCCTCGTGGCCGAGGGCGTACAGGTGGTGGTCTCGGGCGCCTCACCCGACAGTTGCGCGACGGCGCAGCAAGAGCTGGCCGGGCGCTGCCACGTGGTGCGCGCGGACATCAGGGACCTCGACGCGACCAAGGAACTGGTGCGAGAGGCCGAGTCACGGCTCGGCGGTCTCGACATCCTCGTCAACAACGCGGGCCGGTTCGCGGGCGGATCACTCAAGGAGATCAGCGACGAGGAATGGCTTCGGGAGATCGACACCAAACTCCTCGGAGCCATTCGCACCACGCGGGAAGTCCTCCCCCTCCTCCTCCAGGGTGGCGGATCGATCGTCAACATCGCCGGTGGGAGCGCCCACACCGCCGGTGGCATCGCCGCGATCTCGGGCGTCAACAACTCGGGGATGATCAACTTCACCGCCTTCCTCGCGCGCGAGTTCGGGCCTCAGGGCGTCCGCGCCGTCGCCGTCGCCCCGGGCATGACGCTCACGGCATCGTGGCAAGCGCGGGCACAGGCGATGGCGGATGAGCGCGGCATCACCGTCGAAGAGGCTCTGGCCGCCTTCCTGGCCATGCAGAATGCCGGCCACTCGCGCTGGGTGCTCCCGGAGGAGATCGGCGAGCTCGTGACCTTCCTCGCCTCCGACCGGGCGGCGATCGTGAGCGGCACCACGGTCCGGGCCAACGCCGGGCAGTCCTCCATCGTCAGCTGATGTCCGAACTCACGATGCCGCGCCTCTCAGACTCCATGGAGGAGGGGACGATCATCCGCTGGCTCGTCGAGGACGGCGCCCGCGTGACGCGCGGGCAGGAACTGGCCGAGATCGAGACCGATAAGGCGATGGTGGTCTACGAGAGCCCGGCCGAGGGCTACCTGCACCTCGAGAGCCGCGAAGGTGAGACGTACGCCGTCGGCGCCGTCATCGCCCGCGTCCTCAACACGGCCGCCGAGCCGCGAGACGAGGTCCTGGCGACGGCCACGGCGGCGCCGGTGCCCGTCCCGGTCCCCGTCTCGATAGGAGGGGCCGACACGACCGCGCCGAGCTCCCCCCGGCGCAGGGCCCTGGCCACCCCGGTCGCTCGCCGCCTGGCGGCCGCCAACGGGATCGATCTCGCCGCGCTCCGGGGCAGTGGCCCCAACGCGAGGATCGTCAAGGACGACATCGCCGCGCTCCTGGCCAGCCCTGCCCCCGTCGCCGAACGAGAAGCTGCGGTGATGGGCAAAGGGGAGAGCACGTTCTCTGAGCTGTCCCGGACCGGGCAGCGGATCGCGCGGCACATGGCCGAGGCGAAGGCGACGATCCCCGATTTCTCGGTCTCGACCGAGGTGGCCATGGACGCCTGCGCCGCCCTGCGAAACGCCCTGCGGGCCGCGGAGCCCGACGCCAGGATCCCTTCCGTGAACGACATCGTCGTCAAGGCGACGGCGCTCACCCTCCGTGAGCATCCCAAGCTCAACAGCGCCTACACGGACGGGCGGATCGAGTTCTTCGGACGGGTCAACGTCGGGGTCGCAGTGGCGGCTCCGGACACGCTCGTGGTCCCAACGATCTTCGACGCGGACCGCAAATCCCTGCGCGAGATCGGCGAGGCGAGTCGAGCCCTGGCCGCCGCGGTCCGCGACGGAAGCGTGACGCCGGCCCAGCTCGCGGGCTCCACCTTCACGATCTCGAACCTCGGCATGTACGGAGTCACCGACTTCACCGCGATCATCAACGGCCGCCAGGCGGCGATCCTGGCGGTGGGAGCGGTCCGCACCGAGCCGGTGGTGCGAGACGGTGCGATCGTCCCGGGGCAGCGCATGCGCATCACCCTCGTGAGCGACCACCGCGTGGTCTACGGCGCCGACGCCGCGAGCTTCATCGCCGCCCTGCGCGGCCGGCTCGAGCAGCCGCTGCTGATGATGTGAGCGCCGGGCCGGCGACGAGGTAGATCACGGTCCCTCCTCGGTGGACTTCAGGCGCTCGCCGCGGAGGGCGCCGCGGAGGATCTTGCCGCTCGTCGTCTTGGGCAGCGCGGTGGTGAATTCGACGACGCGCGGGTACTTGTAGGGAGCGGTCTGCTCCTTGACGTGCTGCTTGAGCTCCTCCGCGAGCGCGACCGATGGCTCGTAACCACCGCGAAGGACGACGATCGCGCGCACGATGCTCCCGCGCTCGGGGTCGGGAGCGGCCACCACCGCGGACTCGGCGACGGAGTCGTGGGTGAGCAGAGCGGACTCCACCTCGACGGGGCCGATCCGGTAGCCGGAGCTGATGATCACGTCGTCGATGCGGCCCTCGAAGTACAGGAAGCCGTCCTCGTCGCGGTGGACACGGTCGCCGGTGCGCCATGGCCCATTGGGGGCCTCCGCGTCGAGGTAGCGCATGAAGAAGGTCGGGACCGTGGCCGGCTCGACGACGAGCTCGCCGTCCTCGATGGCCAGCTCGATCCCGGGCAGGGCGCGGCCCATGGAGCCTGGACGCACGACGCCGGCCGGGGGCATCCCCGTGAGCTGTCCCGTCTCCGTCTGCCCGAAGCCATCCCGGATGTCAAGCCCGGTGACCTCCCGGAAATGCAAGAGGATCTCGGCGTTCAAGGCCTCCCCGGCCGCCACCATCTGGCGAATCGAGGGCAGCGGACGCAGCCGGGCGCGCCGGGCGATCGCCCGGTACTCCGTCGGGGCCATGCACCACACCGCGACCTGCTCCTGCTCGACGATGGCCAGTCGCTCCTCGGGATCGAAGCGCCCGTCGAAGAGGAGGGCGGTGGCGCCGGTGAGCCACGGCGCGATGAACGCGTTGCGGGCGCTCTTGCTCCAGCCGCTCGAGGCCGTACACCAGACGACATCACCGGGGCGCGAACCGAGCCAGGACTCCGCCTGGAGGCGCTGGCCGAACAGGTAGCGCTGGCCGTGCACGACGCCCTTGGGCGGCCCCGATGTACCGCTCGTGAAGGTGATCAGGCAGTCGTCCTGCGCTGAGAGCTCGACCGCTGGAGCGGGCGGTCCCGCGAGCAGTTCCTCGCCGGGGAGGACGAGGACGGCGGGGGCCCCCGCCCCTCCCCCGCTCGAGAACTCGATCGCCGACCACAGCTCGTCCATGTTGCGCGGGTCGACGAGGACGGCGCGCGGGTGAGCTGCCCTGAGGCGCAGGGCCAGGTCCTTGGCCCGGAGCTGCTCGGTGCACGGCAGGACGACGAGGCCGACGCGGAAGCACGCCAACATCCCGATGACCCACTCCGGACGGTTGCCGATGAGCGTCATGACCACGTCGCCACGCCTGGCTCCGAGTTCGAGCAGCCGTCCCGCCAGTCGGGCGCTGGCGTCGGAAACCTCCCCGAAGCTCCAGACTCGCCGCTCGCCGGTGGCGGAGAGCTCGATGAGCGCCGGCCGTCCGGGTGGCATGGCCTCGACGATGTCGCGCGAGAAGTTCATGGGGCGGAGCTGGACCGGGGTTCGGACGACGCTTGAGGGCGGCGAGCCAAGCGTACCCGTGTTGGGTGACCTCTCACGTTGACCGCCGCGTGCGTTCAGTATAGATTACTACCTGCCCGCTTACTAGGGACTTTTCGCCCTTGATCGTTTACTATCAGGACACACGACGATGACTCTCACCTCGACTCCGAACGTCGCCGTCAGCGATGTCGAGCTCTACCGGCGGATGCTTGTCATCCGCCAGTTCGAGGACGCCATCCAGCGCCTGTTCCTGGACGGCGAGGTGTACGGGACAACCCACCTCTACTCCGGTCAGGAGGCCGTCGCGGTGGGCGTCGCGAGCTGCCTGCGCGACGGCGACCGCGTGGCCGCGACCTACCGCGGCCACGGCGCCGCCCTGGCCGTGGGGGTCTCGGTCCAGGGGCTCATGGACGAGATGCTCGGCCGGGCCACCGGAGTGTGTGGAGGGCGCGCGGGATCGATGAACATCGTCGACCTCGAGCACGGGCTCATCGGCTGCTTCGGGATCGTCGGCGGCAGCATCGCGGCGGCCACCGGCGTAGCGCTGGCCTTCCAGCAGCGCCGTGAGCCCTCGGTGGCCGTCGCCTTCTTCGGCGACGGCACCTCGAATCAGGGCTACTTCCACGAATGCCTGAACCTCGCGCAGGTGCGCCGCCTGCCGCTCCTCTTCGTGTGTGAGAACAACCTCTACATGGAGTACACGGCGACCGACACGATCACCGCCGGCGCGATCCTCGACCGACCGCGGGCCATGGGCATCCCCGCCTACCAGGTGGACGGAAACGATGTGTGGGCGGTGCAGGCGGCCACCGCCGACGCGCTCGGGCGAGCCCGCAACAACGAGGGGCCCACCTTTCTCGAAGCCATGACCTACCGGCTCGTCGGCCACTCGCGCAGCGACCCCGGCGCCTACCGCCGGCCGGGCGAGCTCGATGCCTGGACGGCCAAGGAGCCGGTACGCGTCACGCGCGCCGCCCTCCTCAAGCGCGGCGTCGACGAGACGGAGATCACCGCGGTCGAGGCCTCGGTCACCCAGGAGCTCGAGGAAGTCATCGCGCGTGCGCTCCAGGCGCCGTGGCCCGATCCGGCTACCTCGCCGGGCGAGTTCGCGAACGGAGCAAGGCGATGAGCGCCGCCACCGACGCCGCCGTCGAGGCCGCCGAGACCACCATCGAGCTGCGCAAAGCGATCGGCCTGGCGCTCGACGAAGAGCTCGCACGCGATGAGCGGGTGATCTTCTACGGCGAGGACGTCGCCGTCGCCGGCGGGGTGTTCGCGGTAACCCCAGGCCTGAGCGAGCGCCACCCCGATCGGGTGTTCGACACGCCGATCTCGGAGATGGCCATGGCGGGGGCGGCCTTCGGCGCCGCGATCACGGGGCTGCGCCCGGTCGTCGAGATCATGTTCGGCGACTTCCTGCCGCTGGCCATGGACAGCCTGCTCAATCAGGCGACCAAGCACTGGTATATCTCCGACGGGCAGGGCAGCGTCCCCCTGGTCATCCGTTCCGTCGTCGGAGGGGGCGGGCGCTTCGGCGCCATTCACTCCCAGATGCCCATCGCGTGGTTCCACGGCATCCCCGGCCTCAAGATCGTCGCCCCTTCCAATCCGGCCGACGCGCGCGGGCTCCTGAAGGCGGCGATCCGCGACGACAACCCGGTCCTGTTCTTCGAACACAAGCGCCTGTACACGTTGAAGGGCCCCGTGGGCGACGGCGAGCCCGTACCGCTGGGGTCGGCGGCGGTGGCTCGCGAGGGCGGCGACGTCACCATCGTCACCGCGATGAAGGGCGTCCACGACGCGCTGGCGGCGGCTGACATCCTCGCCGCAGATGGGATCGGCGCCGAGGTCATCGACGTGCGCACGATCCGGCCGCTGGACTGGCCGACCATCGAGCGCTCAGTGGTCAAGACCAACCGGCTCATCGTCCTCGAGGAGGGCCCCCTCACCGGCGGGTGGGCGGGCGAGGTCCTCGCCCTGGCGCTCGAGCGTTCCCTCGAGCACCTCGACCACGGATCGCGTATAGCGACGCCGAACACCCCCGTGCCCTACAGCCCTCCCCTCGAGGACGACCATTTCCCCGGAGCAGAGCGAATCGCAGCACTCATCAAGGAGCGAATCTGACATGGCAACCGAGACCAAGGGTCCCGTTCTCCACCACGTGAACATCAAGACTCCACGCCTCGCGGAGATGACCGAGTTCTACCGGACGCTGGCGACGATGGACATCCTCTTCAGCTCCCCCGGTATCTCGTTCCTGAGCAACGACGGGGCCAACCATCGCATCGCGCTCATCGGGATGCCGGGGATCGTCGACGACCCGGACAAGATCACCCGCGCCGGGATGCATCACTGCGCCTTCGAGTACGACACGGTGGGAGCTCTCATCGCCTCCTACCGGCGCCTGCGCGACGCGGGCATCATCCCCCACACGGTGATCGACCACGGGATGACCCTGTCCTTCTACTACGTCGATCCCGACGGCAACAGCGTCGAGCTCCAGTGCGACACCTACGGCGACTGGACCGCCTCGACCGAGTTCATGACCACCTCCCCGGTGTTCGCGGGGAACCCGCTGGGCATATTCATCGAGCCCGAGCAGCTCGCGGACGCCTTCGACGCCGGCGCCGACCTCGCCGAACTCCACGAGCGGGCCTACGCCGGGGAATTCGAGCCCGCCGAGATGCCCGACCTGCGCCTGCCCGCCCCGCCCGCATAAGCGCGGGCCCGGGCGCTGGCGCTGGCGCGAGCGCTCAGAACAGGAACGTCAGGTTCTTGGTGAGCAGCACGCTCTGATCGAGGAAGACCGCGCGCCGGGCGAGTTGGTAGCTGTCTCCGTGAGGGCGCAGGACGTCTTCGCGCTTGCCGATGAGGATCGTCTCCTCGTCCTCGAGGTGGTTGCGGTAGACCAGGAAGCGGCTGCGGACCGTGACCTCGCCGCCCTCGGGTTGCTCGCTCACGCGAACATTGGTGACCATATGGGAGATGCGTGACAGGGGCTCCGCCGCCCAATGGATCCCGGTCATGAGCTGCTCGACGCGCCGCTCCAGCGTGGGCCGGCCCTCGTCCATCCATGCGAGCTCCTCGAGCTCGGCGCTGCGCTCACGATCCCACTCACCGAACTTGACGTTGCGGCGCAGGGGCATCCAGTAGCGGATGTCATCGGTGGTGAGCTCGAGCCACTCCCGGTAACGCCACTGGTCGAGAAGGTCGGCCTCGTAATAGAGGAACTCCTCGACGCGGTGCTGCAGGAGCACGCGCTTGAGGTCATGGGGAGCGCCGAGGCGGCGCGGCTGCTCGGAGTAGGCGTAGGCGTCGCTGATCATGCGCCTATGCCTCGTCCATGTCGGCCATTTCCCGGTCGGCCATCGCGTTGTACTCCTCCCAGCTCTCGGCGGCCATGTGCCGCGACCACGCACGGTAATAGGAGCGGATGCTCCCCTCGGTGCCGTTGCCTCCGGACGTGCGCCCTTCGTGGAGCTCGCGGGTGGGGCCGTCGGCATAGAGGCGGGCCTGATAGTTGTAGGGATGACGCCTGGCCTGGGTGCCGCGACTCGCCGCCGTCAGGTAGCTCCAGTTCTCCATGTCGTCCTGCTCGGTCATCCCCGCGGGACCCGAGTAGCGCAAGAAGTGGTGACGCGCGAGGTCGCGCACCTCCTTGGGGGATCCCTTGTCGACGAGGAGCCAGCGCCATGCCTCGCACACGCCCGGAGCCACGGGATGGAACACGGCGATGGTGCGCGGGAAGGTCGTGTGAAATGCCATGTTGGGGAACAGCCCGCCGACGATGAGCGGCCACTCGACGCTCATCGTCCCTTCCAGGGCGGCGGCGCGCTTCTTAGCCGCCTCGCGATGCCAGCGATCGACTACGTCGGGGACGTCTGCCGGTCCGACGGGGACCTGGAAGTGGGGATACACGTCGCTGTCGGCGGGAACGATCGAGGGCTCCACCCCGAAGACGCCGTGGCCCCAGCGCGGGAAGCTGACGTCGATCATGTCGGCACTGGGATCCTTGATCCCGCTACGCGAGACCGCCGCCGAGCCTGTGGGTCCGATCCCCACCATCTCGACGGAGCGGTGGCTCACCCCGTGCAGCGGGTCGCCGATGAAGTTCTCGGTCGCCGCCTTCCAGTTGCTGTTGATCCGCCACTTGAGGACGCCACCGACCGCCTCGCTCCCGCCCGGCGAGCCATCGCGGCCATCGAGGAGCGCGTCCATGTACACGATCATGTCCCCGAGCTGCTCGGCGAACTCGGGTGCCTCGGGATCCCAGGTGGCAAAGACCAGGCCCTTGTAGATGGCGCTCCGCGCCTGGATGAGGCCCCACTCGACCTTGTCGAGCTTGCCCTCGTAGGCCTCTTTGTACTGCTGCAGTCCCACGAGCTGGCCGGGGGCCTCCACCAGCGAGCCGTCCGTCGAGTATGTCCACGCGTGGTAGGGACACTGGAACCTGCGCGCGTTGCCCTCGTCGTAGCGGCACACCCTCATGCCCTTGTGCCGGCAGCTGTTGAGGAGGACGTGGACCCGGCCCTGGGCGTTGCGAGTGAGGATGACCGAATCCGTCCCCATCCGCGAGACGAAGAAATCGTTGGGCTTGGCCACCTGAGACTCGTGGCCGACGAACATCCAACCGCGGCGGAAGATCCGGTCGAGCTCCTGCTCGTAGACGCTCTCATTGACGTAGGCGTCGCGGGCCAGGAGCGCGTGGTCGGGGTCGTACAGACTCCCCGGGGAGGTGATGAGCTCGGTCATGTCGGTTCCTTGGGTTCACGGATCGATGCCACCGGCTCCGCCGGCGTCTGGAGGAGATCCAGCACAGAGAGGTAATGATCGTCTGCCCCGCCCCGCGCCACGCCCTCGGCGAACAGGTCCGCGCACGCCTGGCCGAGGTCGTGACGGCTGCCGGCCTCGACGGCCGCCTCGACCCCGAGCCGGATGTCCTTCTCGAAGATCCCCAGGAACCCGGTGATCCCCGCCGGTGGCCCCTCCCCCTCGCGCGTGAGCCAGCTCGCGGCAAGGTCGAACATCCGGCTCTCCCCGATCGAGCCCGGCGCGAGTTGGATATAGCTCTCGGGATCGACGCCGTGATCACGAGCGAGGAGCATGGCCTCGGCAGCAGTGACGAGGTTGCAGACGCCCGCATACTGGGTGGCGAGCTTCGAGGCCGCGCCGGCGCCCGCCGGGCCCATGTGGCGGATGTGGGTGCCCAGGACCTCGAGAATGGGCCTGGCGCGATCGAGCACGTCGGCCTCGCCGCCGACCATGATCGTCAGATGTCCATCGGCTACGCGGCCGGTCGACTGGGTGACGGGAGCGTCGAGGACCTGCGCGCCGTTGGCCGCCAGCGCTGCGTGGATCTCCCTCACAAGCGGCATCGAGATCGTCGAGAGCTCGATGAGCAGAGCGCCGGGGCGAAGGCCGGCGATGACCCCGTCGGTCTCGTCGAGGACCACGGACTCCACAGCGGAGACGGTGGGCAGCGAGGTGAGGACGATGTCGGCCGCCGCCGCGACCTCGCGGGGCGAGCCTGCGGGGAGGCCGCCGGCGGCGGCAGCCTCCTCGACCGCTTCCCCTCGGACGTCGTAGACCGTCACCTGATGACCGGCCCTGATGAGCCGGGAGGCCATCGGCAGGCCCATGACGCCCAACCCGACGAAGCCCAGATTCACGACGTCACCGCCGAGCACTCGCGCGCACCGCGGAGGGCGCCCATGACGGGCGCCCTCCGGGAGGCTGCGAGGGAGATGCCTTGGATCAGCCGGCGTTGATCCACCCGGAGGCATCCTTCCACTGGCCATTGCCGCTGTAGGTGTACATCCGGCTCGCCAGCGTTCCGAGCGCGGGCATCCCCGGGATGCCGCCGAACTTGAGGTTCGGCGGAAGCATCGGCGCCGGGCCCTTGAACGCGGACAGAGCCGTCTCGAGGCTCGCCGGCGTGGCAGTGGCGCCGGCCTGGTTGAGCATCTTCACGGCCAACATCACCGCCGAGAACACGGTTCCCGCCGTGCCTGCGGTCTCCGCCTTCGGGTTGTAGGTGGCCATGACGGTGTTATACGCCTTGACGTCGGCCGATCCCAGCGCATAGGGATCCTCCTGGTTCCACCGCGTGGTCCACTTGGGGAAGTCGCCCAGAGCCTGCTTCACCACGCTCGTCACGCACGCGTTCACGCCGACGATCGGCTTGGTGATCGCGGCCTGCTGCGCGGCCTTGGCCGCCGAGATGCAGTTCGGCGTGCTCACCGAGTCCATGTAGATGACGTCGTTCTTGTTCCCGCCGCTCGCCGACAGGGCGGGCAGCAGGTCACTCGACGTGGTCGTGAAGGTGGCGACCGTGACCTTGACCCCGAGCTTCTGGAGCGCGCCCTTGAGCACGTTGACCGCAGCCACCGAGCCCGGGTCGTCCGATGCACCGAGAACGCCCACCGTCTTCGCCTTCAGGGTGTTCGCAATATAGGTGGCGTCGTTGCCCGCGGCGAAGCCGCCCGAGCTGATCCCGTAGGCGTGCTTGGCCTGAACGTCGTTGGGCGTCGCGGGCACCGCCTCGATCACCGGCTTCTTGCCGCCGATGGTTTGGAAGAAGGACGCGGAACCGACCGGCGTCACTCCGTCGACGATGAGGCTGATGCTCGAGTCGTTCAAGAACTGCTGTGCGCAGGTCTGCCCCTGCCCCTCGTTGAGCGGGAAGCAGGTCACCAGCTTGACCGGGCGCCCGCCGATACCGCCGAGCTGAGCGTTGACGAACTGGACGGCGACCTTGGCGGCAGCGGTGGCATCCGGGAAGCTCGGGACGCCACCCTCGTTGTTGATATAGCCGATGTTGATGGGCGTGCCCGAGGCCGCCTTGCCCGCAGTCCCGCCCGTGAACGGCGAGTACTGTGCCGCGGCGCTGCTCAGCGCAGCGCTGGATCCACCGGAGCTCGTAGTGGTCGCCGACCCTCCAGAGCTCGAGCCCGTGGAACCTCCGGTGCTCGTGGTGCTGGGACTGCTGCTGCCGCACGCCGCAAGCGCCAGTGCGCTCGCCGCGGCGGCGAAGACGGTGAGAGCACGGCTCGACCTACTGGTCGCTCTCCGCCCTCGAACCGCATACGCGAATCGACGCTTCATTTGCCTCTCCTGTTCTGGTCACCCATCGTTGGGCTAGGTCCGACAAGCGTCGATTGTATCCTGAGAGCGAACGGAATGTCCAGTAGGAGCGCACAATATCGGGGGCGGGGTTGATCAGTGGTGCTAAACTCCGGCACTTGCCTGAACGCAAACCGCGCGGGGATACCGGGGCGCTAGACGAGCAGCCGGACACTATCGATCCCGTTAAGTTGGGGACTTATCTCCGGAGCGAGCGGCTCCGGCGAGGCTTGGGGCTGCGAGAGCTGGCGCGACGGGTATCTGTTTCGCCCAGCTTCATATCGCAGATCGAGCGCGGACTGGCGACGCCCTCCGTGGTCACCCTGTACGCCATCGTCCAACAGCTGGGCCTCTCGCTCGACGGCCTGTTCGCGGGCACGTCCCCTGCGCCCGCGACGAACGGTGACCGCCGCGCTCCCGCTCCGGCCCGCAACATCGTCCGCGCGGGGACCCGGCATTCGATCCAGCTTGGCTCCGGCGTCCGCTGGGAGCTCCTCACCGAGCGACCGGAGGCCGGCGTCGATTTCCTACTCGCCGAGTACGACGTCGGGGCGGCATCTGCCGAGGCAGGTCAGATGATCCGTCACGCCGGTACGGAATACGGCTATGTGCTCGCCGGCCGGCTCGGCGTCGCCATCGGCTTCGAGTCCTACGAGCTCGGGCCCGGCGATTCGATCTCCTTCGAGTCGACCATGCCCCATCGCCTGTGGACGATCGGCGACGAGCCGGTCCGCGCCGTGTGGATCGTCCTCGGCCGCGACGGCGACAGTCGCGCCCCCGCGCCTTAGCGGCGCGCTCAGCGTCGCGGGGGGCCGTGGGGCGCGTGAGGCCGAAACCGTCTCGCGGCGCGGCGCCCGGCAGGCCGAAACCGTCTCGGCGGCGCGCCCGTCAGGCCAAAACTTCCACGATCATCCGCTCCGGGCTACGCAGGGCCGGGCGATTTCCGAACTCGATCTCCACGAGCTCGAGCCGCTTGAAGCGCTGCGGCAGGAGCCGGAAGACGATCTCCATCTCCATCCGGGAGAACGCGGCTCCCAGGCAGAAATAGGGTCCGCCGCCGAAGGTGAAGTGGGAGCGCTGGTCGTGCAGGCGCTCGACCCGGAACTCCTCCGGGGCCTCGTGTCGTGCCTCGTCGCGGTTGGCCGAGCCGATGAGGACCAAGAATTGCGTTCCCGCATCGAACTCTTCCCCGGCCACCGTGACAGGCTCGAGCGCCTTGCGGGGCTCGAGGTGGAGCACGGGGTCCCACCGCAGGACCTCCTCGGTGGCGTTGACGCTGAGCTCCGGGCGCTCGGTGAGCTTCCGGTGCTCCTCGGGGAATTCGATGAGTGCGCGGATTCCGTTGGACACGCTGCCCTTGGTCGTCTCGAACCCGCCGAGGAAGAGGGCGGTGACGAGAGCGGCGAGTTCGTCGTCGGTGAGCTGCTTCTCCGGGGTGTCGGCGGCCACGAGCTTCGAGAGCAGGTCGTCCTCGCGGGGATTGCCACGGCGATCGTCGATGAGGTCATAGGAGAACGCCATCATCGTCCCGAACCCGCGTTCCATCGACGCGATATCCGCCTCCGTGGGCGCCGCTTCGATAAAGCTCCCCATCCGCTTGCAGGCCTCGTAGAGCCTGCCGCGATCGGCGGGATCGATCCCCAGCATGTCCCCGGCCACGGTGACCGGGAAGCGGGACACGAAGTCCTCGACGACATCGAAGGAGGACTCGCCGCTGATGGCGTCGAGATCTCCGACGATGATCTCCTCCATGGTGGCCTTGAGGCTGGCCAGAGCCTTGGGCGTGAAGTGGTGGTTGACGGCTCGGCGGATCCGCTGATGTTCCTCCCGGGTCTGGAAGGCCATATCCAAGGACAGGAACTTGGCGGTGGTCGGGGAGCCGACGGCCCACGCCGGAACCTCGCCGGCCTTGACGTACTTGCGATCGGTGAGCACGTCGTGCACGTCCGCGTAGCGCGAGACGGCGATCGGCCCGATCGACGTCGGGTACACGGGCGCCTGCGCGCGCAGGCGCGTGTAGAAGGGAAACGGATCGCGCAGGTACTCCGGATCTCGGAAGGGCAAGAGGTCTGCTTCGACGGTCGGCTGGCTCATCGGCTTTCTCTCCTCGTTGACAGCGTGTCTGCGTCTCCGCGGCTTTGTCCATCAGTAGCGCACGCGAAGGTCAAAATCGTTGGCTCTCAGCGTACATGGCCGCCCCGGGTTGCGCTACTGCTTGGTTTTGGTCGCTCGTCTGCCCGTGATATGTTCTCTCCTAGTGAACGGACGCCAAGATAGGCGAGCATGAAGGCAGCGGTCCTCGAGCGCTTCCGCGAGCCGTTGGTGGTTCGGGACGTCGCGGCGGCGGTACCCGATGCCGACGAGGTCCTGGTCCGGGTCCGGGCTGCGGGCATCTGCAGAACCGATCTCAAGATCGTCGATGGCGTGATCCCCACCGTCCGGCCGCCGATCATCCTCGGCCATGAGCCCGCGGGCGAGATCGCCGAAATCGGCGCAGGAGTCCACGGCCTCAGCGCCGGTCAGCGCGTCGCCGTCGGGCTCGACGTCAGCTGTGGAGCCTGCGCATATTGCCGCCGCGGGGAGTTCAACTACTGCGCCGCCCTGGAGCGCCTGGGCTTCGAGCGCGACGGTGCCCTGGCCGAGTTCCTCGCGGTTCCCGCTCGGAACATCGTGCCCGTCCCGGACACCGTGCCCTTCGAGATCGCCGCCACCCTTCCTGATGCCGTCGGCTCGAGCTACCACGCGATTGTCCGGCGCGGCGTGGTCCGGCCGTCCCAGACCGTCGTTATCTACGGACTCGGAGGGCTCGGCCTGGTCGCCGTGCAGGTCGCCGTGCTCTCGGGCGCGCGCGTCCTTGCTGTGGCGCGCGACGCGGGCCGCCGGCGTCTGGCCGAGGAGCTCGGGGCGAGCTGGTCGGTGAATCCTGAGGAAACGGACGTGCCCAAGGCCGCCCGCGACGTCACCGCGGGGCTGGGCGCCGATGCCTTCTTCGACTTCGTGGGCATCGAGGGCTCGGTGGAGATGGGCGCCCGGTCATGCCGAAAAGGGGGGCGGGTCGTCGTCGTCGGCTACATGGTCAACGAGCTCCTCACCGACATGCGGGCGCTGGTCTATGACGAGATCTCGATCCTCGGCTCGCGGGGATCGACGCTCGCCGATCAGCACGAGGCCGCTCAGCTCATCGCCAACGGCCTGATCCGACCCGTCGTCGGTCGCGAGCTCGAGCTCGACGAAGTCAATGAGGGCCTCCAGCTTCTGCGGGACGGCGCGGTCTCCGGTCGGATCATCGTGCGGCTCTAGGTCTGAGATCGGAGGGAGCGCCAGATGGAGCAAGCACTGCATCGAATCGCCGGCCGGGACGTCGGTCCGCTCGGCGGAAACTTTCTTCCCACCTACAACCCGTTTGTCGGCGAGGCATGGGCGGAGATCGCCCGGGGCACGCACGAGGACATCGACGCGGCGGTGGCCGCGGCGAGAACGGCGTTCCTCACCTGGCGCCGGACCGGTCCGACGGCACGGGCCCGGCTCCTCTGGCGCCTGAGCGAGCTGATCGAGGCCAACGCCGAGGACCTCGCCCGGCTCGAATCGCTCGAGATCGGCAAGGTCATCCGCGAGATGCGCGGCCAGATGCGGGCCTTGCCCGGGTGGTACCGCTATTTCGCCGCCCAGAGCTTCAACCTCGAGGGGGCGGTGATTCCCCACGATGCGGCCGCGATCTTCAACTACACGCGCCGGGAGCCGATCGGCGTCATCGGCGTCATCCCGCCGTTCAACAGCCCCGCGCTCCTGACCACCTTTGCCCTCGCGCCCGCGCTCGCGGCCGGAAACACGGTCGTCATCAAACCGTCCGAGCACGCCTCGATGGGCATCCTGCTGCTGGCACGGCTGGCCGACGAGGCGGGTTTCCCGCCCGGAACTGTCAACGTCGTCACCGGCCTCGGGGCGGAGGCCGGTGACGCGCTCGCCGCCCACCCGGATGTCGGAAAGCTCGTGTTCACCGGGGGGGTCGAGACCGCCCGTCACGTCGCCGCGCGCGCGGCCGGCGCGCTCACGCCCGCCGTGCTCGAGCTCGGGGGCAAGTCCGCCAACATCGTCTTCGCCGACGCCGACCTCGCCTCGGCGGGCAACGGCGTCATCGCCGGCATCTTCGCGGCAGCGGGGCAGACGTGCATCGCCGGGTCCCGGCTGCTCGTGGAGGACTCCGTGGCCGACGAAGTCATCGACGCGATTGCCGCCCGCGCACGCTCCATCGTCCTCGGGGACCCCCTTCTCGACGCCACCGAGATGGGCCCGATGGCGCGGCCCGACATCCGCGACCGGGTAGCGAGCCGAGTGTCGGACGCCGTCGCCGGCGGCGCGACGATCCGCGCTGGCGGTGACCTCGGAGCCGTCGCCGATCGCCGAGGCTGGTTCTACCCACCGACGGTCCTCGACACGGTGACCAACGACATGCCCGTGGCCCGCGAGGAGCTCTTCGGCCCGGTCCTGAGCGTGCTGCGGTTCTCCTCCGAGGACGAGGCGCTGGCCATCGCCAACGACTCCGAGTTCGGGATCGCCGCCGGGGTGTGGACGCGCGATCTCAATCGTGCCCACCGCCTCGCCGCCGACCTCGAGGCGGGCACGGTGTGGGTGAACACCTACCGCGCCCTCAACTTCGCATCGCCCTTCGGGGGCCGCAAGCTCAGCGGCTACGGGCGCGAGCTCGGGCATGAGGGGCTCCTCGAGTTCACCCAGACCAAGAGCGTATGGGTCGATACCTCGGGTCTCCCGCTCGACGATCCGTTCGTTCTCAGATAACGCCCTTGACGCAAAACGGTCAGATCGTTTATTGTTACCGAACACCCTGAGCGGGTCGGCAGGACAGCCATTGCCCGTTTGGAGCGCCCTCGACCTCGTCCTGTAGAGGAAGTCATGCACCGAGAAATCGAATTTAGCAGTGACGCTCCTGGCGAAATGATTCGCGCCGACCTGTTCACCCCTGACCACGGAGAGGGGCCCTGGCCCGTCGTCGTGATGGGCGGAGGCTGGTGTTACGTCAAGGAGCTGATCATGCCGGAGTACGCCGAGTACTTCCTGCGTCAGGGCATCGCTGCGCTCCTCTTCGACTACCGTCACTGCGGTGCCAGCGACGGGGAGCCGCGCCAGCATCTCGATCCCTGGAAGCAGATGGCCGACTACCGCAGCGCCATCGATGCCGTGAGCTATCTCGACGAGTTCGCGAGAGTGCTTGATCCCGAGCGCATCGGAATCTGGGGTATCTCCTACTCGGGCGGACACGTACTGGCCGTGGGGGCGCTCGATCCGCGTGTTCGCTGCATCGTCTCTCAGATCCCGGTCATCGAGGGCTGGTACAACTCGATGCGCGCCCACGGGTCGCTCGGCTTTCGTGAGCTCACCGCCCTGGTGAACGACGACCGCAAGCGCCGCTCCCTCAACGGTGGCAAGCACGGGACTCTCCCTCACTCCGGTGATCCCAAGACCGAGGTGGCCACCTGGCCGCACCCGGAGACGCGCGAGGTGTTCATGAAGATCAAGGCGACGACCGCCCCTCGGCACGAGCACTACAGCACGATCCAGTCGGTCGAGTACGTGTGGGCCTATGACGTCCGTCACTTCCTTCCCCGCATCCTCGACACCCCGACCCTGATGATCGTCGCCGAAGGCGATGACATCACCATGTGGGAGCGGGAAGTCCCCGCCTTCGGTGAGATCGCGACGACCAAGAAGAAGCTCTTTGTGCAGCAGGACAGCACGCACATGAGCATGTACAGCAGCAAGAGCGATCTCGAGGTCGCCGCGGTGACGGCCGCGAATTGGTACCGCGAGTGGCTCGTCGATCCTTACTGCGCCCCCCGTTTCCTGGCGGCCAGCGACGGCTCCGCCGTTACCGAAGTCCCCTCCGCGTAGACGCGGCGCGCGGGATCGCGCCGCGTTCGAGGCGACACGTCTTCTCCCCTGGTTCTCCCCTGGCGCGAATCCTGGAACGCCATCTCGCGGCGACGTAACGTAGGCGGGATGACCCTGCTCGCCGAGATCGTCACCGCCTCGACGCAAGTCGCCGCCACGAGCTCGCGCTCGCGCAAGATCGCGATCCTCGCCGAGCTCCTGGGCACACTCGACCCGGGTGAGGTGGCGAGCACCGTCGGCTTCCTCTCGGGGGTGCCGCGGCAGGGTCGCGTCGGCGTCGGCTACGCGACCATCTACGGGATCGAGGTTGCGCCCGCCGGCGAGCCGACCCTGACGGTCGAGGAGGTCGATCGCGCGATCTCCGAGATCGAGGCGGCCGTCGGGGGCGGAGCGTCGACGGCGCGCAGGGAGCGGCTCGGGGCGTTGCTCGGCCGCGCCACCGAGCAGGAGATCGACTTCATCAGGCACCTGCTCACCGGAGAGCTCAGGCAGGGCGCGCTGGCGGGCCTGATGGCGGACGCGGTGGCCAAGGCGGCCGGGGTCTCCGGCGCGGTGGCGCGGCGTGCCCTCATGCTCTCCGGCGATCTCGGACGGATGGCGGAGATCGCCATGACGAGCGGGGAGGAAGGGCTCAAGGCCGTCGGCTTGCAGATCTTCCGCCCGATCCAGCCCATGCTCGCCTCGACGAGCGCGACCGAGGCGGTCGCGAGTTTCGAGCTCGCCTCGGTGGAGTGGAAGCTCGACGGGGTCCGCGTGCAGATCCATCGCCGCGGCGACGAGGTGCGCATCTACACGCGGAACCTCAACGACATCACCGCGGCTCTGCCCGGAATCGTTGAGGTGGTCCTCCGCCTGCCCGTGGCACAGGTGGTCCTCGACGGCGAGGCGCTGTGGATGCGCGAGGACGGCCCGGATGCCTTCCAGCACACGGTCTCGCAGATCGACGCCGACGCCCCCCCGCAGGGCATCGTGACCTTCCTCTTCGACCTCCTACACCTTGACGGCGAGGATCTCCTCGACACCCCCCTGCGCGAGCGCGCCGCCAGGCTCGAGGCGATCGCACCGCAGCTCAAGGTTCCCGGCCTCCTCACGGCAGACCCGGACGCGGCCGAACGCGTGCTCGAGGAGTCGCTGCGCGCTGGCCACGAGGGCGTCGTCGTCAAGGATGCTTCCTCATACTACGCGGCCGGTCGGCGCGGCAAGACATGGCGCAAGGTCAAGCCGGTGCGCACCTACGACCTCGTGGTGCTGGGCGCCGAGTGGGGTCACGGACGTCGCCAGGGCTGGCTCTCGAACCTCCACCTCGGCGCCCGCGACGCGAGCTCGGGCGAGTTCGTGATGGTGGGCAAGTGCTTCAAGGGCCTGACCGACGACCTCCTGCGCCGGCAGACCAAGGACCTCCTCGAACGCGAGACCGGACGGCGGGGGATCGCCGTGCTCGTGCGTCCCGAGCTCGTCGTCGAGATCGCCCTCGACGGTGTCCAGTCCTCCACCCGCTACCCCGGGGGACTGGCGCTCCGCTTCGCCCGCGTCAAGCGCTACCGGCCCGACAAGGACGCCCAAGAGGCCGACACCATCGACGATCTTCGGGCGCTGCTGCGGGCCTGATGTATGGCCCTCTCGCTATATGCCTGATTAGCTATACTAGCGGGCTCCAGCCGCGGACCGATGAGATCTGCGGGCGCCGGCTGTCTACGTGATTGATGTGTGAGGATTTACGCAACCGGATGGAGCAGCCATGACGACAACAAGCTCGGATAATCGGTCACGCTGGATCGCCCTCGTGGTCCTCTGCCTCGGATCGCTGATGATCGTGCTCGACAGCACCATCGTCAACGTCGCCCTCCCCTCGATCAAGAAGGATCTCGGGTTTTCTCAGACCTCGCTGGCCTGGGTGGTCAACGGCTATCTGCTCACCTTCGGCGGCTTCCTCCTGCTCGGTGGTCGGCTCGGCGACCTGTTCGGCCCGCGCCGGCTCTTCCTCGGCGGCATCGTCCTCTTCACCCTGGCCTCCCTGGCCTGCGGATCGGCCACCAGCGAGGGTGCGCTCGTCGCCGCCCGGGTCATCCAGGGGTTCGGGGGCGCCGTGGTGTCCGCGGTGTCGCTCTCGCTCATCATGTCGCTGTTCACCGAACCGGGCGACCGGGCCAAGGCCATGGGCGTCTTCGGTTTCGTCGCCGCCGGCGGAGGCAGCGTCGGCGTGCTCCTCGGCGGGATCCTCACCGACACCCTGAACTGGCACTGGATCTTCCTGGTCAACGTTCCCATCGGCATCGGCGTCTTCCTGCTGGCGATGCGGGTCCTCCCGCCCGGGATCCGGGCCGCGAAGGGCGTGCGCCTGGACATCGCCGGCGCGTGCACGGTGACGGCCGCGCTCATGCTCGCCGTCTACGCGATCGTCAACGGCAACCAGGCGGGCTGGACCTCGACCCAGACGCTGGGGCTGCTGGCCATCGCAGCTGCGCTCGTGGCCGCGTTCATCGCCGTTGAGTCACGGGCCGGCACCCCGCTCGTGCCCCTGCGCCTCTTCCGGTTGCGCAACCTGGCCACCGCCAACGGGGTCGGGGTGCTGTGGGCGGGAGCGATGTTCGCGTGGTTCTTCCTCTCGGCGCTCTACCTGCAGCTCGTGCTCGGCTACACCCCCCTCCAGGTCGGCCTCGCCTTTTTGCCCGCCAACCTGATCATGGGCGCGTTCTCGCTCGGGATCTCCGCGAAGCTGGTGATGCGTTTCGGGATCAGGCGCCCGCTGGCCATCGGGCTGTTCCTCGCCGCCGCCGGCCTCGGCCTGTTCGCCCGGGCTCCGGTCGGCGGGCATTTCGTCGCCGACGTGCTCCCGAGCATGATTCTCCTCGGCTTCGGCGCCGGGATCGCCTTCAACCCGATGCTCCTCGCCGCCATGGGCGATGTCGATCCGAGCGAGTCCGGGCTCGCCTCGGGCATCGTCAACACCTCGTTCATGATGGGCGGCGCGCTCGGGCTCGCCGTCCTCGCGAGCGTCGCGGCGTCGCGAACGAGCCACCTCATCGCCTCCGGGCACAGCCACGTCGCGGCCCTCAACTCCGGGTACCACACTGCCTTCCTCATCGGCGCCCTCTTCGCCCTCATGGCGGGCACCCTCGGAGCGCTCCTGCTCCGAATCAGCGCGCCGGCGCCGGCGCCGGAAATGGCTGCCGAGCGCATGGGCGAGCCATCATTCGTCGATGCCTGAAAGAATCAGCGCCACGGCCCTCGTCTACCCGCATCGCACGGGTGGGTGGGGGCCGTATTAGTATCGCTTGACAGCTATATGCCTTCCGCGGCATACTGGCGGCCATGTCCGTTTTCGAAGTCCTCGCGGAACCGCACCGCCGGCGCATCCTCGACCTCCTGGGACCCTCCGAGTGGTCGGTGGGCGAGCTCGTGGAGCGGCTTGAGCTGAGCCAGCCGGCCGTCTCCAAGCACCTGCGCATCCTCCGCGAGGCCGGGCTCGTCGAGGTTCGCGTGGACGCGCAACGTCGCCTGTACCGCCTGCGACCGGAGCCCCTGCGCGCGATCGACGAATGGCTCGCGCCCTACCGGCTCATGTGGGCCAACCGGCTCGACGCCCTCGAACGGCATCTCGATGCGATCGACGACAGCGACGAGCGGAGGTGACGAGAACGATGTATGGCACTCTCGAGCAGCGCGACGATGGGCGTTGGCAACTGCGCTTCACGCGCACCCTTCGCCACCCGCGGGACACCGTATGGCGGGCCATCACCGACCCCGAGCACCTCGCCCACTGGTTCCCGACCACGATCGAGGGCGCGCGAGCCGCCGGCGCCCCGCTCACCTTCAGCTTCCCGAATGGTGAGGCGCCGCCGTTCGAGGGCGAGATGATCGCCTACGAGCCGCCCTCGCTCATGGAGCTTCGCTGGGGGCCGGACGTCATCCGGCTCGAACTGCGCGAGACCGCCGACGGGACCGAGCTCACCCTGCTCGACACGCTCGAAGAGCTCGGCAAGGCCGCCCGGGACGGAGCCGGATGGCACACCTGCCTGGACGCCCTGGTCCGGGACCTCGACGGCGACGAGAACGCCCGGGAGGCGATGGGCGCATGGAAAGCCGTCAACGCCCACTACATCGAGGACTTCGGCCCCGAGGCCGCGGCAATCGGCCCGCCCGACGGTTTCGACTAAGTGCTCGCGCGCGCGCCTGAGTAAATGGAGGTCGGGGGGTTCGATATTTGTTCTGGGGGTGGTGGGGGGCGATGGGGGGGGCGGCGGGCGGGGCGCGGGGCGGGGGGGCGGCGGCGCCCGGGAGGGGCGGGGGCGGGGCGCTCGGGAGGCGGCGGCGCCAGGGAGGCCCGTGTGCTTAAACGGCCCCCAGAGGCGCTTAAGAACACCGGCCCTGGTAACGCGTCACACACGAGTGACGCGGGTGGCGAGATTGACACGCGGGAGCGCCGGGACTGCCGCCGCGAGCCGCCCGCGAGGCCGCCCGCCCGCGCGGCCCCGCCGCGCGGCGGGCGCGGCGGGCGCGGCGGCGCGCGGGCGCGAGCGCGGGCGCGCGGCGGCGCGCGGGCGCGGGCGCGGGCGCGAGCGGCGCGCGGGGGTGCGGGGCGGTCGGCGGGCGGGAGGCGGCGGCGTCCGGGAGGCCCGTGTGCTTAAAGGGCCCCCAGCGGCGCTTAAGAACACCGGCCCTGGTAACGCGTCACACGCGAGTGACGCGGGTGGCGAGATTGACACGCGGGAGCGCCGGGGCTGCCGCCACCGCCACCGCGCGCCACCGCGCGCCGGGACCACCGCCGCCCGGGAGGCCGGCCGCCCGCGTGCCGGCCTCCCGCGCGCCGGGACCGCCGCCACCGCGCGCCGCCACCGCGCGCCGGCACCACCGCCGCCGCCCCGTGGCGCTTCGGGCGCGCGAGGTCATCATCGCCCCGACCGCCCGGACAACCACGAGCCCGGACAACCACGAGACCCGGACACGATCACCGTCCGCGGTCAACAACACCCGCCACCCCCTCAAGGCGACTGCGAGCCCAACGCCGGCGATGAGCTTCAGCGGCGTGGGCGGTCTACCGTTGCGGAACGGGACGAGAACCACGACAGGAGATCCGCATGGCTCATCCGCACGTCGCATCCCGAGAGGAATGGGTCGTCGCCCGCAAGCAGCTGCTGGCCAAGGAGAAGGAGCTCACGCGCGCGCGTGACGCTTTGAGCGCCGAACGACGGCGACTGCCGATGGTCGCCGTCGAGGAGGAGTACAGGTTCG
Organism: Solirubrobacteraceae bacterium; assembly: GCA_035552215.1. Lineage (GTDB taxonomy): Bacteria > Actinomycetota > Thermoleophilia > Solirubrobacterales > Solirubrobacteraceae > Palsa-465. The sequence goes on along the minus strand of DASZLV010000023.1, from coordinate 7,497 downwards.
AGGGGCCGGCCGGGCCGGCGACCCTCCTCGACCTCTTCGAGGGGCGCCGGCAGCTCATCGTCGACCACTACATGTTCGACCCGAGCTGGGAGGAGGGCTGCATGAGCTGCGCGGGTCGCGTCGATCAGTACGGCAACCTCGCCCACCTGCACGCCCGCGACACCACCATGGCCGTCGTCTCCCGAGCACCGCTGGCCAAGATCGAACCGTTCAAGGCGCGCATGGGCTGGACCTTCCCCTGGTACTCATCGCACGGCAGCGACTTCAACTTCGACTTCCACGTCACCGTCGACGAGCGCGTCCGTGAGCTCGAATACAACTACCGGACCAAGGCCGAGTTCGAACGCTTGGGAACCCCCCTGGACTTCGAGCAGCCCTTCGAGCTCCACGGCACGAGCTGCTTCCTGCGCGAAGGCGACCGCGTCTTCCACACCTACTCCACCTACGGGCGCGGGACCGAGCAGGTCGGGGGGACCCACTACTACCTCGACATGACCGCGCTCGGGCGCCAGGAGGAGTGGGAGGGGTAAGGGGAACGCCTCCCCTCAGCTAGATTTCTTGCCGCCCTTGCGACCGGCGGCCGCTTTCTGGGCGCGGTTGCCCCCGCTTCCGCTCCCGCTGCTCTTACTGCTCTGGCTGCTCCCGCCTCCGTGAGAGTTCTTGCCGCCCTTTTTCGATGCCCCGGGCGTGTTGGCGATCGCTGCGGCGCGGGATTTGCTCATCCCCTTCTTTCGCAGCCCTTCGTACTGCTTGTCGTCTTTGACGCTCGAGCCGTGATCTTTGGCCATCGTCGCCTCCTCTCCTCAGCCCCGTGGCGGGACTCGTGGCTGGTTGCCTTCGCTCAGCCCACTACCCGATTTCCAGCGCTCTCAGTCGGAGGCGTGCGGAGCTCAGAACACGATCGAGGGCAGGTACGCTCCCGCGGGCTCGTTGTAGAGGCCGACGGTCATGAGCGTCGACTGTTGGACGATCTTCAGCCCGTGGGCCAGGCACCACCGGACGAGCTCGGCGTTGCGCGAGGGGACGAGAATCCCCAGGCCCATGTAGAGCTGCGCGGAGGCGAGCAGGGCGATGAGATCCTCGTTGCTCTCGGCCACCGCGTGCCAGCCGTAGCCGAACCCGGTGGCGTAGCCGGACAGGCGTGTGGGTCGCTCGACCACGGCGGCCGTTCCCGCCGCGATCGCGTCGCTGAGCTCCCCCTCGCGGTCGTGGCCGTGCACCCGCGTGCACAGCTCGCAGCAGGCGGCGAGGTCGTCCTCGCGGGCCTGGCGAACGCCGAGTCCGGGGAGGCTGAGCGCGGGCGGCGTCCCCCGGAGGACCGAGAGGGGCTCGCGGACGACGAAGCCGAGGCTGGCGTAGAGGGCCAGCGAGCGGTAGTGGTACGCCGTCTGCACGAGCCTGATACCGGCGGCGACGCGGTCGCGCTCGCGCTCCAGAGCCGCCTCCATCAGGGCCCGGCCGATGCCGTTGTCCTGCGCGGCGGGATCCACGGTCACCGGGCCGATGCCGGTGATGGAAGACCGTTCGTCCACGAAGGCGCACCCGAGCACCTCGCCGCCGCGCTCGGCCACGAAGCCGGCGAAGGCGTCGGCGTTGATCATCTCGCCGGCCTTGTAGCGGGTGAACTCGGGCGAGTTGGGCTCGACGGGGAGGTTGTGCCGCGTCGCGATCGCCACGAACGCGTCGTAGAAGATCCGCCCGCACGGGTCGGCGTCCTCCGGGGTCGCTTCCCGCACTGTCACCGTGCTCGTGACCGTCGGCATCGCTGTCCTCCTTGAGTCGATCTGGGAGACGGGATCCTGGCGTGAGCGGACCCGCGAGGCCATCCCCAATTCCTGGGGGTACCCTAGGCGCGGGGTGGATCGTCGAGGGACATGGACGCACGAGCGCCTGCTCACCGACCTCGAGCGCTTGGCGCTCGGCGCTCCCACGCGGGTGGATTTCTTCGATGAGGTCGCGGCGCGGTTGAAGCGGACGGTTCCCTTCGACGGCGCCTGCTGGCACACGCTGGACCCGGGCTCCGACCTCATCACCCAGCATCGTCTCCAGGACCTCCCCGACCGCTTCCCGGTCCTGGCCAACAACGAGTACGCCGTCGAGGACGTCAATAAGTTCGCGGACCTCGCTCGTGGCGCCCGCAAGGCCGCGACGATGACCGAGGCCACGGGTGGCCATCCCGAGCGCAGCGCGCGCTTTCGCGATCTCCTCACCCCCGCCGGACTCGGCCCCGAGCTGCGCAGCGCCTTCGTCGCCGACGGGACGACGTGGGGAGCGCTCATCCTCGTCCGCCGCGCCGGCCGGCCCGACTTCGACGCCGACGACGTCGAGCTCCTCGCGAGCGCCTCGGCGCTCTTCGCGCGGGCCGTGCGACGAGGACTGGTCGCCGAGGCGTGCGAACCGACCGCCCCCCTTCCCGACGCCCCGGGCGTCGTCGAGCTCGACGCCTCCGGGGGCCTGATCCGTGCCTCCTCCTCGGCGGGGCCGCTCCTCGCCGAGCTCTCGGGGAGCACGGTCGAGGCGGGCGTCGGGTCGGCGCCGATCCATGCCATCGCGAGCGCAACGCGAACGGCGGTGGCGGCCATCGGGGCACCGGGCGCGCCCGCCCTGCCGAGTTCGGCGGTGAAGACGCCCGCGGGGACGTGGCTCGTCCTCCACGGCGGGCTCCTCGGGGCTCCGCGCTCGGGAGAGGTTGCCGTGTTCATCCAGCGCGCCCACCCGACCCTCGTGGCCCCGCTCCTGCTCAAGGCCTACGGGCTCACGACCCGCGAGCGGGACGTCGCTCAGCTCCTGCTCCGCGGAGCGACGACGATCCAGGCCGCGCAGCGACTGGCCATCTCAGCGCACACCGTCACCGACCACATCAAGTCGATCTTCGAGAAGACGGGCGCCCGCACCCGCGGCGAGCTCTCGGCCACCCTGTTCTTCGGCGAGCACCTGCCGCGGATCGAGAACCGGGTGCCGGTCGGCGACGACGCGTCCTTCGTCGACGCTCCGCGGCCGCGCGGCGTTCAGGCGTGAGCGCGCTTCACGCCGCCGTGCCCCGGACCGCAGCCGACGTCCAGTCGGGCGTCATGCGCATGGACAGCGTACTGCGGGCCCACGCACAGCTGTCAACCGTAGTGTCACCCTTGACTTCACCCCCCGCCGTCCATTAGAAGTGACGTTCCACGGGGAGCTCGTCCGGCGCACGGACGACGAGCGTGGGGCAATGGGGATACGACCAACGGGGGCTAGACATGCCTGAGGTGCTGTGCGTACGCGGTGAGCTGACCGACGAGGACGGCCGCGAGCTGTCCTACGCGGACGTCAAGTTGTTCCGGCGGCGCATCCGCGAGCGCCAGCTGCTGGGGGAGGCGAAGGCGAGCGAGGAGGGGACCTACGAGATCCGGGCGGACTGGCCGGAGGCAGGCCCGGGCAAGGTCCTGGTCACCGTCGAGGCGACGGTCGAGCGGCTCGCGAACCCGCTGACCTCGCCGGCGGTCGAGGCCCGTCCCGATCTCACCATCAACCTCCAGGAGCCCCCACGGGACCCCTCGGAGTTCGGCATCCTGCGGCGCGCCATCGAGCTCCAGCTCGAGCGCCTCCCGCTCACCGAGGTGGTCGAGTCAGACGAGCACGAGGACATCTCGTTCCTCTCGCAGGAGATCGGCCGCAGCAGGGAGGAGATCACCCGTGTGGTCATCGCCGCCCGCCTGTCGGCGAGCTACGACGTTCCCACGGCCGCCTTCTATGCCTTCCTGCGCCAGCACATCCCGACCGCGCTGCCCGACCCGCTCCTCGACGCCACCGACCGCTTCAAGCTCATCGACCCGCTCACCCAGCACATCGCTTCGCTCATCTTCGCCCTCTCCGCCACCACCCAGACCCAGGCGCTCGAGAGCGCGATCACCGACAACCTGATCGAGGCCGAGCTCGAGAAGTCGGTCCCCGACATCGTCGCCACCCTCCAGACCCACCACACCGCCGATCTCCTCCAGCAGCCCTACCTGGTCGGTAAGACGACCCTCAAGGAGCTCCTCACCCTCTCCGGGCTCCCCGACGCCAAGCACGAGCAGTTCGCGCAGGCCCTGGCCGTGAACGCCGGGTCGATGCGCAACTTCTGGCGCGGCCTCGCCTCCGGCCAGAGCGGCCTGAGCCCCGAGGAGGCGTCCTCGGTGCAGCGCACCCTCGAGCTCGGCGCCTTCGTCAAGAACCACGTTCCCCTCGTGCAGACCCTGCTCGCCCGCTTCCAGCAACACCAGTACACCACCCTCGCCGATCTCGCCCGCCTCTCCGTCGCGGACTGGACCGAGCTCGTGACCCAGGCCGGTCCGCCGCCCAACATCGAGGCCGCGGGCACCGCGACCCCGGCCGAGGTCTACGCCCGGGTCGTCTACACCCGGGTCACCCGCGCCTACCCCACCGCCGCCCTCTCGGCCCGCATCACCACCGCTGTCCTCGTCCCCGAGCCGCAGCAGCCCGCACTCACCCGATTCTTCGCCAACAGCCCCGCCCTCGATCTCGTCAAGACCACGGTGACCACCTACCTGGCCGCCCACGGCGAGGTGGCGCTCGCGGGGATTCCCGCCCAGGACCAGGCTGCGGTGATCGACAACGTCAAGCGGCTGCAGCGGGTCCTGCGCATCACCCCGGATGTCGACCCGGCGCAGGCGCTGCTCTCGGCCGGCCTCGACTCGGCGACGCAGATCGCCGCCCGAGGTTCGCAGCAGTTCTTCACCCAGGCCCTTGCCGCCGGCCTGACCAAGGTCGAGGCCAACCGCGTCTTCCAGACCGCGGCCCACCGCTATGCCCGCACGGTGTCCACGCTGCTGCAGCTCAACCGCGACTTCGTCGGGGTGTGGCCGAGCGCGGTGGGCTCGACCTCGGCCCTCGACGATCCCACCCAGCAGGCGATCAAGCGCGACCAGTCCCTGTCCACCCTCTTCGGCTCCCAGGACTACTGCGCCATCGACGGCTGCACCTCGGTCCTCAGTCCGGCCGCCTACCTGTGCGACCTCCTGCTGTGGCTGCGCAACCACCAGCTCACCGGCCCCTTCCCCACCGCGCTCGCGGCCCTCATGGCCCGGCGCCCGGACCTCGGGCATCTGCTCCTCAACTGCCCGAACACCGAGACGCCGCTGCCCTACATCGACCTGGTCAACGAGCTCCTCGAGGACGTCGTGAGCCCGCCCGCCGTCCCGGTGTGGAAGCAGACGACCCAGAGCGCGGCCGAGCTCCGCGCCGCCCCCGAGTACGTCAACGAGGGCGCCTACGACACCCTCAAGGGCGCTAGCTACCCACACACGCTGCCCTACGACAAGCCGCTCGACGAGCTGCGCAGTCACCTCGCCCAGTCGGGGGTGACGCTGTGGCAGCTGCGCCAGTCGCTGCTCGCCCTGCACGCGCCATCGCCGGCCAGCCAGGTGAGCGTGGCCGCCGAGCGCTTCGCCCTCGATCCCCACGCGCAGGATCTCATCACCACGCCGAACTTGGTCGGCGCCGCGCAGGTGTGGAACACGCCGACCCCGAGCACCGACCTCGCGCCCGTTGAAGCCTTCCTCCAGGCGGCCTCGATCACCTATGAGCAGCTCCTCGAGCTCGTCGAGGTGGTGTGGGTCCGCAGCGGCGGCGCCGCCCTCGATCTCCAGGGCCTCAGCGACACGTGCGACCTGAGCATCCAGTCGCTCGCCCCGGCGCCGCTCGACGCCGGTGTCCTCGACCGCGTCCACCGCTTCCTGCGCATGTGGCGCCACGCCCCGTGGCAGATGTGGGAGCTCGACCTCCTGCTCTCCTCGCCGGCGGTTGCCGGGGGCACCCTCGACGCCGCCGGCCTCCTCGCTCTCTTCACCTTCCGCCGCCTCACCGAGGAGACGGGACTGGCGGTCGACGAGCAGCTGGCCTTTTACGGCAACCTCGACACGAGCGCCGACGGCCACCGGTCGCCGGACGGGACTCGCACCACGTCGCTCTACGCGCGCCTGTTCCTCGACCCTGCCGTGCCCGCCGACCCCGACCTGGCAGCGCTGGCCACGGGAGGAGCGGTGACCCACCCGAACCTGAGCGATCACCTCCCCGCCATCCAATCGGCGCTGCGGCTCTCGAGCGCCGACGCGACGACGCTCTTCGCCGCCCCCCTCACCAACGGACAGCTCACCCTCGCCAACCTCAGTGAGATCTACCGGGTCATCACCCTGGCGCGCACGATCGGATCCTCACTCGCCGAGCTCCTGCGCGTGCTTCCCCTCACGAGTACGGGCACCCTTGCCGCCGCGCTGGCCAACCCGGCGGCGACGCTCGCCTTCATCGAGGAGGTCAAGCAGAGCCGGCGGTCGGGGTTCAGCGCCGACGCGCTCGTCTACGTCCTCACGACCTCGCCTACCACCGCGGGGATCACCGATCAGCAGATCACCGACGTGGTTCTGCCCGCGGTCCGTGCCGCCATCCAGCAGACCCACGATGAGATCTTCACGAGCGCCGATCCTCCGCTGGCCATCCTCCAACGCGAGCTTGCCCAGGTCCCGCCCCTGACCGATCCCACCCTGTTGGCCACCGCCGTCTCGATCGTCGATGACACCTTCACCGGCAATGTCGCCGCCCGCAACGCCTTCATCGCCGCCAACTTCGCTGCCTTCATCGACGCGGTGACGGCCGAGTCCGAGCTCGCCCCGCTCCCCGGCGGGCTCACCCACGCCCAGCGCCAGGCGGCAGTGAACCAGCGCGCCGGCGAGCTTCTGACCCCGCTCGCCACCTATCTGACCCAGAAGCGGGTGATCGCCGCCCTGGCGCCGAGCCTCGGCCTGCCCGCCGACGTCACCGCGCTTCTCGTCGCGCAGCTCGACCTGCCCGCGACCACGCGCACGCTGCTCGCCGTCGTCACCGATCCGCACCTGATCGACAAGCCGGGAGGCGCCTACGCCCCGGCCACGCGCGCCAACCTCCCCGACCAGTTCACCGCCGTCAACCTGCTCGACAAGGTGGGGACGGTGGTCAAGGCGCTGCACCTGGTGCAGGCCGACCTCGCCTGGCTCCTCACCCACCACGCCGCCTACGGCGGTCTCGACCTCGCCCAGCTTCCCGTCACCGCCGCCCAGCCGGCGCAACCGCTTGCGGCCCTGCTCGCCACCTCGCTGATCGTGAAGCTCGAGCGCGCCTTCGGCACCGCGCCCGCGCCGGCCACGGTGACCGATCTCTACAGCCTCGTCGCCGCCGTCTCCGGCGCCACCGTCGCCGGCGAAACCGGCGCCCAGGCGGCCCTGGCGGCGATCACCGGATGGCAGACCGTGGATATCGCCGCCTCGGCCGCCGCCCTCGGCGCCACCTTCCCCGCCGACTACACCAAGCCCGCCACCTACGACGCCCTGCGCTCGCTCCAGGCGATGCTCACCGCGACCGGCGCGAGCGGAGCACAGCTCGTGGCCTGGGGGGTCGCGACCCCGGACGAGACGGCGGCGACCTCGGCGCGCGGCGCGCTCGAAGCCAAGTACTCCCACAACGACTGGCTCGGGCTCGCGCCCAAGA
>DASZLV010000022.1:0-3886 GCA_035552215.1 Solirubrobacteraceae bacterium | reverse complement strand
GCCCGCGACCCAAAAGCAGGACATCGCCGAAGCGGCCGTCGCGGTCAGGAACCCCACCCGGCTCCCCACCGTCGCACAATCCGCACTGCGCTACGGCGGCCTCGCCCTCTCGCTCGCCGGCCTCGTCCTCCTCGGCCTCATGGGCGCAGCGCTCAGGTCGGGTGGGCAAGCGGACAGTAAGCTCGCATCGAGACGGCGAAGTGAGCAGCCGCCGCCTCCGTCAACGAGCGAGGGGAACCATGAGTGACAGTCTTGACCACGACCGGGTCGTTGCCTCCCTCCAGGAGCGTTTGGGCGCTTACTGGACGGTGACCGTCCGCTCCGCCAGCCCGCAGGCGCCGCTCATCGCGATGTTCAGTGGAGCGCTGCAGAAGGCCGAGCCCAAGGACGATGCGCCCCCGGGCGAGACCGATTTCGTCTGGTACGTGGGAAACGACAACAAGACCTTCGGCGCCTTTGCCATTCCGCGCGACGGCTTCCGGAGCGCGTCATGGGAGACGACAGCACGCGGGCCGGCCCTCATGGTTCAGTCGACCAACGTTCTCATCGCGCTGTTTCCGCGTTCGGTCGAAGACGACTGACCGGCGGGCGCGGCGCGTCAGGGTTCGCGTTGGCGCCGCGCGTCGCCGCGGAGGGCCTCCACATCGTCGACGCTGAGGCCGAGGGTGTCGGCGGCGTCCGGCGGATCGAGTAGCGCGAGCAGTACGTGCAGGGGGGCGGCTTCGAGTTTGCCTCGGCGGCGCGCCCAACCCGTCGCGCGCTGCATCGTGTACATCGCGCGCGCGGTGAGGCAAATCGCGTCGCCGGACAACGGCTCGGCCGGCGCGTCGGCGAGCAGAGGGAGGACCGCGTCCCGCACTTTCGTAAGCGTGATCCCGTGGCGCTCGAGTAGCCGCGCGGCAGGGTCCTCACCCTCGGAGAGGATGGCCAGGAAGAGGTGCGCGTCAGCGACGGAGCCGTGACCGAGCTCGCGCATGAGGGCCGCGGCAAGCTGCAGCATCGGTGGTGAGCTCTCGTCGATGGCGTAGGTGGACGGGCGCTCGATCGTGCGCCGCTCCCCCACGGGCACCCATGACGGCTGGCCGATCTCGCCGGCCGCCGTCTCCAGGGCGTCCGGCCAGGCGGTCCTTCCCGCCGTCTCGAACACGCTGGTCGCGACATGGATGGGCGCACCGGCGCGCACGGCGAGATTGAGCGCGTCGCTCGGCCGGGCGTCGACCTCGTGCGGATCGCCGCTCGAAGCTACGGTCACCGTCGCGAAGAACGTGTTGTCCTCGAGACGCTCGATTACCACCCGCTCCACGCGAGCGTCCAACGCGGTGAGCAGGCCGACGGTGAGATCGTGTCCGAGGGGACGCGCCAGGGCGACGCCGCGGCGCTGCAAGACCAATGCGTTGGCCTCCGGTGCACCGATCCAGATGGGCAGGACGCGCTCGCCATCGACCTCTTTGAGGAGCACGACATAGGGCTCCGTCGACTCCCACCCCGCGTGCCACCGCTCGCGCGTGAGGACGTCATCGACCGCCGCCTCAAGCACGGTCATGGCCTCAAGCGCCCCGATCATGTCCTCGACCGTCGGCTCCGAGGAGCGCTCGAGCGCTGCGAGCATGTCGCGCAGGTGATCGAGCAACCGACGCCGGTGCTCGAGGTCGCGCTCGACGGCCACGAGATGACGGCGCACGGTGTCGATCAGGCTCACGCTGTCGTCGTCGAGCACCGATCCGATCTTCTCGAGCGGCAGGCCGATACCGCGTAAGGCGAGGATCCGGTACAGCCGCTCGACGTCGGCCCGCGCATACACCCGATGACCGGCCTCGGTACGCCCGGGGACGAGCAAGCCGATGCCGTCGTAGTGGCGCAGCGCCCGCGTCGTCAGACCGGTCACCCGAGCAAGCTCTCCCACCCTCCACGTTCGGTCGACCTCGTTCACCGCTCGCACGGTAAACCCTGACGTAGGGTGAAAGGCAAGCCACGGCGACGATTCACGGGGGCGTCGTCGCGCGCGTGACCTCCTCTTCGCTCATGCCCAGATCGGCGAGACCGGCGACGATAGCCCTGGCGTCATCGGCGGGGAGCTTGGGCAACAGGTGCGGGAGCACGATCATCGCCACCCGCCCGCTCGGCCACCCCCTGCGCTCGAGCTCGTCGACGACGCGGCGCAGCTGGTAGCGGTCGAGCGTCAGGAGGTGCTGGTCGAGCCAGGCCCTCGTGACTTCGGGCGGGAGCGCGGCATCGGGGGCGGGCGGCGTCGTGGGGGTGCGCGGCGTCGCCGGTGCGCGGGCCGGCGCCGGCACTTGCGGGCCTGGCGGTGCGCGCGGCTCCACGAGCGCCTGCGGCGCACCGCGCGGCATGTACGGGAGGATGAATTCCGCCAGCTGCTCCTCCGTCCAGCCCTTGCCGCGGAGATGGCGGAGCGCCGACGCGGCCTCGTTCGGCGTGGCCGCCGGAAGGGTACGGGCCATGAACCTCTTGACGAAGCTCTCGGGGTACTCGCCGGGAACGCGCGTGGGCTTGGGATCCCGTCGCCACCTCATGACCGAGTGGCGCGTACGAGCGCGTCGATCGCGTACACCTCCTCATCAGGGGGGCCGACCGCGCGTCGGACCGTTTCCGCGCGCTCGACGATGAGGTCCGGCAGCTCGCCCGCCACCTCCGCGGCGGTGAAGAGGATGGCCGGATCCTGTGGGCCGCCGCGTCCTTGCTCAGGGTTACTCGAGTCGTGGCCGACGACGAGCAGGGCTCCGCCCGGGGCCACGGCGCCCGCGGCCCGGGCCAGGATTTCTCGTCGTTTAGCTGCGACGACGTGCAGGTAGAGCACGGCGACGAAGGCAAATGCGCGCGGCTCGGGGACGTACTCGAGGAGATCGGCTTGCACCCACTCGACTTCGACGTTGCGCTCCGCAGCCAGGGTCGCCGCCTTGGCAAGTCCGACGTCCGCGAAGTCGACGCCCGTCACCTCCCAGCCCTGCTCCGCCAGCCATACGGCGTTCCGGCCTTCGCCGCACGCGAGATCGAGGGCGCGGCCGGCGCTCAGGTCGGCGACCTCGGCGACGAGGAAGCGGTTCGCGGCCGCGGTCCACACCAGCTCACTGCCGGCGTAACGTCTGTTCCAGTGCTCGCGGTCCACGCCCAATGAGGGATGAGTGGCGGCTACCGCTGCGCCGCACCGATGGCGGCGAGCACCCACGCGTCAGGCGGGGTCCCGGCAGTGCCCGAGGCGGTCTGGTAGAGGCGGCACTTGAGCCCGAAGTCGGTACGCGCGTCGGCGCCGGGTTCGATGTCCCGGCCGTCGAGCCTGAGGCTCGGCGACCCGAGGAAGCGCTCGCGCTCGGCGTCCTCGATCGACTCGACGAGCCGCAGCTGCGGCTCGTCCCTGACCCCGGCGCGCTCGAGCAGCGCGCGCACCCTGGGCAGGAGCCTCTCGGCGCTCGGACAGCCCTCGAAGTACAGGAACTCGATGTTCATCGCGCGATGGCGTCGCCGCGCGTCCGACCGGCTTCAGTGCTCGCTGCGCACCGGTAGGGGATTGCTGTTCAGCGCGACGAATTCGTTGTAGCGGCTGAGGAAGACTTGGAGGGTTTGGCTGGTCACGGCGAGGGCTTTCGCTTGGGCGTGGAGCGCTTCGCGCCCAGCACGGGTGAGGTCGTAGATGCGGCGGTCAGGACCAGCCGTTGACTGCTCCCACGAGGAATGCACCAGGCCGTCATCCTCAAGCGAGCGCAAATTGCGATAAAGGCCACCCGGGTCGGGGCGACGGAACCCCAACGGCTGCAAGCGCTCCAACAGCTCATAACCATGCGCGGGCTGCTCCAAGAGCAACAGCATCAACGCGGGACGCACAAACTTCTTCGGCAACGCCGGCAACGGCTCAATGCTGGACGACATG
>DASZLV010000021.1:0-80736 GCA_035552215.1 Solirubrobacteraceae bacterium | reverse complement strand
CTGGCCCGCGTTGTTATCGGTGGGATCACCGCGCATCATGACGAGGTTGGGATGGCTCACGTGCCACGCGCTGACGCAGCTCACGAAGCCCTGGCCGATGAGCTTGCCGACCTGCACGTTGTCAAAGCTCACGTAGGGCTCTGCAGGGCCACCGACAGTCAAGCGATCATAGTTGACGACCGCGACGCCGTGGGCCTTGGCGTAGTTCTCGACCTGGACGCCAACACCGGAGTCCGCGGGATCGATGAGGAGGACGGAAGCCCCCTTGGTGATGTCACTTTCCGCATCGGTGAGGAACGTCGAGTCGCTGCCGAGAGCGTTCTGGACGATGATGTCGGAGCTAGGCAGGCCGGCCGCAGTCATGGCCGCCTTCAGGGCGGGCGCATCGTAGGCGACGTAGCGCGTCGACGTCGTGGTGTCGGGAAGGATCGCGGCGACCGCTCCCTTTCCCTGCGCCGCCAGCGGCTTGAGCGCCGCCATGGCCGAGTAGTCGTTGGTAAACGATGCCGCCGTAACGGTCGGCGTACTGCTGGGTGTCGAGCTCGTGGACGGTGTCGAGCTCTTCGTGGACGTCGTCGACGAAGAGCTGCCACAGGCAGCGATAGCAAAGCTCGCGGTAACGGCGAGCGCAGCGACGACGCCCTTGCTTTTCAGCAAGTGCACAATAAACCTCCCTCTCCTTCTTACGCGACGGGGCCAGGTGCGCGATGCGCCGGGGCCTGGCACTGTCACTTTGATAAATCCAGTGCCAGACTAGAACTATCGGTGTGAATGAATCGTTAACATCTTGCTATTCGTGTAAAAAAGTGAGAAACGGTCAATTGGCGCTTACTCCGCCACGAACCGGTATCCCGCCCTCGGCGCTGTGAGGATCAGGGGCGACTCTCCGTCCTCGGCCTCGAGCTTGGCGCGCAGGCGCCGGACATAGACGCGCACATACTCGGTCTCCGTTTGATAGGCCGGTCCCCAGACCCTCCGCAGCAGGTGGGCGTGACTGAGGAGCTTGCCCCGGTTGGTCACGAGCTCACGGAGGAGGGCGAATTCGGTGGGGGTGAGGTGGACCGGCTCGCCCTGCTTGGTCACCTGCTGGTTGGCCAGATCGATGACCACATCGCCGGCGGTGAACACGGCGGGAGCAGGCTCAGGGGTTCCTGCTGCGCGGGTGCGCCGCAGGGTCGCGGTGATCCTGGCCAGCAGCTCTTCGACGCTGAACGGCTTGGTCATGTAGTCATCGGCGCCCATGTTCAGCGCCGTGACCTTGTCGCGCTCCCCGCCGCGGGCCGAGACGACGATCACTCCCACCGTTGAGCGCTCGCGAATCTGCCGGCAGAGCTCGAAGCCGTCGGCCTCCGGCAGCATGAGATCGAGGAGGACGATGTCGGGTGCCTCGGTCTCCAGAAGCTGGAGCGCCCGGATTCCGTCGCTGGAGACGACGGTGTCGAATCCGCGCACGGCCAGGTTGGAGCGGATCAGGTCGACGATGTTCGGGTCGTCCTCGACGAGCAGTGCCCGAGTATTGGCGCCGACGTCAGCCATCGCCACCGCTCGGCGCGGCCGCAGGCAGGGCGCCTTCGGCGCCCGCGGTCAGGCCGACGAGGGTCTCGCCGCGTACGCCGTCGGGCACCTCACCGCCCGGTCCGGCGCTTCCGCTCGCCTCCACCGGGAGCAGGATGGTGAACGCCGTCCCCACCGGAGCCGAGGCCAGCTCGATCCGGCCTCCGTGCGCCTCGACGATCCCGTGGACGATGGACAGGCCAAGCCCGGCGCCCGCGCTGTGCGAGCGGTGGCGCCGCGTCGAGTCGAAGGGGGCAGCGGCCAACGCCGCGGGGAAGCCGCTCCCGTCGTCGGTCACCGTCATCTCGACCTCGCCCTCGGCACCGTTGTGCGCGGTGACGAGAACCTGCGTCCCCGGAGGGTTGTGGCGGAGCGCGTTCCCCAGCAGGTTCACGAACACCTGCTCCAGGCGGTCGTGGTCCCCCCAAACCGCCGGGAGGAGCGGATCGCAGGCGACCGAGACGGCCCCCGACGCCTCCCGGGGCAGGCACGAGACCGCCGCCTCGATGACCAGCCGGAGGTCACACCAGTCGGGCTGGATGCGCATCACCCCGGACTCGATGGCCGAGAAATCGAGCAGGTGATCGACCAGCCGTCCCAGGCGCGAGGACTCGGCGGCGATGGTCTGCAGGAAACGCTGCTCGGAAGCGCTGTCCCACGAGACATCGGTCTGCATCAAGCTCTCGGCGTACCCCCGGATGGCGGTCAGCGGCGTGCGCAGCTCGTGGCTGAGGCGCGAGAGGAAGCCCCGTTGCAGCTCACGCGAGCGGCGCAGGGCAACCGCCTCCTGGTGAGCGCGGCCGGCCTCCTCGCGCTCCAGGGCCAGGTTCAGCGACTGGGCGGCGTCCTCGATGAGCGCGGTCTCCTCCTCGCGCCCCCGGGCGTCGCTCCATGTCGCGAGCAGAGCGGCGGGGCCGCCGGGAGCGTTGAAGGGCACGGCGAGGATCCGACGGTCGAGGCCACCGGGCAGCTCCCGCGCGGTGCCGTCGCGGGGTTGCTGCGCGAGTGCCGTCCGGGGGGCGGCGTACAGAGCCTGGGACATCGTGCTCTGATCGGTGCCCAGCGGTCCGGCGTAGGCGCGCCAGCGGACCGTCTCGGCGTCGACCCGGCTCAGGAGCCCGACCTCGTCGGCCTTGAGCCCGCGGCGCAGCGACTGCAGGGCGATCGCCAGCCCCTCCTCGCCGACGGTGACCGAGCCGGTGAGGGTCTGGAGCATCTCGCGAATGGTCTCGAGCACGAGATTGCGCGAGGTGAGCTGGTCCAGGAGCCGGTCGCGCTCCACCGCGCTTGCGGCATAGCCGGCGTAGAGCGTGAGCAGATCCTGCTCGTCGCGCTCGGGGGCGCCGGGCTGAGGCATGAACACCGTGATCACCGCGCTTACGCCCGCGGGCCCCATGACCGGTACCGACCAGGAGCTCGACATCGCCGCCGAGTCGGCGATGTCGCCGAACTGCGCCCAGGCGCGACTCGACCGCAGGTCTGCTTCGACCACCCGCTCGCCGCTGGCGGCGGCCCGTCCGACCGGGCCGCCCTCGGGCCCGAACGGCACCCGCGACCACGCGGCGATCTCCTGCGGGGCGTAGCCGAGCGACGCTGTGCACACCAGCGACGGTCCCGTGGCCACGTGGATGCAGACCTTCTCGGTCCCGAGGGCCGATCCCAGGGTGGCGAGGATGAGCGAGAGGCTGGACGACGGCTCGGCCGAGACCAGGCGATCAGCCAAGCCGTGCAGGCGGGTCAGCTGGCGCCGGGCCGAGGTGTCGACCTGCTGGCCCGAGAGCAGCGCCGCGACATCGTCGGGATGCGTCGTCCGGGGGTCGAGCTCGGCAACCACGCGGCCGTGGCGCAGGACCACGATCCGGTCGGCGAGCCGGAACATCTGCTCGATGTCGCGGCTGACGAGGAGGATCGCGGCGCCCCGGTCCCGCGAGCGCCCGATGAGCTGCTCCACATGCGCGGCCTCGGTCACGCCGAGCGATTCCGTGGGCTCATCGAGCACGAGCAGCCGCGGGTCGCGGCTCATCGCCTTGGCCACCGCGAGCATCTGGCGCTGGGCGCCGGAGAGGGAGCCGACAAGCCGAGTGGTGTCGCGAACGGGAATCTCCAGGCGCGCGAGCAGGGAAGCGGCGGCGGCGTGGAAGCGCGAGGGCGAGAGCAACAGCCGACGCCGTTCCTGCCCGAGCAGGAGATGGCTGGCCACGTCGAGGTTGTCGCACATCTCGAGGTCCTGCCACACGACCCCGATCCCCTGCTCGGCGAGCGCGTGGGCCGCAGGCCGTCCGTCGACGGTGATGTCGCCGCCCACCCGATCGGCCTCGCCGGCGAGGCAGCGCACGAGCGTCGTCTTGCCCGATCCCGGCTCGCCGGTGACGGCGACGAGCTCCCCCGACCCGATGTCCAGGTCGACATCGCTGAGGGCTCGTATCTGGCCCACGTTGGCGGTCAGTCCGGACACGCGGAGCAGCGGCGGCGAGGCCGTGGCGGCGTCTTGCGAGAGGGCGGGGTTCACATCACCAGCGATTCCGTCCGCGAGGAGCGCCTGGTCAACCGGGCCCAGGCACGGTCTCCTCCCGGCAACGTGTCGCGACGATTCTAGTCTTACCGCGAGAGGTGCCTCAGCGGGAACCCGTCCAGGGCTCAGAGCTGCGCAGGTAAACGCATTCCCTCCGTAGTAAGCCGCTGTCCGTGGGGGTATAGACCGGATTCTCATCGCGGCCTTGACGCCGATGGGGTTATTGATGTCCGCGGGTCAAGCCCATAACGTCGCCTCCGACCTCCCGGTCGAGGTCGACACGCTCGTCCCCGAGGACGTGCTCCTCAAGAACATGCTCGAACGAGTTCCCGCGATCATCTACGTCGCGGACACTGGGCCCGCGGGCCGGTGGCGCTACGTGAGCCCTCAGATTCGCCATATCCTCGGCTTCTCGCCCGAGGCGTGGTGCGGAGACCCCGACCTGTGGGCCTCGCGCCTGCACCCCGCCGACTACGACCGCGTGCTGGCGGCGGAGCTCGCACACATCGTCTCTGAGTCGCCGGAGTCGGTTCCCGACGAGTATCGAATGCTCCATCGCGACGGCAGCGTGGTGTGGATCCGCGATGATGCCCAGCTCGTGCCCGACGGAGCAGGGCGGCTGCAGTGGCACGGAGTGCTCTCCGACGTGAGCGAGCGCAAGCAGGCCGAGATCGAGCTCGAGCACCGGGCGGCGCAGCAGGCGGCCGTTGCGCGCCTGGGAGAGCACGCGCTCGAGGGCGCCACGACGTCGGCGCTGATCCAGGAGGCGAGCACGGTGGCCGCGGAGATCCTCGAGGTGGAGATCGTTGCCGTGAGCGAGCTCTTGCCCGAGCGCGGGTGCTTCCTACTACGCGGCGGTCTCGGCTGGCCCGAGGGCGCGATGGGAACCATGTCCTCCCCGACCGGAGCGGGCTCGCAGGCCGGATACACAATTCTCACCGCCGGCCCCGTGGTGGTCACCGACTGGTTGACCGAACAGCGGTTCGGTCAGTCAGCCGCTTTGCGCGACCGCCACGCGCGGAGCGGCCTGACCGTGCCGATCGAAAGCCGCCAAGGCCCGTTCGGTGTGCTCGGCGTGCAGTCAACGCGCCCACGCACCTACTCGGCGGGCGACATCGACTTCCTCCAATCGCTGGCCAACGTCCTCGCCGACGCACTCGAACGGCAGGCGACCGAGGACGATGTCCGCCATCGCGCCCTCCACGACGCGCTCACGCTGCTCCCCAACCGAGTGCTGTTCCACGACCGCCTGAAGCACGCGCTCGCGCGCATGCAGCGCAGCCAGACCCTCACGGCGGTCCTCTTCCTCGACCTCGACCGGTTCAAGCTCGTCAACGACAGCCTGGGCCATCACATGGGCGACGAGCTGCTGGCGGCGGTTGCCCCCAGGCTGAGCCAGGCGGTGCGAGCGAGTGACACGGTGGCGCGCTTCGGCGGCGACGAGTTCGGAATCCTCCTCGAGGACATCGCCGGCGAGCACGATGCCATCGCCACGGCCGAGCGCATCGCGGCGGTGTTCGCCCGTCCCTTCGTCCTCGGCGCCAACGAGCACTTCGTGACCGTGAGCATCGGGATCGCCCTCGCCCGCGGCGGTGAGCCCGCCGAGAACCTCGTGCGCGACGCCGACGCCGCGATGTACCGCGCCAAGGAGCACGGCCGCGCTCGCTACGAGGTGTTCGACGACGCCATGCGCGTACGGGCGATAGCGCGCCTGCGCGTGGAGAACGACCTGCGTCGCGCGCTCGACCGCGACGAGCTGAGCGTCGTCTACCAGCCGGTGGTGTCGCTCGCCCACCGCGACATCGTCGGCGTCGAGGCGCTGCTCCGCTGGCAGCACCCCACGCTCGGGATGATCTCGCCCACCGAGTTCATCCCCGTCGCCGAGGAGAGCGGACTGATCGGGGCGATCGGCGACTGGGTGCTCGAGCGGGCGTGCCGGCAGGCGGCCAACTGGTACCCGATGCGACCGGACTCGGCTCCCTTCGGGCTGTCGGTGAACCTATCCGCGGTGCAACTGGCCAAGAGCAGCTTCGTCGAGACCGTCGACGCCGTCCTGCGCAATACCGGCCTGGATCCCAACTGCCTGAGCCTCGAGATCACCGAGAGCGTCCTGCTCGCCGACTCCGAAGCGCTTACCCACACCCTACGCGCGCTCAAGGCGCGCGGGGTCCGGCTCGTCATCGACGACTTCGGCACCGGCTACTCGGCGCTGGGCTATCTGACCCGCATGCCCCTCGACGCGCTCAAGGTCGACCGCTCATTCGTCGTCGGCCTGGGCATCCAGCCTCGCGACACCGCGATCACCGAGGCGATCATCGGCATGTCCCGGGCGCTCTCGCTCGAAGTTGTCGCCGAAGGCGTCGAGACGCCGCTACAGATCGACGAGCTGCGCCGCCTGGGGTGCGGGCTCGCCCAGGGCTTCTACTTCTCCCGGCCGGTTGCACCTGAGGAGATCACGAGCATGCTCCAGAACGGGCCCGTGTGGGCCTACGAGGTTCCGGCTGGTGAGCCGAGCTCCTAGCGCGACGCCCAGGAGCGAGCGATCGCGGCACCGAGCTTGCAGTTACCGCCGACAATCTCGAGGTTGACGGCCACGCTCGTCCTGTCGGTGTGCTCGTGGATGTAGTCGAGCAGGAAGGGGGTGATCTCCTTGCCGCGCATGGAGGCAGTACCAGCTGCCTCCAAGGCCTCGGCGAGCAGGCGGTCGTGCGTGTCGGGGTCGAGCTGCGCGGCCTCCGGCAGCGGGTTGGCCACGAGGATCCCGCGCGGAAGCGCCAGTGCATCGGCGGCATACATCACGTCGGCGATCTCCTCGGGGGTGGTGACCGAGAAGTCGACCTTATAGCCACTGTCGGTCAGCCAGAACGCGGGGAAACGGTCCGTGCCGAAGACGAGCACGGTGACTCCCAGGGTCTCCAAGCGCTCGAGGGTGGCGCCAATGTCGAGGATCGACTTGACGCCGGCGGAGACGACGGTGATCCGGCAGCTCCCGAGGATCCCGAGGTCGGCCGATTCGTCAAAGGTCGTGCTGGCATGGCGGTGGACGCCGCCGATCCCGCCCGTGGCGAACACGCGGATGCCGGCCTGCGACGCGAGCAGCGCCGTGGCGGCGACGGTCGTGCCGCCGGTCGCTCCCTGGGCCATCGCCACCGGGAGGTCCCGGGCGCTGAGCTTCAATGAACCCTCGCTGCCCGCGAGCCGCTGGAGCTCGTCGGCGTCGAGGCCCACGTGGACGACTCCGTCGAGCACTGCGATGGTCGCGGGTACCGCGCCGCCGTCGGCCACCGCGCGCTCGAACGCGAGCGCGGCCTGAACGTTCTCGGGGCGCGGCAGGCCGTGGGTGATGATCGTCGATTCGAGCGCGACGACCGGCGCCCGGTCACGGACCGCGCGGGCGACTTCCTCCGAGAAAACAACTGTTCGCTGCCCGGACTTCACCGGCGCCGACCCTACCGAACGGGCTGACAGCGACCCCGAGCCGCGCCGGGGGCGATCATGTCGGCATGGACCCCCGGAGCGCGACCGCCGACGAGACCAGGCCGCTGTCGATCTGCACGATCGGCGATCTCATCCTCGACGTCATCGTTCTGCCGGACGGCCCGCTGGCGCCGGATGCTGACACGCCCGCCGCGATCCGTTTCGCCGCGGGCGGTCAGGCCGCCAACGTGGCGGCGTGGGCCAGCGCCCTCGGCGCCACCAGCCGGCTGATCTGCAAGCGCGGGACCGACGTCCCCAGCGAGCTGGCCGCCGCCGAGCTTGCGCGCTACGGCGTCGAGATCTGCGGCCCGGTGGCGACGGGCCGAGGCGGAGTGGTCGTCTCGATTCGTGACGCCCACGGCCAGCGGACGATGGCTTCGGACCCGGGCGTGGCCGCGCTGCTCGACCGCTCCGAGCTCGATCCGTCGTGGGTGCAGTCATGCGATGTCCTGCACGTCTCGGGGTATTGCCTGCTGCGCGAGCCGATGGCCGAAGCAGCCATCGAAGCCGCCAGGCACGCCCGCCGGGTGACCGTCGATCTCGCCTCAGCTCACGACATCGAGATCGTCGGGGCCCGGCGCTTCGCCGCGCGCCTGGAGGCCCTCGGCCCCGATCTCGCTTTTGCCACCGAGGCCGAGCAGGCCGCCGTGCCCGACTTCGACGCCGCCTGGGTGATCAAGCTCGGCGCGCGGGGTGCGCGGTTCCCCGAAGGCCACTATGCCGCTCCCGCGGCCATCGCGGTTGACACCACCGGTGCGGGCGACGCGCTCGCGGCGGGATATCTTGTGGGAGGGCCCGAGCTGGCGATGGAGTCCGCGGCCCGGTGCGTGGGCCTGGTCGGGGCGATGCCATCGGACGCGGCGAGCGGGCGAAAGACGGAGTAGCTCGCCCGGGCACGAGAGCGATGTAACTGCGGGAACGAGCTTGCATAGGCTCACGTGCGTCCCGACCGTTTTCGGTGGCGTTTTCGAGTTATCGCGCTCGCGCGCCGTCCAGGAAGACGGCTGCTGCGGCGGCGCTTGCTTCTTCGGCGCCGAGTTGACGGTTTCGGGTGAGCTTGAAGGCGGCGCTCAGCGTGCCACCGAAGAGCTCCAGTAATACGTCGGCCGTGAGGTCTTGGCGGAGGGCGCCGCTGGCGATTCCGCGTTCGAAGACCGCTCGCATGGGCGCGCGGACGAGTCGCTCTGCGTCGGCCTCGTCAGGCGAGCACTGCCCACTGGCAACCACGGAGTAGCGGTCGCCGACCGCCACGAGCGCGCGGGCGAGTCGCTCGATTGCTTCCTTGACGGTGGCTCGTTCCAACCCGGCGTCGTTCAGGTGGTTGGCAAGCTCGGTGAGCGCGTAGGCGGCCAGGGCCTTGAGCAGCGCTTCGCGGTTGGGGTAGTAGCGATACAGCGTGGCGCGGCTGACGCCGGCGGCCGCCGCGACATCCGCCAGGTTCGCAGCGGTTCCCTGTTCTGAGAACACCTGCGCGGCGGCGTCGAGGATCGCGGCGGCGGTGCGATCGAACCGCGGGGCGACCTTGGTGTCGGCTGTGTCCGGCATCATTGGCTCCAGTTTAGACATATTCATCTCAGAACGCGACATATTTGTCTTGACAGTTCTATCCCGAGATGATACATCTATGTCTCAGTAAGAACTACGAACGTTGCATTGTCCCCAGACGCAGCATGCGATCGAGAGGTCGGACGGCGACGACCAAGGAGTCTTTATGCCCGCTCAGACGATTACATCGGATCGTGCCGCCCCCGCCACCGGCAGCGCCGGTGATCACCGGCGGCGGTGGTGGATCCTCGCGGTCCTTGGGATCGCCCAGCTGATGGTGGTACTGGACGCGTCGGTGGTGAACATCGCGCTCCCCTCCGCGCAGAAGGCGCTGCACTTCTCCAACGGCGATCGGCAATGGGTCGTCACCTCATACGCGCTGGCCTTCGGGAGCCTGCTGCTGGTGGGCGGCCGGATCAGCGATCTCTTCGGCCGCAAGCGGACGTTTATCGGCGGCGCGGTCGGGTTCGCGGTCGCGTCCGCGCTCGGGGGTGCGGCGCAGAGCTTTGACGTGCTCGTCGCCGCGCGCGCCCTGCAGGGCGTGTTCGCGGCCCTGCTCGCCCCCGCCGCGTTGTCGCTGGTGACGACGACGTTCACCGATCCCGGCGAGCGCGGCAAGGCGTTCGCGGTCTGGGGTGCGATCGGGGGCGGCTCGGCCGCGTTCGGGCTGCTCCTCGGCGGCTTGCTGACCCAGTCGCTGTCGTGGCGCTGGACCCTGTTGGTGAACCTAGGCTTCGCGGTTCCCGCCGCGCTCGGCGCGTTCGCGCTGCTGCAGTCCAAGTCGAACACGGTCAAGCCGCGGATCGACGTGCCGGGCACGTTGACCGCGACCGGAGGCCTGTTCGCGCTGGTGTACGGCCTGTCCCGCGCCCAGACCCACGGCTGGGGCGCTTCGACGACGGTGGGCTTCCTCGCTACCGGGGTCCTGCTGCTGGCGGTGTTCGTCGCGATCCAGGCCAGGAGTGAGCACCCCCTGCTGCCGCTGCCGATCGTGCTCGAGCGCAACCGGGGCGGTTCAATCCTGGCTCTCGGAGTCCTCGGCGCCGGCATGTTCGGCGTGTTCCTGTTCTTGACCTACTACCTGCAGCAGACCCTCGGCTACGCACCGCTGAAGACCGGACTGGCGTTCCTGCCCATGACCGCCGCGCTCGTGATCATGTCCGCCGTCACGAGCACGCGGGTACTGCCGCGCACCGGACCGCGACCGCTGTTCGCCGCCGGGATGGCGCTGGCCGCGGTCGGGCTCGTGCTGCTCGCCCAACTCGGCGTGCACGCCACCTACGCGACCCAGATCCTCCCGGGGCTGGTCCTCGCGGGTGCCGGCATCGGCATGGTCTTCCCACCCGCGACCAACATCGCCACGCTCGGCGTCAACGCCGCCGATGCCGGGGCCGCCTCGGCGATGGCTAACACCGCACCGCAGGTCGGCGGCTCGATCGGGACCGCGCTGCTCAGCACCCTGGCGGCGAGCGCGACGAGCAGCTATCTCGCCGGCACTGACAGCGGCAATCTTGTCGCCCGCGCCGCTGTGCACGGCTACACGACTGCGTTCTGGTCCTCGGCCGGGATCTTCGCCGCGGGCGCGGTCATCACCGGGCTACTCGTCCGCGGAAAGCTCCGAGACCCGGTGCCCGGCGTGCAGCCCAATGCTCAACCGCTAGGCGGACTACAGGGTGGCCCGGTGTCGACATGATCGACGTGGGTGATGGGCTCAATGCTCCGGCCCGCTCTCGATCCGCTAGACCTTCCGGTACCGCGCGTCGGCGATCGAGTACAGGGCGAATCCGACCAGCCCGGCGGCCACGAGGCCGAGCAGGAAGGGGCCATAGGAATTGTGGGCGAGCTTGTTGAGAGCTCCGTCGAGACCGATCGCGTTGTGGGCGTTGTAGTCGATGGCGGCCTTCAGGAGTCCGAAGCCGATGAGGCCGAAGACGACCATCCGGGCGAGGTGCCCGAAGACTCCGAGGGCCAGGAAGCCGCGTTTGACCGCCGGGCTCATCTGGGCGGTGTTCGATTGCGCGAGGAATCTGCGCGAGATGCCTTTGTAGCCCTGGTAGAGGGCGACGCCGATGAGGATGGCACCGGCCGCAGCGACGATGACCGTTCCGCCGGTCCAGGCCAACACGCCACCGGCCGCCTTCTTGGGATTGCCCGATCCGCCTCCGCCACCCGCGCCGGCGAGGATCTCCACCGCGGTGAGGCAGAGGCCGGCGTAGGCGAGGCCGCTGGCGACGCCGGCCACGCGCTCGAAGTCGCTGTCCCTGTCCTGGGTGCCGTGACCGATCGCCGCGCGGACGAGCCGCCACAGGGCGTAACCGGCGAGGCCGACAGTCAAGGCGATGAGCAGCGCCTTGCCGAACGGCTCGTGAGCGACCGTCTTCAATGCCCCTTGCTGGTTGGTCGCCCGGCCTGCGGATCCGAGGGCGAGCTTCAGCGCGAGAACTCCGACGACGCCGTATACGACCCCGCGGGCGATCAGGCCGCCGCGGGCCAGCCACGCAAACTCAGGCCTGCGGGTCGCCGCCTCACCGCCGCGCTGGACGCGACGGACGGGGCTGGGAAGGGGACTGGTCGCCATCGCCTCCGTATACCCGGACTGGGCAAGAACCAGCGAGCGAAGTATTGCTCTCGCCGGCTTGGCCGCGCTGTATGGTGGCTTTGCCCATGCTTGTCGCCGTGACCGACCATGCGGCCGAGCGCTTCCGCCAGCGTGTCCGCGGCACGCTCGAAGCTAAGACCGAGATCGCCTCACGAGTGGCGCGCGCGCACGCCGCCGGGCGCTTGGAGCAGGGCGAGCGTGGCAGCATCCTTGTCCGCGACCTCGAGCGGCGGGACCTGACCTATGTATGCCGCCCCGAGGGGAGCGAACTCGTCGTCGTCACGCTGTGGGAGGAGGGGGACTCCGCCGCGGTGCCCAGGCGCTACACGGACGCGCTACGTCGCGACGACCACCGCGTCGCGGACGACGTCAAGCGGCCTTGAGCGCCACCTCGGGCTTGAGCTCGACGGGTTGCCCGGGGCCGCAGGCGAAGAGGTCATCGGAGAGACGCCCGGCCGTCACCTGCTCCCAGCGCCCGCTCTCCACCAGGGCGCGGCACAGGCGCTCGACGTCGTCGAGGGCTTCCTGAGCTGCCACGTCTTCAGTCAGGTCGGAGCTGAAGATGAGGTTGTCGGCGGCCGCGCGGATGCGGTCCTGCTCACCATCGAGCAGCTTGCTCGGACCCAGCTCATTGAGGGTCTGCATGACTCGCCGATAGGCATGGGTACGTTCGGGACTCATTTGGACTCCTTAGCACGTGATACTTCGCGACTATGATGTCGTCTCGATGGGCTTTCGCCTTTAGCCCATTGGCCAGAGATCTACCCGGACGGTTGTACGTAACGCACAGCTCGACCGGGTCATCCCCGATGAGGGAAGCTTGGCCTGAGCGCTAGCGGCCGGTGGGACGGTGCGCGGTCCCACGCTTGTACCCGGCGGAACGCCCGCGACTGCCCGCCCCACCTCCTCGCGCCGCGCCGCGAACCGGGGGCGGCGTGCGACGGATGAGCAGGCGCAGCGCGTGGTCGTGCTCTCCGTCCTCGGCGCGCTCACTCAAGGCGTCGACCGAGACGGTGCGAAACATCGGGCCGCGCGCGGGATCGACCACGGCGACGACGACCTTGGCACCACTTGGGGTGTCGAAGACGATCCCGTCGAGCGCGGGCCCGGCTCCCGCGACGGTGACGAGCGCGCCTGGGCTGGCTGGCTCCATGTCCTGAGCTTACTGAGCGGTTCGCGCGTCGCCGCCTGGACTAGGCGTCGTGGCGGGGTCTTCGACACCCGACGACGCTTGGTCGTCCCCGAGCTCGACCCCGTGGAGGCGTTCCAGCGTATGGGTAAGCCGGTCGATGGCGTCGGTCACATCCTCGCGATCGGCTTTGTTCTCCAGGGCGAGCCGGATCCCCGCCATCTCGCGGGCCAGGAACTCGGTGTCGGCCAGGGAGCGGGAGTTCATCTCGCGATCGCGCTCGATCTCCTCGCGCTCGCGGTCGGCCTGGCGGTTCTGGGCGAGCAGGATCATCGGCGCCGCGTACGCCGCCTGAGTGGAGAAGGCGAGGTTGAGAAGGATGAACGGGTACGGGTCCCAGCGCCCGATGGCGGCCGAGATGTTGAGGACGATCCACAGGAACACCAAGCCCGTCTGCGCTGCCAGGTAGCGACCGGTCCCCAGGAAGCGCGCCATCTTCTCGGCGTAGCGCGCGAAGGCATCGGGGTCGTAGGAGGGACCGCCCGGCGTACCGCGAGGCTTTCCCAGGTCGTCGTGGCGAGCCATCAGCGGGAGGCGCGCGCAACGCGCCAGTTGGAGGGCAGTACGCGGTCGAGCACGTCGTCGATGGTCACGGCGCCGACCAGGCGCTTGGCCGAATCGGTGACGGGGATGGCCACCACGTCGTAGGCGGCGAGGCGCTCGGCGACCTCGCGGTCGCTGGCGTCGACGTCGATCGCCTCCCAGTCCTCGTCCAGGCAACGGCCGACCGGCTTACTGGGCGCCTCGCGGAGCAGGCGCTGGACCCCGACGACGCCCAGGTAGCGCCCGGTCGGCGTCTCGAGCGGGGGCTGGCACACGAAGACCTGAGAGGCCACCGGAACCGGGAGGTCGTGGTCGCGAATCCGCGCCAGCGCCTCGGAAACGGTGGCCTGAGAGCCGAGGATGATCGGCTCGGGGGTCATCAGGCCGCCGGCGGTGTCGGGCGCATAGCTGAGCAGCCGGCGCACGGGCTCGGCCTCGTCGGGGTCCATCGCGCCCAGGAGTTCGGCCTGTCGAGCGGCCGAGAACTCGGCCAGCAGGTCGGCGGCATCGTCGGCCTCCATCTCATCGAGCACCCGGCCCAGACGCTCGCGATCGAGGCCCTCGACGAGGCGCACCTGCTCATCTTCGGAGAGCTCCTCGAGGAGATCGGCCAGGCGCTCGTCCTCAAGCGCCGAGGCGAGGACGCGCCGGCGGCTCAAGGGCAGGCGCCGGATGGCGGCCGCCATCTCGGCGGGATGGAGTCCGCCCAGGGCCGCCGCCTCACGGTCTATGGGGCGCTCATCGGCGAACAGGTCTCCCGCCTCACTCCAGTCGATCACCTCGGGCGCCCGGCGGCGCCCCGGCAGGCTGCGGTGGCCGAGCGCGACGGTTGCCACCTCCCAAGCGAAGGGCTCGGGGGCGGGGGTGAGCCCGATGTCGACCACGCGACCTGCTCTGATCCGGCTTCCGATGAGCTCCGCGGAGGCGAGGCGCTCGCCGGGACGGAGCTCGAACTGGCGCAGGTTGATCGACCCGCGACGCAGCCGGACTCCTTCGGCGTCGATCTCCCCAACCCGGCCGGCGCCGACGAAGACGTGCCGGCGCTGCACGGCGACGACGAAGCCGTTGACTCGCGGCGGTCGGCCGCCCGATCCCAGTACGACATCGACCACCCGACCCACATCAGCCCCGTCTGCTCCCACGAGCGATCTGCGAACGAGCCGCGAGACGTAGACAATACGATCGGGCATACCTAAAGCGTAGAGGCTCAGGTGCTGCGAGGCGAGTCGCCCTCGATGGCGGCGAGGAGCGCGTCGACGACCTCGCCGTCGAACTGCGTTCCGGCCCCGCGACGCAGTTCCGAGCGTGCCTCGCGCGCCCCAAGGGAAGGGCGGTAGGAACGATCGTTGGTCATCGCCTCGTAGGCCTCGGCCACCGCGAGGATGCGCGCCTCGAAGGGGATCTCGGTCGCCCCCAGGCCGCTCGGGTAACCACCCGAGTCGGGCTGCTCGTGGTGATGGAGCACCCAATCGCGGATGTCAACGAAGGGCCCGGACCCGAGGATGTCGGCACCGATCTCGGGATGGCGATGGATCACCGTACGCTCGGCGGGGGTCAGGGGCCCGCGCTTGCGGAGGACCGCTTCGGGCACGCCGATCGTGCCGATGTCGTGGAGCGCCCCGGCAAGTTCGATGCGTTCGACCTTGGCGGGAGGAAGACCGAGCTGCCGTGCCGCGATGCCGGCGAGCTGGGCAACGCGACGCGAATGCTCCGGGCACCCCAACCCGCGCGCGTCAAGCCTGCGCACGAGGGTGAGCATCGCCGCGAGCTCCGGGGTCTCGGCGGTCTCGGCGGTCTCAGCGGTCTCCGCGGTCTCAGCGGTGTCAGCGGCCGGTGGCCGCGGCGCGGGTAGGCGGCTCGGGCCGGCCTCCTTGGCGGCGTAGAGGGCCTTGTCGACCGATACCCGCAGCACCTCTGCGGTCTCCCCGTCTCGGGGATAGACGACGAGGCCGATGGAGAGGCCGACCGCGGGGTCGTGGTCGACCAGGGCATCGCTGAGATAGCGGCGCAGGCGCTCGATGAGCACCCGGCCCTGCTCCTCATCGCTCTCGGGCAGGAGCATGGCGAACTCGTCGCCGCCCACCCGGGCGACGGTGTCGACGGATCGGGTGGCGCCCCGCAGCACCTGCCCGACGAGGATCAGGGTGGCGTCTCCCGCGGGATGGCCGAAACGGTCGTTGATCTCCTTGAAGCGGTCAAGGTCACCGAGGAGGACGACGAAGGGACGGCGCGTCCGCTCGCCGCGCGCGATCTCCTGCTCCAGGCGCTCGTCGAAGGCGCGGCGGTTGAGCAACCCGGTTAGGCCGTCGGTGCGCGCGGCGAGGCCGAGCCGTGCGAGGAGATCGTCGGTGCGGTCACGCATCCTGGCGATGACCAGGCCCGCGAGGAGCAGGCCGATCATCGTCACCGTCCACAGGGTGATGGTGGCGCTGTTGGTGGGGCGGGCCAGGTCGAGGACCGCGCCATAGAGCGCTCCGATCCACGCCAGCTGGAGGAGCGCGTGCGAGCGGGGGAGGAAGTAGAAGACGAAGAGCACGACCCACACGTAGAGGGCCTGGATGCCCGTCCCGCTGTCCCCCCCAGTGTTGGCGAACCATCTGGCGCCGGTGATGAGCACCGCGGCGTAGGCGGCGATGATGTCGAAGGTCCAGGGTGGCAGGCGCTCGGAGGCGACCCGCATGATGGCCGCGCCCAGGAGACATCCCCCGCACACCGCGAGCATCCCCACAATCTTGACGTGGCCGTGGGGGAGGACGAGCACGACCACGGTGAGGAAAGCCCCGCCGAGGAACAGCCAGACCGTGATGCGCGCCATGAGCCCGCGATCGTGCGCGGAGAACCCATCGCCAGGGGTCGACGACTCCGAGCTCAGGAACGACACGAGCCGAGAGCTCATATTCGACCATCGGCGATCGGTGGGCAATCCATGAGGATTGTCAGCAAAGATGGAAGTTTGTGCCGCGAAGCGTTGAGAAACCGTAGAATCGCCGCGAGCTTAGCGACGTTGTGTCGCTTTCAGGAAGGGGCAAGATGAGGGGTCGACGAGGAGATCGTCTGTCCGCGCGCGGGCGGCGATCGGTGCTGGCCGCACTGGCGCTGCTCATCGCGGCGGGCGCGGCGGCGGGACTGCTGAGCGCCACGGCGGTCGCGGCGGGGTGTCCGGCGAGCAACTTCGATAAATACACGGCGGCCTCGGGGGACTGGAGCACGAGCGCCAACTGGTCGCTGACCGCACCCCCCACGGGGACCCAGGTCGCGTGCTGGGACGCCGGCACCACGGTCACCGTCTCCACCGCCGTGAGCGCCGATTCGATCCAGGCGGGGGGCGACCTCAGCGTCGTCAGCGGCGGTGTTCTCACGCTCACCTCGACCTCGAACGACTCGGCCGTGGCCGACCTCTTCCTCGAAGGCGGCGGCGAGCTCGACGGCCCCTCGGGACGGACCCTGACGGTGGCGGCCAACTTCGACTGGGGGGGAACGGGGAGCGGGACCGCGAGGCTCAACGGGGCCGGCGGCTCCGGCCTGGCGATCTCGAGCGGCCCGCTGACCATCGACGGGAGCAGCTCCACCCCTCTGCTTCTCGCCGGGTCGCTCAACACGGGCAGCTCAACGGTCTCGATCACCAATCCGGGCTTTCAAGCTTCGAGCGGCACGTCGGTGACCACCGCGAGCACGATCACCCTGGGCTCCACCGTGAACGTGGGCGGGAGCGGGGCGACGTTCACGGCCGCCGGGGTCAACGCGACCGGCGGATTGGCGCAGACCTACGGCTTCGGCACCAACACCCTCGTCCTCACCGGCGGGACGACGACGGTGGCGAGCGCCAACACGCTCGACACGGGTCCGCTGGCCCTCCAGGGCGGGATCCTCGTCGACGACGGCACCGTGGCACCCTCGCCGAACGCGGTGACGCTCACCGCAGGCACGCTCCGCGGCACGGGTACCGTCGCCGGTGCGGTGGTGAATACGTCGGGGACAGTGTCCCCGGGTGACGCGACGCCGGGAACGCTCTCCGTGTCGGGCAACTATTCGCAGGCGAGCGGCGGGACGCTGGCGATCACCCTCGCGAGCGGCGGCTCTGCACAGCTCTCCGTCGCGGGCACGGCATCGCTCGGCGGCACCCTCTCGCTCACCAACGCCTCCGGCTTCACGCCGAGTCAGACCAGCACCTTCAAGGTCCTCGCCTCGACCGGCGCGACGAGCGGGACGTTCGCCACCATCGGCGGACCTAACGCCGGCTCCTATTACCCGCAGTACAGCGCCAGTGGCGTCACCCTGCTCGTCAAGCCGTCGAGCTGCCCGGCGAACAACTTCGACGCCTATGCGCCGAGCGGCGGCAACTGGTCCACGAGCGCGAACTGGTCGCAGGGCGCCCCCCCCACCGGGGTTCAGGTCGCATGCTGGGCCGCAGGCACGACGGTGACGGTGTCCGACAGCGAGACTGCCGACTCGATCCAGGCCGCCGGGGACCTGAGCATCATCGGCGGCACCCTCAAGCTCACCGCGTCGGCACACAACTCGAACGTGAACAACCTCGCACTCGAGGTCGGTGGCGAGCTCGACGGCGCGAGCGGCCAGACGCTCACGGTCACGGGCAACTTCGACTGGGGCGGCGGTGCCGGTAGCGGGGCCGCCGCGCTCAACGCGGCCGCGAGCTCCGCCCTGATCATCAACCAGACGGCGGGTGGCACCGGCTCCTTGAACATCGACGGCGCGAGCTCGACGCCCGCCCTCGACGGCGGATCGGTCACCACCAACAGCCCCGTATCGATCACCAACACGAACTTCCAGGGCGTCAGCGGCACCACGTTGACGGTGACCGGCCAGACGGTCACGCTCGGGTCCGGCGTCAATCTCACGAGCGGGACGGGAGGGACGATCACCGCTGCCGGCATCGTCACCGTCGGCACCGCCAACACGGTGCAGACCTTCTCGCTGCATCTCACGGGGACGAGCACGGCCCTGGCCGCCAACAGCACCCTGAACGTGCAGAGCCTGACCACCGACTCGGGGAGCACCCTCCCCATCCCCTCGGGAGCGGCATTGAACGTAGCGGCGGGGACGATCTCGGGAACGATCAGCGGCGCGGGGGTGTTCACCGCGGGGATCGGCGCCAGCACGGGCACGACCGAGATCAAGAGCGGCGGCAGCCTCGGCGGCGCCACCGCCGCGACCTCAGTCGTCGTCGGCCCGGGCAATGTCACCGTCGACGCAGGCGGGAACTACGCGGCCGCCGCGACGACCATCGGGGCCGGCACGCTCACCCTCAACACCGCGGGCACCACCGGTGCTCTCTCGATCGCGGGCGGCGGCCAGATCAACGGTGTGAGCGGCAACACCCTGACCGCCTCAGGGTCGGTGACGTGGACCTCCGGTGCCCTCACCAACCTCGCGCTCAGCCAGACCGGCACCGGCTTCTCGATCTCGGGGACGAGCACGGCGTCCCTGGCCGGCGGCTCGGTGATCACGAGCAGCCCCGTGTCGATCACCAGCGCGCACTTCCAGACCTCAGGCACTCCCACCTTCACGACCTCGAGCACGATCACCCTGGGCACCTCGACCGCCGTCACCGGCTCCGGGGCCACCTTCAGCGCCGCGGGGGTCAACGCCACCGGGGGTTCGCCGCAGAACTATGGGTTCGGCGGCGATGGCCTGGTCCTAACCGGCGGGACGACGACGGTACTCAGCGGTAACACCCTGACCGCGGGTCCGCTGAGCATCACCGGTGGCACGCTGCGGGACGACGGGACCGTCACTCCCTCCTCGACCACCCTGACCGGCGGCACCCTTCAGGGCACCGGGGCCGTGACCGGAGCGCTGGCCAATACCTCGGGGACGGTCTCTCCGGGGGACGGGGCGCCGGGCATCCTCACCATCACCGGCAACTACGTGCAGGGGAGCGGGGGGACGCTCGCGGTGGCCATCGGCGGCATCACTGCGGGCACCGGCAACGGCTTCTTCGGGCAGCTGAAGGTGAGCGGCACCGCGACGCTCTCGGGCACCCTGTCGGTGACCGACGTCGGCGGCTTCACCCCGGCGCAGGCGAACACCTTCGCGATCCTCACCTTCAGCTCGCATTCCGGCGAGTTCACCCAGCTGAGCGGGAGTGCCGCGAGCACCTACTTCGCGCAGTACAACGCGCAGAACGTCACCCTGACGGTGACCTCGTCGAGCTGCCCGGCGACCGGGCCCTTTGACGCCTACGCTCCGAGCGGGGGCAACTGGTCCACGAGCGCGAACTGGTCGCAGGGCGCTCCCCCGACGGGCCCGCAGGTGGCGTGCTGGGCGGCGGGCGTCACCGTCACGGTGTCGAGCGCCCAGACCGTGAGCTCGATCCAGGCCGGCGGCAGCCTGAGCATCGCCAGCGGCGGCACCCTGACGCTCGGCTCGGCGACGACGACGACCACCTCCACGGTCGGCGGTCTCACCCTCGCCGGCGGCGGCGAGCTCGATTCGCCCAACAGTCCCGGCCATGCCGAGACCCTCGACGTCACCGGCACCTTCAGCTGGGCGGTCGGGACGGGGACGACGACGGCCTGGATCAATCACACAGCGGGTTCGAACCTGCAGGTCATCCAGCCCACGGGCCAGACGATGACCATCGGTGCGACGACCCAGACCGCCGCCCTGAACGGCGGATCGATCCTCACCGGGAGCCCGGTCTCGATCGCCGGCTCGCACTTCCAGGGGGTGAGCGGCACGACGCTGACGACCACGCAGGCCGTGACCCTGGGCACGGCGTCGACAGTCGTCAATCTGGCGACCGGGGCGGGGACCATCGTCGCGGGCGGGATCAACACGCTCGATCCGGGCGCGACGAACATCGTCAAGAGCTTCGCCCTGCACCTGACCACGGGCGCGAGCAGCACCCTGGCGCCCAGCAGCACCCTGCAGGTGCAGAACCTGACCACGGACTCGAGCACGACCCTCCCGGTGCCCTCGGGGGCAACGCTGAGCGTCTTCGCAGGCACGATCTCGGGCGCGATCAGCGGTGCGGGGACGTACACGGCGGGGATCGGCGCCACCGGCGGGACGACCGAGCTCAAGAGCGGCGGCGCGCTCGCGACCGCGGTGACCGTGGGTCCGGGCAGCGTCACCGTCGACACGGGAGGGGGCTACGCGGCCGCCGCGACCACCATCGGCGCCGGGACGCTCACCCTGAACACGGCCGGGACGACCGGTGCTCTCGCGATCACCGGCGGCGGTCAGGTCAACGGGGTGACCGGCAACAGCCTGACGGCTTCGGGAGCGGTGACATGGACCTCCGGCGCTCTCACCAACCTGGCCTTGAGTCAGACCGGCACCGGTTTCTCCGCGTCGGGCACCGGCGCCAACGTCACCTCCCTGGCCGGCGGCTCGGTGACCACGAGCAGCCCCGTGTCGATCACCAGCACGCACTTCCAGACCTCGGGGACCCCCACCTTGACGACCTCGAGCACGATCTCCCTGAGCCCATCGATCACCATCGCCGGCGCGGGCGCCACCTTCAGCGCCGCAGGCCTGGGCTCGGCCAGCGGCAGCGGAGCGGGGACGGTGAGCACGACCTATAACTTCGGGACCGAAGCCCTGAAGCTCGCGGGCGGATCGACCACGGTCACGAGCACCGGCGTTCTCACGACCGGCGCCCTCACGCTCACGGCGGGCTCGCTGCAGGACGACGGCACCATCGCCCCCTCGTCCACCACGGTGACCGGCGGCACCCTTCAGGGCACGGGCACGATCAACGGCGCGGTGACCAACACCTCAGGAACGGTGTCGCCGGGCGACGCGGCGCCCGGGCTGCTCACCGTCGGCGGCAACTACTCCCAGGGCGGCGGCGGTACGCTGGCGATCGCGATTGGGGGCACCACCGCGGGGAGCGGCTTCAGCCAGCTCCAGGTGGGCGGCAGCGCCGCCCTCGGCGGCAACCTCTCGCTCAGTGACGTGAACGGGTTCATCCCCGGGTCGAGCGACACCTTCAAGGTCCTGAGCTCGACCTCCGCCCGCACCGGGGCGATGACCGTCACCGGACCGAGCTCGAGCCTCTACGTCGTGCGCTACAACGCCAACGACGTCACCCTCACCGCCAGTCCCACCCCGGCGAACATCGTCGCCCCCACCGTCACCGGCACGGCGGCCGTCGGTGAGACCCTGAGCTGCTCGAACGGAACCTGGAGCGCGGCTCCCACCACCTTCGCCTTCCAATGGAACCGCAACGGGACCGCGATCGGCGGGGCCACGAACCAGACCTACGTGGTGAGCACGACCGACCGCGGCGATTCTCTGACCTGCACGGTGACCGCCTCGAACGGCTTCGGCCAAGGGGCGCCGGCGACGAGCGCCGCCGTCTCCGTCCCCGCAGCGCCGGGCGCGCCCAGTGCTCCGCTCAATGTCGTGACGCCCGTGGTCTCCGGCACGCCGACGCCGGGGAACCACCTGAGCTGCTCGAACGGCGTCTGGCTGCCGGCACCGACCGCCTTCACCTATGAGTGGTCCCGCGGCGGAGTAGCGATCCCCGGCGCCACAGGCTCGGTCTACACGGTGCAGATCGCCGACGAGGGCGCTTCGCTCACGTGCACGGTGACGGCCTCGAATGCCGGCGGGACGGGCGTGTCGAGCCCGAGCGTCGCCACCGTGGTCGCCCAGCCGGGCACGCTCACGTGCCCGAAGCCGACGGGCAAGCTGAGCGGCCGGTCGCTCGGGCCGATCCAGCTCGGGTTCAAGCGCACGCGCGCGCGTCACGCCCTGTCGCGCTACACGGCAAGCGGGAGCACCCAGGACTTCTTCTGCCTGTACGGCGGCTGGGGCATCCACGCCGGCTACCCGTCGAACGCGCTGCTCCGCGGCGTTCCCGCCGTCCAGCGCGCTGGGCTCAAGGGCAGGATCGCCCTCGCCCTGACCTCGAACCCCTTCTACGCCCTGAACGGGGCCCGACCCGGGATGTCGGTGAGCTCGGTGGCCAGCCGGCTGCACGCCGGCAAGGCCATCACCCTCGGGGCCAACGCCTGGTACATCATTCCGGGGAGCGCGAGCCGCGGGGTGCTCCGGGTGCGGGCGGGAATCATCCAGGAGATCGGGATCGCCGCCGAGGCGCTCACCAACACCCGCGGCGCCCAGCATCAGCTCCTGAGCGTCTTCAACAGCGCCTGAGCAGCGGGCTCAGCGCCTCCTCCGGGCGCGGCGGCGCGGGGAGCCTCCGCCTCGAGCCGCACGATGGCGGCCAGGAAGCGGCGCCGGAGCCACGGCGCCGCTACGAAGAGCATCGCGCGGTCGAGCGGGCTCGCGGCGAGCACCGAGGCGGTGAGAGCGACATCGGTCCCTCCCGGGATCGGGGTCAGCGCCCAGGTCACGCGCGCCACCGTGCGCCGGCCGACTTCCGCGGTCCCCACAATTCGCGAAGCCCGCTCGTAGGTGTCGAGCCGGGTGCGGGCGTGCCGGCGCAGGCCCCACGGCCCGCGAATGGTGATCTCCCCGCCGGTGCGCGACTGCACGGGACCATGGAGCCGCTCGAGCGAGACGAAGCGGTCGGCGAGGAGCCAGTGATTGTCGAGGGTGGCGAGGAACGCATAGAGCGTCTCGGCGGGCACCCGCACGTCCTTGCGCGCGGCGATGCTCCGGGTGTGGTGCGGATGTGCAGCCTCGAGGGTCATCGGCGTGCTCGAACCCTATTCGGCTCCAGACCGCGGCCGGATGACCGGATGGCCGACTTTCGCCGAGGAGGACAATTGAGCGATGGAGCACATCGCCCCGGGCATGTACGCGACCATCCGTCACGACGGCGGGTCGGACTCGGTGGCGGTCGAGGAGCCGCTGGAGATCCGGGTCGATGGCGTCGCATTGGCGGTGACCATGCGGACACCGGGGCACGATGAGGAGCTGGCGCTCGGGTTCCTGTACGGCGAGGGTCTCATCGACGCGCCGCGAGCGGCGGGACTGACCGAGGATCTGGCGAAGAACATCGTCGAGGTGGCCGGGCCGCTGCTGCGCGATCCGGGCGTGCGGCGGTTCTACACCACGTCCTCGTGTGGGGTGTGCGGCAAGGGCGCGATCGAGGAGGTCGCCGTCCACAGCGCTCCCTTGCCGGCGGGCCCGCGCCTCGAGCGCGGCCTCATCGCGCGGCTGCCCGGACGGCTCGCACAGCCCGCCTTCGAGCGCACGGGCGGCGTGCACGCGACCGGGCTGTTCGACGCGCACGGGGAGCTCGTCCTGAGCCGCGAGGACGTCGGGCGCCACAACGCGATGGACAAGGTGATCGGGCGGGCGCTGCTCGACGGCCTCCTCCCCCTCCACGACCACGCCCTATGCGTGAGCGGGCGCCTGTCCTTCGAGCTCGTCCAGAAGGCCGCCGTAGCGGGTGCCCCGATCCTCGTCGGCGTCGGCGCGCCGAGCTCGCTGGCCATCGAGCTCGCAGGGGATCGCGGGCTCACCTTATGCGGCTTCGCCCGCGGGAGCAGCGTCAACGTGTACACGCACGCCCAGCGCGTCCCCGGGGCCAACGCGGCCTGAGTGCATCGAGCGATCCTTGCTCACCCTCCCCCGCCTCCCGCTCGTTCCCGACCCGCTGCGCAGGATCCGGGTGCCACGCGACGCGAGCGAAGTGACGACGATCGGGGCGGGGGAGGACGCCGAGGGCGGCGGGATGCACGAGGACATGATCGAGGGCATCTGGGGTTCCGCCGTCAACCTCTACCGCAGCGGCGTGCACCCGGCGGTCCAGCTCTGCCTGCGCCGCAACGGCGTCGTCGTCCTCGACCGCGCCATCGGTCACGCCCGCGGCAACGGGCCCCACGATCTGCCCAAGGGCCCCAGGGCGCTGGCCACCCCGGAGACCCCGTTCTGCATCTACTCGACCTCCAAGGCGCTGACCGCAGTGGTCGTCCACCTGCTCGCCGAGCGCGGCGCGCTCGACATCTCAGACCGGGTGAGCGACTACATCCCCGAGTACGCGCAACGGGGTAAGGGGGACACGACGATCGCCCACGTTCTCTCCCACCGCGCGGGCGTGCCCGCGATCCCGCGCGAGGTGCTCAACCTCGACCGGATAAACGACCGCGAGTCCATCATCAACCTGCTGTGCAACGCGAGGCCGTTCGTCAGACCCGGCACCCTGCTGGCCTACCACGCCCTCTCGGGCGGCTACATCCTCGGGGAGATCGTCTACCGGGTCACGGGCAAGAGCATCCGCGAGGTCCTCGCCGCCGAGATCCTCGACCCCCTCGACTTCCGGTGGACCAACTACGGCGTGCGGCCCGAAGACGTGCCTTTGGTGGGCCGCGACTACGTGACCGGACCGCCGCTGCTGCCGCCGCTGTCGATGCTCGTCAAGCGCGTGCTCAGCGTCCCCGTCGACCGAGTGGTCGAGCTTGCCTCCGACCCGCGCTTCCTGACCGCGGTTATTCCGGCCGGCAACGTCGTGACGACGGCCAACGAACTCTCGCGCTTCTTCGAGATTCTCCGCGCCGGCGGCGAGCTCGACGGCGTTCGCGTGATGGCGCCGCAGACCATCCGTCGCGCGCTGACCCAGCAGGCGCACCTGGAGCTCGACCTCCAGCTCGGCTTCCCGATCCGCTACAGCTACGGTCTCATGCTCGGCGCGAAGCTCGTGAGCCTGTACGGCCGCGACACCGACCTCGCGTTCGGCCACTTGGGCTTCATCAACATCGCCGGCTGGGCCGACCCCGAGCGCGGGCTCTCGGCAGCGCTCATCACCTCGGGCAAGGCCATCGTCTACCCCGAGATCCTGCGCTTCTATGCACTCATGCAGCGGATCGCCTCCGAGGTACCCAAGGTCCCCGGCTCGGAGCTCGCCTTCTAGGTGACGCCGGCGGCGACGCGGGCCAGAGTCTCGATGTCCCGCGCCGAGCACCACGCTCCCACCGACGCGCGCACCAAGCCGCGGCCGGGGATGCTGCGCACGATGACCCCGGCGTCGGCCAGCCGGTCGACCTCGGCCTCGGGATCCTCGACTCGCCAGGAGACGAGCGTCGAGCGCCCGCGGGGAGCGACCTCGAGGCCTCGAGCCTCGAGCCCGGCCACCAGCGCCATGGCCATTTCCGCCGCGCGAGTGTGAACCCACTCCCAGCCGGGGGCGGAGAGGACCTCGAGCGACGCCAGCGCCCACGCGCTTCGCACTCCGGGAGGGAAGCCGTGGTCAAAGCGCGTCGCACCCTCCGCCGGGATGAGCTCGAGGGGATCGCTCCCCCGGCTCACCGAGCCGTAGCTGGGCCACGGGATGAGCAGGTCCTCGACGTGGTCGGGATGGACGAAGAGGCAGCCGCTTCCTTCGGGCCCGCACAGCCACTTCTGGCCGGAGGCGGCGTAGAAGGCACAACCGAGATCGGCGGCGTTGACGGGCACGGCGCCCAGGCCTTGGGCTCCGTCGAGGAGGACCGGGGCGCCCGAGGCGGCCAGGGCGGGGACGTCGATGACGCGGCCGGAAACCCAGGAGACGTGGGAGCAGGCGATGAGGCGGATCGATGACGAGGCGGCGTCGACGAGCTCCTCCCAAGGCACCACGCGCACGGTGACCCCGTAGCGCACCCGCGCCCGGGCCAGCGGCGCGAGCAGGCCGGGATGCTCCTCGTCGGTGGTGAGGATCTCGTCGCCGGGCCGCAGCTCGAGTCCGGCGAGGACGGTGTTGACGCCATCCGTGGTCGATCCGGTGAGAGCGACCGAGGCGAAGTCACACCCGAGCGCCGCCGCGTAGCCGGCGCGCAGGTCGGCGGCGAGCCCCATCAGCTCCTCGAAGTACGAGCGCCCGCACCGCCCCGCCAGGAGCTCGCGTTCGATCCGGGCGGTCGCGGCCTCGGCGGCGGCACGCGGCACCGGACCTTCGGTGCCGGCGTTGAGGTAGACGAGCTCTTCGAGCACAGGAAATTGTGCGCGGAAGGCCTCGGGCTCGGTCGGGGTTGGGTCTGGCGTTGACAGTTAGGCCTCCTCGGACGTGGCTCAGCCGACGGGGAATCCGTCTTTGCGGCAGGCCGCCTTGATCTCCCGTACGGTGTCGCTGACGTTACCGTTGCCCAGGGCCGCCGACCGGCACAGCGCCCGTGCGTTGGCGCCGCACTGGTGGATCGCGGCCCCTCCGGTGGCACCGCGGATGGATACATCGACGCACCCCCGCGTGGTGTTCTGACTCGGTCCAGCCAGGGCGATGACCAGCACCACCGCGAAAACCGCCACGCCGGCGCCCACGATCCGGAGCGTCCATTTCTCCCGCGCCGAGAACGAGCGCTTGGTGGTGACCTCCAGATGGTGCCCGGGGGGGAGGACCATGTGGCGGAGTCTACGAGGCGACCCCCCCGTCCCGACGCTCAGCCGGTCGCCCCCTTGCCGATCTCGAGCAGCGAGAACGGCGCGAGCTCGAAGGCGGCGGGGGTCGTCCCGGTCTGGTGGCGAAGGGTGGCGGTGCCGGCGACCAGAGTGATGGGCCGGGCGTAGCGCTCGCGGTACGGGAGCCCGCGCAGCACCCGCGGCACGGAGATCACGAACGGCTTTCGCGAGAGGTTGACGATCACAGCGCCGAAGCCGCTCGTGCCGCCAACGGTGATCCCGTGCACGGGGGCTGAGGGGAAGCTGATGGTGCGTGAGACGTTCGCCCCCACGAGAGCGCGGAGCAGGGCCTGCATGGCCACGCCCCCGGTGGCGAGGCCGAACAGGGGTGTCACCGGGGCACGAGCGCTGACGGCGCGGA
Organism: Solirubrobacteraceae bacterium; assembly: GCA_035552215.1. GTDB lineage: Bacteria > Actinomycetota > Thermoleophilia > Solirubrobacterales > Solirubrobacteraceae > Palsa-465. The sequence continues at coordinate 53,645 of DASZLV010000021.1, read as the reverse complement.
AGGTCGCCTGTCCGCCCCCGCCGCCGCCGTCGAGCTGGAGCCCGGCCGTGTTGCCGAAGATGGCGCCGAAGGGGGCACTGTCCACCAAGGTCTCGTAGTCGGCCTGGACAACGAGCGGCGCGCTCACGAGATCAAGCCCGAAGGTGGCCACCGCCAGTCCCTGCGCCCACGTCCCGTGGACGCGCGCGACGGTATCGAAGAGGTTCCACTCGGTGACCCAAATCTCCAGCTTGGGCAGCCGAGCGATGAAGCGGGCGAGGTGCGCCCAGCGACGCGTGGGGGCGCTGAGCATCTTCTCGGCCGCCGCGGGAGAGGCGAGCGACGCGTTGGGGCCGAGGCCCGAGGCGAAGTAGGCGTGCAGGCTGAGCGCCGACTCACCGCGAAGGGTGCTCAGCATCTCCGCGTTCCAGCGGCGCTCCCGCTCGGTGACGGTCCCGGTGTTGGTGTCACGTCCGGGATAGGCGTCGGCCGCCACGAGGACGCCGGGGAAGTCACGCCTGATGGCAGCGATCCACCGAGAGGCGACGCGACCGTATTGGGCACCGTCGTGAAAGCGGACCGCGTAGGTAGGGAGGTAGAGCTCATTGCCGAGCTCCACCTCGGTGATCGGCATCCCGAGCCGGTGCGCGGCGTGGAGCATCGCGAGTTGGGAGCGCAGATCGCTGGTGAAGAGATTGAGGTCGTAGACGGGCACGGCGCCCGCCACTCGGAGGATCCGAGCCCAATCGGCCAGGGTCACATGGATGTGGGACCGCAGCGCCGCCAGGGTCGAGGGCACGCGCGGCGAGCGCACGTAGGTCCCGGTTCGCCAGTCCCAGAAGTTGGCGGGGGTCCCACCGAACACGCGGATCGCCTCAGGGTGGAGCGCCGCGACAGCGCTGAGGAAGCGGGGGTTTGACCACGCGCTGTCGATGATCGCCTCGCCGTTGATCCCGAGCAGGCCGGGAGGCAGCGGCCGCCGCGGGCCGAGGATGGCGTGATGCCGGGGCCCGTGGGGGACGGGAGGGAAAGTCGGGCCGCGATGGTGTGCGAGCGCGGCGACGAGGACGGCGACGATGATGACGAGCAGGAGCCCGGGGACCATTCGCCGTCTCATTGCGTCGAGGATCCCAAGGGCGCGGCGGTCGCCTTACAGCGCGGCCTCAGCGGCGACCGGCTCCTGGCCGACCGCGCGCAAGGCCTTCTCGATGGCTTCGATGACGAGCTCGAGCACCCGCACGCGGGCGTACGGCTTGGACTCGGCGGCGACCACAGACCACGGGGCATCGCCGTGGTCGGTCTCGGCGAGCATCTCCTCGACTGCCTGCTCGTAGTCGGCGCGGCGCGAGAGGTTGCGCCAATCCTCGCCGGTGAGCTTCCAGCGCTTGAGCGGGTCGCGCTCCCGGGCCCGGAAGCGACGCAGCTGCTCGTCTTCGGAGACGTGCAGCCAGAACTTCACGAGGATCATCCCCTCGGTGGCGAGTCCGTGTTCGAAGCCGATGATCTGCGGATAGGCCCGCCGCCACTCCTCCTCGCTCGCGAACCCCTCAACGCGTTCCACGAGAACGCGCCCGTACCACGAGCGGTCGAGCACGGCCATGCCCCCCCAGCCGGGAAGGGCCGGTGCGAAGCGGTGCAGGAAATGGTGGCGGCGCTCATCCTCACTCGGCGCCGCGAACTGCGAGACGCGGACGTGGCGAGGATCAAGGGGGGACACCAGGCGCCGGATCGCGCCCCCCTTGCCGGCGGCGTCCCACCCCTCAAAGAGAACGCACAGGGGCGGCCCGAGGCGGCCATCGCCGATGAGCCCGCCGAGCTGGAGGCGCAGGGCAAGCAGCCGTTTCTGCGCCGCCTCGACGCGAGGCAGGCTCTCGCTCGAACCGAGCTTCTCTTTCAGGCTCACATCGGCGAGGGAAGCCACGCGCTGAGTGTAAGTCTCGGTGCACCGGCACGAGGTTCATCGCCGGGCGCAAGGGACGGCGAAGCCCATCCGTTGATGGGTTGCGGGCTTCCACGGCGGGCGGGCAGAAGTTTTCCCGCCGCTGATTGCGGGGAGTTTTACGTCAGCAGTCGGAGGCAATCTGCCGATATTGCGTCCAGGAGCCCAAACCACCAGGGAGATGTGGACGAAATGGCCGCTCAAAATCAGACGTCGATGCGAGAACTGGACAGCCGCACAAGCGACGGCATCAGCGTCCGGCTCCTGTGGCACGAGCCCGACGGAAGACTCTACGTATCGGTCGCCGACAGCAAGACCGGCGACGCCTTCGATCTTGAGATCCGCGACCGCGACCGGACGCGCGAGGTCTTCCAGCATCCTTTCGCCTACGCGGCCTGGTACGGAGTCTCCACGCAGAAGACCGCCTGACGCGCGGGCACCCTGGCGTAGTAGCGTCAGGGCGATGGGTGAAGGGAGCGCCGGCGAGCGTCCGATCAGGATTCTCCTCGCGGACGACCACACGGTCATGCGCAACGGGCTGCGCCTCCTGCTCGAAGCCGAGGAGGGGTTCGAGGTGGTGGCCGAGGCGGGCGACATCAAGTCTCTGCTCCAGCAGGCCCGGGGGCACCCGCACGAGGTGCTCGTGCTCGACCTCAATATGCCAGGCGGATCGAGCATCGGGGCCATCTCCACGCTCGCGCGCATCGCTCCCAAGACCGCCGTGGTGATCCTGACCATGGAGCAGGATCCGGCGCTCATGCGTGCAGCCTACGAGGCCGGCGCCAGCGGTTACGTGCTCAAGGAGGAGGCGCCGACCGAGCTGGTGGAGGCGATTCGAGCGGCGGTGGAGGGATAGGCGCGGGCGCGAAGCCGGCTGATCAGCCCAGGCGGACGGTGCCGGTGAGCGCCGTCGCTTCGAGCTTCGCCGGTTTCTCGGCCTCGACTTCGACGGCCCCGCGCACCACCACTCCGGGACCGAAGGTCACGTCGCCGTGGACCACCAGGCGCTCGGCCTCCGCCAGCGAGGGCGGCCCGGCGGGGAACCGCGCCTCGAAGTCGTCGAGGAGCTTGTAGAACTTCGAATCGAGCTCGACCAGGGGGAGGTTCTCAGCGCGCTCGCGCCTCGGCTCGACGAGGAAATCAGCGCTCAGCGTGTAGACGTCGGAGCGGAGCACGAGCAGGTCGTCGGTGGTCTTCACGGGAACGAACCGGGTGCGCGGCACGAGCAGCAGCGCGGCGCCGGAGAAGCTCCCGATCGCCGCCCCCATCGCGCTCTCGAGCTGGAGCACCGGAGTGGAGTCCGTGTCGCGCGGATCGACGGTCTTGCGGTTGATGATCAGGGGCAGCTCGAGCACCCCGTCGTTGCCCTCGAGCGCCGCCGCCAGCGCCTCGAGGTCGAGCCACAGGTTGTTGGTGTTGTAGTAGCGCCAGCGGCGGTAGTCGCGAAAGGAATCGAGATCCTCGGAGGGCGTCTGCGCGGTCTCGCGCAGCAGGAGCCGCCCGTCGGCGCGGCGCCGGGCGATGTGGCCACCCTTGCGGTCGGCCTCGGTTCCCTCGACGACCTCCATCAGGAAGGGGACGCCCTCGGCGGCCACGTGCGCGGCGATGCGCGGATCGAGCGTCGCCCCGAGGTTGTCGGCGTTGGAGATCATCGCGTAGCGGAGCCCGCGCTCGCGCAGCGCCGCGAGCATCCCCGAGGCCGCGAGCGAGCTGTAGATGTCACCGTGACCGGGCGGGCACCACTCGAGCGCGGGGGCGCCCGGCCAGCTCACAGGAGCGAGCGAATCGGCGTCGAGCTTGGGGATCATGCTCTGGAGGAAGTCCAGCGGGAACTCGTCGCTCACCTCGGTGCGAGCGGCGAGGGCCTTCAGGGTCTCCTCGCGCGTCGCCTCGCTGTCCATCAGGATCAGGGGGAGCTCGACGCCGAACCGGCGCCGGAGGGCCAGCGTCTGGCCGGTGATGATGTCGAGAAATGTCCGCCCCTCGCGGGCCTCGAGCAGGGACTTCGGGCTCCGAAGGCCCATCGAGGTGGCCAGGCCACCGTTGAGCTTGATCACCGCCACGTGCTCGAGCGCGGCGGCGGCGTCGACGTCAGGAAGATCCGCGAGCGCCGGCACCTCCCCGGCAGGCTCGAGATCGTCGCTCGGGAGCATGCCCGACTCGCCGCCCACGAGCCGCTCGTAGGCGCTGCGGAAGGCGCGGATCGCCCCCTCGGGCTGACCCGCGGCACGCATCTTCTCCTCTGCCGCTGTCAGGCCGTCGGCGCTCATCGGAGCCTCATTGTCTCCGGAACGAGTCCGCGAGGTCGGCGAGCCGCTCCGCGGCGTGGCTGCATCCACCAGACTCAGGCCAATGCGAACACCTACGATGTCCACCTTCTTCGGGATCGACGTGGGGACATCCGGCGTCAAAGCCCTCGCGGTGGACGCCGGGGGCCGTGTGGTGGCGCGAGCCGAGGCCTCGTATCCGCTCGCGACACCGCGCGTGGGCTGGGCCGAGCAGGATCCCGAGGACTGGTGGCGTGCCGCCGAGGCGACGCTCGCGCGGCTGCGGGCAGCGGCGGGCGCACCGGCGGCAATCGGCCTCAGCGGGCAGATGCACGGGCTCGTGGCGCTCGGCGCCCGGGATCGGGTGCTGCGCCCGGCCATCCTCTGGAACGACCAGCGCACGGCCGTCGAGTGCGCGGAGATCGAGGAGGCGCTGGGGCGCCGCCGGCTCATCGAACTGACCGGCAACCGCGCGCTCACGGGGTTCACGGCGCCAAAGCTCCTGTGGCTGCGCCGGCACGAGCCCGACGTCTACGCCCAGATCGCCCGGATCGCGCTGCCCAAGGACTACGTGCGCCTGCGCCTGTGCGGCGAGCACGCGACCGACGTCTCCGACGCCTCCGGAACGCTCCTCCTCGACGTCGCCGGGCGCCGGTGGAGCGACGAGGTGCTCACCGCGCTCGAGCTCGACCGCTCCTGGCTCCCGCGCGTGCTCGAGAGCCCCGAGGTGTCGGGGACGACACGCGAGGGCGTCCCGGTCGCGGCCGGAGCCGGCGACCAGGCGGCGGGGGCGCTCGGCGTCGGCGTCGTGCACCCCGGCCCCGTGTCCGTGGTCCTCGGCACCTCGGGAGTGGTGTTCGCCGCCCTCGAGCAGTTCGCCGCCGACCCCGAAGGTCGCGTTCACGCCTTCTGTCATGCCGTGCCCGGGGTATGGCACGCGATGGGAGTGATGCTCTCGGCCGGGGGCTCGCTGCGCTGGCTCCGGGACGTGATGGGGAGCGGCGCGTCCTACGACGAGCTCGTCTCGGAGGCCGCGCGGTGGGCCGCCGGCGGCGATGGGCTCCTGTTCCTCCCCTATCTGGCGGGCGAACGCACGCCCCATGCCGACCCGGATGCCCGCGGCGCCTTCGCCGGGCTGAGCGTGCGCCACGACCGCGGCGCGCTCGTACGAGCGGTACTCGAGGGCGTCGCCTTCGGGCTCCGCGACTCGCTCGACCTCGTCGGCGAGCTAGGCGGGTTCGGCGGGTTCGGCGGCCGGCGGTCGGCCGGGCGCGTCTCGGGGGGCGGGGCCCGCAGCGAGCTGTGGCTGCAGATCGTGGCGTCGGTCCTCGAACTGTCCCTCGAGCGGGTCGGCGTCGACGAGGGCGCGGCCTTCGGCGCCGCCATCCTCGCGGGCGTGGCCGCAGGCACCTGGCCCGACGTGCACGCCGCGGTCGCCGCCACAGTGGCGCCGCGCGGGCAGATCGAACCGGTCCCCGAGTGGATCGAGCGCTACCGCGAGCAGCGCACTCGGTTCCGCGCGCTGTACCCGGCGGTGCGGGCGGTGGTCTAGTGCCGTGAGTCGGAAATTCGGATGTTGAGGCGGGGTGGCTGGGTGGTGGGGGTGACGTACGGGCGGGGCCGGCGCTGGCGCCCGGGCGCGCCGTGCGCACACGGGCTGTGTGCGGATTTATGAATCACGTCCGCCGGCCCAGCTCGTACCGGGCGTACTTGCCGGGCCGGCGGACGCGGTCAGGCGCGGCCAGACACCGTCAGAGCGCAAGGGACTTCAGGAACGATGCACTAGGGTGCCTTCGGTGACGGCGGTGAGGTGGGGAATCATGTCCACGGCGCGGATCAACGGGGCGTTCCTGGCGGGGGCGCGCCAGTCGCGGGAGGTGGAGGTGGTGGCCGTGGCCAGCCGCTCGCCCGAGACCGCTGAGCGCTACGCGCGCGAGTACCGGATCGCACGGGCCCACGGCAGCTACGAGGCGCTCCTCGCCGACCCGGAGGTCGACGTCGTCTACATCTCGCTCCCCAATTCGCTGCACCTCGAGTGGACGGTGCGCGCGCTCGAGGCCGGCAAGCACGTGCTCTGTGAGAAGCCGCTCGGGCGCCGCGCCGCCGAGGTCGAAGCCGCCTTCGATGTCGCTGAGCGCCTGGGCCGGCTCCTCATGGAGGCATTCATGTACCGCCATCACCCACAGACCCACCGCCTCACCGAGCTCGTGGCCTCGGGCGCCGTGGGACGCCTGAGGCTGATCCGGTCGGCTTTCAGCTTCCTCACCCGCGACACGGGAAACGTCCGCATGACGACGGCGCTCGACGGCGGCGCCCTGATGGATGTCGGCTGCTACTGCGTGAACGCGACGCGCCTGATCGGGGGCGAGCCCGAGCGCGTGAGCGCCGAACAGACGCTCGGAGGCGACGGCGTCGACGTCACCTTCGCGGCAACCATGCGCCTGCCCGGCGACGTCCTCGCCGTATTCGACGCGGGACTCGCGCTCGACCCCCGCGACGAACTCGAGGTCGCGGGCGAGGAGGGGTCACTCTTCCTCGACGACCCCTGGCACTGCCGGAAACCGGTGATCGAGCTGCGCCACGGCGACGCGGTCAAACGGATCAAGACGCCGGCCGTGAACTCGTACCGGCTGCAGGCGGAGAACATGGCAGCCGCGATCCGGGGCGAGGCCGAGCTGCTGCTTGGGCGTGCGGATGCGGTGGGACAGGCGCTGGCGATCGAGGCGCTGTATGGGTCGGCGTCGGGGGGTGGTGGGCCGGCGCTGGTGGGCTGAGATCTGGGGCGCGTGGGCGGGGCGGGCGTGTGGGGCGCGGGGGCGCGCGGGGGCGTGTTGCGTTTCGCCTGACCCTCAGGCGTTTCGTAGCACGGGTCGCGCGGCGCGGGGCGGGGCGCGGGGCGGGGCGCGGGGCGGGGCGCGGGGCCGGAGGGGGGCGCGCGGCGACCGGCGCGCGTCAGATCGGTCAGGTTGCCCGAACTTCTGTCGATTGGTCCGGAGGGGTCGGACCGAACGACAGAAGTTCGGCGGCCACCTACCGGCACACGGCACGAACCCCGCACACGGCACGAACCCGGCACTCGACCCGAACCGAGCACACGGCCCGAACCGATGTCTTTCGGTCCGGAGGGGTACGACCAACGTGCAGAAGATCGCCGCGGCGGGGAGGCCCCCGGCGCCCCCGCCACCGCACGCCACCGTACGCGCCCGCCCCCCCACGCCCCCCCGCCCCGTACGCGCCCACCGCCCGGCCCGCCCCAGCCGACCGCCCGCCCAGCCCGCCCCCCCACCCTGAAATACTCACTCCATGCCCTACAACGCCGCCCTCGGGCCCACCCACTACCTTGCTCCCCCCGAGCGTTATGACCGTATGGAGTACCGCCGCTGCGGCCGGAGCGGGATCGAGCTTCCGGCCCTGTCGCTGGGGCTGTGGCAGAACTTCGGGGACGATCGGCCGCTGGGTACGAGCCGAGCGATCCTCAGGCGGGCGTTCGACCTCGGCATCACGCATTTTGATCTCGCGAACAACTACGGGCCGCCGTACGGGTCCGCGGAGATCAACTTCGGGCGGATTATGGCCGAGGACCTGCGGCCGTATCGGGACGAGCTGGTGATCTCGACCAAGGCCGGTTACGACATGTGGCCGGGGCCGTATGGCGAGTGGGGATCGCGGAAGTACCTGCTCGCCTCGCTCGATCAGAGCCTTACACGCATGGGGCTCGAGTACGTCGACATCTTCTACTCGCACCGCTTTGATCCCGATACGCCGCTCGAGGAGACGATGGGGGCGCTCGCCACCGCCGTGCACCAGGGCAAGGCGCTCTATGTCGGCATCTCGTCCTACTCACCGCAGCACACCGAGGAGGCCGCGCGGATTCTCCAGGGCCTCGGCGTCCGGCTCTTGATCCACCAGCCTTCCTACTCGATGCTCAACCGCTGGATCGAGCAGGGGCTGCTTGACGTGCTCGAGCGCGAGGGCATGGGAGCGATCGTCTTCTCTCCTCTGGCCCAGGGCATGCTCACCGACAAGTATCTCGACGGCATCCCCGAGGACTCCCGCGTCACCCGCGGCAACTACCTGGGCCGCGAGATGATCACCGAGGAGGCCCTGGTCCGGGTGCGGGCGCTGAACGAGATCGCCAAGCGGCGCGGACACACGCTGGCACAGCTCGCGATCGCCTGGGCCCTTCGCGATCCCCGGGTGACGTCGGCGCTGGTCGGGGCGAGCAGTGTCAAGCAGCTCGAGCAGAACGTGGCCGCCCTCGAGCACCTCGACTTCGATCCCGACGAGCTCGAGGAGATCGAGCCCCACGCCCAGGAGTCCGGCATCAACCTCTGGGCGACCGCGGACGACAGCTGACCGCGGGGCCCAGCCTCCGAACGTCACCGTAGAAACCGCTGTCACGAATAGTGGCTGGCGCGCCGATATTGGTCTGGTCATGGCCAAAACACCGCCCGAGGCCTCCGCAACCGCCGCGCGCGGCGGTTCGCCCATCGCCAGTGTCACGACGCTGACGCTCGAGGATGGCCGTGCCCTGTGCGTGCGGCGTTGGCCGGGAACCGGTGATCCACTCGTCCTCCTCCACGGCCTGCTCGACTCCTCGGAGGGGTGGAACCATCTCGCCGAGCTGCCCTGCCAGCGGATCGCCTTCGACCTGCCGGGCTTCGGCCATTCCGATGCTCCGGAGCGCGGCTCCCTCGCCGGCTATGCCCGCGACATCGCCGCCGGTCTCGAGATGCTCGGCGTCGAGCGCTTCAACCTTGTCGGTCACTCCCTCGGGGGCGGCATCGCCGCCGCGCTGGCCGAGATGATGCCCGAGCGTGTGGGCGCCATCGTGCTCCTCGCCCCCGTCGGCTTCGGCCGGATCCCCCTCGCCGAGGCGGTCTCGCTCCCGGGTGTGAGGCAGCTCGTGCAGGGTGCCCTGCCCCTTGCTCTGTCCAGTCGCCTCGCGGTCACCGCGGCATACCTGACCATGGTGACCAACGGCATGCTCCCCGAACGTGCGATCGTCGACCGGCTCACCGATCGCGCCGGCAAGCTCGTGGCGGGCGCCCGCGAGGGAACGCGAGCCGCGGCCGAGGCGGGACGAGGCCATGGCGCGTTCCATCGGCGCGGCATCGCCTACGACGGACCAGTGTTCGCGATCTGGGGCGACCAGGACCGGCTCGTCCCGAGCTCTCACCGGGCCGGAGTCCTGGCGGCGCTCCCGCAGGCCCACGTCGACGTCTGGAGCGGGATGGGCCACCATCCGCTGCGCGAGCGCTTCGAGGACCTCATCGCGATCATCGAGCGCGCCGCCGGCGCGTCCGAGAGGCGCCGTGAGCGCCGGCCGCTCCCACGCGTCGCCTGACCCGCGCGAGAATTACGCGGGGGGCCGGCCTTCGACCGCCAGGCTCCGGTTCTTGTAGGCGTCGTCGTCGGTGACCTCTTGGCCGAACCAGGGTGGCGGGACGAACGCATCGGCGGCCTCGGTCGAGGGGAACTCGACCTCGGCGACGATGAGTCCCCCGAGGCGGCCCGCGTAGACGTCGACCTCGATCGTCAGTCCGCCTTCGCCGGGGAGCTCGTAGCGCCTCTTCTCGAGGGTGCGCCCGGCACTCAGCTCCCACAGCTCCCTGAAGATCTCCGGATCGATCTCGAGCTCCTCCTCGGTCCGTGAGCGGCCGCGGCCGCCCTTGACCGTGAGGGTTGTCTCGCCGGCGCGGCGGCGGACCCTGACCTCGGTTCCCGCTGGGTCGATCGCCACGTAGGCCTGCTCGATCGGCGAGTGCGGAAAGGTCTCGAGGTCGGGCGGCGGGTCCGCGATCAGGAACTTGCGTTCGATCTCCATGTGCGTATACACATAGCGCAGTGCGCGCGATGGTGTTCGAAGAGGTGGGCCGGCCGCTGCGCCTCGTCGAGCGGAGCATCCCCACGCCCGAGCCCGGGCAGCTCCTGCTCCGGGTGCTCGCGTGCGGGATCTGCCGCACCGATCTTCACCTCCTCGACGGGGAGGTCGACGTCCCCGATGCGCCCCGTGTACTCGGGCACCAGATCGTCGGGGAGGTGGAGCCCGGGGGACGCCGCGTCGGCGTGCCATGGCTCGGGTGGACGTGCGGCGTGTGCCGGTACTGCCGCGCCGGACAGGAGAACCTGTGCGTGCGCGCCCGCTTCACGGGCCGCGACATCGACGGCGGGTTCGCGGAGTACGCGGTGGCCGACGAGCGCTTCTGCTTCCCGATCCCCGACGGCTATCCCGACCTCCAGGCGGCGCCGCTCCTATGCGCTGGGCTGATCGGGTACCGGTCCCTGCAGATGTGTGGCGACGCCCGGCGGCTCGGGTTCTACGGGTTCGGAGCCGCCGCGCACATCCTCGTCCAGGTTGCCGCGTGGGAGGATCGCGAGGTGCTGGCTTTCACCCGTCCCGGCGACGAGGCGGGTCAGGCGTTCGCGCGTGAGATGGGCGCGAGCTGGGCCGGAGCCTCCGACGAGGCCCCGGAGGAGGCGCTCGACGCGGCGATCATCTTCGCGCCCGATGGGGCGCTCGTACCCGCGGCCTTGCGAGCGGTGCGTCCGGGCGGGGTCGTGGTATGCGGGGGCATCCACATGAGCGATATCCCCTCCTTCCCCTACGAGATCCTGTGGGGCGAGCGCACAGTGCGCTCGGTGGCGAACCTGACGCGCCGGGACGGCACCGAGTTCCTCGAGCTCGCCCCCACCGTTCCCGTGCGCAGCCACGTGACTGAGTATCCGCTCGAGGATGCGAACCGGGCGCTCGAGGACCTCCGCCACGGAAGGTTCCGGGGCGCCGCGGTCGTGCTGCCAACATCTCAATGAGGGTTGCTCACGCCGACCAGGTCGGCCACGGTGTTGACGGCATCGACCATCTCGTCGAGCTCTGCGAGAAGGACAGCATCGAGCTCGGCGCCTGCCGCGAGGTCGCGGTGAAGCGCCCTCAGGGGCGGGAGCTCGACCTTGGCGGGGGCACCGGCGGCAAGCCCCTTGGCGATGATCGCGAGCGTCCGGTCGAGCGCCGCCGCCAGCGGCCTCAGGGCCGGATGGGGTGAGCCGCCGATGCGCGTCCCGAGCTCGAGCCTGATCACGTGCGCAGCCTGGACGAGCCGGCGCAGCCCCGTCATCACCCGGCGCGCCTGGTCGACGTCGATCCGCCGCGTCGATGGTTCGGCGAGGGCCTGCGCGACCGTCGCCTCCGCGCTCGTCCAGGCCAGACGGGCGCGACGCGCGAGCGAGCGAAGCTCTTCCTCGTGGGGCGGGCGCCCATCGGCGACGGCGCCGAGCACGGCGCGAAGGTAGTCCCGCTGCGCGGCCACGAGGTCGGCCAGGGCCTGGCGCGCCGACGTACTCGACCACGTCGGCCAGAGCACGTAGGCGAGGAGCCCGATGGCACCACCGACAAGCGTGTCGATCCCGCGGTCGGCGGCGACGGAAAGAGTGCTCGGCGACACCGCTTCGAGGAGGAAGACGATCATCGCGGTCAGGAAGGTGATGCCCACAGCGAAGCTCGCCGGGAACAGCGAATAGGCGGCCCAGCCCAGGATCCCCACGAGGGCGACCGTCGCCCACCCGGACGGATGCAGGGCCACAGCCACGAGTCCGGCGAGGACCACCCCGACCAAGGTTCCGACCACGCGCTCGACCCCGCGGGTGAAGGTGCCGCCGAAGTCTGGGCGCAGAACGGTGGCAGCGGCCACGACGATCCAGTAGCCGCGCTGGAGGGGCAGGTGCTGGGAGAGGAGCGCGGTGCCGGGAACGAGGACGGCAAGCCGGACCGCGTGGCGACCCGCCGGCGACTGCAGCGACAGGTTGGCACGAACCTCCTCGAGGTCGGCGACGACCTGCTGCCGGGGGCTCGTCGAGCCGAGGCTCGGTCGCACGAGGATGCGTCCGCGCCTCTGCTGGGCGCCGGCCGCGAGTCCGGCCGCCGCGCGGATCTGGCCCGCGAGAGCGACCGCGTGGCGCTCGATTCCCTGGCCGATGGCGTCCGCGGCAGCGGGTTGAACCTGCTCAACCGCGGCGTCGAGCGCCTGCAGGGCCGCCTGTGGCCGGTCGGGCGGCGCGGCTCCCTCGATCACCGCGGCGATCCCGGCGAGAGCTTCGGCGGCGCACGCACGCATACGCTCGACGGCGCGGGGCAGAGCGTCGTCGGCGCCGGGCGCACGCTCGTGCTGACGGACGAGGAGGTTGAGCGCCGCGAACTCGAGGCGCATGCGCCGGCCCTCCTGCACGAGCGCTGACAGCGGCATCGTTCCCGGGGCGCCGAGCAGCGTGGGCGAGGCGAGCTTGCGTTCGGCCGCTTCGAGCGTGGCCGCGGCCACCCCGGTGGCGACGCCGGGATCGGCGGCGATCCGCGCGAGGCTGCGACAGGCCTCGGCGACAGCCGAGCGCTGGAGGCGGAGCGCCGACGGGGCGCCGAAGAGGGCGGAGAAGAGCACCTGCACAAGCCCTCCGGCGAGGACGAGACCCGCCAGCCCCAGAGCGCCCGGGATGGGCTGACTGAAGCGGCCGAAGACGACGAAGGCGATGATCGCCTGGTTGCCCACGACGGCGGTGCGGCGCCCGACGGCGACGATGAGGCCGCCGGCGAAGGCCCAGATCACCAGGAGCGTGAGATGGAGCCAGGGCACCCGACCGCTGGCCGCTCCCGCGAAGGTCGACAGGGCCATGGCGGCGCTGTCGGTGAGCATCGTCGCCACCGGCGGCCTCCCGCCGCCGACCCGCCAGGCGATGCCCACGAGCATCGCCCCCGCGCCCATGGTCACAGCGGCGACGGTGTCACCGGCGATGGTCCCGGCGGCGAGGACGCCGACCACGGGGATGGCCGCGATCAGACCCGCGCGCGCTGAAAGGGCCGAGCGGTCGAAGCGGGCTGCCTGGCGTACGGCGAGAGCGACCGCTGACATCTCGTTACGCTACCCCGGTCCGTAGGTCGAAACGGCCTTGATGTGCACACGAAGGAGGAGTCGATGACGAGCAGCGCGATCGTCGTACGTGATCACGAGCAGGCGATCGCCTTCTCATTTGAGGACATGATGCGCTACCACGGTCCGGGCTCCCCGGGTGGGGTCGCGCATGCCTTCAAGGTCCTCGAGCGCGCGCTCCCCCTGCTCGAGCCCGACGACCTTGCCGAGCGCCGCGAGATCGTCGTCCATACGGCGTTCGGGGGGCCCGGAGCGCGTGATGGCTTCGAGCTCGTGACGCGGGCGGTCACCGAGGACCGCTACGTCGTCGACCCTCAGCTCGAGCGCCCCGAGCGCGGGCGGGCGCTCGCCCGCTTCGTCTTCCGCCTGGGCTACCGCGACCGCGAGGTGACCCTGTCGGTGAGGGATGGCTACGTTACCGACGAGTTCATCGACCTCGCCCGCACCGTCGAGCGCACCCCGGCCGAGGAGAGCCGCCTCACCGAGCTCAAGCGCGAGATGGCCGAGCGGGTGATGGCCGCCCCCGCTGCCCAGGTTTACGACGTAGCAGGCGGGTAACGCGCATGGCCGAGCGGAAGGACATCGATTTCAGCTACACGCTGACCGATCGCGTGGTCCGGCTCGCCCTGGGCGAGCTCGCGGACTTCAGCGGCGCCAAGTACGACGGCGACTACAAGCTCACGCTCGAGCAGGCCCAGCGCCGCAAGCACGACTACGTCGCGGAGCACATCGGCATCGGCCCCGGACGAAGGATCATCGACCTCGGCTGTGGCTGGGGCGGGCTGCTCAACTACATCCGCGGTCGCGGCGCCACCGGAGTCGGGCTCTCGCTGTCCTCCGCGCAGGTGGCCGCGTGCCTTCGTCACGGGCTCGACGTCCACCTCCAGGACGTGCGCGAGGTGACTCCCGAGCAGTTCGGAGAGTTCGACGCCGCCGCCAGCCTCGGGGCCTTCGAGCACTTCTGCTCGCTCGAGGACTACCGGGCCGGGCGCCAGGAGGACGTCTACCGGCATTTCTTCGAGCGCGTGGCGAGCGTGCTCCCGGCGGGCGGGCGCTTCTACCTGCAGACCATGGTCTTCGGACGCAACATGATTTCCGTGGACGAGGTCGACCGCCACGCCCCGCGCGAATCCGACGCGTGGTATCTCGCGATGATGCAGGCGGCCTTCCCGGGCTCCTTTCTCCCCTTCGGCCAAGAGCAGGTGATCCGCTGCGCCGAGCCGCACTTTCGCCTCGTCTCGAGCATCAGCGGCCGAATCGACTACATCGAGACCATCCATCAATGGGACCTGAGGACGGAAGCATGGAATCCCCGGATGGCGCTGCTCAAGCTCCGCCTCCTTCCCCGCTGGCTCACCGACCCCGAGTTTCGCTTCGCCTACACCTCGGGGGCGAGCTCGAACAAGGTGTGCTTCGAGCGTGAGCTCATGGATCACTACCGGATTGTCCTAGAGCGCTCCTGAGGCGCTCGGGACCGGCCGATTTCCCCGCTGGCGTGACGATAGGGTGCACGGTTCGCATGCGGATCATCTACACCCTGACCGACGAAGCGCCGGCGCTGGCCACCCGGTCGCTGCTGCCCATCCTCGAGGCCTTCGCGGGCGCGGCCGGCGTCGAGATGGAGCTGCGCGACATCTCGCTCGCGGCCAGGATCCTCGCCCAGTTCCCCGAGCGGCTCGACCCAGAGCAGCGCGTGGCCGATGCGCTCACCGAGCTCGGCGAGCTCGCCAAGACGCCCGCGGCGAACATCATCAAGCTCCCCAACATCAGCGCCTCGGTTCCCCAGCTCAAGGCGGCGATCGCCGAGCTCCAGGGCAAGGGCTATGCGATCCCCGACTACCCGGATGCGCCGGCGGACGAGGAGCAGCGCGAGGTGCGCGCGCGCTACGACAAGGTCAAGGGAAGCGCCGTTAACCCGGTGCTCCGCGAGGGCAACTCCGATCGCCGGGCGCCCGCCTCGGTCAAGGCCTTCGCCCGCCGGCACCCGCACTCGATGGGGGCCTGGTCGCCGACCTCGCGGTCGGAGGTCTCGACGATGACCGACGGCGACTTCCGCTCGACCGAGCGGTCGGTCACCGCCGAGCGCGAGGGCACGGCGCGCATCGAGCATGTCGCCGAGGACGGGACGGTGACGCTGCTCAAGGAACAGGTCCCCATCACCGCCGGCGCGGTCGTCGACGCCGCGGTGATGCGCGCCCACGCCCTCGATGAGTTCCTCGCCGCCCAGATCTCAGAGGCCAAGGAGCAGGGCGTGCTCTTCTCCGTGCACCTGAAGGCGACGATGATGAAGGTGTCGGACCCGATCATGTTCGGCCATGCCGTGCGCGCGTACTTCGCCGATCTCTTCGCCGAGCACGGTGACGCGCTCGCCTCCGTGGGGGTCAACGCCAACGACGGCGTGGCGGCCCTGCTCACCGCGCTCGACAGGCTCCCCGAGGAGGAGCGCGACGCGGTGCGGGCAGCGATCGACGCCGCCTACGCGAACGGACCCGCGCTGGCCATGGTCGACTCCGACCGCGGGATCACCAACCTCCACGCCCCCAGCGACGTGATCATCGACGCGTCTATGCCCGCCGCCATTCGTGCCTCCGGGCAAATGTGGAACCCCCAGGGAGAACAGCAGGACACCAAGTTCGCCATTCCCGACCACTCCTACGCGCCCCTCTACGCCGAGACGGTCGACCACTGCCGCGAGCACGGCGCCTTCGACCCCGCCACCATGGGCACGACGCCCAACATCGGGCTCATGGCCCAGGCGGCCGAGGAGTACGGCTCGCACGACACCACTTTCGAGATGACCGCCGCCGGTACGGTCCGCATCGTTGACGGCGACGGGGCGACGCTGCTCGAGCACCCCGTCGAGGTCGGGGACATCTGGCGCATGTGCCGCACCGCCGCCGCCGCGATCGAGGACTGGACACGGCTGGCCGTGGGCCGGGCGCGCGAGACCGGGGTGCCGGCGGTCTTCTGGCTTGACGAGGACCGCGCCCACGACGCCGAGCTGCTGCGCAAGGTCCGCCCCGCGCTCGCGGAGCTGGAAACCAGTTCCCTGGACCTCGAGATCATGGACGTGGCCGCGGCCACCCGCTTCACTCTCGAGCGCGCCCGGCGCGGCGAGGACACGATCTCGGTCACCGGCAACGTGCTCCGCGACTACCTCACCGACCTCTTCCCCATCCTCGAGCTGGGGACGAGCGCCAAGGTCCTCTCGATCGTCCCCCTGATGGACGGCGGCGGCCTGTTCGAGACCGGCGCGGGTGGCTCGGCGCCCCGGCACGTCCAGCAGTTCCTCAAGGAGAACCATCTCCGCTGGGATTCGCTCGGCGAGTTCCTCGCCCTCGCCCCCGCCTTCGAGCTGCTGGCCGAGAAGAGCGGCAATGCGCGCGCCAAGCTCCTGGCCGACACGCTCGACCGGGCCACGGGCCGTGTGCTCGAGGAGAACCGATCCCCGTCCCGCCGGGCGGGAGAGCTCGACAACCGCGGGAGCCACTTCTACCTCGCGCTCTACTGGGCGCAGGAGCTTGCCGAGCAGAACGAAGACGCGCATATGGCCGAGCGTTTCGCGCCTCTGGCCGAGCGCCTCGCGGCCGGCGAGGCGACGATCCTCGAGGAGCTGGGCTCGGTCCAGGGGTCGCCGGTGGACATCGGCGGCTACTTTCGCCCGGACACCGAGCGGGTGGTGGCGGCCATGCGTCCGAGCGCGACGCTGAACGAGGCGCTCGCGAGCTTCCTCAAGTAGCAGTCGCCGCTGCCGATGCATACCCGGTGAGCACTTCTGTGCCGCCTCCCAACATGCCTGGTACGGTCGCCGCGCCGCCCCCGCCCGCGCCCCCCGCGCCCCCCGCGCGCGGCGCGCGCCCCAAGGTGCTCGTCGCCGTCCTGGCGGCCGCCGTCGTCGCCGCCATCGCCTTCGCCGCGTTCGGCGGGCCGGCGAATAAGGTCCTCGACCCCGTCGCCCAGGCGGCCACGCGGTCCTCGAGTACCGCCGGGTACCGGATGCACCTCTCGATGCAGATCGTCTCCTCGACAGGCTCGGCCGCGACGACGATGACGGGAGAGGGCAGCTTCGACGTCCGCGACCACGCGGGCTCGATCTCGATGGCCATGAACCTCGGCAACGATCCTCAGCTGATCCAGGCCCTGGGCAGCAACACCCTGAGGATGCAGGAGATCGTCAACGGGACCACCGTCTACGTGAAGCTCCCCGCCGCCGCCGCGGGCGCGCTCCCGACCTCAGGCAAGCCGTGGATCGCCGTCGACCTCTCCAAGGTCACGGGGATACCCGGCCTCTCCTCGCTCGCGAGCAATCCGGGCTCCAGCGACCCCAGCGAGATGCTCCAGTGGCTCCGGGGCGTATCGGACAGCATCCTCGCCGAGGGCCGGCAACAGGTCGACGGGGTGCCGACCACCCACTACCGCGCCCAGCTGAGCCTCGACCGCACCGCGAGCGCGGTGCCGGCGGCGGAGCAGGTGGCGGTCCAGGAGGCGCTGTCGAAGCTCGAGCAGCTCACGCAGATCCACGAGGTCCCGGTCGACGTGTGGATCGACGCGCACCACCTGGTGCGCCGGTTGGAGATGAACCTCACTCTCAGCCTCCGGGGCGGGTCCACGGCAAGCGAGGTCATGGCCATCGACATCACCCACTACGGACCGCAACCGCGGCCGGCGGTGCCGTCCGCGAGCGAGGTCACCGACCTGAGCTCATTGCTCTCTTCCGGCGGCTGAGCTAGACCGTCAAATGGGCCGGGGGGACTGGCGGGCGCTCGTGCCCGGTGTCCACCGGCTGGCCGGCGAGCTGTCCGCCGGCGCAGTCCTCGGAGTTGACCTTGCGACGAGGATTGCGGATCCCCGCCAAGCCGAGCAGTCCCCCCAGGGCCACGAGCACGGCGGAGATGCCGATGCCGACGTGGAAAGCGTGCACGGACGCCGACTGCACCGCGCGGGCCACGGGCACTCCGGCCGTGGCGGGGTCGACCCGGGCGAGAATCTGGCTGCGAGCCTGGGCCACGGTGGCACGCGCCACCGGGGTGAGCTTGAGGTGGTCCAGGCGCTGATTGAGCGTCGAGCTGAATTGAGCGGAGATCAACGCTCCCACGGCGGCGATGGCGAGGAGGCTGGCGATGCGAGCGATGGCGTTGTTGATGCCCGAAGCGATTCCCGCGTTGGACTCGTCGGCGTCGGAGAGGACCGCGGCGGTGAGGGGCGCCACGGTGGAGGAGAGTCCGAGCGAGAAGATCACCAGGGCCGGGAGGAGATCGGTGAAGTAGTTGACGTGGGGACCGAGGCGGAGCATGAGCGCCAGCCCGCAGGCCGCGATCAGCGGGCCCAAGCCCATGAACAGCCGCGGTCCGATCCGGTCCGCAAGCTTGCCCATGCGCTTGGAGAGAACGAACATGACGATCGTCGAGGGCATGAGGGCAAAGCCGGCGTCGAGCGCGCGGTAGCCGGCGACCTCCTGCAGGAAGAGCACGAGGAGAAAGAAGGTGATGCCGAGTCCGCCGTACATGGCCAGGGTCTCGACGTTCCCGACCGCGAAGTTGCGGCGCCTGAACAGGCCCAGGGGGAGCATCGGGTACGGGGTGCGACGCTCGTGGAGGAGAAAGAGGGCGAGCAGCGCCACCCCTCCGAGCCCGGAACCCCACACCTGGATGCTGCTCCAGCCCACCACGGGCTGGCGGATGAGCGCGAGCACGGGCCCCGCGAGTCCCAAAAAGGTGAGGGCGGCCCCGAGCCAGTCCACGCGGGCATGGGCCGTCCCCCGGGCGCGGGCAGGGACGGCGAGCGAGACGAGCACCAGCGTCGCGATCACGAAGGGAATGTTGACCGCGAAGATCAGCCGCCACGACACCGCATCGACCAGGAACCCGCCCGCCAGCGGCCCGACCACGGTGGCGATTCCCGCCCACGCCGTCCACGAGCCGATCGCCGCCCCCCGTTCGGCCTGGGAGAACGTCGCCACGATCACCGCCAGGGCGCTCGGAGTGAGGAGCGCCCCGAACGCGCCCTGCAGGGCCCGGCAGGCGATGAGCACCGCGATGGTGGGGGCGATCGCGCACAGGAGCGAGACCACGCCGAAACCGGCGACGCCGATCGAGAAGACGCGCCGCTCGCCGAACACGTCACCAAGCGAGCCACCGACGAGGATCAGCGATCCGAGCGCCAGCAGGTAGGCGTTGGAGACCCATTGCTGACCCGCGAGTCCACCTCCGAGGTCGGCGCGAATGGCGGGCAGGGCGACGTTGACCGCGGTGGCGTCGAGCCCGGCCACGAACGAGCCCATGATCGCGGCGAGCAGGGCCAAACGCTTGCGGCGATCCGGCATTTCCCTCCCTCAGGTGGACTTGATCAGGCCGCCATCGATCACATAGTTGACGCCCGTGACGTTGGCCATGCGCTCAGACGCCAGCATCGTAATCAATGTGGCGACCTCCTCGGGCGTGGTGAATCGCCCCGAAATAGCAGCCAGGGCATGACCAGCGGTGAGATCGGGCCGATGCTCTACCTGTCCCACGTCTTTGAGGCGCACCCGAGGCCCTCCACGAGGAACGGCCAGGAGCGATCGAGCTCGCGGCGCCAGGTCGGCCACTCGTGGGCGCCGGCCCCGTGGCTGATCGTCGCGGGGATGTGCAGGGCGGCGAGTCGGGAGGCGAAGCTGTCTGTGGTGGGAGCGACCCAGCGCTCGATCAGGCCCGAGCCGGGCGGCACATGGTCCCCGGGCCGCGGCTTGCCGTCGGCGCGCGAGAGGTAGAGGGCGGTCCCGCGCAGGCGTTCGGCCAGGTGGTAGGGGTCGTTGGCCATCCACGTGCCCCGCTCGCGCCGGGGCGAGCCCCACATCGCGTGGCGGTGCTCGTGCTCGCGCATGAGCATGGTGGCGAGGAAGGCGGGCATGCCGCGGCGGGTGAGGTGGAGCAGACCGCTGTAGGAGGCCGCCGCCGCGAAGGCGCCCGGTCGCTTCGCGGCATAGGCGATCGCTCCGTAGCCCCCCATGGAGACGCCGGCGAGCACGCGAGGTCCGCCGGCGCGATAGCTCGACTCGAGCACCTGGGGGATCTCGTCGAGGTGGAAGCCCACCCAATGCGGGGCGCGCCCGGTCCCGTCCGGACGCAACCAGTCGGTGTAGAAGCCCACGGCCCCCGCTTCGGGGAGCACGACGAGGGCGTCGAGGGCTTCCGAGCGCTCGACCACCGCCCCCTCGCGCGTCCATGAGGAGGGGCCGTCGTCGGCGCCGTGGAGGAGGAAGAGGACGGGCCAGCGCCGGGCCGACGCGGTCGAGAAGCCGTGGGGAGTGATGAGCTGAAAGGAGGCGGACCGTCCCAGCGCCGCCGAGCGGATGGTGATCTCGCGAAGGCGCTCACCCAGGCGCCTGTCGCGGAGAACCTCCACATTTTCTCGCGCCGTACGGGCACTGGGCATCGCGTCAGCGGTGGTCATCTAACGTCCGCTCGGGACATCGTCGTCGAGCTCACCCCACTCCACGAGGGCCCGGCGGGCGAGGCCGAGGCGACGGCGAGCGCCGGGGCGGCGAGGCCGTGGCTGGCCCTGGCGGCAGTGTGCCTGGGAGGCATCATCGTCGCCCTCGACGGCTCCGCCGTCACCGTCGCGGCACCGCGGATCGCGCGCTCGGTCCACGCCTCGCTGGGCGACCTCGAGCTCATCGCCAACGTGTACCTCGTTGTCCTCGCGGTCGGCATCCTCCCCGCCGGGCGCCTCGCCGATCGCTTCGGACGGCGCGCCGCCTTCATCACCGGCGCGCTCGGCTTCGGGGCCTGCTCACTGGCCATCAGCCTCTCCCACAGCGTGGGAGAGCTCGTCGTCTTCCGCGCCGGCCAGGGCCTGTTCGGCGCCCTCCTCCAGCCCGCCGCCCTCGCCCTCCTCAGCGTCTCCTTTCCCCGCGAACGCCTCGGTGCCGTACTCGGGATCTGGGGCGCCGCCAACGCGCTGGCCATCGGGGTGGGGCCGCTCATCGCCGGTGTGATCGTGCAAGGGCTGGGCTGGCCCGCCGTGTTCCTCCTCAATCTCCCCGTCACCCTCCTCGCCACCGCCCTGATCCTCACGGCCGTGAGCGAATCGCGCGGGCGAGGGTCGGCTCGTCCGCTGCGCGCCGTGCTCGGCGAGGGGCCGGTGCGGTGCGCCGCGGCGCTCGTGGCCGTGAGCTCCTCCGCGGTTTTCGGCCTGCTCTTCCTCCTCACCCTCTTCCTCCAGAACGTGCATGGCCTCACCCCCAGCGCCACGGGAGCGTGGCTCCTCACCCCCACGCTCGCGGTGGTGGTGGGGGCACTGATGGGAGGGGTGCTGGTCGAGCGCGTGGGGCCGCGGTGGCCGGTGGTGGCGGGCATGCTCGCGGTGGCCGCCGGCCTGCTCGGGCTCGCACAGGTCCCCGTCCACGCCGCCTTCTGGGCGGTCGCCGCCCCTGCGGCCCTGATCGGCCTCGGCACCGGAGTGTGGGTCATCGCCGCCACCCAGACCATCGTCACCGGGGCGGCCGAGGAGCTCGTGGGCACCGCTTCCGCCGTCCAGCAGGGATCGAGCCAGCTCGGCGGCGTCCTCGGCATCCTTGCCTTCGGCGCGGTCATGTCGGTCCGCCTCGGCGAGGTGCTCCCGGCGCGCCTGCGCGAGGCCGGGGTGCCGAGCTCGGTCGCCGCGGCCGTGGTCCGCTCCCGAGGCGTGGTCGAGGAGGGGCGCACGCCGCTTCCCCATGGCCAGCCCTCCGTGGTCGTCCACGCGGTGAGGGCGGCGAGCGACCTCGCGTTCACCCAGGGGATGCACACGGCCTTCCTCGTGTGCGCGGCGCTCATCGTCCTCGCCTCCCCGCTCGGACTCCTGCTCGGCTCCAGGCGCGCAGGAGCGCGCTCCCGTCATGGGTCGTGACCTCGAGCGGGGTTCCCATCGCCGCCAGCGCCGCGGGGTATCGCGGCCCGTGGTCGAGGTCGTAGAGATAGAAGGGCTGGGCCGGGGCCCGGGGGCCCGCCCACCACGTGAGCAGGGGCGGTTCGGTGGGCGCACTCACGCCGATGAGCTTCGGTGACACGGCGAGCCCGTCGCCGGTCGCCTTGAGTACCGCCTCCTTGCGCGTCCAGTAGCGGTAAAAGCCCCATGCGCGGTGCGAGGGTCCCAGGAGCGCGAGGGTCCGCTGCTCGGAGCGGGTGAGGACCGAGGCGACGAACGAGCGCTCCTCCTCTCGCACCGGCCCCACTCGCTCCACGTCGACACCGATGGCCACCCCGCGGCTGAGCGCGACCACAGCGTGCCGGCCCGAGTGCGAGAGCGAGAGCTCGAGCTCGAGCTCGGAAGCCGGCCCGGCGAAGCGCGGCTTCGCCCCCGGCGTCGCGGGCGCGAAGGTCAGCCCGCCCGGCTCGCAACCGGCGTGGCGGGCGGCGAGGATCCTGGTGAGGGCGTGGGCGATGAGGAACAGCGCGCGGTCCTGCGCGCGAAGGAAACGGAGATGGCGCCCACGCTCGCCCTCGTCGAGGAGATCGAGGAGAGGCACCAGCGCGGCACTGGTATCGGCCCACCAGATCTGGCAGACCCCCACGCCGAGCGCCGGGATCGCCTCCCGCCCCATCCTCTAGGCCGCGGCGCGGGAAAGCTCGCCCAGGACCTGGCCGAGGTGCGCGGCGATGGCCTCGACGTGCGGCGGATCGAGGAGCGAGAGGTGATGGCCGGGGACGCTCACGACCTGGACCTGAGGGCCGCATACCGCCTCCCATCCCCGCGAGGGGTCGTGGCGGTCAAAGCGCGGATCGCGTATCCCGTCCGCCTGGATGTCGCGAGCGCTGTAGAAAACCACGGGACCATCGTGGCGGGCGGGCCGGTAGCGCTCGAGCGCGCGCACATCGAGATACGAGGTGCGCTGATGGCGGATGATCGCCGCGCTGGCGCGGGCGTCGAGGAGCCCCGCGTCGAGGATCGCCTCGATCATCGCGTCGGTCTGCCCTTCGTCGTCGAGGAGAGCCATCCGCTCGTAGGGGAGCGAGACGGGCTTACCGTAGCTGTCTTCGAGGAAGCGGGAGAAGCGCTGGAAACGCAGCTCGAGGATCTGCGCATCCGAGTGTCCGGGCGGGTCGGGAAGGGGGAGGATGGTGTCGATCATGGCCAGGAGCTCCACCTGCTCGCCGGCCGCGTGCAAGCGCAGCGCCGTCTCGTAGGCAAGTGCCCCGCCGAACGACCACCCGGCCAGGAGGTAGGGGCCGTGAGGCTGCTTGGCGCGCAGGAGCTCGGCGTAGCATTGGGCGCGCTCCTCGACCGTGAGCATCCCCGCCAGGCGCTCGAAGCCCCACACGGTGAGGCGCGGATCGAGGTGATCGACGAGCTGGCGATAGACGAGGGTGTCGCCTCCGCCGGGGTGGAAGAGGAACAGGGGGCGCGGCGCGTCGCCGGCACGGAGCAGGCGCATGGGCATGGGCATGGGCGACTCGGGCTCGCGCACGAGCGCCGCCTGGCGCTCGACCGTCGCCTCGGAGAACAGCTCGTCGAGATCGACGGGGCGCCCGACGCGGCGGGAGATGAGCGCACCGGCCCGATCGGCAGCGGCCCGATCCCCGCCGAGCTCGTAGAAGCTCTGGGTGACCCCGAAGCCGGAGAGCCCGAGCGCCTCCTCCCACGCCGCCGCCACCAGTCGCTCGGCGGCGTCGCGCGGGGCCACGCGCGCGAACCGGATCGGGGTCGGCGGCCGGCCTGCGGGGAGGTCGAGCGCCTGGTGCAGCCAGGCCAGCGCGTCGTTGATGCTCGCCCCACGCAGGAGCAGGGAAGGTGGGAGGAGAACGTCGAAGTCGTGCTGGAGGGCGTTGCGTATGCGCACCGCCAGGAGCGAGTCGAGGCCGAGGGTGATGAGGGGCGCGTCGGCGTCGAGGCGATCGGGCTGAGCGCCGAGGACGGCGGCGATCCGCTCCGTGAGGCGCCCCTTGATCCGGGCCTCGGCGTCGGCGGGGTCGAGCCCCGCCGCCCCGGGCCAGGGAGCGGTGGCGCCCGTGCCCGCCGCGAGCTCGGAGGCGTGAGCATCGATGTCGACGAGCCCCGAGAACAGGGGGATCCCGGCGAGCTCGGGATAGGCGGCGGCGAGCGCGGCCGGGTCGAGCTTGAGGACTCCGGCCGCGGGGACGTCGCCGAGGAGAAGCGCGTGGAGCGCCTCGATCCCCTCGCTCGGGGAGATCTGGCTGACCGCATCGGTGCGGCGCCCGGCCGCGGCGCCCACCTGTGACCACGTCCCCCAGTTGATCGTGGTCGCGGGCAAGCCGCGCGCACGGCGCCACGCGGTGAGGGCATCGAGGAAGGCGTTGGCGGCGGCGTAGGCGGCCTGGCCCGGGGAGCCGATGAGGGCGGCCGCGGAGGAGAAGCCGACCCACCAGTCGAGCTCGAAGCCCTCACTGGCCGACGACAGGCGCCACGCCCCCTCGGCCTTGGCGCGCCATACGCGCTCGGCGCTGGCGCGGTCGAGGCCGAGAATTACGCCGTCCTCGATCACCGCCGCGGCGTGGACGACGCCGCGAAGCCGGGCGCCCGGCGCCGCGCACGCCCTCACGGCGCGCTCGGCGACTCCCGCCTGGGCGATGTCGCCGGTGATCACGACGACCTCGCATCCCAGCTCCCTGAGCGCGGCGATCTCCGCCTCGGCGCCGGGCCCCGGCGCCGAGCGCCCGTTGAGGACGACGCGAGCGGCGCCGTTCTCGGCCAGCCAGCGCGCGAGGAGAAGCCCGAGGCCGCCCAGGCCCCCGCTCACGAGATAGGCCCCGTCCGCGTGGACGGGGGACCGCGGGGCGGCGAGGGGGAGCTCGGGGCGGATCAGGCGCGCCACGTGGCGGCGACCGGCCCTCCACGCCACCTCGTCCTCGCGGTCGCCGGCGGCAAGCTCGCTCATCAGTCCCTCGAGGCCGCCAAGAGGGTCGAGGTCGACCCACCGGGGCTCGAGCTCAGGGTGCTCGTAGGCGAGCACGCGCACGAGACCCCGCAGGGACGCGGGCCCCGGGTCCACGGGGTCGCCGCCTGCGACCGCGGCGGCGCCGCTGGTGACGAACCACAGGCGGGCGCGCGACGTGGAGATGGTCGGACGCTCGGTCAGGGCCCGCACGAGCCGCGCGCCGGCGAGGAGGAGCTCCCGGCCCCGACCCGGAGCATCCTCGGCATCGGCCGGAGCGGCGCAGGCGAGGACGACGATGCCGTCGCGCGGGTGATCGCCGATGAGCGCGTCGTCGACGTCCTCGATGGTGGCGACGCGGACGTCCGCCCCCCCGGCCCGCAGGTCACCGGCGAGCTCGCCGGCGCGGGGATCCGCGGGCGAGCCCACGATCAGCCAGCTCCCGTGGACGGCGCTCGGGCGCGGCGCCTCGGCCGGCTGCCAAGCGTGGCTCAACAGCGTCTGCGAGAGCGCGGTCGGGAGCTCCGCCCGGGCCACGAGGGTGAGGGTGATCTCGCTGAGCTCGAGGAGCACGCTTCCGCGGGCATCGAGGAGCCGGAGCGCCACCGTCCGCTCCCCGTCCGCGTTTCCGTCGCCCTCCTCCTCGCCGAGCGACATCTGCGCGTGGGTGACTTCCCCGAGGTCGCCGTGCCAGGACCCGTGCCCGACCGAGCGCGCGAGCCATGCCCCGCCCCGGCTCGGGCCCAGGGCGCCGGTGAGCGATTCGAGCGCATAGCGAAGGGTCTGCTGCTGAGATTCCTGGGGCGCGAGGAGGAGATGCAGCGGCGCCGCCGGGGGCGCGGGCGTGGCGCTCACGGCCTCGGTGACCGTCCGGACCGTGGCCGAGAGGTGGGGACGCCAGGGACCGGCGCCGATCCGGGACTCCACCGAGAGCCGGGCAGTGCGGCGCCCGGTGAGCTCGAGACTGGTGACCACGGTGCACCGGTCCCCGAGGGCGAGGGGGGCGTGGAGGTCGAGCTCGCCGACCTCGACCGCGGCCCCGCGCGCAGGGAGCGCCTCGCTCGCCGCCGAGCGGGCGATCTCGAGCCACGTGGAGAGCGCCGTCCAGCGTTCGGTGCTGCTCGGATCGAGCTCCATGCGCCACATGCGGCGGGCGGCGTCGGGCAAGTCCACGCGTTCGCCGAGCACCGGATGCGCGGTCACCGATCTCCTCGGGGCACCGGCCTCGAGCCAATGGTGGGTATGGCGCCATCTCGTCCTCGGGAGGTCGATGAGCCGGCCCGTGCTCGGCCCTAGCTCGCGCGGCGGGCGGCGCTCGAGGGCGAGGGCGGCAAGCCCGGCGTGGAAGGCCATGGCCTCGTCGTCGGAGCGCCGGCCGGTGGAGAGGACGATGGGCTGGGCGATGCCGGCCGCGAGCGCATTGTCGATGAGCGCGTGGAGGAGCACCGGGTGCGGGGAGACCTCGATGAAGCTCGCGTGACCGTCCCGCGCCGCCGCGGCGATGGCCTGAGCGAAGCGCACGGGACGGCGGATGTTGGCGGCCCAGTAGGAGGCGTCGAAGGACGGGGTGGCGCGCGCGTCCTCGAGGGCGGTCCCGTAGAAGGGAGTGTGGGGCTCGCGCGGCTGGAGATCGGCCAGCCCCTCCCTCAGGTCCTCGACAACGGGATCGACGAGCGGGCAGTGCCCGGGTACCGTCGACTTGATGAGCTTGGCGAGCAGGCCGCGAGCCTCGACCGCGGCCACGAGCTCCTCGACCTCGGCCGAGGTGCCGGCAACGGCGATCTGCCCGGGGGCGTTGATGGCGGCCACGGCGACTCCGGCGCCCTCGGTGGCCCGCTCTCCGAGTATCTCCGCCAGCTCCTGGGCGGAGAGCTCGAGCAGCGCCATCCGACCGCTGCCCTCCAGGGTGGCGAGGAGCCGGGAGCGCAGGGTCACCACCCGCACTCCATCGCACGCGGACAGGGCGCCCGCCGCCACCGCCGCCGCCACCTCGCCGAGCGAATGCCCGACCACGGCGGCGGGCTTGACCCCGTAGGCACCGAGCAGCCGTGCCAAGGCGACCTGGACGGCGAAGAGCACCGGCTGCAGGCGCTCCATGGCCGTGAGCTCCTCGCGGCGCTCGAGCTCCTGACAGACCGAGAAGCCGGCCTGGGGGCGGATGAGGTCGTCGAGTTCGCGCAGGGCGGCGGCGAACGCGGGCTCCTCGCGCATCAGGCGAAGCCCCATCCCCGGCCACTGCGAACCCTGTCCTGAGAACACCCATACCGGGCCGGCGTCTCGCCGCCCCTCCGTACGCTCGACGACACCGGGCGCCGCGGCGCCGGCGGCGCAGGCTCTGAGTCCGGCGAGCAGCGCATCGCGGTCGCGAGCCACCACGCCCGCGCGGGCACGACCGGACAGGCGCCGGCTCAGGGTGAACTCGACGTCGTCGAGAGCGGCGGCGCTTCCCTCGCCCTCGAGCCAGTCGGCGAGGCCGCCGGCGCTGTCGCGCACGCGCGAGGAGTCCGCTCCCCCGAGGAGGAAATGCCCGATCCGCTCAGGGGCGAGCGCCCCGCCCGGGGCGGGCTGGACGCCCTCGGGGGCCTCCTCGACGACCACGTGGGCGTTGGTGCCGCCAAAGCCGAAGGCGGAGACGCCCGCCCGCGCCGGACGCTCGGCGCGCGGCCACTCGGTGAGGCGGTCGGCCACCGCGAGCCCGAGCGCGCCGAAGTCGATGTGTGGGTGGTGGTCGACGTAGTGCAGGCTCGCCGGGACCCGGCGCCGGCCGAGCGAGAGAACGACCTTGATCAACCCGGCGATTCCGGCCGCCGCCTCGAGATGGCCGAGGTTGCTCTTGACCGATCCCACGAGCACGGGCTGCGCTCGGCCCCCGAGCACCGCGCCCAGGGCACGCGCCTCGATCGGGTCCCCGAGGAGCGTGCCCGTCCCGTGCGCCTCAACGTAGTCAACCTCGCGGTCCTCGATCACCGCCGAGCGGTACGCGCGACGAAGGAGGTCCTCCTGGGCCTCCACGTTGGGCGCGGTGATCCCGTTGGAGCGGCCGTCCTGGTTGACCGCCGACCCGCGCAGGACCGCGAGCACCCGGTCGCCGTCGGCGAGGGCATCCTCGAGGCGCTTGAGGACGACCACCGCGGCGCCCTCGGCGCGGACGATGCCGTCGGCATCGGCCGAGAACGGCCGGCAGCGACCGGTGGGCGAGATCACGCCCATCTCGTGGAAGGCCGCCGTCACCGCGGGCCCGAGGAGAAGGTTGGCGCCGGCGGCGATGACGAGATCGCTGTCGCCGACGCGCAGGCTCTGCATCCCGAGATGCACGGCGACGAGGGACGACGAGCAGGCCGTATCCACCGCCACGCTCGGGCCGCGGAGATCGAGCGCGTAGGAGAGGCGACCCGCGGCCACGCTCAAGGCACCACCGGTCCCACTCCAGGCGTCGACGCGGGCGAGATCGGCGAGCGAGCGGTGCCCGTATTCGCCCGCGCTCAGGCCCACGAACACTCCGGTCGCGCTCCCGCGCAGCGAATCCGGGGCGATCCCGGCGTGCTCGAGCGCCTCCCATCCGACCTCGAGGATCATTCGCTGCTGGGGATCCATTCTGCGCGCCTCGCGCGGGCTGATCGAGAAGAACTCGGCGTCAAATCCCGCAACGTCGCGGAGAAACCCTCCCGCCCGGGTGACGCGCGCGAGCACTTCGGCGTCGCCGGCCGCCTCGGGCACGGGCCAGCGGCGCTCGGGGACCTCGCCCACCGCGTCTCCCCCATGTTCGAGCAGCCGCCAGAAGTCCTCGGGCCCGTTGACGTCGCCCGGCAGCCGGCACCCGATCCCGATCACCGCCACCGCGTCCCCGGCCGCGGCCGCGGCCTCGGCCTCGGTCGCGGGCTCGGGCTCGGGCTCGGGCTCGGGCTCCGCTTCGCGTGGCGGCGCCGCGAGCGCGCAAGCCAGGCGTCGGATCGTCGGGTGATCCCAGACCAGGGTGGTCGGGAGCGAGCAGTCGAGCAGATCCTCGAGGCGGCCTGCGAGCTCGACCGCGTCCCGCGAGGAGAAGCCGTAGTCGACGAGCGGCCGGTCGAGCTCGACCTCCGCGGCTTCGAAGCCGCACCGCTCACCGACGGCACGCGCCAGCCATCGCTCGAGCTCGCCCACCGAGAGAGCGGAGCTCGTCATCGCGCACGCTCTGCGAGGTAACGGTCGCGATTGGCGGCGCGGGCGATCTTCCCGCTCGAGGTGCGCAGCACCTTGCGGCCCGCGAGGACCACGACGTCGGCGAGCTTGAGGTCGTGGGCTGCCGACACCGCCCGGCGGACGGCGAGGACGATCTCCTCGGGGGCGACGGCGGCCGCGGCGAGACCGCGCTCGCGCTCGAGTGCCACCACGATCGCCTCGCCCCACTCTCGCCTGTCACTCTCCTCGGCGGGAATCCCGAAGGCCGCCACCCGCCCCGTGCGCACGGCCTCGTGGGCCTCCTGGACGGTCTCCTCGATGTCCTGGGGATAGTGGTTCTTGCCGTCCACGATGATCACGTCCTTGAGCCGGCCGGTGATGTAGAGCTCACCTCCGTAGAGCACCCCGAGGTCGCCGGTCCTCAGCCACCCCTCGACCGGCAGCCCCTCGACGGCATCCTGCAGGCGAACGTCGAAGGCGCTGCCGCTGCCCTCGGCCTGACCCCAGTAGCCGGTGGCGAGATTGCGACCGTGCACCCACACCTCGCCGACCACCTGATCGCCCAAAGCCGAGCAGGACACGGAATCGACGATGCACACGTGCTGGTCGACGGCGCACCCGGCCGAGACCAGGCGGATGGCATCGGCCTCGGGCACAGAGGCCACCGCCCTCCCGGCCATGAGCTCGGCCCGGGCGAAGGTGGTCGTGCGCGGGGCCGTCCCCGCGGGGCTCGTGCTCACGAACACCGTCGCCTCGGCCAGGCCGTAGGAGGGCCGGTGCGCCTCAGGAGCGAATCCGCTGGGCCCGAAGGCGGCCTGGAAGCGCTCGACGGTCCGGGCGCGAACCGGTTCCGCCCCGTTGATCGCCACCTTCACTCCCGAGAGATCAAGGGCGGCGCGATCCTCGGCGCTCGTCCTGTCGATCGCGTAGTCGAAGGCGAAGTTGGGAGCGGCAGTGATCACGCCTCGATTGCTCGCGAGCTGGTCGAGCCAGCGCTTCGGGCGCTGCACGAAGTCAAAGGGCGTCGAGAACACCGACCGCGCGCCGAGCGAGGCCGGCAGGCACACCAGGAGGATCAGGCCCATGTCGTGAAAGAAGGGCAGCCACCCCACGCACGTCGAGCGCTCGTCGAGGTCGAAGGCCGCCGCCGCCTGCCTGGTGTTCACGGCCACCGCCTCGTGGCTGATCACGGCGCCGGCAGGATCGCGAGTCGAGCCGGACGTGTACTGCAGGTAGGCGGGAGCGCCGAGCTCGGCCACCGCCGGCACGAACCCGTTCCCGCTCGCCGGATCGACGCGGTCGACGCTGATGACCCCCGCCGGGCGCGGGACCCGCGGATCGCCGAGCAGCTCCTCCACCGACCCCCGCGCCGCTTCCGTGGTCAGCCACACCGTGGCCCGGCAGTCGGCGAGGGCGCCGATGAGCCGGCTCGCATGCGAGCTCGTCTCCGGGGCAAACAAGGGCACGGCGATGGTCCCCGCGGCCAGAGCGGCGTAGAAGCCGATCGGATAGCTGAGGTCCTGGGGGCACAGCACCGCCACGCGCTGTGAGGGTTGGGCGAGCCCTCGGATCTGCTCGGCCACCGCGAGTACCCGCGTGTTTACCTCGCGCCAGGTGAGCGTATGGGGTACCCCCGCCCGATCCTCCCGGTAATCCATATGGGTGAAGGCGGGATGGTCAACCGCGGCGAGGCGGGTAACTGACGTTAACAGCGGTTCCACGCCCGACTTCAGGGCATGGTCACTTGGCGCCCCCGTAAGGACTGAAGACATGACTCACCTTCCCCGGCGTGAGACCAGCGTTCGGTAAACCCCTGACTGGCGAGGGATGGTGACCCAGCGGCGCGCCCGCGTTCCCGCGCGCACGCAATTGAACGGGTTTGGACCCCGAGTGACATCCCGGAGCACAGTGGCGCGCCCCGGCGACACGCGCTGGAAACATTCGGCGCTGGCGCGTGCGCGGCTACCTCGTGAGCGCCACCGTCGTCCTCAGCGTCGCCACCGCGGATCCGCTGATGGGAACGAGGAGGACCACGAGCTTCGTGTGCTTGTGAGCGGTGAGCTTCCGGCGCATGGCGGGCGTCAGCTTGACGACCAGCGTCCGCTTCTTGCCCGCCGCCACGGTGACGAGCTCGAGGGTGAAGGCGGCCTTGCCCCTGATCGCCAGGCGCAGGACGAAGCGGCATGAGCCCTTGGTGGACTTGCAGGAGAAGCGGAGCACGAGCGCGCCCTTGCGCAGCCACGGTCCCGCGACGAGCTTGGCCGTCGGCAGCGCCTTGGTGGCGGACGGAGACGCCGGAGCGGAGGGCTTGTCGGTCGCCGAGGGCGCCACCGTGGTCGAGACCGGCGCCGGCTTGACGTCAATGGGGGGAGCGACGCTGCCCGGGTCGTAGCGCAGCGCCGGTGCGAAGGGCGTCTGCTCATAGCCATGGGCGACCTGCTCGAAGGCGTAGGCCATGCCCAGGAGCTGGGGGTCGGAGTAGTCGGGTCCCTCGAGCTGGAGGTTGTCGGGCTGCCCGTCGGGGTTGAGGCCCGCGGGGAAGATGGCCGTGGGGACCCCGGCGTTGGAGGCCTGGGGGTCGAGCCGACCGAAGCTCGGCTGGATCGAATCGTTGAGGTGGATGTTCGAGAGCTGGCCGGGGAACACCACCGCGTCGACGTGATTGTCGGACATCCACTGGGCGAGCTCGGCCTGGTAGGCCTGCCGGTAGGTCACGAAGGCCTGATTCTGAGCATCGGTGGTGGGGCCCGACCCCGCGTAGGTCGGGCTCGAAGCCCTGAACAGCGGCAGGCGAAGCTGGTTATTGATGATCTGGCCCGGGTCCTGGTAGGGACTGTTGGGGTGGTCCTGGATCCACTTCAGCCAGCCCTCGTAATTGAAGTCGCCGGTGCGCGGCAGCGAGGGCGGGGCGGGCGGAGGGGGAATCTGCACAACCGTCGCTCCCGCCCGCGCGAAGTATTGGAACTCCGACATCATCGCGGTGCTCGTGCCCGTACCGTTGAACGGATCGGCGAAGGCGGCCGTGTAGTAGCCGATTCGCTTGCCCTGCAGCGCGTCCGCCGTCAGGTAGGAAGACCAATCGGCGGGGCGCTTGCCGTCCCACCCCGAGCCCCCGAGGGCCTGGGTCGGATCGTTGGGGTTGGAGGCGGCGATGGCATTGAGGACCACGGCCTGATCCTGGACCGTGCGGGTGAATGCCCCCGCGAAGTCCTGGATGTAGGTGAGGGGCATGACCCCCTGGGTGCTCGTCAGGCCGTCGGTGCCCCGCAGCGAGACCAGGCTCGCGGCACTCGCCGGGCCCCACAGCGAGTCTCCGGTTTGGGTCCCCAGAGAGGCCGCGGCCATGCTCAGGGCCAGGGCGACGGCCGACCCCCCGCTCGAGCCGATCGAGCTCTTGGAGGGGTCGAAGGCGTTCCAGACCTGGCCGTAGGCGCTGGGACTGAAGTGACCGTCGGTGGCGAACTCCGCCAGGTTGGATTTGCCGAGGATGATCGCCCCGGCGGCCCGGAGCCGTGCCACCAGGAACGCGTCCTGCTCGGGCTGGAAGCCATAGAACACCAGGCTTCCCCCCGTGGTCGGCAGCTCGGAGGTGTCGTAGATGTCCTTGACCAGGACGGGGATCCCCAGCAGGGGGCGGGTGTCACCCGCGGCCCGCGCGGCGTCGGCCTGCCGGGCTTCGGCGATCGCGTTCGGGTTCACGTCGATGACCGCGTGGAAGCCGAGCGGGCCCCCGTCGTAGGCGGAGATCCGGTCGAGGTAGGCGCGGACGATGTCCTGCGAAGAGGTGACGCCGCTCTTCATGTCGGCAAGCTCCTGGACGATGGTCTTGCCGACCACGTCGTAACTCGAGCTGGTGGTGGCGGAGGGGTCGGCGGCCACGGGCGCGGGCACGTTGATGATGTGGGTGCTCATGCACTGCGAGGCGTTGAATCCCGGTACCGCGGCGGTGATCGCCGCCGTGCTCCAATTCGAGAGCGCACACAGCTGCCCGGTGGTCAAGCCACTGAAATCGGGCGTGGCCGACAGCGCGCTGGCCTCGTTGGCCACCGCGGTGACCTGCGTTCCCGGCCCCGGGACGGCGCCGCCCGCGGGCGGCGCCTTGACCTCCGAGAGGCCGATGACCACGAAGTGCGCGAGCGCCTTGGTCTGGCCCGCCGCGAGCATGAGATGGGTTACGTATCCGTACGCGTTGGCCTCGTCCCCGGTGGTGGGAAGAGCGCGCCTGAAGGGCTGCTCGAGGAAGTCGCCGGTGGCGGTGAGCGCCCCCGAGAAGGGCGCGGGCGTGCCTAGCACGACGGCCGAGGGTCCGTTCTGGGACGGGTTCTGAGGGGCGCTCGTGGGCGTGGCCACCTCCACCCAGGCGTCGGCCGGACTCGGCGCCGCGGCGGCGCTCGAGGTCGCCACCACGGAACTCTGGTTGGGCCCGGTGTCGTAGCCGAGCTGACCGCCGAAGGCCACCTCGATCGACACCGGCGAGGCCGAGGTGTTGGTGAAGGTGTCGTAGAAGCGCGCGTAGTTGCCGCTCTGGTTGATGTTCAGCGTCCTGGTGACGGCGACGCCCCCCAGCTCGACGGCGTGGTGCGAGGTGAAGGCGTTGACCCCGTCGTAGGTGAGACCGAAGCCACGCAGGAGGACCCCGTTGAGCAGGGGCGTGGTGGGCGCGCCGTTGACCTGCATGCGGATCCCGCCGAAGCCCTGGAGCGAGCCGGTGGCGGTGTTGTGGATGCTTCCGGTATCGAGGCCGGGAATGGCCGCGTCCTCCACGGCCCACACGTCCTGGTTCTGGTCGTAGACGTAGTTGAGCGCCGCCGCCGGGCCCGCGAGCGCGAGCGCGCCCAGGATCGTCGCCGCCGCGGCCATCGCCGCCCATGTCCGCCGCGGGCACCAGCGCCTCATCCCAGCCTCCCAGGTCGTTGTTGCCGCTCGAAGACGACGTCCGGCCCCCCGGCCGCCGGTGAGATTAGAACTCGCCTGGGGCCGATCCCATGGACGGTCGGACAATCAGACCAGCCATAAATGTGGCCTAAGGGCCCTCGCGAGATGGGAGCCGGCGCGCTAGGGGCCCGCGCGCGGCTCCACGCGTCCCGCGGCCAGAAGCTGCGAGCAGGCGGTGTCGGCGGACCATTGTTCGTATTCCTCCGGGGTCCACCCTCGCTGGGTGACGAGCATGTGCCAGGTGCTGGGATGGTTGATGACCCAGAGGATGTCGTTGGCGCGCGCTGCGTCGAGGCCGGGCTTGAGCGCCCCCTTGGCGTTCAGGCTCGCGACGATCACGCCTTGGTTGGCGTGATACTCGCTGTTGATCCGATCCCATAGCGCCTCGATGTCGGGATCGAGGAGGGCAGCGCTGCGGATCACCTCGGCCACCGTCCCAACCCGCCCCTTGCCTGCCCGGGAGTTGCGCGCGTTGAGCCGTAGCTGGTGCTCGGGATCGGGCTCTTCGAGGACCTCGCGGTAGGTCTCCTGCGCAAGCACGGGAACGTCTTCACGACCGCCGCGCAGCCGCAGATTCCAGAGCGCCCGCAACACCCCGCTCTTGGTCTCGAAGGCGACGTAGACGGTCTTCAGGGCCACGCGGGCCTCGGTGGCGATGGCCGCCATCGTCGTGCCCGGATAGCCGTCGCGCTCGAACAGGCGCTGGGCCGCCTCGAGGATCTCCAGGCGCGTGGCCGCCGCCTGCTCGCGCCGTCGGGGGGAGTCGTAGCTGCGCTTGGGCTTGACAGGGTCGGCCATTTCTGTAGTCTGCCACAGGCTTCTTTACATGCGACGAGTACTCAATACTCACAAGCGGTTACGAATTAAAACCAACGGGAGGCCCCATGCAAGCGACCGACACCACCGAGAACGCCGCCGCCCGCAGCCGGCTCCACGGCATGTGGGCCAGTGTCGCGCCCGCCTGGGGCGAGTACGCGGAGTACGCCGACGCGCGCGGAGCGGCGCTCACCGAGCGCATGCTCGAGCTCGCGGCACCCGCGTCGGGGGAGCGAGTACTCGAGCTCGCCTGCGGAGCCGGAGGCCTGGGGCTGGCGGCGGCCGCGCGCGTCGCTCCCGGCGGAGACGTCGTCCTCTCCGATGTCGTCGCCGAGATGACGGAGATCGCATCGGCCCGGGCGAACGCTCTCGGGCTCGCCAACGTCAGCGCCCGCCCGCTCGACCTCGAGCACATCGAAGAGCCCGACGCCTCCTATGACGTTGTTCTCTGTCGCGAGGGGCTCATGTTCGCCGTGGACCCCGCGCGCGCGACGCGCGAGATCAGCCGCGTGCTGCGCCCAGGCGGCCGCTTTGCCCTCGCCGTGTGGGGGCCCCGGGACAAGAACCCCTGGCTCGCCCTCGTACTCGACGCGGCCAGCGTCCACCTCGGTATCCCCATCCCGCCACCCGGCATGCCCGGCCCCTTCTCCCTCGAGGACCCCGATCGGCTCGCTGCCCTGCTGAGCGCCGCAGGACTCGAGGACACTGCGATCGAGGAGTTTCCCGTGCCCACGCGTGCGACCTCGCCCGACGAATGGTGGACGAGGACGTGCGCGCTGGCCGGGCCGCTCGCGAACATCCTCGCCTCGCTTCCCGAGGAGGGCGCCCGCGAGCTGCGTGCGCGCGCGCAGGAGGGCGCCGAGCGCTACGGGACCCCAGCCGGCTTGGAGTTCCCCGGCCTGACCCTGATCGCGACCGGGCGCGCGTGAGTCAGTCCCAGACGACGTGGAGGGCGGGCGGTTTGCGGAAGACGAGCCCGGCCACCGCTGATGGCCGGTGAGGATCGAGACGTAGGCATGGGAAACGGGCGAGGAGGCGCGCCAGGGCCACCCGAGCCTCCAGGCGGGCGAGATGGATCCCCAGGCACACGTGCGGGCCATGGGCGAAGGCGAGGTGCCGGCGAACGTTGGCCCGGCTGAGGTCGAACCGGTCAGGGTTGGCGAACACCGCGGGATCGCGGTTGGCGGCGGTGAGGGAAACGCGCACGAGCGCGCCGGCGCCGATCTGCGCTCCCGCCAGGGCGACGTCCACCGTCGCGTAGCGGTCGACGACCGCGGCGGCCGGTTCCATCCGCAGCGACTCGTCGATGGCGGCGTCGAGGAGCGTCGGATCGGAACGCACGACGGCGAGATCGGCAGGATGGTCGAGCAGGGCAAGCACGGCGTTGGCGATCATCCCCTCGCTCGTCTCGATCCCGCCGAAGAGCAGGACCGCGGCGTTGGCGATGATCTGGGCGGAGGTGAGCTCGAGACCTGCGGCCACCGCGGCGAGGAGCGAGGAACGCTCCTCGCCGTCGATGACCCCTTGGAGGCGGTCGCGCAGCGACCCGAACGCCTGCGCCGCCTCGGCGGTCACCGTCCCTGTCACGGTGATCGCGGTCACGCCGGCGACGATCGCGTCATACCAGCCCAGCAGGTCCTCCACCTCCGATTCGGCTAGCCCCAGCGCTCGCGACACGATAGCCGCGGCCAGGGGACCGGCGAACGAGCGCCTGAGCTCGGCCCCATCCGCCGCGGCGAGCGCTTCGATCAGCCGCTCCGCTTCCCCGGCGGCGATCGCCGCGAATCGCTCCCGCACCGGGGTCGGTCTGAAGGTCGCGGTGAACGGCGCCCGGTGGCGCGCATGCCGGTCGCCATCGAGGCTGAGCATGCTCGCGCCGACCACCTGCCCGGTGGAGAACCGCGGGTCCTCGACGGTGAACCTCTTGTCGTCGCGCATCACCGCAACCGCGAGATCATGTCGTGTCACCAGCCATCCCTCGAGGGCGGGAATCCAGCACACGGGCTCGTGCTCCCGCAGCCGCGCCAGGAGTGCATGCGGGTCATGCTCGAGTTGCTCGAGGCGGACGTCGGCGCCGATGGGCAAAGGCATGGGGGCGATGCGTAACACGCTATCTGTCGATCCTGCGAGCGACCGCGCTCATACTTGCGGCCGGCATGACGTGCACCACGACACGCTTAGCCGATCGTTCACGAGATGACCACTACTCCGTGACGAGACCGTGACAATCCCCCGCGGCCTCTGAGGCACTGTGGCGGCAGTGTGGATGCCGCCGCTGTACGCACATCGCCTCGGGCGCGACGCCGGGCGTGATTCTTCCCGGGCCGCGCTGACCGCGCGCGCTCCTGGAGACGCTCCGCGCCGGTGCCCTCAGCGTGAGCACCGGAACGATCAATGACCCGGGGCTGGCAAGCTGGGCAGCATCGCTCGGAGTCGACGCGATCACCACTGATCGACCAGGCGAGCTCCGGCGCGAGCTCATGCAGACGCAGCTTGCCGCGTGAACCGCGGCGCGCGGTCAGTGCTCCGCGCGCAGCACCGCGAGGATCCGGGGATGGCCGTCGATCTCTACCTCGTCGACGATCTCGACCTCTCCCAGGCCGGCGACCCGCCCCAACCGGCGCAGGCTCTCAGGCGTGAAGCCCCAGTACACGAAGTCATCGCGCGCGTACACGTCGCCGGGCTCGTGCACCTCGAGCGCGGGCAACCCCGCGGGCAGGCGCGCTCCGTAGGTCTCGAGCACGACCTCGCCACCGGGCAACAAGCGATCGGAGAGGGCCCGCAGCATCGCGACGGGGTCCGTGACGCGATGAAGCATCCCGAAACAGAGCGCGACGTCAAAATGCTCGTCGAGTTCGCCCACGTCAAACGCGTCCATGCACCGATACTCGACCCGCGAGTTGGTCAGATTGGCGATGGCGCGAAAGCCGGCGCCGGCCTCGAGGGTCACGCCGAAGCGGGCGTCCACCCAATCGATGTACTGCTCGTTATCGACAGCGACAACGCGCCGGGCACCGCGCATCTCTGCCACGAAGCTGTAGAAGCCGTCGAAGGCGCCGACATCGAGAACGCTGCGGCCCGCGAAGCGACCGGCGTCGAGCACCGGCAGTCGATACCCGTGATCGCGCGCGATCCCCGGGGTATAGACGCCCGGCGACAGGGCAAAAGTGTGAAACCACAGCGGCACGGAATCACGGACACGCTCAGCCTCATCGGCTGACGCGCCAATCGCCAAGATATCGGCCACGAGTTGCTCGTCCAGGGAAGTCTCCGGGATCGACTCAACCGCGACAGCCGAAGCGCTAGGTACATCAAGCATAAGAATCTCCCTGTCTCGCAGGCGCGCCATTCACCGCGTCAGCTCAGTGAGGTACAGCGCGACGTGGCAGCTGCGAACCCCAGGCCGGAAGCGCGTTCGACCCGCCCCCGACTATAGCCCGCCAGTCGTCCAGCGCGTCGACATCTCCGGCAACCAGCTCCTGGTCACCGACGCCGCGGCTGCGTTCGGCTCCGTGCGCGATTAGCGGAGGTCCTGCTGGCGCCGCAGGAGAGCCTGCTTGCGATCTCGCTCGAGGCGAAGCTTGAGAGCGTTCTTGTGAGCCTGTTCGTTGCGCTGGGCAATGTCCCGCTTGATCTCGTTGAACGCGGCCTCCGCGGTCGAACGCCCCGGTCCGGGTTCATTTTTCTCGCTGCTCATAGCGGTCTACTCCTCATCGCTCCCTGGGAAGACTGGGCCACAGGTCGATGCGAGAGCGCGACATCGGACGGCGGAGCCTGCTCCAGCACTCTACGGGACCCGCATCCCTGGGGCTACTCCGAGAACAGACGAACGTCCGCTGAGCTGCGGAGGAGCACCTCGTCGAGGACGGTCCCGCCGGTCCCACCAAGGCCCGGCCTCCACCAGCGTTAGAGTTACGCAATGCCGTCGGTCATCGGTGACCTTCCGTTCTTCCCTCGCCGCCTTCTTAACGTGGCCACGGAGCACGCTATCGGCCTCCGGCGAGCGGTCATCGGCGATGAGCTTTTCCTCCTCGGCATCCTCGAGCTGGATGGTGAGCAGCCGGCCCGCCGCGCCCTTGAGTCCGACGGCCTCACCTCCGAGCGGCTGCTCCCTGAGATCCGCACGGCCGGTGACGCGGCGGCCAACCAGGAGGCCGGTGGTGGTGGGCTGACGTTCTCGCCGGCGTCCTACATGCTTCTCGGGAGGTGCCAAGGTTTCGCCGCCGCTCTTGGCGAGGGCCCGATAACCCACGAGCACGTGTTGATGGCGCTGCTGTGGGACCCTCAGAGCACCTCATCGCAGGTGCTCTGGCGCCTTGGTCACGATCGCGGCCGAGTGCTCGACCGTCTCCGCGACCAGGGGGTCGCCGTTCCTTCCTCGGCGCTTCCCCCCCAGCGCGAGATCGAGCGGGGAGAACGGGTGTGGTTCGGTCGCGACCAGGTCCGCCGCGTCCTTGACCACGTCCGTCTGCATCTCTCACCGGAGACGACCTGGGGCTTCAACTACGAAGACGACCGCGCCTGGGTGTGGACCGAGGCGCATGTCGACATCCAGTCATTGGTCGACGACGCCCTCGCGGCCCGATAGCGTTGTCACCTGCGCTCGAGGATCCCGACGAACGGCAAGCGATGAACGAGGACAGCTCCACCCCTGAGCAAGGAGAAGACCGCCCCGAGCCCGCGCCCGAATGGCGCGTCGACCGGTCTGCCTCACAAGAGCGGCTGCAGAACTACGATCCCGTTGCGGAGCGGAAGGGTCAGCGGGTGGGAGGCTGGCTCATCTACACCGACGAGCATGGGGCTCAGCGCCGTATCCCCTCCGAGGTGGGCGAGCTCAGCGGCGCCGAGATAGCGAGCGCCGCCAAAGCGCTGTCCTCTGAGCTCGGAGCCGCGGAGCCCAGCTACGCCACGCTGGCGGCGATCGAGCGACTGACCGAACTGCGCGCCGCCGGCACCATCAGCGAAGAGACTTATCTCCGCGAGAAGGGCAGGCTCCAGAAGCGCGGCTGAGCGCGACATCGACGTCGAGCCCGCGCTGTTCGTGCTTGCGACGGTGACAATCGGGGAAGAGGGCAATGGTGCGCCCAGTCAGGGTGCGTTCCCAAAAGCAAGGAGCTAGCCCATGCCCGAGTCACGCGAAGAACCACAGCCAGAGGTAGAGGAGCTCACGCCCAGCCCGGACGGGCCGGGGGAGGACGTCATGTATCCGGCCAGTCATCCCGATGGCAAGCCAAAGATCCAGCCCGGCATCGGCGGCTACGACGACCGCAATCCAGCGACGGAAATGCCGAGGATACCCAGCGCTCCCGAGACTCAGGACGACTAGCCTGACCGCGCAGCGTTTCGCGCGCGGGGGCCGCAGTCCCGCGCCTCACTCGTGCTCGCGGAACAGCTCTTCCAGGTCCGCGCGCAGCTCGCGCTCGAGCACACCCATCGTCGGCCATTCCGCGGGCTGGCCGCAGCCTGGGCACATGGCGGCATCGCCGTCGAAGGTGAAGAGCACCCCGCAGTAGCACAGCACGCGCACCATGGGGGAATGCGAAACGAGCGGCGATATCAGTGCGGCGGCGGGAATCGCCGCCGCCTCCCCCGTGTCGCGGTCGTACCTCAGGGCGATGCCGCGCCTCGCCGTACGGTCGTAACGCCACCGGCCCGTGAGGCGTCCGCCGCCGGGGCAGAGCGGCGCCGGCGGCCGGCTGATGCGGGCGGCCAACCTACTGACTTCTCGCTCCGACCCGGGTGTCGCGGTCACCGTTCATGCCTTGTATGTCGGGAGGCAGCGACCCATGGAGGGCCCGGGCGGCGGCTTCGAGGTCAGCGTTGATGGCCCCGGCCACGGGCCCGATGGGGGCGGCCTGCTGGCCTGTCTCGCCCACGTCGGCGACAATCTTGTTCAACCGAGCGACGACCTGGTAGAGGATGAGGGCGATATAGATCAGGTAGGTGGCAATCACCGCCACCGCGGCCCCAACGAGAATTAGTGTGATAACGGCTACGGCCGGCATCGGCTCACCTCAATCTCTCTAGTGCTTGCGCGTAGCGCTCGATTTGCGGACGGGCGGTGGCGACCAAGCCTTGGGTAGTGGCAAGCTCGCTCACCGTGGCGGCGACGTGCCCGGGGAACTTGGCAACATCCGCGTCGATGCTGTTTGCGTATTCCCTGATCTGAAGCGCGGGCCGTAACAGACGCTGCAGGATGAGAACGACCACGGGGACGATGACCAGGGCGAACACGATGACGCCAATCCACCAGAGAATCATCGCCGGCCCCCGATCGTGAATCGCTCGGCCTTGTCGGCCGCCGCAGAGATCAATCCCGCAGTCTCGCCGAGGACGCGGTTGACCTTGGCCACGTTATCCGGGGCCGCCTTTAGCTGCCGCTCCACGGCGCGGGCTCCCCAGGTGACCTCCTGGAGAATCGCCACGATGCCGCGCAGCTGACCGGCAATAACGAGCAGGAAAACCGCGAGGACAGCGACGAGGAGGATGATCTCGACGACGCTTAGGACTATCAGTAGGTTCTCGTCCATCAGCGCGAGAGCATCTTGTCGTGGCGGATAAGTTCGTCGCGGAGCGCGAGTGCGATCGACGCGGTACCCGCGAACTGATACAGGCCCGTGGTGTTCTGCGCCACGAGCTTGGTCGTCATCCACAGCAGGTCCACGCCTTCATCGATGTCCTTGACCAGGCCGCGTAGGAGGCTCAGTACGGCGATGACTACGAG
Organism: Solirubrobacteraceae bacterium; assembly: GCA_035552215.1. Lineage (GTDB taxonomy): Bacteria > Actinomycetota > Thermoleophilia > Solirubrobacterales > Solirubrobacteraceae > Palsa-465. Next base: position 12,058 of record DASZLV010000021.1, on the reverse strand, counting down.
CACAACGACGAGCCCGAGTCCAAGCGCCACCTCCCACATGATCGACTGTTGCGACGTTATGGCCGATACGATCATCGTCTCGCCTCCTCAAGTGATTCCCGCGCGGCCTCGGCGGACTTCCAGATCACCGTGAGCAGCGCATTAGTCCTCTGCACCTGCCACACCGGCACCGTGAACTGACGGGCCTCGTCCATGACGACGATCCCCTCCTTTGCCTGATTGCCGATCCGCCCCGCGAGCGCCAGGATCGTCGATGCGACGATCACCACGACGACCACGATCGCAAAGCCGATCCCGATCCCTATGAACCACCAATGCGTGCTTCCTACGGCTGTCACCAGCATGTCTCTCTCCCTGCTCGAAGCGGCACTCTACCAGCTCTGGGCATAAAACATATACCGTTTTGCGCGGACTGACACATGGTCAGTGCGCGGCGCATGCCATGCACGGATCGAAGCTGCGGATCGTGCGCAGGATGTCGAGATAGGCCGTCTGCGGCCCGCCACTCAGGAGCGGGGTTGCCGTTACTGCCTGTTCGCATACCCCGAGGGTGCCGAGCCGATCGCGGGGTGACATGGTCCATGTCGACGGTCCGAGGATCTGATAGTTCTGAATGACCCCATGTTCGATGCTCATGTGGTGGCTCAGGTAACCGCGTCCCGACCCCCAGAACCCGACTCCGGTGCGTGGCCCCTTGGGAACCTTGAAGCGGTTGGACATGTGCGACTCGCCGGACACCTTGGTCTCGCCGCGGCGCTTGAGATCCAAGGCGATCAAGGTGTGCTCGTAAGCGACCAGGGTGGAATGGGCGAGCGCGTAGGCGCGGGCGCGTGTGCGTTCGAAGGTGCCCCACCGCTGGGGCATGCGCCATTCGAGGACGTTCGGGGGGAGCGCTGCCCGCGGCATCGCGAGCAATAGGCTGTGACCGGTCGGCTGGACGAAGCGGCGGTGGGGTAGTTTGTTGGCCATCGCGGTCGTCCACAGGCGCGCGTAAGCGCCGGTCTCCATCGGGTGGCCATGCCAGCGGGGCGCCGTTGACCAAGAGTATTTGCCGCTCAGCTTGGCCTCAGACGGCCGCGGAATGGTCTGCTTGTGGGCTGGATGATTGTCACCTGGCCACTCCTCGTAGAAGGAATGGTCGACAAACTCCTCGACCGGTGAGTCGATCTCTGGCAGGCGGGTCGTGGTGAGGCTGCCGTTGACGATGACACCCGGGGTGGCGAAGCGGCGTTCACCCCAGGCGGCGCAGTTCTCGTACTTCGCGTCATAGGCCAGCGGGTCATCCCACTGCCCGAGGTCGATGAAGTTCATGGGTACCGTGCCGGCCTCGCCGTAGCCTGGATCGGCCTCGAGGAAGAAGTCGACGATGTCGTTCCAGATCGCCACCACGCGCTGGGCGTAATCGGGGAACTTGACGATCCTCAGGAGGATCAGGTTCAGGTCGGAGGTGTCGATGGTCGAGCTGACGCCGCCGGGGACCATGGTCTCGGGATGCGGGTACTTGCCTCCGATGAGCACGTAAGCCTCGCGCGCGAAACGCGACATGAGCAGCGCCTCGAGGTAGAGTTCTCCCGTCTCCCGGGTAAGCGCCGTCATGATGTCGGAGATGAGCTTGAACCCGTGTATAGCCTGACCGGGCGCCGACGTGCCTTCGGCACGTCGCCACAGCTCCGGCGTCGCCTCTCGCACCACCGGCTCGGAGTAGTCCGGACCCGCTCGCAGGAAGAGCTGAAGCGGATGGTCGTAGAGATTCTCGATCGCTGACATCAGGTTCCGGGCCGCAATCGCCATGGGGGGTGGTGCGACTCCAAAAGCCATCTCGCACGCCATTGCCGCCGCGGTGGCGTGGGCCCCGCCGCACACCCCGCACGCCCGGCTAGAGATGAAGACGGCGTCGCGCGCGTCGCGGTCCTTGAGGATCACCTCGTAGCCCCGGAAGAGCGTCGACAGAGCATGGGCATCGTTCACCCTGCCGTTGTGATCGATCTCAGCGTGGAATGACAGCGCGCCTGCAACCCGGCTCACCGGATCGAGGTCGACGTGCCGGATTCCGAGCCCTGAGCCGCGCTCACCCATAAAGGTCGCCTGCATAGCTAAATCTCCTCTCGAGACTTGATGGCCTCACTGAGAACGGGAACCGGACGCTCAAAGTCCAGCCCATCCTGGCGGAGGATGTCGCGTGTCAGGGGCAGCGGCGTCTTGCGGCCGAGCTTGCCGAGGTCGGCGGAGCCGTGGTACTGGAGCTTCTTGTAGAAGAAGCCCATCGCCCTGTCGGCCGGCGTCTTGTGACCTACCGCGCGCGCCCACGCGCTGGGAACCTCGTGCGCGTTGTCCCAGGTCGTCGCCACCGTATTGCCGGACTTCATCGACATCCGCCGTAGCCGCCTGATCCCACCGCCGTAGACCTTCGAGATGCTGCCGGAGACGAAAGATCCCGGCGGCGTCTTGTAGAAGGGGGAGTACTTGTCGGGAAACCCGGGCATGGTGCAGCCGATGCACGGGCCCCCGGCCACCATGCAGCCGCCCAGGTGGTTGATCGCCCCGCGCTCGACGATGTTGCACTGGACCACCGGGCCCCAACAGCCGATCTCGACCAGACATTGGTTGTCGCCGGGCGCCTCGGAGAACACCCCTTCCTCGTAATACCCCGCCTTGGGGCAGTGGCGATGGACGGTTTCGCCGAACATCCACAGGGGCCGGCCCAGGTCGTCGAACTCGGGTAGCGGCTGGACGTTCTGGAGCGCGCTCAGCACCGCGGACACGACCTCGGTGAAGTTATCGCCGATCGGCGCGCAGCCAGGCACGTTGATGACGGGAATGCCCGCGGCGGACCGGTAGCCCGCGCCGAGGAAATCCATCAAGCCCATCGAGCCGGTGATGTTTCCGGCCGCAGCCGGGATGCCCCCGTAGGTCGCGCACGTTCCGATGGCGATGCACGCCGCCGCCCGCGGCGCGAGCGCCTTGAGCCAGTCGGTCATCCGGTCGGATTGGCCGGTCTGGCTCCTGATCGGGAAGGCTCCGACACCGAGGGCGGCGTAGCAACCGCCGTTCGGGGCCAGCGCCTGATCGTCGGGCACCGAACCCTCGAGAACGACGATGTAAGGGGCGTTCAGTGTCCCGGCCATCGCCTGCTTGAACGGCTCCATGAAGGCTTCCCCCGAATGCTCGGCGAGCATCGGATGGTGGAGGCGCACCGCGGGCAGGAGCGGGAGCGTTCCGCCGACGAGTTGCTCCATCGACGGGGCGCTCGCGCCCGTCATCGACACCGTGCATCCGTCGCAGCTCATGCCCGAGAGCCAGAACATGTGCACTTCGCTCAGCGTCTGGATGAACTCCGGACCTGGCCCGGCGCCAAAGGAACCACTTGATCTAAAGGACATAGGGTCTTCCTCCTCCCGTCTTCGCGGCCGAGCCGAAGCCGTGGTTGGTCTTTGATGAACCTCGACGCTGCGGTCTTCCGCCGCCGAGGTCGGCAAGCAGCGTGCCCAGACCGGCGATCGCCCGCGGATCGTGTCCCGGGACGAAGTCGTCTACATAGGGCATGGCAGCCCGCATGCCGATCGCCAGCGGCTGATCCTCGACGAGCATCGGCCGGGGATTGATCCACACGAGCCGGCGGGCCTGGAGCTGAAGGCGCGCGACCTCGTTGGCGAGGATCTCGGGGTCGCCGCGATCCCAGCCATCGCTGACGATGATGACGATCGCGCCCCGCGCGAAGCCGCGGCGCCCAAATGTCTTGTTGAACACGCCGAGCGACTCACCGATACGGGTACCCCCGGACCAGTCGGCCACCGCTTCCCGCGCGCGCTCGAGCGCGCGCTCGAAGTCGTGGCCCGAGAGCCATCGCGTGAGGCGGGTCAGGCGCGTTGCGAACACGAACGCCTCGGCGTTACTGGAGGCACCCAGGGCCGCTTTGAGCGAGCCCAGGAGCACCCTCGAGTACCGCTCCATCGAGCCTGAGACGTCACAGATGAAGAGCAGCCGGCGCGGACGCTGCGTGGGCCCGCAATAGGCGAGCCTGACCGCCTCACCATCGGTCGAGAGGGACTGGCGCAGGGTGTGGCGAACGTCGAGCCCGGCACCGCGGCACGCCGGGCGCAGCCGGCGCGAGCGGCGCTCGGGGGCATTTCGCTTGATCGCGTCGGCCAGCCGGTGCAGGGCCACGAGCTCCTCGCGCGCGTATTCCAGGCGCGCCTTCTCATTGAGCGCCTCGGCGGGGCTGTAGGCCGCCAGCACTCCGCGCTGCTCGTTGCTCGCGCCCTGTTCACTGTCGGCGCTGGGAATATCGCGGGTGGCACGATTCTGCTGTCCGTCGACCGGAGCGGCGGACTTCCCTCCCTGCCGGAACTGGGGGAGGGCGTCGCCCCCCTGGCGGGCGCCGCCCATACGCGGGTCGCTCTCACCGTGCTCGGCACCGCGGACGGTGACGTCGAGCTGGTGGCCGGCCCAGAAGCGCTCGAAGATGGCGTCGAAGGTCGGACGCTCGTCGGGGTCGTGAATGAACGTGGCCTTGGCCGCCCAGTACACCTGTTCTTGTTCGCGCACGTCGATCTCGGCGAGCGCGCGGTAGAAGACGAGCTCGCTGTCCACGCTGGCGCTCAGTCCTTCGGTGCGCAGCGCTCGGGCCAAGGCCACCGCCGCGCGCACCATCGCTTGATCGGGCGTGGCCTGGTGGAGCTCGGGCCCCAGCATTAGATCCCCCGCCTCGCGAACAGCTCGGCGGCCAGCTGATCGGCCTTGGCGAGACGCTCTGCCAGGCCGTCCTGCCTGACGTGGTTGAGGTCTTCGCGCTCCTTGAGCAGCGTCCCGAGGGTACGGTCGGCGCTCGGCGCGTCGATGTGGTTGCGTCCGAGGACGTGGAGAGCCTCGGCCCAGTCGAGGGTCTCTCCTACGCCCGGCGAGCGGTACAGATCGAGCCATCTCAGGTCCTGCACGAAGGCGCATACCTGGGCGGTGAGGCGCTCGCTGACGTGGGGAAGCCGGGCGCGGGCAATCGCCACTTCGCGATTCAGGTCAGGATGGTCGATCCAGTGATAGAGGCAGCGACGCTTGAGCGCCTCGTGGAGGTCTCGCGTGCGGTTGGAGGTGATGATCACCGCAGGCGGGACTTCGGCGCGAATCACCCCGATCTCGGGAATCGTGACCTGAAAGTCGGAGAGGAACTCGAGCAGGAATGCCTCGAACTCGTCGTCGGCGCGATCGAGCTCGTCGATGAGGAGGACCACGCCGGGCTGGAGCAGAGCGTCGAGCAGCGGTCTCCCCACGAGGAACTCCCGCGAGTACAGAGGGGCCGTGCCCCCCGCCCGCAGCTGCAGGAGCTGGCGCGGGTAGTCCCAGTCATAGAGCGCGTGATGAACGTCGATGCCCTCATAGCACTGCAGACGGATGAGCGGGGCGTTCGAAGCGGCGGCCAGGGCCTTGGCGAGCTCGGTCTTGCCCACGCCCGGTTCCCCCTCGAGGAGCAGTGGCCTGCGCAGCTTGAGGGCGAGGAAGACGATGGTGGCGAGACCCTCGTCGGTCAGATACCGCTGCTGGCCGAGGGCATTGCGGAGCTCGTCGATCGAGCTAAAGCCAGGCATCGACGGCCTCCTCGACCTTGGTGACGGCGATGGCGACCGCCCGCTCGACGGCCGGAGAGAGCCCGGCGCCGAGCTCATCCATGTCGTAAGGCTGGCAGCCGACGATCAACACCCGATCGGGGAGGAAGCCCATGGTCTTGGCCATCGAGAGGACGCGGTCGGGATTGGCGAGATGAACATCGGGTACGTGCACCGCCTCGCGAACCTCCGGGGTGATCAGGAAGACGGTCCCGGGTTCGGCGCCCCGGTCCACCGCGTCGATGAGGACCAGGGCGTCGCAGCCGGCCATGAGCTCCTGCAACAGCGCGATCCCACCGATCCCGGTCTCGACCACATCGGCCCCAGCGGGCAGGTGGCCGAGTCGCTCGGTGACGGCGGGACCGAAGCCGTCGTCGCCTCGAAGGACGTTACCCACGCCGGCGACGAGAACTCGCTTCTGGCGCGCCTCGGGCGGGGTGAGGGATACGGGGCTCACGCCGCGTTGACCGCGACTTTGAGCATGCCGTCCCGAACGGCGATCGGGATCACCGCCAGAGCCGGGGCCTCGGGTTGATCGTCGACACGCTTACCCGAGCGGGCGTCGTAGGCGCAGTTGTGCCAAGGACAGACGATCACTTTACCCGCGAGCCGCGCTCCATCGAGCGGCATCGGTCGCTCGACATCGACGGCACAGCCGTTCTTGAATGCGTAGGGCTCCCCGTCGACGTTGACGATGAGGATCGACATGTCGCCGACCTCGACGACCTTCATGTCTCCCGGCGGCAGGTCGGACAGCGACCCGACGTCCTCGAAGACGGGCCGGCGCATGCCCTCGATCTGGAGCAGCTGCCCGCCGTTGCCGCCGCCGTTCCCGCCGCCGGAGTGCTCGATCTGGAGGAGCCCAGAGCCAGAGCCGTTCGTGTCCTTGGAGCCGGCCGAGGGCTCGGGATCGTGCGCGACGATCTCGCGGAAGTTCTCGTAGCGCTCGCGCAGCTTCTCCTCGATGCCGCGCCTGAGCGTCATCGCGGAGCCGGCGCAGCCATGGCAAGCCCCGCTCATCCTGACGTGGACGACACCGTCCTCGACATCGAGGAGCTCCAGCTCGCCACCGTGAGATTCGATGTATGGCCGGATCTCGTCCAGGGCCTCTTCCACCTGAATCCGGTCATCCAAAGGCAGCAGGTCGTACATCATCAGAAGGGCGCGGGCGATGGGACTCTCCGTTTCGCCGGCGGCGAGCGCCTGCACCCCGGGGCGGTGAATCGCGTCCACGAGCTGAAGGAGCATCAGCGCGCGCTGATCGTCGTCGCGCTCGAGCGTTTCCACGAGCGTGTCGAGCTCGGCTATGGCGCTGTCAAACTCCATATCACCTCCTCGATCTCGGTCAGCTTTGCTTCGATCTCGGGGCTGAAGCCCTCACCCCAGTTCTCGTCCGCCGGCTCCGCCTCGACCACCCGCACGTCGTCGGGCAGGGTACCTAGGGCCTCGGTGACGATGAGCAGGTTGTCCAACGAGATGATTCCCGTCACCGCTTCAGACACGCGATCCTGGATCTCTTGCTTGTCGGGAAGGGCGTGATCCCAGCTGTAGGTGTGCACCGAGCCGGGTTCGCGGCCTCGGGCAATCCCTGCGACGAAGATGATCCGGTCGTAGGGTGGCCGGTCGTCGAGATTTTGCTTGAAGCCGATCGGGTGGTAGCCGAGATCCTCGACTTCGATCCCGTTGCCGGCCCGCGGCGCCAGCGTGTCAGCCATGTACGGACCCAGCGACCCGTCACGCAGGAAGCGGTAGCCCACTCCGGCCACGAGCACGCGCATTGGTTGACCCCCAGTAGTCCGAGTTGCCGTCGACAGCAGACCTAGTGCTGGTGATCACCGTCGTCCGATCCGCCGCACGCGCAGGTGATGATCTCGCGCGAGATCGTGCGGTCGTCGGTGTGGATATGCGTGGTACACGGCATGCAGGGATCGAAGCTGCGGATCGCCCGGAGCACGTCGATGCCCTTGAAGTCCTCGGGCTTCTCGTAGTTCTCCAGCAGCGGGGTGGCGAGAACCGCCTCCTCGTAGGGGCCCGGGTTTCCGAACGGGTCCTTGGGTGAGGCCATCCACGTCGACGGCGTGAGGATCTGGTAGTTCTCGATCAGACCCTTATCCATGGTCAAGTGGTGGGTCAGATAGCCGCGACCGGCGCCCCACAGTCCGACGCCCATGCGGTAGTCCTTGGGCACCTTGAACGGAGTCGAGGTCTTGGCATCGGGGCCGCCCTTACGCAGGAGGTCGTAGGCGAGCAGCAGGTTGTCGTAGGCGATGGCTGCCGTGTAGAGGATGCAGTAGGCCCGCGCACGGTCGCGCTCGAAGGCACCCCACGTCTCGGGCACGTGCCATTCGATCGGCCCGTTGAGCTTCGACTTGGGTAGCTCAACCTGAAGGCTGTTCCCGGTCGGATTGATGAACCGCCCGTGCTGGTAGTTCGGGGAAACCGCCGCGACCCACAGCCGCGAGTAGGCGCCGGTCTCCATGGCCAGGCGGTCCCAGCGGGGAGCGGTCGACCAGGAGTACTTCTCCTTCCAGTTGGTGCCACCGGGCTTGGGGATCGTCTCCTTGTTCCACGGGTGGTACGGCGAGAGCGGGTTCCCGGCCGGATCGGTCTTGAACTTGTAGTGCTCCTCGTGACCGGGGCCCGTCCACTCCTCATAGAACGCGTGCTCGACGAACTCCTCGACTCCGGCGTTGAGCATCTGCAGGCTCGTAGTGACGAGCTCGCCGTCGACGAGGACGCCGGACGGGGCCCAGCGCGCGCGGCCCCAGTCGTCGGCATTCTTGAAGTTTGAGTCGTAGACGTAGGGATCGTCCCACTGGCCGGGCTCGATCATGTTCTTGGGCCGGGTGCCGACGTCCCGGTACTTGGGGTTGACCTCGTAGAAGAACTCGACGATGTCGTTCCAGATGCCGACGGTCTTGCGGCCATAGTCGAAGTACTGAATGACGCGGAGCATGATCTCGTTGAGATCGGAGGGGTCAATCGTCGTGCTGACGCCGCCGGGAACCACCGTCTGCGGGTGCGGGTACTTGCCGCCGATGAGGACGTAGGCCTCGCGCGCGACGCGCGTGTAGTGGAGCCCTTCGAGGTAGAGCTTGCCGGTGAGCGGCGTGAGATCGGTCATGATCTCCGAGATGAACTCGTAGCCGTGGGCGTCACGGCTCGGGGCGCGGGTGTTGAGCGCGCGCTCCCAGATCTCCGGGTTGGTCTCCCTCACCGCCGGCTCGGAGAAGTCCGGCCCGGCGAGCAGCGAGAGGTGGATGGGATGGTCGTAGAGGTACTCGACCGAAAGCAGGAGGTTGCGGGCAACGACACCCATCGGCGGCGGCGTGACGTCGAAGGCCATCTCGCACGCCAGCGCGGCGGCGGTCGCGTGCACTCCGCCGCAGACGCCGCAGGCACGGCTCGAGATGAAGATCGCGTCGCGCGGGTCGCGGCCCTTGAGGATGACCTCGTAGCCGCGGAACAGGGTCGCCATCGAGGCGGTTTCGAGCACCTGGCGGCTCTCGAGGTCGACGACGGTGTGGAAGGCGAGCGCGCCTGCGACGCGAGTCACCGGGTCGAAGTCGACGCGGCGGATCGCGCCGTTGCGCGCGAAAAGCTCGCGCATGCGCTCGGGATCGTCCTCAATCGGCGTCGGCGCGGGCGTCTCCGTGTATGTGTACGGGTTCGCGACGCCGGGCTTCAGCGTGGCGTTGCCCGCAGCGTCAAACTCGATCGGCAAATTCTTAAAACACATGTATAGGCTCCCTTTCGCTACCGGCGCGTTTCGCTTGGCACGGAGACCCCCTGCTCGAGGCCAATTCCACCCTGATGCAGGATGTCCAGGCTCTTGGGCAGCGGTTGTTGTTTGTTGCGCTTGCCGTAGTCGACAGAGCCGTTGTACTGCAGCTTCTTATAGAAGAACTTGACCGCACTCGGCATCTTCTTGGGGTGCGGTTGCGTGGCGCTCGGAACAGCGCCGACCTTGTCCCAGATCGCCTCGCTGTTGCCCGTCCGCATCGACATGCGCCGCAGCCGGCGGATGCTGGCGCCGTTCATCTTCGAGATCCCGCCGGAGAGGGCGGAACCCGGTGGCGATTTGTAGAACGGCGAGTACTTATCCGGGAACCCGGGCATCGTGCATCCGATGCAGGGACCGCCGGCGACCATGCAGCCGCCCATTCCGCTGATGGCGCCGCGCTCGACGATGTTGCACTGGACGACGGGGCCCCAGCAGCCGAGCTCGACCAGGCATTGATTGTCGCCATACTCTTCGGCGAAGACCCCCTCCTCGTAGTACCCGGCCTTGGGGCAGTGACGGTGCACGGTCTCCTTGAACAGCCAGGCCGGGCGACCGAGCTCATCGAACTGAGGCAGGGGACCGAGGTTCTGGAGGAAGAGGAGGACGGCGACGACCGTCTCGGTGAAGTTGTCGCCTACAGGCGAGCACCCGGGAACGTTCACTACTGGCACGCCGAGCGCGGAGCGGTAGTCCTTGCCGAGATAGTCCATGAGGCTCATCGAGCCCGTGATGTTTCCGGCCGCGGCGGGGATCCCGCCCCATGTCGCGCATGTTCCGATGGCGACGTAAGCCGCGGCGCCGGGAGCGAGCTTCTTGAGCCAGTCGGTGACGCGGTTGGGCTGGTCGGTGTCGGACAGAGGATCAAAGCCACCGGCGCCCATCGCTGAGAAGTAGCCCTGATTTTCCTCGAATCTCTGGTCGTCGGGCACCGATCCCTCGAGCACCACTACGTACGGTGCCCCGAGCGTGCCGTTGGCGGCATCGTGGAAGGCGCGGATGAACTCGGCGCCCGCGGAAACGTTGAGGACCGGATGGTGGAGGACCACCTTGGGCATATTCGGTACGTTTCCGAGCAGGAGGTCCTCGACCGAGGGGTTCGTCGCGCCGGTGGCGGCGATCGAGCAGCCGTCGCAGCTCATCCCGGCGATCCAGAAGACGTGGACTACATTGAGCGGTCCGACGGGGCTACCGCCGAGGCCGCCGATCCCGGGACCGTAGTCCGCGCCGAACACGGCGCCGGCGTGCGGCACTTCGGGAAGCCCTTCGCCCTGCCCGCCGTGCACGTCAAAAGAATGGCTGTACGACATCCGCGACACCTCCCCTCGATCAGGCTGGTTGCTGTGTGTACGATACACATAGCCCACGAGGTGTGCAACGCGGAGCAACGAATAGGGTGTCGATATGTGCTTAGCAATACCAGGTCAGATCGTCGAGTTCGTCGACGAGCCTCATCACATCGCCAAAGCCGAGGTGTCCGGCGTCCGCAGGAACGTCAACGTGGCGCTCCTGGCCGAGGGTCCCGACGCTGTCGGCATCGGCGACTGGGTGCTCATCCACGTAGGCTTCGCGATGTCGAAGATCGATGAAGAGGAGGCCCGCGCCACGCGCGAGTTCCTCCTCGAGCTAGGGGCGCCATACGAGGAGGAGCTGGCCGAGATGAAGGCGAGCGCGGTCGAGTGAAGAGGGGCGGTTCGCGGCGACCATGAGCGACCGTCAGCTCATGCCGGTCCAGGTCGAGGTGATCAAGGAGATCCTCGTCGACCGGATTCTCGGCGATGCGCTGGAGCTCTACCCCGGCGAACCCCCGGCCGCCGTCAAGGACGCCCTCGAGGCCGACTTGGATCTCCCGATCTGTGACGGTGGTGGCCTCGACCTACGGATGCGGCGCATCGGCTATCTGTGTCGCGTCGTCGAGGCCGATCTCTTCGAGCCCGCCCGCCATCCGATGGACGGCCTCGCCGAGGATCTGACCGAACGGCTCGCCGAGGCCGATGACTGGGCCGGCGCCGCGGGTGCCCTGAGTCTCGAGCTTGCCGGCCAGGAGCCCCTTCCCAAGCCCAAGCCCACCGACGAGCAGGCGACGAGCTGGAAGGTGCCCGGCCCGGGCGGCCATGTGCGCCATTACGTCGTCGCCGCCGCGATCGCCGATTCCATGAGCGGCGACATGGACGGGCAGCTGCGACTCCCGGAGGGCGTCTACGACGCCAGTGAGCTGAAGCGCGCGTGGATGTACGGCTTCCTCGTCCGGTGCTGCGAGGAAGTGCTGCCTCCGGCTTAGCTGTCGGAGGCGGTGACGCTTCCGGCCGGGACGGGAGGGCGGACGTCTAGCGCGACGAATTCGTTGTAGCGGCTGAGGAAGACTTGGAGGGTTTGGCTGGTCACGGCGAGGGCTTTCGCTTGGGCGTGGAGGGATTCGCGCCCAGCACGGGTGAGGTCGTAGATGCGGCGGTCAGGACCAGCCGTTGACTGCTCCCACGAGGAATGCACCAGGCCGTCATCCTCAAGCGAACGCAAATTGCGATAAAGGCCACCCGGATCGGGGCGACGGAACCCCAACGGCTGCAAGCGCTCCAACAGCTCATAACCATGCGCGGGCTGCTCCAAGAGCAACAGCATCAACGCGGGACGCACAAACTTCTTCGGCAACGCCGGCAACGGCTCAATGCTGGACGACATG
>DASZLV010000020.1:0-49992 GCA_035552215.1 Solirubrobacteraceae bacterium | reverse complement strand
CCTTCGGTACCCACCTCGCGCGCGACGCTGGTGACCTGCTCGGCGAACACGCGCAGTGTGTCGGTCATCGAGTTGATGGTGTCGGCGAGGGCGGCGACCTCGCCCTTGGCCTCGACGGTGATCTTCTGGGAGAGGTCTCCCTGCGCCACCGCGGTCGCCACCTGGGCGATGTTGCGCACCTGATCGGTGAGGTTGTCGGCCATCAGGTTGACGTTCTCGGTAAGGCCGCGCCAGGTGCCGGACACGCCCTTGACCTCGGCCTGGCCGCCGAGCTTGCCTTCGGTGCCGACCTCGCGGGCGACGCGGGTGACCTCGTCGGCGAAGGAGGAGAGCTGGTCGACCATCGTGTTGATGGTGTTCTTGAGCTCGAGGATCTCGCCCTTGGCGTCGACGGTGATCTTCTGGGTGAGGTCGCCCTGCGCCACCGAGGTGGTGACCTGGGCGATGTTGCGCACCTGGTTGGTCAGGTTCGAGGCCATGAAGTTCACCGACTCGGTGAGGTCCTTCCACGTGCCCGCCACGCCCGGTACCTGCGCCTGGCCACCGAGCTTGCCTTCGGTACCCACCTCGCGCGCGACGCGGGTAACCTCGTCGGCGAAAGCGGAGAGCTGGTCGACCATCGTGTTCACGGTGGTGCCGATGCGCAGGAACTCACCCTTGACCGGCTGCCCGCCGATCTTCAGCGCCATCTTCTGAGAGAGATCCCCGTCGGCTACGGCCACGATCACGCGCGCGACCTCGGTCGTCGGGCGCACCAGGTCGTCGATCAGCGAGTTCAGCGAGTCGACGCTCGTCGCCCACGCGCCCTCGGCCTGGGTGAGGGCGGCGCGCTCGGTCATGCGTCCCTCGCCACCGATGATCCGCCCGACCCGGACGAGCTCGTGAGCCATGCCGTCGTTGCGCTCCATGAGCTCGTTGAAGGCGCCCGCGACGTCCGCCATCAGGCCGTCTCCGTGGGGCTGCAGGCGCGGGGAGAAATCCCCGTCGCATGCGGCCCGCAATGCCGCGAGGAGCTCCGCGAGCTCCGATTCGAGATAGGCCACGTCGCCGTTGCCCCGTCCGCCCTGCGCCAGGCTCTTGGTGCTCATCGGTCTGCTTTCTTACCCCAGCCTTGGATGGTCTCCCCGGTACTGCGGGGCACGCGATCTTAGCGCTCATCGGCACCCGCGCAACCGAGGTTGGACGCATGGACGCGGGGCCGCGCGGTGGGTCACCGGAGCTGGGAGGACTTCCTGGCCGAGCGGCTGAACCGGCCCGCCGATGGCAGCTCGGCCACGGCGCGGCGGCCGCGGACGGCGCCCCGTGCCCGCCGCGTGACCCGCACGAGCAAGATCACCGGCAAGCCCAGGGCCAACGCCACCATTGCGCCCGCGAGCCCGATGACCATGAGCGGGACGAGGACGATGACGATCCCCGGGACCGCGAAGGGGGATAGCGCCATCACCAGGATGCCGAGACCGACGGTGAACTCGAAGAGGTCGAAGATAAGGTCAAGGAACGACGGACGATCCGCATGAGACGGCACTGTGTTACCTCCGGACGGTCGGCTCGAAAAGGCTCTCCGAGCTAAGACCGATCTGAGGCCGCGAATGTGACAGGCAGTTCGAAGCCGGCGCGTTCGCGCGTGATCAGCTCGCCGGGCTGCCCTGGCCCGGCGTCATCGTCTCCCACTCGCGTCCGAACCACCGTCTGATCCGGCTGGCACCGAACTCTGCCTTCTTGGCGGCGCCGTCGGGAGAGGGTCCCTCGAGCGTGCCGGTCTTCTGGTCTCCGAAGAAGGTGACGTCCACCAAGGCCACCTGATCGTTCCCGAAGTCCAAGTAGCAGATGCCCCGCCCCCCGTACTCCGCCGAGCTCGTCGTCTCGCGGATCTCGGCACTGATCCGCTCCGCGGCGATGGCGGCGTGACCCTCGGCGTACACCCCGGCTCGCGGCGTTCCCACCGCGGCCACGTCGCCGACGGCATACACGCCCGGGTATGAGGTCTCGAGGGTCAACGGATTGACGGGGATCCATCCGTTCTCGGTCAGTCCCGATTCCACCACCACCGCAGGCGCGTGATGGACCGGCACGGCCAGGAAGAGGTCGTAGGGCATCTCGCCCCCGTCGCGCAGCGTGGCCACCTTGCCGGCGGGATCGAGCGCGCACACCTCACGCCGTGGATGCCAGGCAATTCCGCGCTCCTCGAACGCCTCCAAGAGCACCGCGGACGCCTCGAGGGAGGGCGGAATGGGTCGAGAGAAGTCGACGACCACCGCGATCTCCGACTGGGCGCGCAGCCCCCGCTCCACCAGGTGGTAGTGCATGAGGAGGGCGGCCTCGCTCGGGGCCGGCGGGCACTTGTACGGGGTCGCGAGCACGCCCACGATCACGCGTCCGCCGGCGAAGGCATCGATGGCGTCTCGCGCCGCGAAGGCCCCGTTCACGGTGTAGAACTCGTGACCGCCCTCGACCAGCCCAGGGGTCGCGGCGGGGTCGAGATCCGCGCCCAGCGCCACCACCATGAAGTCGCCTTCCAGCGGCCCCGCGTCGGTCTCCACGCGCTTGGCGACCGGGTCGATCGAGTGCACCGCCGACTGCACGAAGCGCACGCCCGGCTTGGTGATGTCGCGGTAGTGGTGCCGGACGCCCTCAGGGAGGGCGCGGCCGAACATCACATCGAGCTTGGAGAAGCCGAAGACGAAGGCGTCGTTCTTGTCGATGAGCACCACCTCGATGTCCTCGCCGAACTCGTCCGAGAGCCGGGTCGTGAGCTCGAGCCCCCCGAATCCGCCGCCAAGGACCAAGACACGCATGACGCGAACCTACCGGGGCCTCCTCGGGGACGCAAACGCCGCGGGTATCGTCGGCCGGTGCTTGGCGGCGCCGATGGCGCGATCGCGGCACCGATGGCGAGGCTCACCTGGGAGCCGCAGTCGCCAGTATGTAGTTACAGCCGCCGAAGGTCTTTATAAGCATCCTCTCATAAGGTTGGTGCCCCGCCGCAGGGTGTTCTTGAGTACGATCGCCCTGCGTGTGTCCGGATGGGCTTCGCAAACGTCCGTGTCGTAGCGGCGCCGCCGGAGGGGAACGGTCGAGCGCTTTAAAGCTTCGGGGTGAGCTGGCTCGCCCAGATCGGTCGGGGGACTGCGCCCCCACTCCTCCGGCCCACCGGGGGGCCCAGATGGATCTGGGCCCCCCGGACAACAAATGGACGGCTACGGCCCCCGGGGGACCGCCGCCCGCGGTGGGCGCGGACAGGCTTCCCACGGCGCCGACCTGCGAGTCGGTGAGCATGGCGCTGAAGGTGGCGCGAAGTGCCAGATGTCGACGGCGACACCGGTGAGTGGGCGGCACCCCTTGCTGGCATCGAGGACGTTGACGGTGAAATCGAGGGCACACCCTGCTGCCTCACCCCGGGAGCCGCCGCAGCGGAGTTCGTGTTGCCGCGCACGTCGGAGCGGCGGAGCAAGGTATTGATCCAGTCCGGAGCACCTCACGCCGGCCGGTCCCACACGAACGTGCCGGTCGCTTTCGGCCCCAGCGTGGAGCTGAAGTACTGCCCGTCGTTCTCGACCGCGAAGGTGATGGGAGCGGAGGATCCGTTGTAGGCGACGAGGGCCCGGCTCCCGTCGGGGTTCTCGAAGGCGACATCGTCGAGGCCCGGGGTGGCCATGCGCCGGTGCTGGGTGGGATGCACGTAGGTGACGAAGTGGTTCGACCCGATGCGCACGGCCCCGGGAAGCACGAACTTCGAGATCTGGCCCAGTTGGTAATAGTCGCGCGTGAACTTGACCTGGTGGGTGGCCTCGTCGATGGTGACGATTCCGGTGCAGCGGGGGCAGGCGTTGTTGGGCGGCTGCACGGGGCCACCGGCGGGGTCGAGGGCCAGGTTCCACAGGGCCAGGGCCGAAGCCCAGCTGCGCAGCGAGCCGATCGCCACCTCGGAGGTGGAGTCGGGCATGATGCCCGGCGAGCATTCCGCGACGATCTCGTCGAGGCGGGGCGCCGCCGCGTGCAGCGCCGAGATCGCCGTCGGGTTGCCGCGGTAGCAGTGCGTCGAGATGCCCGTGAGTTCGCGGGCCGCCGCGCTCTTGGCCAGCGCCGACGCGTACCGCATCTGCGGGGCCGACCAGCCCCAGTCGTAGCCATAGACCTGGGTGTCGAGCTTCGCTGCCCGGAGCCCGGGTACCAGGTAGCCGCGCACGAAGGCCGCTTCGGTCGGCTCGCTCATGCTCATGCCCGGGTAGCTGGTCGCCTGCCCGGGCTCGTTCTGGGGGGTGACGGCATTGACGTGGATGCCGAGCGTGCGGTACGCCTGCAGGAACCTGACGAAGTACTGGGCGAGCGGGCGCAGGGAAGAGGGCTTCAGTCGGGCTGTGTCCCCCGGGTTGCTGAGCGCATCGTTGCTCTTCATCCAGCCGGGCGGGCTCCACGGGTTGGCGAGCACGAACAGGCTCGGGTTGATGGACAGGGCCTGCTCTAGCGCGGGGATGGTGAAGCGGGCGTCGTGGCGAACCGAGAAGTGCGCGAGCCCGGCGTCGGCCCGGCCCGCAGGCAGGTCGTCGTAGGAGTACGGCTTGCGTGCAGAGGTGAAGTCGGAGGCTCCCATGGGGACGCGCAGGAAGCTGAGGTTGATGCCCGCCGGACCGAAGAGCGCATCCATCAGCGCCGTTCGCGTGCTCGGGCTGAGCATGTCGCCGATGAGCCAGGACGAGGTGTCGGTCATCGCCCCTCCGAAGCCCTTGATGCTCTGAAAGCGGGCGCCCTCGTCGACGTGGATGACGGGGCCGCCAGGATCGCTGCTCGACCAGGTCAGATCGGGCATCCGGGTCAGCGCCTGGCTGAGGTGGGCGCTGGTGATCACCACCTCGACGGGGGAGCCGGTGGCGGCGGCGCGGGCACCGTGGCGTGAGCTCGCCGCTCCCGGCAGCGCGAGCAAGGAGAACACGACGAGCGCGGCGAAGAGGACGGAGGCAGCGAGCGGGGGCCTTCGGGCGGCGAGCATCGGGCTCCTCACGATACGGCTCTCAGGGCCTACCGTTCGCGCGCCACTGACCTACTCTTGTCAGTACCCGATCAAGGAGACACGAGCGATGCCGACATACAGCGATCTCGGGCTCGGTGCCCGCGGGGCGTACGCCCGCGACGACACGCGGACCGTGTTCGGGCAGGTCATGGGCCTCGTCGCCCTCACCGTGGGCTGCGCCGCCCTCGGCGCCTACATCGGCCGGAACATGACCGGAGGTACTGGGCTCGTGTTCTTCATCGGCGTCTTCGCCTGCGTCTTCGGCCTCAACTACGCGAGCAGCCGGGGCCGCGAGCAGCTGGCGACGGCCCTCCTCTTCGCCATGGGGCTGCTCATCGGGCTCGCCGTGGCACCGGTGATCGCCTACTACGCCAAGACCAATCCCGCTGCCGTGTGGCAGGCCGCCGGCGCCACCGGTGCCGGCGTGGCCGCGCTTGGCTCCTTCGGCTATGCCACCCGCCGCGACCTTTCTTCGTGGTCGCGCATGCTCTTCTGGGCCCTGTTGGCGCTGATCGTCTTCGGGCTCGTGGCCATCTTCGTCTCGATTCCCCACGCCAACGTCATCTACTGCGTCCTCGGGCTGGTGATCTTCGGCGGCTTCACGATCGTCGACTTCAATCGCCTGCGCCACAAGAACCTGGGCAGCGCGATCCCCATCGCCGCCAGCATCTTCCTCGACATCTTCAACATCTTCCTGCTCCTGCTCAGGCTCTTCGGAGGAGGCGGGAACCGGAACTAGGCCCGGCTTCCTTGACACTGCATACCGGGGGTATTACCGTACCTCCGGTATGGCTAAGGCCCGGGAGCAGATCAAGCTGTACATGTTTCCGGGGTCCAATTCGGCCCTCATCGGCCAGCTCATGCTCGACCACAAGGGCATTCCGTACAAGCTCGTCAAGCTCCCTCCCGGGCTCCATGCCTTCATCATGCTCGGTCTTGGGTTCGAGACCATGGGGGTGCCGGCCATCAAGTGGGGCAACCGGCGCGTGCAGGGCACCCGGTCGATCTCCCGAGCCCTCGACGAGCTCGAACCCGAGCGGCCGCTGTTCCCCGCCGATCCCGTCCGCCGCAAGGCCGTCGAGGACGCCGAGCGCTGGGGCGAAGAGCTCCAGAACGCCACCCGGCGCATCTTCTACGCTGCCGCCCGCCGCGACCGCAAGGCATTCACCAGCATCATCGTCGCCCCACGCGCGCTGCCCATGCGCGTGTTTCTCAGGATCGGTGCCGGCGTGATCATCCGCTTGGCCACCGGCGCCCATCGCGTCACCGAGGACGCGGCGCGCGAGGACGTGCAGCTGCTCCCCGAGCGCCTTGATCAGATTGACGCGTGGATCGAGGAGGGGCGGATCGGGGGCGCCGAGCTCAACGCCGCCGACTTTCAGATCGGCGTGAACGTATCGGCCCTGATGTCCTCGGAAGACCTGGCGCCGCTCATCGCCGGGCGGCCGGCGGCCGCCCTGGCCCGGCGCATCCGCCCCGACTACGGGGGCCACCTCGGCCGCATCCTGCCCGCCGACTGGCTGCCGGGCGTGGAGCCCGCACCGGCCCCGCCGGCCGCAGCCGTTCCCGACAGCACCGCGGCCTTCCTGCGCTCCATCGGCATCGACGAGGCGAAGATCAGCCAGCTTGTCCGCCAGTAGGTAGCTTTCGGCGATCGCCGCACCCTGCCTTTCCTTCGATCTCGTAGTCGCCCGCAGGCTGATGGCCGCCGGGGCGCTCGTGCTCGCACTTGGGGCGGCCGGGTGTGGAAGCACGACCGCGTCCAAGCCGCCGACCGCGTCGACCCCCTCGGCCGTTCGTCCACCGGCGCCGTCGGCCCAGGTCGAGCACGCGCTCCTGGCCAAGATCGAAGCGGCGCGTTCGTGCCTGGCCAAGAAAGCTCAGCGCGTCTCCGGCGGCCCCGTGTACCCGCTTCAGAGCCCGACCAGTCCCGACGGCGAGCTCATCGTGGGCACGAGCCGAGCCGGTGCGTTCATCGCCTTCTACACGACGGCGACCCGCGCGGTGCAGCTCGAGCCCGTGGTGAGAAGGAACGCACCCCACGGCGGTGGGCCTGTGGACCGGCGGGGCACCGTCACCGTCCTGTGGCTCGGTCATCTCGCGCCGCGGCTGCGTCACGCGGTGTTGACGTGCGCGTTTGCCTAGTTTCCGTACCAGCGGAGGTGGGTATCTCGAAAGCACTGAGCCCGCGGCCTTCGCGGTGTCCTCGGAGACCTCGGGAAAGGAATCTCATGATCGCTGTTGGCGTTTTTATGCTCATCGTGGCCCTGCTCGTCCACAAGCTGGCCATCCTCTGGGGGATCGGCGTGCTCCTGATCCTCGTCGGCCTGGTGCTCGAGGTCCTCGGGGCCATGGGCCGCGCGGTCGGAGGTCGGCGCCACTATTACTAAGTTCGGGGCGGGCAACGGTCGCTCCCCAGTCAGCCGTGGCGGGACGGGGCGCCAGCGGCCCCCCGTGACCGAGCGGCGGGCCGGGGCGCGAACGCCGCGGGCGGACGATCGCCCGAAGGCGATGGCGGGCCGTTACGAGCTCGGCGAAGTAATCGGCCGCGGCGGCATGGGCACCGTGTACCGCGCCGTCGACCTCGTCCTCGGACGCCCGGTGGCAGTCAAGACGCTGCCGTGGCTGATCGCCGACCAGCACCCCAACAGTGTCGCGCGCTTCGAGCGCGAGGCCCGCGCCGCCGCGGCGCTGAGCCATCCCGGGGTCGTGGCCGTCTACGACACCGGCGTCGACGGCTCGACCCACTTCATGGTCATGGAGCTCGTGGCCGGGCGCAGCCTCGAAGCGATCCTCCGCGACGAGGGCGCACTCGATCCCGACCGCGCCGTGGGCATAGCCGCGGGTGTGGCCGACGCCCTCGCCGCCGCGCACCGAGCGGGCATCGTGCACCGCGACATCAAGCCCGCCAACGTCATGGTCGCCGACGACGGCTCAGTCAAGGTCCTCGACTTCGGCATCGCCCGCGGCCGGGGTGCGGTCACGCTCACCGAGAACGCCTCGGTGCTCGGCACCGCCTCCTACATGTCCCCCGAGCAAGCCCTGGGCAAGCCGGCCGACGAACGCTCAGACATCTACGCCGTCGGGTGCGTGCTCTACGCCCTGCTCGTCGGTCAGCCGCCGTTTCCCGGCGATAGCTTCGCCGCCATCATGCACCAGCAGGCCAACCTCGATCCGCGCCCGCCACGCACCGAGAATCCCCGCGTCCCCGAGGCCCTGAGCGCTCTCGTGATGGAGATGCTCGCGAAGTCGCCTTCGGAGCGGCCCCAGAGCGCGCCCGAGGTTCGGGACCGCCTGGCGGGACTGGCGGACGGTCCTGTGGGGCCGGTGGGTGATACGAAGCCGACCCGGCGGATGGGGCCGGTGGTGGCGGGGAGCGGCGGGCCGGCACGGCCGCGCGGCCTCGGCCCGCCCGGCGCCGAGGGCCCGGGGCGCCGGCGCGTGGTGGCCGCGGGCGCCCTCGCTGCCGTGGTCCTGGCAATCGCGCTCGTGGCGCTCGCTTCCGGTCAGAGCTCCCCGCACCGGCTGGCCGCGTCGGGGTACAGGCGCGGGGCGTCCGGGGCAGCGCCCCTCGCGCGCAAGCGCACCCATGCGTCAACGGCCGCGACTTCCACCGGCGCGGCAACCACGACGACGCCGAGCACGACCTCGCCCGCCGCGGCCGCCCCAAGCACCACCTCGGCCTCGACGAACACCGCTCACCCGCGTACGGTCCCCGGAGCCGCCCACGCGCTCGCCGCGCTCATCGCCCAGGACGTGAAGTCAGGGACGATCGCACCCGGAGCCGGGCACGAGCTCGGCGCCGCCCTCGTAGGCGTGCTCGCCTCCTGGTCGACCGGCGGCACGGCGAGCGCTCAGCGCCAGCTCGCCGCCGTCACGCAGCAGGTCGCTGTGCTCGAACATCAGGGCGCGATCAGCTCCGCCGCCGCGCCCGCCCTGGGTAGCGCGCTCGCCGATCTCGGCACCGCACTCGCGAGCGCCGCGCCGCCACTGGTCGCGACTCCCCACTCTGGCGGGCCCGCCGCACACGGTGGGAAGCCGGGCGACGGCGCGAACCCCGGCCACGGCGGGGTGCCCCCGGGCCAAGCCAAGCATCTAGGCGGTGGCGACGGCGGAGGCGGAGACTAGCGGCGGGCGGGGACTAGCGCGGGGCGGGACTAGCGGCGGGCGGGACTAGCGGCGGGCGGGGACTAGCGGCGGGCGGGACTAGCGGCGGGCGGGACTAGCGGCGGGCGGGACTAGCGGCGGGCGGGACTAGCGGCGGGGCGTCACGATCGAGGTCGTCATTCGACGGTGCCGTCACACCCGGCACTAACTCGTGACCGTTGCTGGCACCCTGGTCGAGAAACGCGACTGTGGGGAGCGTTTCTCGACCAGGCCCAATGAGCGCGTCGATATGGCGCTGCCGAGCGCTGCCGAGCGCCGGCGCCGCCGACATGTTGCCGATCCCGGGGAGCGCGACGCTTCCGCCTGGCCCGCTTGCCTCAGCGCACGCGCAAGCTGTCGATCGCCAGCTCGAGGTGACGATGCCAGTCGAACATCTTCGCGGTGTGGCCCATCGAGGCGCACACGCCGCACATGAGCATGGGGATGTCCTCGGCGCCGGCGTCGCGGCGCATGGTTCCCGCCGCATGGGCGCGCTCGATGAGCTGGGAGGAGATCTCGCCCATCTGGCGGCGCTCGGGCTCGGTGCCCTCCCAGACCTCGGCGCCCGCGCCCATGATCGCCTGCTGGACAGCGGCGTCGCCGGCCACGAGCTCGAGGTTGCTGCGCAGGACGTCGGCGAAGATGTCGAAGGGCTCACCCTCGCGGTCGAGCGCGGCGCGGGCGATGTCGATGAAGGATGCGAAGGTGCGCCGGACGAGCTCGGTCATCAGCGCCTCCTTGGTCGGGAAGTGGCGGTAGACCGTCCCGACGCCGACGCCGGAGACTCGCGCTACATCTTCCATCTGGGCGGATGCGCCCTTGATCGCGAAGACCTTTCGGGCGCCCTCGATGATCTTCTCGCGGTTGCGGCGAGCGTCAGCGCGGAGGGCGTGCTTTGGTTCGGTGGATGTGTCCATCTATGGAGAATGTGGTGTCGGGGCCTTGACAAACGGAATCATAGTTCCGTATCGTACGGCACGCAAACGGAATCGGAGTTCACCTTCCATGATCAGTCTCGATACACCTCGCGCGAAGAATCTTGCCCTCCTGCTCCTGGCGATGACCCAGTTTGTCATCGTTATCGACGCGTCGATCGTCAATGTCGCGCTCCCGTCGATCGGGAGCCACCTGCATTTCTCGCGCGATGACCTCTCGTGGGTGGTGAACGCCTACACGCTGACCTTCGGTGGTTTCCTCCTCCTCGGCGGGCGCATGGCCGATCTCCTCGGGCGACGGCGCATGTTCATGATCGGCTTGATCCTGTTCTCGCTCGCTTCGCTCGGGGGCGGGCTCGCCCAGTCCGAGGGATGGCTGATCGCGGCGCGGGCGATCCAGGGCCTCGGCGCCGCGCTCGTCTCCCCGGCGGCCCTCTCGATCCTCACCACGACGTTTTCCGAGGGTGCGGAACGCAACCGGGCGCTGGGAATCTGGGGCGCGGTGGCGGGGGCCGGGGGCGCCGTCGGCGTCCTCCTCGGCGGGATCCTCACCAGCGGACTGAACTGGCGCTGGGTCCTCTTCGTCAACGTCCCCATCGGGATCGCGGCCGCGGTGATGGCTCCGCGACTCCTGCCCGAGAGTCGCTCCGAGAGTGAGTCGCGGACCTTCGACATACCCGGAGCGGTCACCGTCACCGCCGGGCTCGCCCTGCTCGTCTACGGCGTGGTCCAGGCCGTCAACGACGGCTGGGGGTCGAGCGCGACGCTCCTGCGCCTCGCGGGCGCCGCCGTCCTCCTCGCCGCCTTCCTGATCATCGAGCTGCGCTCGCGCCACCCGATCATGCCCTTCTCGATCTTCCGCCTGCGGACCTTGCGGGGAGCGAACATCGTCGGCCTGCTCATCGGCATGGCGCTGTTCTCGATGTTCTTCTTCATCTCGCTCTACCTCCAGGACGTGCTCCACTACTCGGCGATCAAGACGGGTCTCTCCTACCTGCCGCTGGCGCTGGGGATCATCATCTCGGCCGGGGGTGCCTCGGTGCTCGTCACCCGCTTCGGCTTCAAGCCGGTGCTCATCTTCGGCCTGTTGCTGATCGCGGGTGGGCTGCTCTGGTACTCGCGAGTCCACGCGCCCGGCGGCTCGTACCTGTCCGACGTCCTCGGCCCCTCGCTCCTTGCCGCCTTCGGCCTCGGGTTCGCCTTCGTTCCCGTGACCATCGCCGCCGTGACGGGCACCGACCCCCACGAGGCCGGTCTCGCTTCCGGGCTCATCAACACCTCCCAGCAGGTCGGGGGCGCGCTCGGGCTCGCCATCCTCGCCACCGTGGCCAACAGCCGGACCCAGAGCCTGCTTCACGGGGGTGTGCACAATGCGTCGATCGCGCTGACCAAGGGCTTCGACCGCGCCTTCCTCGTCGGAGCGGGCTTCGCCATCGCCGGCGCCATTCTCGCCGCCGTGCTCATCTCTTCCAAGGACAGCCGCGAGCATGCTCAGGCGGCTCAAGCCGAGGGCGCCGAGCCGGCGATCGCGCCCGTCATCGCGGGCTGAACTGGGCGCCGGTCGGCGGGTGAGCGGCCCGCCGGTCCCCGGATGGTCACCACGACGTAACCGGAAGTTCACCAATCCGTCCGAGGGGGCCGCGAACCTGGGGGCATGAACGGACGGCTGTGGGCGCTGCTCCTGGTCCTCTGGGGAGTCGAGGATCAAGGCGATCCTCCGCCCCGGGTGCTGTTCGAGCGCCGGCGCTAAGGCCCACGTCTGACCCGAACCCTAAGTCCACCGATCGGCAAGCGCGACCGCGGCGGGTCCCGTGGCCAGGGCCAGACCGAGCGCGGCGGGGGTGGGCGCGGGGAGGGCCAGGAAACGCCGCAGCGGCGGCGCCGCCAGCGAGGCCCCGAGGAGCGCGCCCGAGCCGGCGATGGCCGTGAGGACGGGAGCGCTCGGGCGGCCCTGTCCCTGGTCCGTCCGCAGTGTCTGAGCAAGCTGAGTGATGACGATCGACGCGAAGGCCACGGTCTGCGGGGCGGCGCCCAGGAGCGGGGCGGCGAGCACGGCGGCGAGCGCGGGGAGCGCCGTCGCCGCACCGCGGCGGACGATGTCGCGCACGAGCCGGCGGTCGAAGGACTCGGCGCCCTCGCGCGCGATCTTGTCGAGCTCGCGGTCGCTGGGCGGCTGCACCGCGACGGCGACGGCGGGGAGGACGTCGGTCACGAGGTTGACCGCCAGCACCTGACGGGCACCCAGCACCGGCGCGAACCCGAGCGCCGCCGTCCCGGCCATGAGGGCGACTTCACCGAGGTTTCCGCCGAGCAGGAGCCCGAGCGCCTGGTGGAGGTTGCGCCACAGCGAGCGGCCCTCGAGGAGGGCCTCGGTGAGGGTCTCCAAGCGGTCGTCGGCAATCACCAGATCGGCAGCCTGGCGCGCGACCTCGGTGCCGCCGGCCCCCATGGCAACGCCCACGTCGGCGAGGCGCAGGGCGGGCGCGTCGTTGACGCCGTCGCCGGTCATGGCCACGGTGTGGCCGGCGCGCTGGAGGGCGTCGACGATGCGGAGCTTGTCGATCGGAGTGATGCGCGCGATCACCGAGGCGTGTTCGAGGCGCTCGTGGAGGGCTCCGTTGTCAAGCGCCGAGATCTCATCGCCGGTGATGACCGAGCCCGCGTCCACGGGCAGGTCGGCCTCTGCCGCGATCGCCCGCGCCGTCGCGGGATGGTCCCCCGTGAGCATGACCACGCGGATCCCCGCCTCCCGGCAGCGGCGCACGGCGTCGGCCGCGCCCGGCCGGAGCGGATCGGTGATCCCGATGAAGCCGATGGCGGTGAGCTCGGCAGGATCCTCGACCCAGGCGCCGGCGCGTCCCTCGGCGACCATGAGCACCCGCAGGCCCCGCCCCGCCAGCCCCTCAGCGCGCGTCAGCAAGCGCTCGCGACCGTCGTCGTCGAGGACCTCGGCCTTCCCGGTGGCGATCACGATCCGGGTGCAGCGGCCCACGAGCACCTCAGCCGCGCCCTTGACGGCGAGGCCGCTCGGGGTGGCGGTGGCGTGAAGAGCGCGCACCGGGTCGAAGGGGGCCTCGGCTTCGCGCCTGGTCAGGAGCTCGTCCTCGAGACCGGCGGCGGCCGCCGCCGTGAGGATGGCAAGGTCGGTTGGATGGGCGTGGGCGTCGGGTGAATCGGGCGCGGGGCTGGCCAGTCCCGCCGTGACGAGGACATGGCGGGCGCCATCACCGAGCTCACCGGGCACGCGGACCGCGGAGGCGAGGTCGTCGACGAGTGTGACCGCGAGCTCTCCCCGCGTCAGCGTCCCCGTCTTGTCACAGCACGCGATGTCCACCCGCCCGAGCGCCTCGACCGAGGACAGGCGCCGGACGAGTGCCGAGCGTGCCGCCAGCCGCCGGGCCACCGAAGCCTCGGCGACCCCCGCGAGAAGGGGCAGACCCTCGGGAACGGCGGCCACCGCCACGCTGGCGCCGAGCGCGAGCTGGGTGAGCGGCGCGCCCCCCCAGGCGATACCCGCGAGGGTGACGATGGCGCCGCCGGCCACCACCAGCGGTATTCCCTGCCGGAACAGGTGGTCGAGGCGGCGGCCCAGGGGGCTCTCGCTCGATTCCTCGACGGCCAGGGCGGCGGCGGTGGCGCCGAGCCGGGTCGAGCGGCCGACGGCGACGACGACGGCCGTGCCCGTCCCGACCGTGACATCGCTGCCCTCGAGGATCACGCGGGACTCGGGCGCATCGGCGTCCGGGGATTTGGCGACCGGGAGCGACTCGCCGGTGAGTGATGCCTCGTCGACCTCGAGCGCCTCTGACGCGAGCAGCCGCGCATCGGCGACGATCCGGTCTCCGGGGCCGACGAAGAGGATGTCGCCGCGGACGACATGCTCGGCGGGGATCTCCGCCCGCTCCCCATCGCGGAGCACGCGCGCGCTCGCCGCGGCCATCCGGTGCAGCGCCCGCGTGGCCTGGCCCGCCTGGTGCTCCTGCCAGGCGCCCACGGCCGCGTTGGCGAGGATCACCGCACCGATCATCGCCACGTCCGCGGTCGCCCCGACGGCGAGCGAGATGGCGGCCCCGGCGCCGAGCACGGCCATGAGCGGGGACTCGAGCTGGTCGCCGATCCCGGCGATGAGCGCGTTGCGGGTCGAGGGACGGGGGCGGCTCTCGCCGCGCTCGGCCGCTTCGCTGCTCGTGAGGCCCTGCTCGCGAGCGTGCATGGCCGCGAGGACCTCTGCGGCGCTGGCGCGTCCCCAACGCTCGGGTCGCGGATCGGTCAGGCGGCTGATCACCGAGCGCGCGCGCTGGCCGCCGCGCAGCCGCTCCCACCCGAGTGCCAAGGCGGCGAGCGCGCCCATGTAGGTGGCACGCGAGGCGCTCAGCACCCCCGGCTCGCCCTGGAGGCCCGAGATGGCGCCGGCGAGATTGGCCGCCACCGAGCAGCCGACCGCGAGATGGGACGCCTGGTCGCGCCGGCTCCCGGCGGCGATGATCGCCGTGACGGCAGGGAGTCCCGGGGCGAGCAGGTCGGCGCGGGCCTGGAAGTGCGAGCTACGTCCCGAGCTCAGCCCGATGGCCAGGTCGCAGGCGTGGAAGGCCTCGGCCGCCGACGGGGTATCCGAGAGCACGGCCACGCGCTCGCCGGCGCGCTGGCGCTCGCGCACGAGCTCGACGAGGTCCGCCTCGAGGATCAAGGGCAGCTGGGCCCGCCGCGCCACCATCCGCGAGGCGCGCCGGTCCTCGCGCTCGAGCACGGCGATCTCGACCTCGCTCTCCCGGCAGCAGGAGCGGAGCTCGTCGAGACCCCCGGCCAGCCGGGGGCGCAGGTGAACGTAGGCGATGATGTCGCCGCCCCCGTCGGGACGCAGGAGCAAAGGCTGCTCGCCACGCTCGCACGCGCGGCGGACCTCGGGATCGTCGGCCTCGGAGTCCCCGGGAGGAGCGAGGCGAAGGCGCCGACCATCCACGGTCGCGGCGATCCCTATCCCGTCGAACGATGCCTCCCCCGCGGCGGCGTTACGCGCGGGTGGGCCGGCCGGCCCCCATGGCGCGTCGGAGGCGGCGAACATGGCGGCGACGAGCTCGCCGACCTCGGTCCGGTCGACGCTCCCCACCGGGACCACGCGGGACTGCTCGAGGCCGTCGGTGAGCACGCGCGGTCCGTCGAGGAGAAGGAGATCGGGCCGGCGGATAATTCGCTCCGGGCGGGTGCCGACGACGGTGACGCCCGCTCTCAGCACCCGCGCCGACGCCCCGGTGTCGGCCGCTTCGGTACCGATCAGCCCGGCGCGCGGGTTGACGAGGAGCAGGCCGGTGAAGAGCGCCGCCGGCGAGCGCCGGTGGAAGGCGTGCAGGAGCGCGTATCCGACCGAGACGGGCCCGAGGAGGGTCAGGTAGCGGCTCATGGCGTCGGGTCGCGCCGGAGCGGGTCGCGGTTCGGGGCTGAAGGAGCGGCCCGCCGCGAGCTCGACGAGGAGCGGCCCGCGTAGCACCCGCGCTCCGGGCGGGAGCCGGGCCCCGGGCGCAACGCCATCCGGGAGTCCGTCCGCCCCCACCACGGTTCCCACCCCCTCGAGGACGAGCGCCTCGAGGGGCACGCGTGTTCCCGCGTCGAGCCGGATGACGGCGCTGGGCTGGGCGTGAGCGGCCCCCTCGACACGCTGCTCGTACTCCTCCCATGCCTTGCGGCGCTGGCGCGCCTCGGTGAAGAGGCGCAGCGCTCCCGCGCCCGTCACCAGGAGGCCGAGCGGCGAGCCCGAGAAGGTCAGGGAGATGATCGCGCCGCCGCTGAGCAGGAGCTGCGCGCGGTCACGCCCGAGGGCACGTCGCAGTCCGTCGCGCACGGGCGGGGCGCCGTCGATGAGGCCGAAAACCCCGGCTGCGGCGCCGGCGGCGCGGGCCGGTACGGGGGCGGACGTCCCCGCGCCGCCGAGGAGCTTCTGGATCCCGACGGCCGCGAGGCCGAAGGCGGAGCCCACGAGCCGCGTGCCGCTCTGGACCACCGGGGCCGGGTCGAGCGGGTGCGCGGGGCGGTCCTCACCGGGCGTATCCGGGAGCTCGAGGCTCGAGAGCTCCGCGAGCAGATCCTGCAGGGAGGCCACGCGCTCGGAGAACTCGACCATGACCCGGCCGGTGGTGGCGCTGGCCATGGCGCGGCGCACGTCAGGCCGGCGCTCGAGCGCCTCAACCACGCGTCGCGCGAGCCGCGGATCGCTGTCGATGCCCCGGACGGCGATGCGCGCCCGTCCGAAGCGACCAGCGTGCTCGCGGAGAACGCCGGTGATGAGGTGGGACGTCCGGGCCGCTACCTCGGCGGGCGGCTCGCTCCGCTCGGCCCCGTCCGGCTCGACCCCAGCCCGCCCGGCGGCGCGCTCGCACGCCTCCGCGAGTGCCGTCGCACCGGTCCGCGCGGGGTCATAGCGAATGAGGACGTTCCCCGTGGCCGCCCGCGTGCTGACCTCGAGCACGCCCGGATGCTTACCGAGGTCGCGCTCGATCCCGGCGAGCACGTGCCCGGGCCGTTCACCGAGGTGAAGGCGCAGGCGCCCGGGAAGGGCCCGCACCACGTGCACGGAGGCGGGTTCGGCGAGCGCGGCGCTAACACCCATTCATGCTGCGGGCCTCGGCCACGATGTCCTCGACCTCCTCGCGCGCGCGACCGAAGGCGCGAGAGAGCACCCTCGCCGCATCGGAGGTGAAGCGTTCCATGAGCTCCTCTGCGCGCTGCTGAGTATCTCTGCGCTCCGCAGTTCGCTCCTGCGAGGCGGGATCTACCTCGGTCATGTCGTCGCCGACCCGGCGGGTTTGCTGCGCGCGCCCGCCCCGCTCCGGCTGCGCGTCGCGGGCGCCGGCTTGGCGGCCGCGGTCTCGGTTCCGTTCGAGGATGCGGCGTCCTCGCCGGCCTCCTCGCGCAGCCCTCGCGCGGCGCCCCGCGCCGCGCCGCTCACCACGTCGCCGACTTTCAACACACCCGCTACTCCGAGCACCGCCCCGCGGCGGAGGGTCCCTCGCGTACGCGGTGAGAAGACCGCGGCCGTCGCGGCGGCGACGACGGCCGACTCCGTGCTCATCAGATCATCGAGTCCCACGCGGGGCCTCCTTTTCGTTTCTGGTCTACGCCCGAGCGGCGAGACCGGACGGGGGATTTCGCATTGCTACCCGGAGCCCGAAGCGACAAACGATCGTTTCTCATCCCGCGCCGGGCTCCACGCCCGATGCCGCGCCGGACACCGCCGAGGACCGCGAGTTCTCGGAGATCACGCGACGCTGCTGCGGGTGAGCCGGTTGAGCTCAAGGTCGAGGACAGGAAGCTTGATGACGTGAATGTACCCGCCAGATGCGCCGGGGAACCGCGGGTGTCAGAGCCTGAGCACGAGCGTCCCCGTCCGTCCATCTCGCCGACGACCGGTGCGGAGATGAACCTGTGGCTGCGCCACTCCGGCCACGGGTGGCGCTGCCCGGCGCGGGTGAGCATCGGCTCGAAGCGCTCACTGCCGGTTAACCTCGCCGGTACAGCCGCACATTGCGGTCCCGACGCCCGCCAGCGAACCCGGCCGGCCGCCCGCCCTGGGCGTCCACGTAGGCAAGCTGGCGGGAGATCCCCCCCAACCGGCCCGGGAACACGTGGTCGAGCATCCAGGTCTCGAGGATCACCCCGCCGTCCGCGGCGGCGAGCACCCGCAGCGTCCGAGCCTGCTGCGGATAATCGATCAGCGAAGCAGTGCCGATCAGCCAGTAGCCGCCCGCGGCGGTGGGACGCGGGATGATCTCGTTGCGGTGGATGTGGCCGGACAGGGCGGCGACGACGCGCGGGGAGCGGTCGAGCACGGCGAGCAGGGCGTCCCCGCCCGCCGCGCTCGGGAGCGGATGGTGGGAGGCGACGATGACCCAGCGCTGCCCGGCAGCGGCGAGGGCGGCCGCGAGCCACGCCTCCTGGCCGGGGACGACGAGCCCGCCTGACCCTCCCGCGCGCCGGGCCAGGTCGAGGATGATCACGCGCACCTGGGGGCCGACATCGATCGTGTAGTCGAGGCGCCCACCCGCGGCCGCCGCCCCCACCGCCGCCGCGCCCACGCCGCCGCCCGAACCCGCGCCATTCGCCAACGCCGCCATCACCTCCGAGACAGCCATCTCCGCCCTCGCCGGATCGGCGGGCACCTTGACCGTCGGGCCCGCCAGCGCGGCCGTCAAGAAGGAATCGACGAGGCCGGGGTCGGGGGGGCCGTCGGGGGAGGTCGCGGCCTGGGAGCGGGCGCCGGGCGGCAGGGTGAGGCCCTGGGGAAGCTCCCACAGGGCGCGGTCTCCCACCGCCAGCGACCTCGTCAGCGCGGTGGGGACAATTTCTCCCGCCACGAGCACGTCGTGGTCGCCGAGCACGGGATAGCAGGGTGCGTCGAGGCCGCGGCCGGTGAACGCGCGCACCCCCTCGCGCAGGAGCCCGGGGTAGCGCGGCGCGTCGACCTCGGGCCGGTAATAGAACGGGTCGGCGTTGGAGGCGAGCTGGACGCCGTAATAGCCGTGGGGCCCGCTCCCCGGGCGCACGCGCCCGCCCCGGAGGACAGCGAGGGCCTGGTCGAGCTCGTTGCGCTGATCGTTGTCGATCAGGTCGCCGCCCTGGATGACGGCGTGCGGCGCGGTGGCGCGGACGGCGGCGACGGCGCCCGCGAAGACCTGGGCGGTCAGCGTCTCGTGGGGCCGGAAGGTCGACTGGAACGGCGCTCCCAGGCGATCGAGGAAGGTCACGCGAGCGGGCGAGGAGGCGTCGAGCACGTGGGCGTCGGTGATGTGGGCGATGTTCGCCAGGACCGAGGTTGCCCCCACCCGCGGCCCGAGCTCGATCCGGTCGAGAAGCGGCTCCCCGGGGAGGACGCGGAGCTGCCCGTCGCCCGACGGGTCACCCCACGTCGACGTGAGCGTCGAGCCCGACCCGGCCGCGACGGCGCTCGCACCACCCCCGCCGCACGCGGCGAGGATGACGGCGCCCGCGAGCGCTTCGGTGATGGCGGTGCGCCGGGTGATGTGCCTCATCTCGCCGCGAGCCCGGAGACGACCGACTCTCGCGCGGCCTGCCGTGCCACCCACACCACCGCGATGATGCCGGCGAGCGCGAGGCCGGCGAGGGTCGCCAGCACCTCGGCCGAGGTCGCGACAAGGGCGAGCGTCGCGTAGTTCACCGCCAGGTGCGAGAGCGCGGGTCCGAAGACAAACCGCTCCAGCACCACCCCCACCACCCCCGCCGGGACGATGATCGCGAGCGTCGCTCCGAACAGGAGCCGGCGTACCGCACCCGGCCCCGCCCCGCACGCTCGGAGCACCGCCACCGTCCGGCGGCGCTCCTGCACCGTGAGGGTGGAGGCCTGGATGAGGGCGTACAGGCACACGAGCCCGTCGACCACGGCGATGGCCAGGAGGATCGTGCGCAGCGTGGCCACCAGGGGTGCGCCGCGCGCAGTCGCCCCGCTCGCCACCGCGGGCTGCGCCCCCAGGCGGGTGAGCGCCGCCGTCACCTGGCTCTGGTTGGCGTTCGGTCGCAGCGCCACCGCGACCTGATAGGGCGCCGACGGGGCCGCCGCGAGCAGCGCCTGGGCGGGTATGTAGGCGACGCGGCCCTCGTGGTCGAGCGAGCTCACGAGACCGGAGACCCGGAGCCGGAGCTCGCGCCCCGAGGACAGGGCGATGGCCAGGGTCGAGCCGGGGGTGAGGCCGAGGGCGTCCGCCAGCCCGACTCCCACCTCGGCCTGCCGCGGTCCGGCGATGCGCCGGCCGGCGGCGAGGGGCGGCGCCTCGAAGGCGGTGTGGTTGCCGGGGTAGGCGATGATGTCGATGGTCTCGCCGAGGAAGAACGAGTCGACCGCCTCGGTCTCGTAGCGCGGCGCGGCGGCCGCCACCCCGGGGATCGCTTGCACCCGTGGCACCGCCGCCACCGGCATCGAGGCCGTGAGCTGATAGCGCTTGCCGAGCGCCTGGGGGTCGGTCTCGAGCGCGCTCAGGGCCGAGGCGAGCGCGAGCATGAGGAGGACGAACCCCGCCGAGAGCCCGAGGGTCACCACCGTGGCCGCGAGCCGGACCCGGCGCGCGGCCACGAGCCGCGCCCCCAGCGCCGCCAGGCCGCCGCGTCCGACCCCCAAGCGGCGGCCCCGTCCGCTCGTCTCGAGCTCGCCGCCCCGCAGGAGCCCGACCGGCGAGCGCCCGGCCACTCGCCACGCGGGCCACGCCGCTCCGAGGACGGGGATGGCCACGCTGGCGAGAAAGCCCGCCGCCAGCGGGAGTGTCAGGGCGCCCCCCGGCGCCGGCTCGTTGAGCATGGTGAGCAGGCGATCGTCGGCTCCGTAGGTCGCGAGCACGCCCGCGACGAGCCCGAAGGCGGCTGCGGGCACGGCGATCATCATCGCCTCGAGTCCCTGCGCGAGCGCGATGTGTCCTCGCGGGGCCCCGATGGCCCGGCGCACCCCGATCGCCCCGAGCCGGCGCTGGACCTCCGCGCGCGCCGAGGCGGCGAGCATGGCGCTGGCGGTCACGAGCGCGATGACCGAGAGCGCGACGAGGAGATCGATGACGATCCCCGCCGCCTGGTCGAGGAGCACGCGGACGCCCGAGCGGGTGGCGAACTGGATGTTGTGCAGGCCGAAGCTCGTGCTGCGGGCCTGGACCAGGACCTCGTTCAGGTAGCGGGGGTTGCGCAGCCAGATCTCGGCGAGGTTGACCCGGGGGTGGGGCGGGCCCCCGTAGCGGGCGTCGAGCGCGGGCCGGGAGAGGTAGAAGCGCGGCTTGGCGAGCGGATATCCGACGTTGTCGGGGGCCTCGGTGAAACCGACGACGCGCTGGGTCCCGAGCTCGTCGACGTAGAACTTGCTCCCGAGGTGGAGGTGCCAGGCCTGCGCGAATCCGAGCTCGACGAGGACCTGGGCGCCGGTGGGGGCGAGATTGTGTCCGGCGACCACCGCGTAACCGGGGCGTCCCGAGCCGGTCATGAGCTCGCCCACCGCGTCACCGCGGCGCTGGCGGCCTGACGCGATGAAGGTGTTGGTGAGCTCGAGGCGGGTCGAGTAGGAGGCAATGTCCGGGAGCGCGCTGATCCGCTCGTTGACCAGGTTCGCCGTCTCAGGGCTGAAGCGCACGATTACGTCGGGGAGGTTGGCTGCCCGCGCGGCCCGGTCAAAGCCGCTGCCGAGCCCCACTCCGACGACAAGCGCCGCCGCCAGCATTGCGGCCGCCAAGGCGATGCCCATCCCGGTCAGGAGGGCGCCGCGCCGGCGGAGGCGCAGGCCCGTCCGGGCTTCCGCGAGCGCGGCGGTGAGCGCCCTCATACCGCGCGTCGGGCGGCGCCCAGCGAGGCGACGAACCTGCCCTCGGCGAGCTGGAGAACGCGGTCGGCGATGGCCGCCGCTTCGGGCTCGTGGGTGACCATCACCACCGCCCTTCCGGTGAGCCCGCGCAGGAGCTCGAGGACGGCGGTTCCGTTCTCGGCATCGAGGCTCCCCGTGGGCTCGTCGGCGAGCACGAGTTTCGGCCCGTTCACGAGCGCGCGGGCGAAGGCGAAGCGCTGCTGCTCGCCGCCCGAGAGCTCGTGGGGGAGATGGTCGGCGACCTCGGCGATCCCCAGCTCGTCGATGAGCCGGGCGGCGCGGCGCGCGCCCCCGGGGGGCGCGCCGGGGAGGCGGGTGGGCATGAGCACGTTCTCGGCGCCGCTGAGCTCCTCGATGAGCTGGAACTGCTGGAAGACGAACCCCACCTCGCGCAGGCGGATGCGCGCCAGCGCCCGGGCGCTCCGGCCCGTGAGGCGATCACCGGCGAGGGTGATCTCGCCCGCGTCGGGGGTGTCGAGGCCGCCCAGGAGGTTGAGCAGGGTGGACTTGCCGCTGCCCGAGCGCCCGAGAATCGCCACCACCTCGTCGGCCTCGACCGAGAGGCTGACGTCGTCGAGGATGCGGCGCGCGGCCCGCCCGGCGCCCACCGATTTCGTGAGGCCAACTGCGCGCAGAACGGTCACTGTCCCTCACCGTAGCGAGCGCCTGAGCCCGGCCCGCCGGGTGCGGCGAGAGTTCAGGAAAGCGTAATCAGCCGTTGTAGCGGACGAGCGCCTCGGCCATCAGGTTCTGTAGTCCGTGCTCGACGTTGGGGGTGACGAAGTTCTGGAGGATCGAGAACACGAGGATGTGCCCGTCGCGGGCCCGGCAGTAGCCGGACAGGGCCGAGACGGACGCGAGCGTGCCCGTCTTGCCCCGGCACTGGCCCTGGGCATTCGTGCCTACCATCTCATGCTGCAGGGTCCCGGTCTCGCCGGCGATGGCCAGCGAGTTCACGAAGTCCTTGTTCCCGGCCAGCTTCTCGAGCGCGGTGACGAGTTCGGTCGGGCTCGTACGGTCGCTGTAGGAGAGCCCCGAGCCGTCGTAGATCTTCGGGTGGATCCCGAACTGGGCGGCGACCTCGGCGCGCACGACCGCCGCCCCGGCCGCCGTCGAGCCACGACCGCCGAAGCGGGCGCCGAGATCCTTGATCAGGGTCTCGGCGAAGAGATTGTCGGACGGAGTGTTGGTGAGCGCGATCATCTGCGACATCGGCGGCGA
Source organism: Solirubrobacteraceae bacterium (assembly GCA_035552215.1). Classification (GTDB taxonomy): domain Bacteria; phylum Actinomycetota; class Thermoleophilia; order Solirubrobacterales; family Solirubrobacteraceae; genus Palsa-465. The sequence goes on along the minus strand of DASZLV010000020.1, from coordinate 27,344 downwards.
GTCGACGCTCGCCAGGGTCTGGGCGCCCGCCGGGGTCAGTCCGGTGAAGGCCCGGTTGCGGGGGACCTTGACCTTGGCCGCCCGCAGGGCGAGGACGAGCTCCTGGGCGGCATACAGGGGCGGGTTACCCTGGAAGTGCAGGCCGCTGAGGTCGCTCCAGCCGCGGTTGTAGAGGAGCCCGCTCAGGGGGCTGCCGAGATCGAAGGAGACCCTGAAGCCGTAGGGGGCGGTGCCCTGCGCGGAGTCGAGGAAGGAGGCGTCGCCGTAGATCTTGCCGGTCACCGACTTGATCCCGTGCGCGACGAGCTGGGCTACGAGCGACTGCATGGTGGCGTGGATGACCCCCTGCCCGTAGATGTAGCTGTCGTAGGTGTCCGAGCCGAACGAGGGATCGCCGCCTCCGTGCAGATACAGATCGCCGCTGAAGATCCCGCCCGGGCCGAGCGATCCGGCGTCGTAGATCGTGGTCGGCAGCGTGGCCGTGGGCCCGAAGCGCAGCAGCGCCGTGCTCGTCGTGTAGATCTTCTCGTTGGAGGCGGGCAGGCGCCGGACCGAGGCCTTGTAGGAGTACAGCGTCTGGCCCGTGTTCATGTCCACCACCAGCGCCCCGTTCGAGCCACCGCCGGCGCCCAGCTCGCGGGAGAACACCTTGCGCAGCGAGCTCAGCTGCGAGGCTGCCGCGGGGCCGGCGAGGAGCGCCGCGGCCATAGCGACCGCTAGCGCTACCGCTATGAAACGTCGCATCGAGTTAATGAAACAGACGAAGCCGGACAAAGATGCGGTCCCGGCCAAAAGAGCCCCCGGCCGGGATCGCCCTGACCCCCGGGCTACGGCCGAGCTTCGAGCACCAGGTTGAACGGCGTCTCGGTGGCGCGGCGGAAGCGGGTGAATCCCCCTTCGGTGACCACCTCGCGCAGCCGCCCCTCGCCCGCTTGCGCCCCGAGCGCGAGCCCGACCTCCTGGTCACGGGAGGCGGGAGTGCACACGAGCGTCGACGCGCCGTAGAACACCCGCCCCACGGGATTGAGGTTGTCTTCGAGCCGGTCGCCGGCGTAGGGCTCGACGATCAGCCACGTGCCCTCGGCGTCGAGCGTCGCGAGCACGTGCGCGGAGGCCCCGACGGGGTCGCCCATGTCGTGCAGGCAGTCGAACATCGCCACCAGGTCATAACCCTCGCCCGGGTAGTCCTTGGCGGAGGCGACCTCGAAGCTCGTCCGATCGGCGACGCCGGCCGCGGCGGCGGCCTGGCGGGCGGCCTCGATCGACCCCTCGTGGTAGTCGAAGCCGACGAAGGTCGACGCCGGGAAGGCCTGGGCCATGATGATCGTCGAGGCTCCGTGGCCGCAGCCCACGTCGGCCACGTGGCCGCCGGCCTCGAGCTTGCCCTGGACCCCGTCGAGCGCGGGAATCCATGAGGAGACCAGGTTCGCGGAGTAGCCAGGGCGGAAGAACCGCTCGGTCCCGGCGAACAGGTCGTGATGGTGTTCATGCCAGCCGACGCCGTCGCCGGTGAGGAAGGCCTTCCCGATCTTCTCCTCGTCCTTGATCAGCGAGGTCATGAGCTGGAAGGCTCCGGGCACGAAGGCCGGACTGCCCTCCTGGGCGAGCGCCAGCGACTGTTCGGGGGTGAGGTAGAACGTCCCCGCTTCGGCGTCATAGGTGACGTATCCGCCGGCTGCCTGGTTCGACAGCCACTCGCGCACGTAACGGGCGTCGGTCCCCGTCCGCCCCGCGAGCTCCTCGGCGCTCACCGGCTCGCCGTCGGCCATCGCCCGGTAGAGACCGAGGCGGTCACCGATCACCACCAGCGCCGCGCTCACGGTGGCGCCGAGGTCACCGACGAACCGCCCCATGAACTCATTGAGCTTGTCTTCGTTGATCACTTGGCTGGTTGACATGGTCTAGCTCTCGTCCCAGGCCTGGACGACGATCTGCTTGGCGATGGCGCCGTCCTCGACCTCGATGACCGTCGCGCACAGGATGTTGGTCCCGTTGGGGTAACGGCAGGCGAGGGTGAAGGCGGCGCTGCTGTCGCCACTGACCCGGTGCGTCACCGAGTGGGTCATGTCACGCGCGGCGACGTCCTCGATCCAGCCCTTGATCTCCTCGGTGCCGGTGAGTACGCGCGGCGAACCGGGCTGGGTGATCCGGTCGGCGATGGTGACCGTCGCCTCGGGCCCGTACATCGAGAGCTGGGTCGAGGCGTCCCGCTCCTCAGCGGCGCGGGCGAAACGGTCGAGATCGAACACGGTGGTGGTGGTCATGGCGTCCTCCTGATGGTTGATGTTGGGAGGAGGTTCGCCGCCGCCCGTTCGCCGATCGTCAAATGGACGTCAAACCCTTCCCCGGTTACCCTTGACGCTGTGCTGCGCGTGCGTCTACTGGGGACGCTCGAGGTCGAGCTGGACGGGGCCGTGACCGAAACGCCACCGTCGCAGCGTCCGTGGGCCGTGTTCGCGTATCTGGCCCTCGCGCCCCGCCCGGTGTCGCGGGCCGAGCTCGCCGCTCGCTTCTGGCCCGACGTGCTCGACCAGAGCGCACGGGCGAGCCTGCGCAGCGCCGTGTGGGCCCTGCGCCGGCAGCTCGGCGACACCCTCGTCGTCGATCGCGAGCGGATCGGATTGCGTGCCGATGAGGAGATGTGGATCGACGTCCATGAGTTTGCCCGCCTCGCCGATCACGGGGCGCCGGCCGACGCGCTCGCTCTGTGCCGCGGCGAGCTCCTCGAGGGCATGGAGGACGAGTTCGTACTGGCGGCGCGCGAGCGCCACCGCGAGCGCGTCGTCACCCTCCTCGAGGAGCTCGCCCGCGAGCACGGGGAGCGGGGCGACGCGCGCGCGGCGATCGACTGGACCCGGCGCCAGGTCGAGGCCGACCCGTTCGACGAGGAGGCGCACCGCCGCCTCATCGCTCGCCTCGACACCGTCGGGGATCGAGCCGGCGCGCTACGCGCCTATCGCAGCCTGGCCGAGCGCCTGCGCCGCGAGCTCGGGGTCGCCCCCTCGGGACAGACGCGGGCGCTGATCGAGCGTCTGCGCACCGAGGCCCCGGCTCCGGGCGCCGCCCCGGTCGCCTCCGCCCCATCCGGTCTCCTGCCCCTCGTCGGCCGCGAGCGAGAGCTCGCCGAGCTCGAGGAGGTGTGGCGCGCCGTCACCGGCGGATCGGGCGCGGCCGCCCTCCTACGCGGCGAGGCGGGGATCGGCAAGACGCGGCTGGCCACCGAGCTCCGCGAGCGCGTGAGCGCGGCGGGCGGCCACGCGGCCGCGTGCGCCGCTCTCGACCTCGGAGGCAGCGCGCCGCTCAGCCTGTGGGCCGAGCTCATCCGCGAGCTCCTGCCCGCGCTCTCGTCGCCTCCCCCGGACTCGGCCTGGCCCGAAGACCTCGCCGTCCTCACCAGCGAGCTCCCCGCGCACTTCGTCCGCGGTGGGGCAGCGAGCACGATGGTGGCCCCCGACCTCCAGCGCACCCGGCTCTTCGAAGCCGTCGTCGCGCTCCTGGCCTGGGCGGCGCGCGATCGGCCCGTGCTCCTCGTCCTCGAGGACGTCCACGCCGCCGACCGGCCCAGCCTCGAGCTCGCCGGCTACGTGACCCGGCGGGTGGCGGGGTCACGGATCATGATGCTCCTGACCCGGCGCGATCTCCCCCAGAGCGCCGATGCCGACCGGCTCGAGGAGGCGCTGCGCTCACGCGGCCTGCTCGCGTGCGAGCTCGCGCTGGCGCCGCTCGGCCCCGAGCCCGTGGCGGCCCTGGCGCTCCGCGCCGCGCGCTTGAGCGACGCCGACGTGCAGCGCGTCGTCGACCGGGCCGAGGGCAACGCGCTCCTCGCCGTCGAGACCGCCCGCGCCCTCGGGCGCGGCCTCGGGGAGGAGGTGGCGCCGAGCCTGCGCGGCTCGGTGCGCTCAACCCTCGCGCCCCTGGATGGAGAGGTCCGCAAGCTCGTCGAGTTCATCGCCGTGGCCGCGCGCGCGCTCGAGCCCGTCGAGCTCGGCGCCCTCGATCTCCCCGATCCCGACGAGGACGCCTCCCGAGCGCTCGAGACCGGCCTGCTCGTGGTCGCCGGCGGCCGGATCGGATTTCGCCATGCCCTGCTCCGCGACGCGGTGTACCAGGAGATCGCCGAGCCGCGCCGGCGCGGGCTGCACATGCGATGGGCCCGCGCGCTCCTGGCCTCCGAGGAGGCGGGCAGCGCCCCCCGCCCCGCCGAGGCCGCGCGCCAGTTCCGCCTCGCCGGCGCCGACCGCGAAGCCGTCCCCCAGCTCGCGCGCGCGGCCGCCGACGCGCGCCGGGTGGCGGCGCTCGAGCACGCCGTGGCCTATCTCGAGGAGGCCCTGGTCATCGCCCCCGAGGGCTGGGAGCTGTGGCTCGAGCTCGGCGAGGTCGAGGCGTGGCGCGGGCGCCGCGAGCAGGCCGAGGCGGCCTTCCAGCGTGCCGTGGCTCTGCTCGAGGGGGGCGCGCCGCTCCTCCTTGCGCGGGCCTGGCTGCGGCAGGCGCGTGCCTACCACGGGCCGATCTGCGTTCCCCGCGCCGTGCTCGAGAGCTGCCGCACGGCGCTTGCGCTCCTGGACGATGCCGGCGAGCCGGCGCGTGAGGAGCGCCGCGAGGCGCTCGCCGGGCGGGCGTGGGCCGAGGCCGTCGCCGGCCGCGTGGAAGACGCCGAGGCCCTGCTCGCCCAGCTCGGGGCCGGACCCCCGGAGGGTGACCTGCACATCTACGACGTCGGACACGCCCGCGCCCTCGCGCTCATCCGCCGGGGCAGCTTCGTCGAGTCCTACGCGCCCGGTATCGCCGCCGGCGAGGCGGTGGCTCGCGCCGGGCGCCCCGACCTGAGCTACGGGTGCTGGGCCAACGCGGCCGGGGCGGCGGCCGCCGCCGGTGAGCTCGACCGGGCGCTCGAGTTCGTCGACCGGGGCCTCGAGGCGATCGACGGCCAGGGGCTTCAGAGCCTTGAGATTCAGCTCCTCGCGGTGCGCTCGTTCCTGCTCGCCCGGCTGGGCCGGCTCGACGAGGCGTGGGCCGCCGCCGAGTCCGAGCGGCGCCTCGCCGAGCAGGTGGCGCAGCCTGAGCTCGTGGCCATGGCCAGCCACGACCGCGGACTCGTCGCGCTCGCCGCCGGCGAGCACGCGCTCGCGGCCGTCCTCCTCGCCGAGGCCTTCGTCGATGGCGCCCCCATCAGCCGCCCCCTGACCCGGCTCCGGCTCGCCGAGGCCCTGGCGCGCACCGGCGAGCTCGAACGCGCCGCCGCGGAGCTGCGCGCGACCGTGCTCGAGCCCGTGCGCCCGAGCGACTTCCCCGACAGCCTGGTGCCGCGCCTCGCCTACGTGCAGGGCCTGCTCGCGCGCGCTCGCCACGACGAGGTCGAGGCCGAGCGCCGCTTTCAGGAGTCGGTCGCCGGGTGGGAGCGCCTGGTCGACCGCACCGGTCGCGCCGAGAGCATCACCACCGTGCTCGCCGACCTGGGCCGTCCCGTCGTCGGTCTCGTCGAGCCCGAACGCGAGCTCGCTCGGGCCCGGGCCGAGCTCACCGCCCCTAGGAAAGGATCCCTCCGTGCCGTCGTTCCATGACAGCGCCACGAGCGCCGAACCGCCCGAGGAAGTGTGGAAGCTCCTATACGACCCCGCCCGCTTCCCCGAGTGGTGGGCGGGCATCGGCTCCGTCGACCTGCAGGACGGCGACGAGTACACGATGTATCCCGACGGGTACCCCGACTTCCCGATGGCCCAGCTCCTCGACACCCGGCGCGACGAGCAGCGGGTCACCGTTTCGTGCCTGGTCTCGGACCTGCGCTTCGAATGGCGCCTCGAGCCCGCCGGCGAGGGGACCTTGATCACCGTGGATGTCGAGATCCCCGACGCCGAAGCCCATCGCCTGGACGGCCAGCGCGAGGTCATCCGCACCTCGTTGAAGCAGCTCGCCGGCGTCAGGTGACGTAGACCGACGCGTACAATCGGGGGCGGATGGGCAAGGTCGTCAAGCTCGACACCCAGGCGAAGGATCGCCACGCCAATGCGGGGGCCGGCGGCGTGCGCAGACGCCGCCCTCAATCGAAGACGGCGCTCGTGCTCGGCGGAGGCGGCTTCACCGGAGGGGTGTACGAGATCGGTGCCCTGCGAGCGCTCGACCTCCTCGCCGTGAACCGCACGGTTAACGAATTCGACGTCTACGTGGGGACGAGCGCGGGCTCGTTCGTCGCCGCCTCGGTGGCCAATGGGGTGACGCCCGAGGAGATGATGCGGGTCCTCGTCGAGCAGACGCCGACCCCCTTCCCGGATGTCGGGATCAATTCGCTGCTGACGCCGAATTACTCGGAGTTCATCACCAGGGCCGCGCGCTTGCCCGTCGTGCTCCTGCGCCTGCTCCGCACCCTGGCCAAGGACTACCGGCAGCTCTCGGCGGTGGACATTGGGGTCGGCTTGGCCCACGCGCTGCCGTCGGGGCCCTACACCGGGTCGGGCGTCGAGCGCTATGTGCGCACCATCCTCTCCGACCCCGACCGCACGGACGACTTCCGCCTTCTCGCCAACGAGCTCTATATCGCCGCCACCGACCTCGACTCCTGTGAGCGCATCGTCTTCGGCGCCGAGGGCTGGGACGACGTGCCGATCTCGACCGCGGTGAGGGCGTCGACGGCGCTCCCCATGCTCTACAAACCCGTCAAAGTCAAGGAGCGCGAGCTCATCGACGGCGGCGTCCTCTCGACCACCAACCTCGACATCGCCGTCGAGGCGGGGGCGAAGTTCATCATCGTCGTCAACCCGCTCGTTCCCTACGTCAATGACTCCACCAACGCCCGCCGCGTCTCGGATATGGGGTTCCCGCAGATCGGCTATCAGACCTTCAAGCTCCTCGCCTACCAGCGCCTCCACGAGATGGCCCGCCGGTGGGAGGAGCGCTATCCCGGCGTCGACATCGTTCTCATCGAGCCCGAGCCCAACGACGAGCTCATGTTCGAGACGAGCGTCATGAACTACGCCTCGCGCGTCGACATCGCCCGTCATGGCTTCCAGTCGGTCACCCTCAAGCTCGCCCACGACTACGACCGCTTCAAGCGCATCTGCGCCCGCCACGGCATCGAGATCTCCGCCACCCGCGTGCGCAAGGTGGTCAAGCATTTCGAGTCCCAGCGCGAGAAGACCGGCGCGTGGCGCAAGATCCTCGAGCAGACCACGACGACGCTGCTGCGACAGTCGGCGGAGGAGTAGCGCCCGCCGCTACTCGTACTGCAGCGCCTCGAGCACGTTCAGCCGCCCCGCGCGGCGGGCGGGGAAGATGGCGGCGACGAGACCCGCGACGATGGCGGCGATGACGAACACCACCAGCGTTCCCCACGGGATGGTGAAGGCCGGGTAGTTGAGCGCCACGCCCACCATCAGGGCGAGCGCGACGCCGAGAGGGATCCCCAGAGCGGCGCCGAGCAGGGCGGTGATGACACTCTCGTGGCGGATCATCCGGCGGACCTGGCGCCGGGTCATGCCCACCGCGCGGAGCATCCCGAGCTCGCGGGTGCGCTCGAACACCGTGAGCACGAGCGTGTTGACGATCCCGAACAGGCTGACGACGATCGACAGTGAGAGCAATACGTAGAGGAGGTTGAGGAGTAGGGTCAGGCCCTGGAGCTGATTGTGCTTGAACTGTGACTTGGTCTGGAGCTTGGCGTTGGGAAAGCCGCTCAGTGCCGCGTTGAGGGTATGGGTGTTAGCCCGATTGACACCGCCGCGCACGGTGACGAAGGTGTAGAGATTCTCCGGGTTCTGATAGGCCGAGTCGAAGCGCGAGGTTGAGATGGTGACGTCGCCGAAGGGTGAGCCACCGGTGGGCGGCTTGTAGATCCCTTTCAGGATCAGAGGTAATGTCGCTCCCGACGGCGTCTCCACCGCGAGCGGCGAGCCCGGGTGCAGGCGTTGGGCCTGGGCGTACTTGTCGGAGACGAAGGCGCCGTTGGTGCCGAGCTGGGCAGCGGTCTGGGGTCCACCGGCGGTCCACTTGACTCTGATCACCTTGCCGACGTTGGGATCGACGGCGGTAACGGTGATTCTCGAGCCGAAGGCCCGCCCGTCGCCGGCGCGCACTCCGGAGATCGCCTCGACCCCTGGGACCCCATGGAGCGCATTGGCCGAGGCCACGCTGATGGGGGAGAAGTTATTGGTGGCGGTGACCGCGTAGTTGGCGACGAAGAGCTGGTTCACCGAACCTTCGAAGCGCGATCGCAGCCCCGCGGCCAGCACCCCCACGAAGGTGACGAGCGCGAGGCCGATCATCAGGGCCGAGGCGGTCGAGGCCGTACGCGCCGGATTGCGGGTAGCGTTACCGCGCGCGAGGGTTCCGGCACCACCGCCGAGCTTGGTGGCCGGCCACCCGAGCACGCGCACGAGCGCCGGCACGAGCTTGGGCGCGAGCATGGCCACGCCGATGAAGAGCACGGCGGCGCCGATCCCGATCGCCAGCAGGCGCTGCGTGCTCGAGAGGCTCGAGACGAGCAGGCCGACGAGGAGGAGCGCGACGGCCACGGCGATGGTCACGAGGGCGGCGTAGAGCCCGAAGCGGGCGAAGCGCGACGGAGGGAGCACCGCGCCCTCGCGCACGGCGGCGATGGGGGGGACGCGGGTCGAGCGAATCGCGGGCCGGATCGCCGCGAGCAGGGTGACGACGACGCCGACGACGAGCGAGATGATGATCGTCCGTGTCGCGAACACCGTGCTCGTCTGCGGCAGGTCGATGCCGAAGGAGATGAGCAGGGCGTTGAGTCCCTTGGCCAGGCCGAGGCCGACGAACAGGCCGGTAACCGAGGCGAGCAGCCCGATGACCAGCGCTTCGATCATCACCGAGGCGAGCACCTGGCGCTGCGACGCCCCCAGCGTGCGCAGCGTCGCCAGCTCGCGGGTGCGCTGGGCGATGGTGATCGACAGGGTGTTGGCGATGACGAAGCTCCCCACGAACAGGGCGATCCCGCCGAAGGCGAGCAGGAACGACTGGAAGGTGCTGAGGAAGCCGCTCGTGTCCCGCGTCGCCTGCGCGGCCTGGCCCTGGCCCGTCCGCACCTGGGCATCGGCGGGGAGCAGCGGCCTGATCTCGCTCACCAGCTGCTGAGGCGTGGTGCCGGGGCGGGCGGCGAGGTCGATGCTGTCGAGCTCACCCTGCTTATGGAAGAGCTGCTGGGCGGTGGGCAGCGAGAACACCGCCATCGTCGCGCCGCCCAGCGAGGAGACGCCGGCGAACTTGACCGTGCCCGCGATCCGGAACCGCTGCACCGCTCCGCGGGCGAGCACGCCGATCTCCTGGCCGGCGCGGAACCCGTTCTTGCTCGCCGTGGCGGCGTCGATGGCGACCTCGCCGGGGGCGGTGGGCCAGCTGCCGCTGGCCAGGCTCAGGGGATTGAAGCGCTGGTTGGCGGGCGTGTAGCTGAAGGCGAGGCCGGGCGCGCCGCCCCGGGAGATGACCTTGCCGTCGTGCCCGACGAGCTGGGCGGAGTCGGCGATCCCCCCGCCCGCCTGGGCGACCCCGGGCAGCCGCTGCACGCCGGCGAGGAGCGAGGCGGGGAGCGAGGGCGTGCCGCTCGACTGGCCGTTGTTGTTGGTGCCGATGGCGTTCTTGCCCGTGATCACCGCATCGGCGTTTTTGTAGGCCTGGGTGAACACGGTCGCGAAGGCCGACTTGATGGTGTCGGTGAGGATGTAGGTGCCGCTCACCATGGCGACGCCGATGACCACGGCGATGGCCGTGAGCACGACGCGCATCTTGCGGCCGAGCATCCCCCTGAGCGCGACTCGGGTCATGCCTGGAGGTTGTTCATGACCTCGAGGACGTCGGCCGCGCTCGCCTCCGTGAGCTCCTTGACGATGAGCCCGTCGGCGAGGAAGAGGATCCGGTCGGCGATCGCCGCGGCCCGCGCCTCGTGGGTGACCATGACGATGGTCTGCCCGTAGCTCTCCACGGAGTCGCGCATGAGCTCGAGGATCTCGCCCCCGGTCTTCGAATCGAGGTTCCCCGTCGGCTCGTCGGCGAAGAGGATCGTCGGCCGGGTCACCAGCGCCCGCGAGATCGCCACCCGCTGCTGCTCACCGCCCGAGAGCTCGGAGGGGCGGTGGTGACGGCGCTGCGAGAGGCCCGTCTTCGCGAGCAGCTCGTCGAGCCAGGCCCGATCGGGTCTTTCCCCCGCGATGGTCAGGGGCAGGAGGACATTCTCCTCCGCGGTGAGCATGGGCAGGAGGTTGAAGAACTGGAAGACGAATCCGATGTGCTTGCGCCGCAGGAGGGTGAGCTTGCCGTCGTCGAGCCCGGTGATCTCGGTGCCGGCGATGGTCACAGTGCCGCTCGTGGGCTTGTCAAGCCCTGCCAGTGTGTGCATCAGGGTCGACTTGCCCGACCCTGAGGGGCCCATGACCGCCACCAGCTGGCCGCTCGGGACGTCGAGCGAGACGCCGCGCAGCGCATCCACCGCCGTCGAGCCTTCCCCGTAGCGGCGCTCCAGGTCACGCGCCTCGACGACGTCGAGCTGGTCGAGGGCCATGGGGTGGAGGGTAACTCCGGATAGCCTTATTCGTCAGGCCATGAGCTTCTACATCACCACCGCTATCTCCTATGTCAACGCCCAGCCGCATATGGGTCACGCCTATGAGGCGATCGCCACCGACGTGCTCGCTCGCCACCGGCGCCAGCGCGGCGAGGACGTGTTCTTTCTCACCGGCACCGACGAGCACGGCGAGCCGGTGGCCGTGGCGGCCGAGCGCGAAGGGGTCACGCCGCGCGAGCTCGCCGACCGCAACGCTCCGCGCTTCCAAGCCCTGATGCCCCGGCTCGAGGTCTCCAACGACTTCTTCATCCGCACCTCGGACCCCGAGCATGTGGCCAAGGTCCAGGAGATCCTCCAGCGCGTGTACGACAACGGCCACGTCTACGCCGGCACGTACGAGGGCTGGTACTGCCCGCGGTGCGCTGACTTCAAGACCGAGGCGGATCTCGGGCCCGGTAACACCTGCCTGATCCACGGCATCGCCTTGGAATGGGAGCATGAGAACAACTGGTTCTTTCGCCTCTCGACGTTCCAGGAGCCGCTCGAGCGCATCTACAGCGAGCAGCCCGACTTCGTGATGCCGAAGATCCGCTTCAACGAGGCGCGCTCGTTTCTGGACCAGGGATTGCAGGACGTGTCCTTGTCGCGCGCCCGGTTGCGCTGGGGGGTACCCGTCCCCTGGGACCCCGAGCAGGTCTTCTACGTGTGGTTCGACGCGCTCCTCAACTACGTCACCGCGCTCTCCTACGCCCGCCCCGGCGAGGACCTCACCGAGCGCTACTGGCCGGCAAACTTTCACGTGATCGGCAAGGACATCCTCAAGTTCCATGCCATCTACTGGCCCGCCCTCCTCATGGCCGCGGGTCTGGCCCTGCCCGAGCACGTGCTCATCCACGGCTTCCTGCTCATGGACGATCAGAAGATGTCCAAGTCCCTGGGGAACGTGCTCGACCCCTTCGAGGCGATGGACAAATTCGGGCCGGACGCGCTGCGCTATTACCTGCTCCGCGACGTCTCCTTCGGGGGCGACGGCAATGTCTCGCCCGCGAGCTTCGAGGCGCGCTACGACTCCGAGCTCGCCAACGAGTACGGCAACCTCGCAAGCCGAGTCACCGCCATGGTCCGCCGCTATCGCGACGGCGCCGTTCCCGCCGTTGACACCGACCCGAAGCTCGCCGCGGACTTCGCGGGCCTCGGTGATCAGGTGGCTTCGCTGCTCGACCGCGCCGAGCTCACCCAGGCCCTCGATGTCATCTGGCAGCGGGTGCGGCGCCTGAACCGCTACGTCGAAGAGCGCGCGCCCTGGCAGCTCGCGCGCGATCCTGTCAACGCGGATGCGCTCGAGGAGACGCTCGCCTCTCTGATCGAGGGGCTGCGGGTGGTGAGCGTGCTCCTGTTTCCGTACATGCCCGGGACGGTCGAGAAGCTCCTGGGCGCGCTCGGCACGCCGGAGCTCTCACTGAGCGGCGCGACGTTTGCCGAACACGGGCCCGGCGGGCAGGTGAGCGCGCTCGAGCCGCTGTTTCCCAAGCAGTCGTGATCGACAGCCACACCCACCTGGACGTCTGCGAGCCGCCCGACACCGAGCTCGTCGCCACCGCCGAGGCGGCGGGGGTGACGCGGATGGTCACGGTGGGGACGAATGGGGTGTCGTGCCGCGTCGCCCTCGCCGCCGCCGAGGCGTTCCCGCAGGTGTACGCGGCGATCGGGCGTCACCCCAACGAGGCGACGGGATTCGACGACGCCGACCTGGCCGAGCTCCAGGCCCTAGCCGCCCACGCCAAGTGCGTGGCCATCGGGGAGACCGGGCTCGACTACTACCGCGACTACGCACCTCGCGCCGATCAGGAGCGCGCCTTTTACGCTCACATCGAGCTCGCCCGCTCGGTGGGCAAGCCGCTGGTGATCCATACCCGCGCGGCGGACGAGGACACGTTGTCGGTGCTGGCGGAGCGCGCGCGGGGCGTGCGCGTGATCCTCCACTGCTTCTCGATGGCCGATCGGGTCCAGGAATGCCTCGCGCACGAGGACTGGTGGTTCTCCTTTGCCGGGAACGTCACCTATAAGAGCGCCGCCGATCTACGGGCCGCCGCGGCGCTCGTGCCTTCCGACCGCCTGCTCGTCGAGACCGACGCGCCGTACCTGACCCCGGTCCCGCTCCGGGGCCGGCCCAACGAGCCCGCGCACGTGGTGCACACCGCGCGGGCGGTGGCGGAGGTGCGGAGCGTGGAGTACGAGGAGCTCGAGGCCCAGGTGGAGTGCGCCGCGGCCTCGGTCTTCGGCTGGTGAGCCCCCGGCGCGCCCGCGAGCTCGGCCAGAACTTCCTCGTCGACCGCAATCTCCTCGACGTGATCGAGCGCCTCGCCCAGCTCGACCCCGGCGATGTCGTGCTCGAGATCGGCGGTGGGCACGGGGTGCTGTCCGAACGGTTGGCCGCGCGGGTGGGTTGGCTGCACGCGATCGAGGTGGACCGGAGTTTGGAGCCATCGCTCCGTGACGCCCTGGCGCCGTTCTCGAACGTCGCGCTGTATTTCGCCGATGCCCTCGATTTCGACCTGGGGGCGCTGCGGCCGGCGCCCACCAAGATGGTGGCGAACCTGCCCTACGGGATCGCCGCCACGGCGATCCTACGCACCATCGAGGAGCTCGCGAGCGTGGAACGGTGGCTGGTCATGGTCCAGCGCGAGGTTGGCGAGCGGCTCGCGGCCGGCCCGGGCACGAGCGCCTACGGGATCCCCAGCGTGCTCGCCCAGCTTGCCTGCGAGGTGAAGGTCGTCCGCTCCGTCTCGCGGAACGTCTTCCGCCCCGTGCCCAACGTCGACTCGGTGCTCGTCGCGCTCGAGCGGCGGGGCCCGGGTGCCGACCCGGGGCTGCGGTCCTTCGTCCACGCCGCCTTCGCCCACCGGCGCAAGGCCCTCGCCGGCTCCCTGGCTCTGGCCCCGGGGGCGGAGGCGGGGATTCGCGAGCGAGCGCGCGCGGCCCTGGTCGAGCTCGGCCATCCCGCCGACGCGCGGGCGGAGCGCCTCGCGCCCGAGGAGCTGCGCGCGCTGTGGCGAAAGGTCGGATCGTGAGTCTCAGCTCGCTGGCGCCCGGCAAGGTCAACCTGTCCCTGTTCCTGGGTGCCACGCGCGAGGATGGGCGCCACGAGCTCGTGACGCTGTTCCAGCCGGTGTCGCTCGCGGACGAGGTAGTGCTCTCGGTGGTGGCCGGGGCGGGCGCCGACGAGGTCGTGTGCCCGGGCGTGTCGGGGGTCAATCTCGCCGAGCGTGCGTTGGCTGAGCTGCGGGCGCGGGGGTGGGACGCCCCGTGGGTGCGGATTGACATCGCCAAGCGGATTCCCGTGGCCGCGGGGATGGCGGGCGGCTCGGCCGACGCCGCCGCCACGTTGCGGCTGGCGGCGGCGGGCGCGCTCGGGGCGGCGGGCGCGCTCGGGACGGCGGGCGTTCTTGGGGCGGCGGGCGCGCTCGGGGCGGCGGGCGCTCCGGGCGTCCTCGACGAGGTCGCCCGCGTGCTCGGGGCCGACGTGCCCAGCCAGCTGGCGCCGGGGCCCGTGCTCGGCACCGGGGCCGGCGAGGTGCTCACGCGGGTGCCGCCGCGTGCCCCCCACGCGTTTCTCATCCTCCCCTCTCGCGAAGGGTTGTCCACGCCCGCGGTGTTCGCCGAGGCCGACCGTTTGGGGTTGCCGCGCTCGGCCGGCGATCTCCTGTTGCGCCGGCGTGCGCTCGAGGAGGCGCTGAGCGCAGGGCCGGAGCTGCCGGCGGCGCTGCTCGTCAACGACCTCGAGTCGGCGGCGCGCTCGCTGTGCCCGTCGATCGACGACGCGCTCGGGTTGGCGCGCTCGCTCGGAGCCGACGGCGCGCTCGTATGCGGGTCGGGCCCGACGGTCGCCGGCGTCTTCTGGGGCGCCGATGGCCTGGCCCGGGCCGCGGCCGCCGTCGCATCGGCGCGCGCTGATTTCCCCCAAGCCGCCGCCGTGGTTCCGGTAGATGCGGACTTTGCCCGCGTCCGCGGTACCGACCGTCACCCCTGTCCGGCACAATGAGGGGTCAGCGACGATGAGCAACCAGTCCGTCACATACCTCGTGGGGGCGTGTCTGGGCGTATTTGGCCTAGCGGCATTCTGCGCCCTCGTGCTCGTGCCCGCGATCACCGCCTACCGGCGCCCGCTCGAACGCGTCGCCGTCGTCGTATTGTCCATGTACGTGCTGGCCGCGCTCGTCGGGCTCGGCGTCCTCGCCGGAGCGCTGGTGGTACTGGAGTGGCCGCGCTTCTTCTAAATGACTTCCTGGGATCCTTCGACCGTGGCTGAAGAAGCCCCTCAACGCCCGACGAAAGCGCCGGACCTCGGCGCCCTTGCCGCCATCACCGACGCGGTCGAGGCCGGCGCCGGTCTCCCGGAGATCCTCCGGGCCGCTTCCCGCGCGCTCGACGCGAGCCTGATCCTCATCGATCGCTCCGGCGCCGTGCTCGCCGTCGCCGCCCGGTCCCCGGCCGACGAGCGCTCGCTCATGCGCGACGCGCCCGACATCACCACCGTCGAGCTCAGGGTCGCCGAGACCCCGGTGGGGCAGCTCCGCATGCGCGCCCGCGACCAGGAGCCCGACAGCTCGATGCTCCGGCTCGTGACCACCCTCGTCGGCTCCGAGGTCGAGCGCGTCCGTGCTCCCGAGCGCGCCTCCGAGCAGGCAGCGACGAGCTTCCAGCGCGTCCTCCTGCGCCGCGGGATCGCCGACCGCGAGGATCTCATCGCCCGCGGCAAAGAGCTCGGGACCGACCTTGCCGCCGGCGGCAGCGTCGTCATCGTCCGCGCCCACCCGCGCACGCCCACCGAGGACGACTGGCGCCAGCGGCTCCTGGCCGTCACCGGCCGCGGCGCCCGCTCCATCTCGCCCGGCGCGATCGCCGCTCCCGCCGAGAACGATCCCGATCAGGTTGTCGTCCTGGTGCCCGATCCCGACGGGGACACCGGACGCCGCGTGGCCTCGGCGGTGATCCGCGAGCTCGAGTCCGGCCTCGCCGGCTTCTCCTTCACCATCGGGCGCAGCCGCCACGCCGAGGATCCCCTCGACCTCGGCCGCGCGGGCAACGAGGCGTTGCTCGCCGCCAACGTGGTGGAAGGCGATCCCCGGCGCTCCGAGCTCGGCTACGAGGAGACCGGCACCTACCAGCTCCTCCTGCCCCACATGAACGATCCCGTGGAGCTCAACCGCTTCTACGACGAGACCGTTCGCCCCCTGGTGATCTATGACGAGCAATACGAGACGGACCTGCTCGGCACGTTGTCCACCTTCCTGGAGTGCGACGCCAACGTCAACGCCACGGCGGCGAGGCTGATCACCCACCGTCACACCATCCGCTACCGATTCGAGCGCGTCCGTGAGCTCACGGGCCTCGACGTGTCCTCGACCGACGGCCGCGAGAAGCTCTCGCTCGGGCTCAAGGCGATGCGGGTGCTCGGGATAGCGGCGCCCAAGGGCCCGGCGACCGAGCCGGGGGCCGAGGGGGGCCGGGTTCCGCGGTAGGACGGGGCGGGCTGGGGCGCGCGCTCGCCGACCGCGAGGCGGCCGCGGCGTGAACGCTCAAGCGGCCCCCGAACCGTCCGCCCCCGCCCCTCCGCCGGCCTCGGCGGCGTGGCGGCGGATCCGCTCGGTGGCGCCGGTCTTCGCCCGCGAGGGGACGAAGCGGCTGAGCGTGGATCGATGGTCGGCCACCCAGTGGTAGGCGCGGTCGGTGGGCCCCGGCGCCGCTGCCAGGACCGCCGCGGGCACCCGACCGCCCGCGAGCAGGCGGAGCAGAGGGGGTGCCCCCGCTCCCGCCGAGAACCGCTCGCCCTCAGGCGAGATCAGGTGCCAGGAGGAGAGCCGCTCGGCGGGCTCAAGGTCGGCGAGGAGCGCTGATCCCTCGGGCGATTGGATGGCGGCGGGTCTCACGCGCTTGCCGAGGTCGAAGGCAAGCAGGCCTGCCAGGGTCGCGCGGCAGAAGCCGCAGTCGGCGTCGTAGAGCAGGGTCCACGTCGCGGCGTCGGGGTGGTCGGCCGGTGCCATCGAGGCCGGTAGGATCGCGCATCATGCCGGTCGGCATCATCACCGGGTCGGGGACGTACGCGCTGCCCGACTTCGAAGCTGCGGAAGTGATCGAGCACCGGACCCCCTTTGGGGAGGTGTCGGTCACCCGCGGGGCCTACGCCGGCGTGTCGGCGCTCCACGTCTCGCGTCACGGCGCCGGCCATGCCCGGCTCTCCAATCACGTGACCCATCGCGCGAACATCTGGGCGCTGGACGATCTCGGCGCCACCGCGGTGGTCGGCTGCACGGCCTGCGGGGCGGTAGATGCCACCGTGCCGCTCGGCTCGCTCGTCGTCTTCGACGACCTCCACTTCATCTCCAACCGGCTGCCCGACGGTTCCCTGTGCAGCTTCTTCACCGATCCAGGGGACGGCGCGCGCGGTCACTGGATCCTCCATGGCGGGCCGTTCTCGGAGGGACTGCGGGCGGCGCTGGTGACGGGTGCGGCGGAGGCCGGCCATCCTGCCCGTGACGGCGGCACCTACGGGCACGTCGATGGTCCGCGCTTCAACACGCCGACGGAGATCGCCCAGCTCGCGCGCTGCGGGGTCACGGCGGTGAGCCAGACCGGCGGCCCCGAGACGGTGCTGTGCGGAGAGCTCGAGTTGCCCTTCGCGCTCATGGGCTTCGCCACCGACTACGCCAACGAGGTCGTGCCCGGAGAGCCGACGCCGGTGGCGACGCTGATCGAGCTCATGGGCCGAAGCACGCCGATCTTCGCCGATGTCCTGCGCGCCACCTTGCCGCGCGTGGAGGCCGATCCCCCCTCACCGGCCGGGACGGTCTATCGCTTCGAGCAGGGATGAGTCCCGATACCCGTTCGGGGCCCGCGGTCGTCGTCATGGCCTGCGCGGCCCGCCCGGGACAGGTGCGCCGCGCGCTCGAGCCGTTGCTCGGGCCCGAGGGGTGCGCGGCGCTCCAGTCGGCGCTTCTCCTCGCGGCGGCGGAGTGGGCGCACGCCGTCGCTCCCGGCCGGGTCCACGTTGCCTACGATCCTGCCGACGCTGCGGGCGAGATGCGCGCGCTCCTCCCCGCGGGGACCACGCTCTTCCCGCAGACCGGCGACGGAATCGGTCCTCGGCTGGCCGACGCGACGGGGCGGGTGTTCACCCACCATGACGGCCCCGTGCTCGTGGTCTGGCCCGACCTTCCGCGCTTGCGCCAGGCCCACGCCGCCGCCGCGCTCGACGACCTCAGGGTCGGGTGCGACGTCACCTTCGGCCCGGTGATCGACGGCGGGCTCTACCTGATCGCCGTCGACCGGCCCCAACCGGAGCTCTTCGCGCTTCCCGAGCAGGTGTGGCGAGGACCCGATGTGCTCGGGATGGCGCTGGCGGCGGCGCGCAAGGCAGGGCTCGAAGTGGGGATCCTCCGCGGCGAGCGCGCACTGCACCGCCCGGCCGACCTGCGCGCCGCGCAGGCCGACCCGACGCTCCCACCCGAGCTGGCGACGATTCTCGGCTCGCGCGCGGCCTGAGCAGCGCCTTTCACCCCCTCTTCACCGGTTATTACCCTCTCTCCGTAGCGTCGATGCGACGTGAGAAGCTCGGTTTCGGGACATCAAGCTCCGCCGCGGGCCCTTGGCCATCGACCGCCGCTCGATGGAATCCGGGCGCTCGCCATCATCGGCGTGCTCATGCTGCACTCCACCATTTGGGGTGCCATGCCCCCGGTGCTCCCGGGCGGCAACCTCGGTGTCGCGGTGTTCCTCGTCCTCTCCGGTTACCTGATCACCACCCTGCTCTTCGAGGAGCACGAGCGCACCGGGGGGATCGATCTGCGCTCGTTCTATCTGCGCCGGGCGGCGCGGCTCCTGCCCGGGCTGCTCGTCCTGCTGCCGGTCTACGTGATCGTCTTCTCGCGCCAGCAGAGCGCCTGGCAGCTCGTCCTCCTCGTCGGCCCGGTCCTCATCTATCTCAGCAGCTTCGTCCAGGCCATCTGGGGAGCGATGGGGCCGCTCGCGTGGACCTGGTCGCTGTCGGTCGAGGAGCAGTTCTACGCGTGCTGGCCGCCCGTGGTGCGCTGGCTCCTCAACCGTCACCGCAGCGATCGCCGCGGGATGCGCGGCTGGATGGCCCGCCACCCGCTCCTGATCGCCACCGGCGCGGCGATGCTCATGATCGCGGTGGCGACCGGGCTGCGCGTCTATCTCGACGGCTCCTACCGATGGGACGCGTTCGCCTATTACGCGACGCCCACGCGGATGGACGGCCTCGCCGTCGGCTGCTTGGCCGCCCTGCTCGGGCATCGCTACCGCCGACCGTTGCCGCGCTGGGCGGGCTGGGCCGGGCTCGCGGCCATCGGCTGGTGCTACGCCAACCCGGCCTTCACCATCGGCAGCGATGCCCTCAACCTCTACGGTCTTCCGCTGTGCGAAGTCGCCGCGGCCGTGGTCGTGGTCAGCGTGGTCAACCGCCCCCGCGCCTTCTTGGCCCGCGCCCTCTCCATCCGCCCTCTCGTCCACATCGGCGCCATCTCCTACGGGCTCTATCTATGGAACCTGCTCCCGGGGCAGACATGGACCCTGCTCGTCGGCAGCCACGCCGGCACGGCCGGGACCGTGTTCCTCTTCGGCGTCATGTTCGTTGCTGTCGAGCTCTCGTACCGCTATGTGGAGCAGCCCGCGATGCGCTGGGCCAAGGCGCGGCTGGCGGGTGAGGCGGCGGGGGGTCGGCGCGGGCACCGGTGGTCGGGCCGTGGGTGGCTGGTGGGGGAGGGGGAGGGGTAGGGGCGGTTGGCACTACGAGGGAATGGCAAACTGGGGGGCGAGGGCTTGAACCCCGATTCCCAGGACCAAAACCTGGTGTCCTAGCCAGTTGGACGACCCCCCAGGGTCGCTCACAGCGGGGTCGAATCTACCAGTACGGCGGTGTCGGGTCGTGGCCAAGTCGGGTCGCCTTCCGTCCGACGCGCATGGGAACATACGTTCGTGCCACGGTACTCGGAACAGGAAGCGAGAGCAGCGGTTGCCACCTCGTTCTGTTACAGCGAAGCGCTCAAGAAGCTAGGGCTGCGGCCGGCCGGCGGCAACCATCGTCTGTTCCGCAACTACGTCGATGAGGTGTGGCGCATTCCCACCGAACACTTCGATCCGCGGCGAGCTCGGCTCGCACGACTGGACCACGCTCGGCCGATCCCGCTCGAAGAGGTTCTCGTCGAGGGATGCGCCTACAACCGGTCAATCCTCAAGCGGCGGCTGTACGAGTCCGGTTTGAAGGCTCGCCGCTGCGAGCTCTGTGGCCAAGACGAGCGCTGGCAAGGCATGACGATGTCGTTGATCCTCGATCACATCAACGGGGCCCCGGACGACAATCGGATCGAGAATCTCCGAATCGTCTGCCCCAACTGTGCCGCGACCCTGGATACCCACTGCGGGCGCAAGAACAGGATGCATTCACCGCGGGTGTGTGCCCTGTGCGGCGAATCCTTCGCGCCCCGCTACCAGAAGCAGCATTATTGCTCGCAGGCGTGCGGCACCAAGCACGACAATCGGAACCGCAAGCCGAAGCCGGAAACACGCAAGGTCCTCCGCCCACCTTACGACCAGCTCATCGCCGAAATCCGCGAAACGAACTACTCGGCCGTCGCCCGCAAGTACGGCGTCTCGGACAACGCGGTGCGCAAATGGATCCGGTGGTACGAGCACCAGGGCGAGACGGAGGGTTGGCGAGGGGGTGAAGACGAGGCCGCCTGAAAAAACGCTCCCACCGACCCATCCCGACAACCGCCCCGGCGCCACCCCACCGCGGGATCGAGCCGGAACGACCGATCCGCCCGCGCCCGGATCCCTTACGATCAAGAGGTGACCGCACCCGTCGTCGCCGTCATTCTCGCCGCGGGTCAGGGCACGCGGATGCGTTCGGAGACCCCGAAGCTGCTGCACCCGTTGTGCGGGCGGGCGATGATCGAATGGCCGGTGGCGGCGGCGCATGATGCCGGGGCCGAGACCGTGGTGGTCGTCGATTCTCCGGCGCGGCCGCTGGCGGCCGTGCTCGACGGTTCGTCCTCGGACGGCGCGGCCGCACACGGCGCCGCCGCACGCGGCCGGGTGACCATCGCCGTGCAGGAACGGGCCCTGGGCACCGCCGATGCGGTCAAGGCCGCCGCTTCCCACATCGACGCGGCGAGCACGGTGATCGTCATCAACGGCGACGTCCCGCTCATCACCTCAGAGACCCTCCGTGGCCTTGCCGCCGCCCACGCGCGCTCAGGAGCGGGGGGGACGATCGCCACCGCCGTGCTCGAGGATCCGCGGGGTTACGGCCGGATCGTGCGCGCCCCGGATGGGACGGTCGAGCGCGTGGTCGAGACCAAGGCGCCGGGCGACGCCACCGAAGGTGAGCTCCGCATCCGCGAGATCAACACCGGCATCTTCGCCTTCGACGGCGCCCTGCTGCTCGAAGCGCTGGCCCGGGTCCGCGACGACAACGCGCAGGGGGAGCATTACCTCCCCGACGTGCTGCCGATCATGCGCGACCTCGGGCGCACCATCGATGCCTTCGAGATCGCCGACGAGAACGTGACCCTCGGCGTCAACGATCGCGTCGACCTCGCCGCGGTGCGGGCGATCGCCCAGCGGCGCATCAACGAGGCGCACATGCTCGCCGGGGTCACCATCGTCGACCCGCAGTCGGCGATCATCGACGTCGGGGTGCGGATCGGCGAGGACACGGTGATCGCACCGTTCACCAGCCTGCTCGGGGAGACGACGATCGGGGGACGGTGCGCGGTGGGGCCATCGACGACGGTGATCGATTCCCGGCTCGCCGACGACGTCACCGTCGTGCACTCCTATCTCACGGGTGCCGAAGTCGGCGCCGGCGTGAGCGTCGGGCCGTTCGCCTACCTGCGCCCGGGGGCGGTCCTACGCCCGGGCGCGAAGGCGGGGACGTTCGTCGAGATCAAGAACTCGGACATCGGCGCCGGGACCAAGGTTCCCCACCTCTCCTACATCGGGGACACCGATATCGGCGAGGGCTCGAACATCGGCGCGGGCACGATCACCGCCAACTACGACGGGTACCGCAAGAACCGCACCACCATCGGCTCGGGGGTCCGCATCAGCGTGGACACGGCCTTGGTGGCGCCCGTGACCGTCGGCGACGATGCCTTCACGGCCGCCGGTTCGGTGATCACCGAGGACGTCCCTCCGGGAGCGCTCGGGGTCGCCCGCCAGCGCCAGCGGAACGTCGAGGGCTACGCGGGGCGCCGGGCCGAGCGCGCCGCGGCCGAGCGCGCCGCGGCCGAGGGGAACGGCGAAGGATGACCGCCACGGACACGGAGGCGTCGTCGGCCGGGTTTACACTGCGGGCCCCTGTAAGCGCGCTCGAGACGAGTCCGATGGCCAACAGCGAGATGCGGCTCGCCTACAACAAGCGCCTGATGCTCTGCTCGGGTCGCGCCAATCCCGAGCTCGCCGCGCGCATCGCGGCAAAGCTCGGCGTCGAGCTCAGCGACGTCCACTCACGCACGTTCTCCAACGGTGAGGTCTACTGCCGTTTCGAGGAGTCGGTGCGCGGCGCCGACGTGTTCATCGTCCAGCCCACATGCGGCAACGCCCGCACCGGGCTCACGGCCAATGACGCACTCATGGAGCTGCTGGTGATGATCGACGCGGCGGTGGGCGGCTCGGCGCACCGGGTCATCGCCGTCACGCCGTGGTACGGCTACTCGCGCCAGGACAAGAAGTCCGCCCCGCGCGAGCCCATCACCGCCCGCCTGGTGGCGCGGATGCTCGAATCGGCGGGCATCGACCGGCTCCTGACCATGGATCTGCACTCGGGTCAGATCCAGGGGTTCTTCCAGAAGCCATGCGACCACATGACCGCCCTGTTCATGCTCACCCAGTACTTCGCCGACCTCGGCCTCGAGGACCTTGTCGTCGTCGCCCCCGACGCCGGCCGGGTGAAGCTCAACAAGCGCTTCGCCTCGCGCATCGGCGCCGACCTGGCCATCCTCAACAAGGAGCGCCCCTCCCAGCAGGTCGCCGAGATCGGTTACGTGATCGGCGATGTCGCGGGCAAGACCGCCGTGCTCGTCGACGACATCATCGACACCGCGGGCACCCTGAAGGCGGCCGCCCTGGCGGTCAGGGACGCCGGCGCGCGCCGCATCTACGCCGCCGCCACCCACGGCGTGTTCTCCGGGAACGCATGGCAGAACCTCGCCTCGGCCGACTTCGAACAGGTAGTGGTGACCGACACCATCCCCCTCCCCGCGGGGGCGCCCGACAACGTCCGCGTGCTCCCGTGCGCCGACCTCCTGACCAGCTCGATCCGCCAGATCTTCACCGACGGCTCGGTCAGCGACGTCTTCGGCGGCGAGAACCAGCTGTTCTAGCCGCCGCTGTGACTCCGGACGAGCGCGACGATCCTCGGCTCGGGGGTCAGGTTCAGAGCGAGCGCGCCGCTGAGCTCATGGACGCCTTGGGGCTGAGCGAGGGTGAGCTCTGCCAGATCCTCGACGTCGACCCCTTGAGCCTGCTCTCCGGCCAGCTCGACCATCGGGCCGAGCTCCCGATCCTCCTCGACCTCCTCGCCGAGGCGCGCGAGCGCGCGGGGACGGCGGTGCTGCGGCGCTGGGTGCGCGCCGCTGGACCGGCGGGGCGACCGATCGATGCGCTCCTGCGCCGGGACTTCGCCGCCTTCGAGGACGCGACGACCGAACTGGGGCACCGCGGGTTCGTGCTCAAGGGCGGCGGCGGGCGATGATCTTCTATGAGCCGGGCCGGCATGACCGAAGCGTGCTGCCCCACGATCCCTTCAAAGCGCTGGTGGCACCGCGCCCGATCGGGTGGATATCGACGATAAGCGCCGACGGGGCCGTAAATCTCGCGCCCTACAGCTTCTTCAACGCGGTGGCCGAGGGCCCTCCCATGCTCGCCTTCTCGAGCCGCGGTGCGAAAGACTCCTCGACCTTCGCCACCGAGATACGCGAGTTCGTGTGGAACCTTGCGACCTACGACCTGCGCGAGGCCATGAACGAGACCTCGGCGCCCCTCGCGCGCGGCGCGAGCGAGTTCGAGCGCGCCGGACTCGAGATGGCCCCCTCGCGGCTGGTGGCGCCGCCACGGGTGGCGGCCAGTCCCTGCGCCATGGAATGCAAGGTCGTCCATCATCTCGAGCTGCGCAATCTCGACGGCGAGACCTTCGATCAGCACCTGGTCATCGGCCAGGTCGTGGGCGTCCATCTCGACGAACGGCACATCGTCGGAGAAGCGGTGGACACCGCGTCGCTGCGGCCGATCGCGCGGTGCGGCGGCCCTGGCGACTACGCCATCGTCGAGCGGATGTTCAAAATGCTTCGCCCGCGGGCGTGACGGCATCGCTGTCGTATCCCCATAAGCAGTGATAGTGCCGGGCTTGGGGTTAGCTGTTGCATAGCTTTGGCGCGAATGGCGCCACATTTGCGAGCGCGGGTGTTGGCGCGTCCGCGCCGCGGTAAGTTGGCTGTGCGGCCTGCGAGCTTTTAGCTCTCCCTTCTCTCCAGGGTCGCTCGTCGGTAGGGGGGCACAGACAGGCGGTTGGCTATGGCCACCGCATCAGAGACGGCCCAGGTTGACCTGGAACGTCGCGGCGCTGCGCCAGGGGCCTGCCCTTCGCGGACGAGCGCCTAGACCCACGCATTGTCCACGCATTCCTAGGAGTCCCTATGAGCTTTGAACCATGGTCCCGGAAACGCCTTCGTATCGCCGGGGTGTGTGCCGTCGCCGGGGCGGTCGCGGTGGCCCTGCTCGTAAGCGTCGCGCTGGCGGCGCAGGCTCCGGTCGGCCTCGGCGTCGCCGACGGCTTCGCCGTCCTGGCCGGCTCGGCGGTGACGAACACCGGTCCATCGACGATCAACGGCGACCTGGGGGTGAGCCCGGGGACCGCGGTGAGCGGCATTCCCCCGGCGACCTTGAACGGAACCCTGCACGCCGCTGATGCGGTCGCGGGCCAGGCGCAATCCGACCTCACGGTCGCCTACAACGACGCCGCTGGGCGGACGCCGCCCCTCTCGGTCTCGGGCGATCTCGGCGGCCTCACCCTGACCTCCGGTGTCTATAAATCCGGCTCCTCGCTCGGGCTCACGGGCACGCTCACCCTGGACGCCCAGGGGAATCCCAACGCGGTCTTCGTATTCCAGGCCGGTTCCGCGCTCACGACCGCCTCCGGAAGCCACGTAGCCCTGATCAACGGGGCGGATGCGTGCAACGTGTACTGGCAGATCGGCAGTTCGGCGACGCTCGGCACCTCTTCGGTGTTCACCGGGAACCTCATGGCCCTGACGTCGATCTCGATGAATGCCAACGTCGACGTCCATGGGCGAGCGCTCGCGCGAAACGGTGCCGTCACCTTGATCGACGACAAGATCACCCCCGCCCACTGCGCGACGGCGGGCACGGGTACGGGTACGGGCACGACGGGTGGTACGCCGGGGACGACGGGCACGACGGGCACACCCGGCGCCGGTCCGACGAACGGGTCCACGGGCGCTCCCGGGAGCAACGGCGGGGCCGGCAGCGGCAACGGCACCGCAATATTCACGACCGCGCCGCGTCCGGTGGCGGTGGACGTCGGGCGCTTCGGGACGACCCGGTGCGTGCACGGGACGTTCCGCGTTGTCGTCGACGGCCTGCGCATCCGGCGCGTCGCCTTCTCGCTGGGGACCCAGCTGCTCTCGACCCGGAGCCACAGGCCGTTTGAAGCCATGGTGGCGGCCGGCTCGGGAATTCACACCGTTACCGCGCACGTGTTCTTCGTTGACCGCACGCGCACCGCGACGCTCCGGTTCCGGTTCCGCGCCTGTGCAGCGGCGAACGCGCCCGCTCCCTCGCAGCCCCAGCGTGGAGGCGGGTTCACAGGCTGATGGCGAGGCTGGCGGTCGCCGCCTGCCTGCTGGGATTCGGTGCGTGGTGTCAGACGGCACTGGGGGCTGGACGCTCGCGGGTGGCGGCACAGCAGCAGGTCGTAGTGCTCCTCGCCGGGCACGGAGTCCGCGATGCGCCCACCGGGGCGAGCCGGACGATCGCCTTCGTCGCCGCGACGCGTCCCATCACCGGTGAGCGCACCGCGCTCCCCGTACTCGCGCAGGCTGTCGACAGGCGAGGGCGATTCTGGCTGCGCGTTCGGCTTCCAGGCCGCGCCGTAGGAGGCCAGCGGGTGCCGGCGACCGGTTGGATCAGCGCCACGCAGGCACAGCTCGCGACCACGAGCTGGCACATCGTCGTCGACCTCGGCGCGCGCCGAGCGCTCATCTACCGAGAGGGAATTGAGGTGCGCAGCTACCCAGCGATCGTCGGCAAGCCCTCGACGCCGACACCGACGGGCCAGTACTTCGTCGAGGAGAACGTGAGCCTGGCGGCCTCGGCGCCGGGTGCCCCATTCGCGCTGGCGACCAGCGACCGTTCCAACGTCCTTCAGGAGTTCGACGGCGGCCCCGGCCAGATCGCCCTCCACGGACTCGACAACCTCGGCGGCCGATTGGGGACGGCAGTGTCACACGGCTGCATACGCCTGGCCGACGCGGCGATCACGTGGCTCGCTGCGCACATCCGTGCGGGCGTGCCCATAACCATCGTCGAGCACGGCTGAGACTTCAGTCGTCCTCCTTCTCCTTTTTCTTCTTCTTGCCGCCCGGCTCCTTCTCGCCCGCCCAGATGCCGGTGAGGAAGTGAAACCACTTCAGGCTCGCGCGATCGACGGCGGCGCGGGTGGCGGCGCTCGTGGCCGCCTCGACGACGGCGGCGGCCATGACCTTGGGAAGGGTTGTGTGCTCGGTGCTCGGTCGCGGGGGCGCCTCGTGATCGATCGTCCCCCACACTGCCGTGAAGACCTTGCGTGCCAGCCGAGCGCCGATGATGCCGGCGATGATCCCGAAGGGCCTGTAGAGGATCTTCATGGCCAATGGAGCCTACCCGTCCGGCCGATGATCGAGCATTCGCCACCTGGCCAGGCCCAACCGGTGTCGGTTGCTCCCGTTGTCGGTGGCTATCCGACCGAAAGTCTGGGTAAATAGATTGCCCTAAGCAGCCGATCTTAAGGAGCAGACGCACTATGCTCGACGAGGATCCACGTTCAGCCGATGCCGCGGCGGAGGAATTGCTCCGCCGAGCGTTGCTCGACCAGACAAGCTCGGTCGCCGTCTCCCTGAGGGTCGCCGGTCTTCCGCTCAGCGATTCCGTGACCGTCATCTTCCACGGCCGGCGTGACCTGGGGACGCTGCAGACCTACGTGGCGCCGGGCAGCCGCGGCGCGGGGGCGACCGTCTCGGCCAACGAGCTGCTGCGCGTGCCCTGCGACCTCGATCTCGCCGACGCCGAGGACCGCGAAGAAGCGGAGCGGCTCTACCTCGAGCAGGCGACCGCGTTCAAGGACGCCCTCGTCGGCGCCGACACCGTCCTCGAGGTGTGGCGGGAGCCGCTGAGCGACCTCGTCTCCAGTGACGTGAGCGTCGTGCATTCGATCGAGCTCTCGGTACGCCTGCCCGCCCCGCGCCTGCTCCCGACCGCGCTCGTCGCCCCCGACCTCCAGCTCATCGTCGCGCCCGTGTGCAGCGCCCGGACGCTGGCGCACGGCCGGCCGCCGATGGGGATCGCCTGCGCGCAGCACGACCTCACGCGCGTGTATCCGCTCGCCGACGACCCGGTCCGGTGCGTCGAGGACTTCCTCCAGCTGGCGGCCGAGCACGCCCACGCCTACGCCGAGCGCCTGGAGCACCAGGAGGCCTCGGTCGAGCGCTTCCTCGAGCTCAGCGGCGACGACCTCCCCGAGGCCGGGTAGCGCCCGGCGGCC
>DASZLV010000019.1:0-37289 GCA_035552215.1 Solirubrobacteraceae bacterium | reverse complement strand
CAGATGGATCTCACGATCGAAGTCCACCACGAGGATTCCGCCTACTGGGCTCAGGTCCGTGAACTCCCGGGATGCCTCGCGTCAGGCCGAACGGTAGGCGAGCTGAACGAGGCGCTTGAAGAGGCACTCGGCCAGTATCTGGATGCGCCGGCGCTGCGCCTGTCCGCGGGGATCAGCGGCCTCGGCGTACAGCGCGTCGAGTTGGCGGTACCGGATCACTAGCCCTGGTCGAGCTGGGGATGCACCGCGAGGTGCAGCTGATTGTGTTGGGGGGGATTCGCAGCCGTGCAGATGTCGCGAAGGCGCTCGCGCTCGGCGCCGATGCGGTTTCGATCGGCGCCGCAGCTCTGATTGCTCTCGGTGACAACGCCCCCGACCGGGTAACACTGCCCTTCGCGTACCAAGACGAGCAACCTTTGCCCGCGGACGTTTCGCCGGCCAGCGGCGAGACTCCGCCCGGCTCGCGACGGCTGACACCTGTCTTGTCGTCCAGCGGTCGCGTTGCCGACGCGACTAAGCGCCGTCGCGCGCGCTTGAAGCCCCTTCGGGGCGGCGTTTGTACCGCCTGTTAGGGTCACCGGGTAGATGCTACCGACCACACCGCGCGCCCCAAGCCGGTGGCGGTCACCGGTCTGACCGGCGTGATCGCGATCGCCGCCGGCCTGGATCACAACCTGGCGCTGCTCTCGAACGGGACGGTGATGAGCTGGGGTTACAACCTCTTCGGCCAGCTCGGCAACACCACGCTTGCCTTCGGCCAACAGAGCGACTCGCCGGTGGCGGTCAGCGGCCTCAGCAGCGTGACGGCGATCGCCGCGGGCAGCCTCCACAGCATGGCGCTACTGGCGAACGGAACGGTCATGGCGTGGGGTCGTAACGACCAAGGCCAGCTCGGCGACGGCACGACCCTCGACGCGAACGCCAAGCGCTTTGCGCCGCAGCCGGTCAGTGGCCTCAGCGGCGTGACCTCGATCAGCTCCGGTGAGAGCTTCGGCCTGGCGTTGCTCTCGAACCGGACGGTGATGTCGTGGGGCCACAACGCCGAAGGTGAGCTCGGCGACGGCACGCAGAACACCCGCGTCGCGCCCGTTCCGGTCGAGGGCCTGTTCGGCGTGGTGGCGCTCGGACCCGAGGGTCAGGCTCTGCACGGCCTCGCGATCGAGGGCGCGTTCGCGACGACGTCTTCGACCGCGCTCGCGTTCGGCCCCGCGCTCGTGGGATCGGTCAGCGCTCAGCGGAGCGTCATGGTCACGAACACCGGGCCCGAGCCGTTGTCCGTCTCCGGCGAGAGCGTGACCGGCGCCGGCGCCGGTGCGTTCCACAAGTCCACGACCTGCATCGGCCTCGTGCTCGCGTCCGGCGCGAGCTGCCAGATCAGCTTCACGTTCGCGCCGACGGCGCTGGGGCCTGACGCGGCGACGCTCACGCTGGCGAGCAACTCGGCGAGCACGCCGATGCCGGTGACGCTGTCGGGCACGGGCGTCGCCGTCCTACCGTCGCCACGGCCGTCCGTGCTGTCGCTCACCAACGTCGCCCAGTCCAACTCGACCTGGTTCCTCGACAACAATCTCGCCAGGATCACCACCAAACGCCGGCCACCGGTCGGCACGACGTTCTCGCTGCACCTCGACCGGCCGGCGAAGGTGCAGTTCTCGTTCACGCAGCGGATCACCGGCCGGCGCGCCGGCAGCCGCTGTGTCGCCGTGAGCAGGACCAACAGGCGCAAGCCCAGGTGCACGCTCGTGGTCACCCGCGGCACGCTCAGCTTCAACGGGCACGCAGGCACCAACCGGGTCGCCTTCGGAGGCCGCGTCTCGCGCGTCACCAAGCTCAGGCCCGGCCACTACACGCTCGTGATCACGGCCACCGACAGCGCCGGCCACCACGCGAAGCCCCACGCGCTGACGTTCACGATGCTGAAGCACTGACCGGGCACGCGCTGCGGCCAGCGGTCCGCTTGACCCCTCGCGGGCATCGGCGACATCTAGAGAGCGAACGACGCTGGGACTGCCGGTGCCCGCCGAGAGCGCTCCGAACCGCACACCCGACGTCGCCGCCGAGGCGAGTGCGCGCAGGGGCACGTATAGCGGTCGGTCAGGCTCTCGGCTGCAGTCCGGCGACGGTCCCCACTGACGAGGACATCGGCGCCTGCTTTTACCGCGGTGGCGATGATGCGGTCGTCGTTAGCGTCGCCGCTCCGGGCCGGCACCAGGCTCGGCGCCTTGTAGAACATCGTTCGAATGACAGTGGTGCGAGGGGAGCGAACGCGGGTTCGTGCCAGCCCTCGCTGTGCGGGTGCGTCACGCGGCGCGAAGCGGATCGGTCCACCGCAAGCCGCCGAATCGCGAGAAGTCGGCGTCGCACGAGTTGAGTTCCGCACCGTGCTCGATCGCAAGGGCCGCGAGGTGCGCATCCGTCACCAGGTTGCCGGCCGTCCCGAGCGGCGCCAACAGCTCGCGGAGCACCGCCGAGTGGCGCTCGGTCGGGTGGACGACGACGGTGTTGGGGCGACCCAGCCAGCCGTCGATGAGGTCAAGGGCGTCGTCCGCTGTGAGCGGCGAGGTCATGACCTGCGGCTTGGTGGTGAGGCGGAGAAACGCCAGCAGGACTGACCACGGGAGCGCCACGGTCTCCCGGCCGGCGAGAACGCCTTCAACCCATGGATGGGCTCGAGCGAAACGAGCAGAGTCCTCGTCGACGGCGTAGATCAGCAGGTTGACGTCGAGCAGCTTCACTTGCGCAGATCGAGCTTGCGGACGATCTCATCGTCTTCGAGCTCGCCGGCGAGCCGCAGCGCCTTATCCAGATCAATACCAGGGCGGACCCCGAGGCGGCGCGACGGAAGTGTGTATGGCGATGCGTCACGGGCACCGGGCTGGGTACCGGCACGCAATGCATCGTTGATGACAATCCGCAGGGAGACGCCGCGCTCGCGCGCCAGCGCTCGCAAGCGGACATCGAGGTCAGGATCGAGATCGATAGTTGTCCGCATAGCTGGCATCATAGATGCTGACATACAACGCATCAATATTCGGACAGGATTTGGAGAACCTGCGGTTCTCGTGATCGTCGAGGTGACTCCAGCGGGACCAGGCCGCGACGCGGAGTCGCCCCAGATCCACGAGCGGACTGGTCGGCCGTCGACGGTGCGTGGTGTTCCGTCGCTGTCACCCCGTGACCGAACGCTCTCAGGTGGCTGGCCAAACCGCTCTCACGGAAGTGTCCTTGAGAACGTCAGTCGAATGACAAGTCCAGTTATGTGAACCCCCCAGCGGCGCCGGCAGCGCGAGATCGGGCGGGTCGACGTCGCGCCGGTACGAGTTCGGAGGTGGTGCGTTCGGGGAGCGCGGCGCGGTCTGCGCGCCGGTTGGCGATCTCCTTGGAGCGGATGATGTCCTCGAGGAGGTGACGAGAACGCGGCGGCTTTCGACCTCGATCAGCGCCACGTTCTCGACCACGTGGTCATAACGGGCGAGGTTCCAGCGGTTATCGCGGGGGATGCCGAGGAGGACGTCGACGTCGATGGTGCGATCTCGAAGGCGCTGGTCGGTTGCCGACCTGTAGGCGTCACGATTCTGACGTCAGACTTGCGTGATCTCGGTCGGGCAAGGCAGGCTAGCTATGGGTCGGGGAACCGTAACAACCAGCAGGAGCGAGGGGAGGGGGTAGGAAGTGATCGAGAAGGGCGCTTTGATCGCCCATAGCGCATTCGACGCTCTCGATCGACACGACATTGCGCGCTTCAGTCTGCTTTGCGACCCGGACGTCGAACTGTGTAGGTTCACCGCGCCCCGAGACCAGCACGCGTGGCAGAACTCGGAATACGCGATGGTGCCAATTCGTGGCCGGGAACCGGTTGCCGCGTGGCTTCGGGAGGTATTCGACGCGTTCCCGGGGATGCGATTCGTGCTTGAGATGACCGATCTAGTGGGCGAAAGCGTCTTCTGCGACGCGAGGTTCTCACCCGGCGAGGATCCCTTAATGCCGTGCAGCTTTGTCCTGACCATGAGTCGGGGCCAGATCCTCGGCTTTGAGGTCTTTCACCCGGACGTCGAGGGCGTGGAGCACGAAGCTCACTACTCGATCGCGTGGGGTCAGTTCCGAGTACGGGGACGAGCTAGCAACATCACGCCTCCGCGACGGTGCGCATGGATCTTTCGCAGAGACGACAGAGGTATACCGACCTCTGTGCGGATCTATCGGAGCAAGGCGCAGGCTATCGAAGCCGCGCATCAGCAGCACGATTGAAAAGAGAGGGCAATACAGCGTTTCTCGGGCAGTCGAGTCTCGACCTTCGGCTGATGCTCGATCAGAGCACGAGGTCGTCGTGATGAGGAGGTTGCGCAGGTTGCTAGCTCTCGTCGCGTCACGGCGTCAGCTTTCGCAGATCGACGACCGCGCCGTTATCAAGGCCGTGGTCGAGCAGCGCCCAGATGTCTCGCGCTACTCGGTCGGGATCCGCGAGGGCCTCCGCCTGGTGAAGGTCGACGAACTTCTGCCGCTTGGGGAAGTCCTTCTCGTCGGTGTGGCGGATTTGTTCCTGCATCCCTGTGTCCACCGTGCCAGGCGCCACGGCGATGAGTTCGACGCCTCCGCGGAGATCCTGCTCGGCACCCGTGGCCCGTACCCACTGGTCGACGGCTGCCTTGCCCGCCCCGTACGCGGACCAACCGGGGTAAATGCTGGTGGCAGCGCCGGAAGTGAGCATCACCATCTGGCGCCGCGCATCGATGTCTCTGACGGCGGCCAAGAACATGTGTCCCAAAGCTTGCGGAGCGGCACTGTTGAGAATGACGCTCGAGGAGTAGCGATCGGTATCCACCTCACCAGCGAAACCGATCGGCCCCACGACCCCCGCAGCGTGGACGAAGACGACACGGTTTCCCGACCACCCCGCAAGCTCCCGCTCGAAGGACTGACGGAGCGTCTCCCACGACCGCGGATCGGCGAGATCGGCCTCGACGTGCTCGCCGGCCGCCGGCGCTCGGCGGCTGACGCCGATCAGCCGGGCCCCCTCCCAGGGGAGAGTGGCGGCAAGCGCCTTACCGATGCCGCTCGAGGCGCCAGAGATCCAGACCAACGTTTCAGCCATCATCCCGACAGTTCCCAGATGGGGAGGCCGCGACACACTTCTTTCTCCCGGATGTGTAGGTGCGACTTCGCGAGAGCAGGTGGGAGCGGTTCGCTGGCGCGGCACCGGATATACAATTGGACCAGACGTGACCCCCGAACTCATGACGATCGATCGTCTTGAGCGCTGGGTGTTGTTCGGCGCTCAATGGACGGTGGTCGAGATCTCCAGCGAGCATGTAGTCGTTGACTTCTGCACTTGTACGGGCGTGCTCGTGGAGCGCCTGCAGTCCGACGACCCCGCCATGATCCGCTACCTGCAGGCAGCGCCAAGGTGATCACTGTTCACGGACCCGCGATTGCCGGCTCCCAGTCCCCCGTAAAACGCTCTCGGTTCACATAAGCACCATTATCGAGCATTGAAAGCCAGGTCCGCGGCCCCACGCACCGGCCAACGCCACCAAGAATCAACGCGTCCTCACCGGCTACATCCGCGCCGGGCGTGGCAAGACGAGATCGCGCACGGCCTCTGACCCCGGCTGTTCTGTCCCTCGGCCGGCTCGCCATCGACCGCCCGCACACAACGAGCGGTCACCCCGAATCTGTGGCGCAGGAGTTCCCCGTTACCCAGAACGGTAACGCGGGTTCTTGACGGAATCGCGACGGAGGTCTACGATCGGGGTCATGCCGACCGCGTTCGCTGCAGAAGCCGTTCGGATTCGCGATGAGGCTCATTTGTCGCATGACATGATCGCTGAGGCGGTCGGTGCGGCGCCGAGCACCGTCCGGGATTGGTTCGCTGGTCGGAGCTCTCCTACGGGGGATCGTGCGCGGCGGGTGGCGGAGCTCGGGGAGATCACGGACCGTCTTGCGCGTGTGATTGACGCTGATTACATCCAGGTCTGGTTGGTGAAGCCGATCGAGGCGCTCGATGATCGGCGGCCGATCGAGCTGCTCGCGCGCGGGCAGGCGCGTCGCGTCGCCCAGGTGATTTCCAGTCTCGAGTCGCCCGGCGCTTCTTGACGCGGCTGGCCGGCGTTCCAAGCCGTCGGTGAGCAACTCCATGATGAGGGCCTGCACGGGGTCGTCGCCCCCAGCGCAGCGCGGCCGCAAAGCCTGGTGCTATGCGTCTTCTTGCGTGCCGGCGCACTGCCTGACACGGTGCGAACGGCTGGTTCACCTGAACGGGTTGAGCAGGTACCGATACCGCCGACCGGTATGCGCACGTGATCGCACGTGATCCGTCGGCACTGACGCCGACGCGCGCCAGATTGACCACCGGTCGGCCTCATCCCCCGGAGGAAGCCCGATCAGTCCGCCACCGAGGCCATCATTCCGGCAATGCAAACGGACCTCAGCGCAGACCCCCAGACACCACTCTGGCAGGAACCCCAAGAGCGGTCCCCCGGCGATCCAAAGCGACTGCTGCTTGACGCGATCGCGGACGGCGAGCTCGACGAGCACCTGGCAGCGCTCGCCGACGCCGTTCACGCCAGACGCGAACTCCTTCATACCGTCCGCGCAGCAACCGCGCTCGCCGAACTCTGCGTCGGCGATCCAGTCCGAATCAACCGCCATATCCGGCCTCGCTACCTGTCCGGCGAGCATGGCCAAATTACCGAGCTCGACGATCACTGGGTCACGGTCCGCCTCCGGCGCCCGATTGGGCGCTTCCGCAGCGGCGAGATTCGCTGTCCGCCGCTCGCGCTCACAAAGCTTGACCGCGCCACCTACCGGCCAGCTGCCTGAGCCACCGTCGTCGCGGCTCCACAAGAGCGACCAGGGACTTCGATCTCTGCCCAGCCTGGAACGATGGCGTGCTCTCCTGGTACTTCAATGACGCCTTTGGAGCTTTCTGGACCGACGTCATCCAGCAGGTGAACGCGGGAGCGTAAGCTTCGTTCCGCACTCGCGCAGGCCCGCACGCTCGCTGCGAAGTCGTGTCCACTCGCCTCTCACGGAAGGTTTCGGGCGCGCCACGCGTCTATCCGGAAGACAATCACGTCCGGAAGAGGCGCACACCTCCATGCACCAGTCCCCACAGCTCAACGCAGCTCGTCGCCACGCGCTTGGGATCCTCCTCGCCGCGCTCGCGTTGGGCCTGCTGGTGGCCGGATGCGGCTCCTCGAAGCCAGCCGCGACCCAGACTGGCCCGACGAGCGCTGCCGTCACACCGGCGCAGACCACGCCTGACGCCAGCACGCAGCAGGGCAAACGCCTCGCGGCCGCGCGCCGTCGTGCCCGCGTGGCGGCAGCCGCTCGTGCCCGGCGCGAGCGGGCGGCGCGGCTGAAGACTCAGCGCGCCGCGGCCGCATTGGCCGCACAGATGCACGCGGCCGCCGCCCGCCAGAAGGCGCAGCGGGCCGCGGCACGCAAGCAGGCCCAGGCCAAGGCCAAGGCCACCACCCAGCCCAAGACGACGACTCAACCCGCCGCCGGCGCCCCGAAGGCGACGGGCGCGATCGTCTCGGTTAACACCACCAGCCTCGGAAGTGTGCTCATCAATGCCAAGGGCCTGACGCTGTACCTGTTCGAGAAGGATTCGCCCAGTCAGAGCGCATGCTCGGGATCGTGCGCCGGCGTGTGGCCGCCGCTCACTACCAAGGGCACTCCGGTGGCCGGCCAGGGCGCGCGTAAGTCCATGCTCGGCACGATCCGGCGTGCGGGCGGGGTGCTCCAGGTCACCTACGGCGGTCACCCCCTGTACCGGTACGTGGGTGACACCCATGGCGCCCAGACCACCGGCGAGGGGCTCAACCAATTCGGTGCGCTGTGGTGGGCGGTCTCAGCCGCCGGACAGAAGGTGACGCACTAGCAACTAGCGAGCGCCGGCGGCGTAGCGGAGGATCGAGAGGTCGGTCAGCCACTCGACCGGTGCCCGGTCGTCGGTGTAGACGGTGCCGCCACGCAGGCTGGGTCCGAGCCGGGCGCCGACCACGGCCGCGAGGCCGCTCAGATCGGGCGCCAGCGTGGTGGCGGCGGCGCTCAGGCGGGCGCTCAAGAGCGGTTGCATGCTCGCCATCACGAGCGAGTTGGTGGCGCTGAACCGGTCGCGCATGACGTAGGGAAAGACGGCGCGAAGCGTGGCCGTGACCACCTGCTCGAGGGAGCCCGAGTTCGGCAGGTGCCCCACGTTGATGATCAGGGCGCCACCCGGGTTCAGATGCGAGCGCACCGAGGCGAAGAACTCCTTCGTCACGAGGTAGAAGGGAATGTAGGGCTGGCGGTAGGCATCGAGGAAGATGGCGTCGTAGTGGGCCGTGCTCGCTGCCAGCCAAGGCCGCGCGTCGGCGGTGTAGAGATGCAATCGCGGCCCATGGAGGTCGAAGTAGCGCCGGCCGATCGCGTTGAGCTCACCATCGAGCTCGACCGCATCGACGCGCGTGGAGGGGAAGTAGTGACCGTAGGCCCGGGCGATCGTCCCCGCGGCATCCCCCAGGATGGCGATCCGGCGCGGCGTGGCGAGACGGTCGGCGAACGGGAGCGCGAGGAAGTCGTCCCAGTAGCCACCGGTGAGATAGCTGCCGGGCCGGTACAGCGAGTGGATGGCAACGCCCTCGTTGAGCTGCAGCCACCGCTCCCCGCTGCGGAACTGGACCACGCGCGCGTACTGATACGGCGTCTCGGTCTCGTAGATGACCCGGCCGCCGGGCACGTCGGCGCCGATGGCCGGAGGCTGGAGCGCGAACATCGCCGCGATGACGAGCGGCACGAGCAGGAACCAGCGCGAGGCAACGCCCGGGGCGGCGACCAGGGCCAGCGCGAGCGCGAAGGCGAGGAACGTCCGATGCGTCCCGATCAGGGGAATGAGGAGCAGCGCCGCCAAGAACGTCCCCACCAGCGATCCCGCGGTCGAGATCGCGTACAGGCGACCGGTCACCGTGCCCGTTTCGGCGACGCTCGCCACCGCCAGCCGGTTGGCGTAGGGAGCGACCGTCCCCAGGAGCATGACCGGGACGGCGACGAGCACGAGGACGCCCACCAGCGAGCCGAGGAAGCCGCCGACCGACAGTCCGCCCAGCGCCTTGACCGAGAGCTTCAGGAACGGGTCGGCGAGCAGCGGTACGAGCGCGAGGAGGACCGATGCCACGAGCACGACGGCGCATAGCCCCCGGAGATCGCGGCGCCGATCGGCGAGGCGCCCCCCGATCGCGTAACCGGCCGAGAGCGCGATGAGCACGGTGGCGATCGTGTTCGCCCAGATGATCGTCGAGGCACCGAAGTACGGCGCCAGCAGCCGCGCGGCGGCGATCTCCGCTCCGAGGCTCGCCGCCCCCACCACGAACACGACGACGCGGATCATCCACATCGGCGACGGTGAGGCGCCGGGTTCCGCGCCGGCGCTCGGGTCCTGGTCCTCGTGGTCCTGGGCTGGGCTGGGATGCGTGCTCACGCGACCTTAGTGTCCCAACCGGCCACTCCTAGGCCCCCGCGGCCTATCCTCATCGTGCCCGGGCGCTTCGCTGCGCCACCTCTCGCGATGATGAAACGCATACCGATTCGCGCCGCCGCCCTGGCTGCCCTCACCGTCGCGGTCATCGCCGTCGCGGTGGTGCTGCTCTCGGGCGGCGCCTCCACCCCCTCACATGGTCCGGAGTCGATCTTTCAGGACGACGATCATCTCCTTTACGCCGACACCCCCACCGTCTCCCGGACGCTCGGCGTCCTCAAAGGGCTGGGCGTCAGCCGGCTGCGCTTGACCATCGAATGGACGTACATCGCCCCAAGCGCGACCTCGACGACGAAGCCGGTCGGCTTCGACGCCACCTCACCGGCGGCGTATCCGCCGGGCGCGTGGAGCCGCTACGACCGGATCGTGGAACTGGCCGGGGCTCGCGGCATCGGGGTCGACTTCAACGTCACGGGCCCGGGGCCCCTGTGGGCGACGACACCGACGCCGGCAGCCCTGCAGAAAGGCGCGACCCCCGGGGACTACGAGCCGTCGGCGCGCGCTTTCGGCCAGTTCGTGGACGCACTGGGAACGCGCTACAGCGGCACGTACATCCCCCCGGGCGCGAAGCGAGCCCTCCCCCGGGTCGACTACTGGTCGATCTGGAACGAGCCCAATCAGCCGGGCTGGCTGGCGCCGCAATGGCGGAGCGCCGGGACGCAACGGGTCCCGGCCGCCGCGGTCCTCTACCGCGGGCTCCTCGACTCAGCGGTGACAGCGCTCACGGCCACCGGGCACACCTCGACGAGCGACACCATCCTCGTCGGCGAGACCGCGCCCGAGGGTGCCATCACCCCGGTCCCGGGCACGAACCCCCAGCGCTACGCCAGCGCCACCGGCGCCGAGGATGCCGTCACGCCGATGGTCTTCCTGCGCGCCCTGTACTGCGTGAACTCGCGCCTGCAGCGCCTCACCGGTAGCGCGGCAGCGGCGCTGGGCTGTCCGACGAGCGGGAGCGCCGGCGCTTTCGTGGCCGAGCACCTCGGCCTCTTCCAGGCCACCGGGTTCGCCCACCACCCCTACTTCTTCTTCTTTGCCCCCAACGTCAGCTCTCCGGTCCCCAGCTACGTTCCCCTGGCCAACCTCGGGCGGCTCGAGCGCGGCCTCGATGGGATCTTCGCGACCTATGGTGTCAAGCGGAAGATCCCGATCTACCTGACCGAGTACGGGTACCAGACCAACCCGCCGGATCCCTACCAGCCCGTGACCCCAGGCGAGCAGGCCACCTATCTCAACGAGGCCGATTACATGGCGTGGCGTAATCCGCGCGTGCGGGCGATGGCGCAGTTCCTCCTCTATGACGCCGGTCCGATCACCTCTTACCCGCCGACCTCCCGCCAGTACTGGTCGAGCTTCCAGACCGGGCTCCTCTACGGACCGGGCACGCCCCTCGTCAATCGCGGAAAGCCCTCCCTGGCCACGTACGCGATGCCGATCTGGATCCCCCATCCCCACCCGCACGGCACCTCCAAGCTCTTCCTCTGGGGCATGCTCCGCCTGGCCCCGAGGGGAATCGATGAGAACGTCCAGATCCAGTGGCGCCCTGCCCACCAGACCAGCTTCCGAACCATCGCGACCGTCGGCGTCCCCGCGAGCTCGGTCTACCGCTACTTCACCGCCCGTCTCACCCCGCCCGGGCCCGGGTCGATCCGCACCGCGTGGCGATCGGCCGCTGGCACCCTGTTCACCAGCCGGGTCGTTTCGACCGCGGCCCGCGGCTCCGGAGCGGTGCGTACCCAGGCCACAGCGGGGAACCCCTTCGCGAGCGTCTCGCAGGCCTATGCCGTGAACCACACCATCCCGCCCTGTCAGTTCTCAGCGAACGACCTCGCCCTCGCGCAAAGCTCCGTACCCAACGATGACCGCCAGTACGACCAGGATTTCGTCGCGGCGATCGAACAGGCCCGCCAGGAGCAGGCCAGCGGCGCGTGCGCGAGCGGACGTACTGCTGCCTCGGCGGGGACGGCGACCGCGGCAGCGACCATCCCCGCGCCACCCGCGTCACCCGCGCTCGGACAGAACACGGCGCTGCGGGTGGGCTCGCCGACGGCGGCGACCGACTCGGGACTCCCGGCCCCGATCCTCATCCTCCTGGTGCTCGGAGCGCTGCTGGGCGCCGCCGGAGCCGCGCTCGCCGCCGCCCGCATGCGCGGCTGGGATCCGGCCTGGGCAGCTCGCATGCGCCACTCGTGGGCCGAGGCGGGATACCGCGCCTCGGGCATCTGGTCGGAGTTCGACGACTGGATCCGGCGTAGCCGGTAGGGCCCGCGACCGGGCGCCTAGACGAGGATCCCGCGTCCGGAGAGCTCGACCAGGCGACCGAGGACGTCCCCGTAGGCGTCGGCGAGGAGCGGGGTGTGGCGCATGTCCCACAGCACCTTGGCGTGGTCCCATGCGAGGTCGCGGGCATCGGAGATAGACCACATGGCGACGGCGTTGTCGACGCCCTTGGGAGTGCAGTCGACGAGGTCGGCGACCACGCCGGTCTCGAACCACCCGGCGACCTGGCCCTCCACCTCGCCGAGGAGGCCGTTGATGCGCTGATAGTCGACGTGCTGGGGGCTGCCGTCATCGGGCGCGACGCCGAGCTCCTTGCACGTCTGCACGACGGCGATCGGGAGGTCGTGATTGATGTGGGCATTCATGCCCGCGATGGCAAACTGGATGGGCAAGCAGTCGTTCCCGCGTTCCTGCATGAGCGGGCGCCACGCGACCGGGCACGTCGCGCCCGTCCCCAGGGTGATCTCGGCGGCGAAGTAGAGACCGGCGAACACGACGTCGAGGCGCTCGGTGAACTCGGGGGCGGCGAAGGTCACGTTGGCCGTCGCCGCCTGCACCGCCTTGGTGACCTCGAGATAGAGGCGGTTGAAGTAGGCGACGCCGTCCTTGCGCGCAAGGCCGCCGTCGATCTCCTCCATGCGCGCGATCACCTCGGCGATCGTGGTGCACGCGGTCGACGGGATCGGCGGTGGATCCTGGGCGGCCGTCACGGGAGCGATCATCCCAGACGCCGGGGCCGGTCGGCGAGCCGGACGACAAAGCGCAGGCCCGACCAGGTGGCGTCGATGGCGCAGACCTTGTTGTCGACGAGCCCGGTGGCGAGGCCGGCCTCACGCACCAAGCCCTCGCTCAGGTCCGTAGAGACCCCCGAGCTTCGCTTCGGCCACGCGATCCACAGCCCACCGGCGGGATCGAGCGCCTTCGGCCAGGTCTCGAGCCCGCGCTCAAGCTCGGCGCCGGTGCGGACGAAGGCGACGATCACATCGAGGGGACCGCGAGCGCGGGCGCGGACCGAGACACCGGGCGGGAGCTCGCCGAGGGTGCGTTGCTCGAAGCCCTCGGGAGCGCGCAGGAGTGCGACCCGGTGGTTCGGGCGGATGCCCAGCTTCTTGGGGAGCGGGGTGCCGGAATAGCCGGCCGCCGGTGAAGCGCTCACTCCACCCCCGCCCGCTCCGCAACCTCACCGATGACCGCCGAGAGCTGGCTCCCCTGCCACGCCACCGGCGAGCGCCCGGGCTCGTCGGTCACGAGCCTGGCGCCGGGGATGGCGGCCGCGTAGGCCTCCCCCACCGCCTGCGGATGCTCGGGATCGGCCTCGTCGGCGCTGGCGACGATGGCGGCCGGGACGGCGATCCGCTCGAGCTCGGCGAGCGATTCGAACGGGCGCGAGCGCGGGACGGCCGCGAGCGCGTCGGCCACCGCGTCCGGATGCTCGTGGAGGGCGAGGCGCTGGCGGATCACCGCGAGCACCGTGTCTCGCCATGACGCCGGGACTCGCGGCTCACCGTAGGCGGCGACGAACCCCTCGACGCCGCCTCTCCGCAGCCCCTCGGAGAGCGCGTCCCAGTAGGCCAGGCGAGCCCGGTCTTCGGTGTCCCCCGGCTCGTACGCGGGGGTTATGACTACCAAGCCCCCCACGCGCTCGGGGTGCTCGAGCGCGACGCGCAGGAGCGTGTGCGCCCCCATCGACGCGCCGGCGAGGACCGCCCGCGGGATCTCGAGCTCGTCGAGGACGGCAAGGGCGTCGAGCGCGAGTTCCTCGTATCCGTACGCCGAGGGATCAGGCGCAGGCGAGGAGGCACCGTGCCCGCGAGCGTCGTAGGTGATCACTCGATGTCCGGCGCGCTCGAGCCGCGAGGAGCCCATGACCACGTAGCGATGCGTGGCGGTGAGGCCGTGCAGGAGGAGGACGGGGCCACCTTCGCCGGCGTCCCAGACCGCGAGCTCTACGCCCCCTCGGCTGATGACATGGGTGGCCACCGCGCCTTCCTATCATGCGCCGGCTGCGCCGGGCTTGCGTGCGAGCAGGACGAGGGTGTGCCCGAACGGCGCCGCCCGCGGCCGCGAGGCGAGGGCGTCGAGCGGCTCGAGCAGGCGCTGCAGGCGACGCGGCAGGCGTCGCCAGGTGTAGGTGAGGGCGTGGAGCTCGGGGAGCAGGCCCGCCGCCCGCGCCTGCGCGAGGAGCGTGCGTGGTGACAGCGGGACGTCGTCGGGGGTCCCGTGGAGGGCGGTCGCCACCCCGGCGCGGTTGGCGAGCGCGAGGGCGGCGCCCACGGGGTGCCAGAGTCCCGGCTCGATGGCCACGAGCGCTCCGCCCGGCCGGAGCAGGCGCGCGGACTCCTCGAAGCAGGGAGCGAGCGGGCCCTGGTAGACGATGTGGTGGAGGACGAGCCGGTAGAGGACGACGTCGAACGCTTCGTCCGGGCACGTCAGCGCTCCGGCGTGGCCGAGGAACGCCGCATCGGCGCGGCCCGTCTCGAGCACCCCCGCCACCTTCGCGGCGTCGGCGTCGACCCCGACGAGGCGGAAGGCCGGGGCGGGAAACAGGTGCCGGCCCGGATTCCAGCCGCAGCCGACCGAGAGGACGTCGCCGCCCGAGATGGCGAGCCTGCGCTCGATGAGCGCTCGCTCGCGGATCTCGAGGTGGCGATAGTGATCCTCGAGCAGCTCGGGACTGGTGAGCCGGTCGAGGAGGTTCTCGGGGTTGTAGGGCTGGCTCGCGGCGTCCATGGGTCAGAGCACGCTACCGGCGCCCCGCGGGCGGCGGGCGCCTTGAAGGCCGCCGGCGGCCACGTTGTACCCTCCAGGCATGGACGTTTCTGAGCAGGATTTCGATACCGCAGTCATCGAGCGATCGAAGACCGTGCCGGTCCTCGTCGACTTCTGGGCCGACTGGTGCGGCCCCTGCCGACAGCTCGGGCCCGTGCTCGAGCGCGCCGTCGACGCCCGCCTGGGCAAAGTCGAGCTCGCCAAGCTCGACGTCGACGCCAACCCGAACCTGACGCGCACCTTCGGCGTGCAGGGCATCCCCGCGGTCAAGGCGTTCAAGGACGGCAAGATCGTCGACGAGTTCGTCGGCGTCATCCCCCAGGCGCAGATCGAGCGCTTCCTCGACGGACTCGTGCCCTCCGAGGCCGAGAAGCTCCTGGAGCATGGAGACGAGGAGTCGCTGCGCCAAGCCGTCGAGCTCGAGCCGTCGCGGGCGGACGCCGTCGTCCCCCTCGCGCGCATACTTCACGAGCGCGGTGAGGACGATGAAGCCCTCACGCTCCTCGAGGGAGTTCCCGGGAGCTTCGCCGGCCAGGGACTGGCGGCCCGCATCGGCCTCGAGCGGGCGGGCGAGCCGGACCTGAGCGATGCCTTCGCCGCGCTTGACTCCGATGACCGCGCCCGCGCGCTCGACCTCCTGATCGAGGCCCTTCCCGGTGCCGACGGCGCCCGCGACGACATCCGCCGGCTTGTCGTCGGGGTACTCGACGAGCTCGGGGTCGACGATCCGCTGGCGCGCGAGACGCGGCGCCGGCTCGCGGCCGCGCTCTACTAAAGGCTCACAACTTAGTTTGCGCAGGGGGTTGCGCGGCAGTCGGCCGGCGGCGGCGCGGCGCGGCGGCCCCGGCGCTCCCGCGTGTCGATCTCGCCACCCACGTCACTCGTCCGTGACGCGTCACGAGAGCCCGTGTGCTTAAACGTCGCTGGGGTACGTTTAAGCACACGGCCTCCCAGGCCTCCGCGCCTCCGCGCCGCCGCGCCGCCTCCCAGCCCGCCGCCCCGCCCCGCGCCGCCACCCCACCCCACCGGCCCCTAGAGCGGCAGCGCCAGCTGACTCTCGGCGTGCTCGGGCACGGGCTCGAGGCCGGCGACCCTGACCCCGAGGAGGCGCACGGGCCGCGGGGCCGCGAACCGTCGCAGCAGATCGAGGGCAACGGGGCCGACCCGGTCTTCACCGTCGACGGGCTGTGCCAGGGTGCGGCTGCGGGTATGGGTGGAGAAGTCGTCGAGACGTACCTTGATGCCGATGGTCCGGCCGCGGCGTTGCTGGGCCTCCAGTCCCTGGCAGAGCTTCTCGACGAGGCGTTCGAGCACGGCCTCGAGCTCGGCCGCACTCGTGATGTCGCGGTCGAAGGTCGTCTCGCGGGACTCGGAGATGACCTTGCGTTCCTGGGTCACCGGGGCGTCGTCCTCGAACCGCGCCCGGCGCCGTAGCTCCGCGGCGAGTCGCGACCCGAAGGGGCCCGAGAGCTTCTCGGCGGGGGTGTCGGCGAGCTCGCCCAGCGTGGTGATTCCGAGCGCGGTGAGCCGCTCGACGGTCTTGGGGCCGATGCCGGGGATGAGGCCGGGGGACGAGGCCGCGAAGCGCGCGCACGCCTGCTCGCGGGTGAGGACCACGAACCCGCCGGGCTTCTCGGCGTCCGAGGCGACCTTGGCCACGAGCTTGCTCGGACCCATCCCCACCGAGCACCCGAGATCGGTGGCAGCGCGAATCTGGGACGCCACCCGGCGCATGGAGGCATGCGGCGCGGGTAGTCCCGTGAGCTCGAGGTAGACCTCGTCGAGCCCGATGACCTCGACCGCCTCGACGTGCGAGCGGACGATGGCCATCACTTCGGCCGACGCCGCCCGGTAGTAGGCGAAGTCGGGCG
The DNA here is from genome assembly GCA_035552215.1 of Solirubrobacteraceae bacterium. Classification (GTDB taxonomy): domain Bacteria; phylum Actinomycetota; class Thermoleophilia; order Solirubrobacterales; family Solirubrobacteraceae; genus Palsa-465. The sequence continues at coordinate 20,849 of DASZLV010000019.1, read as the reverse complement.
CGAGGAAGATGGCATCCGGGCACAGGCGGCGGGCTCGTGCCGCGGGCATGGCCGAGCCCACCCCGTAGCGGCGCGCCTCATAAGAGGCGGTGGTCACGACCGCCCGCGGCCCACTCCCCGCCACCACCACCGCCCGGCCGCGGAGCTCCGGCCGCCGCCGCAGCTCGACGGACACGTAGAACGCGTCCATGTCGAGGTGGGCGACGCACCGATCGAGCATCCGCAGCTGAGGCTACGCGGCGTGCCAGACGGCCGGCCAGGGCTACAGGGATGCCCAGACCACGTCCACGCCGTTGAAGCCGAGGGCGGCGGCGGTGTTCTGGTTGAGGTCGAACTGCCGCCCGCCCACATAGGGACCGCGGTCGTCGACTACGGCGGTCACGCTCCGACCGTGGTAGGCGAAGGTGACCTTGGTGCCGCAGGGCAGGTCCTTGTTGGCGACGCCGTTGCCGGCGTGGAAGCCGCACGCCGTGTTGCCCCCGTCGCTGTACCACGAGGCCAGGGCCGGGTGCAGGCTCACGAGCTTACGCGGGGCGCTGCTGACGGCGGTGTTGGTGGCGTCGCCGGAGAAGGTCACGCGAATGGTTTGCTTCCCCTTGGCGTGAATGACGTGGCGCAGGACGAAGCGCCCGCCGCCGTGGGTGCGGGCGCGGGCGATCGTGCGCCACCGCCCCCGAGCCCGCCGCTGGAGGTGCACGACAGCCCCGGCGCGCCGGGGAAGGAGGGTGCCGTGGAGCTTGAGCGGCTGGCCGGAGAGGGTGGGGATCGCCCCCTTGGTGAGGGCGAGCTTGGCGTTGACCGCCACCGGCTGCGGGGCGCTCGGTCCGATCGGCGCGGGGCCGGGGGCGGCACCCAAGAGGTTCGAGAACGCGCCCGGGGAGCTGTGACCGTGCGCGCTTCTCGGTGGGGTCACAGGGACGACGCGCACGGCGCCCGACCGCGTGACCGGGGCACGGAGGCGAAACGTTCCGTTGGAGTGGACCTTGGTGTGCGCCAACGTCCGCCAGGGCCGACCCGCCGCCGCATACTCGAGCGCGAGCCGATACCCGCCGTCGGCAGGCGGCGCCAGGCCGGTCACCGTCAGCTTGTGGCCGTAGCCGAGATGAGCGGCGGCCGGTTTGATCTGGAGCGCGGTCAGGGCGTCTGCCTGACCGGCGGTGAGCGCTACCGCCGACGCTGGTGCTGCTATGGCCAACGCGCCCGCTGTCAGTCGTACCGTGCGCGGGCAGCGCATGTTCGTCGTCCTCATCCGAGAGGGCCTCCTTTGTGCTGTCGACCGGATGCCTACGGGGTCAGCTGACGAGCTGGCGAACGCCGTCCACCGCCCGGTCACAGGCTGTGAACGCCATCGCTACGGTTTCCGCCGGATGTGCGCCGGGCGGCCGATTCGCTCCCCGTCCGGGTGGACAAGGCACACCCGGACAAGAAGAGCCCCGTTCACCCCCGCACCGGGCAGGGATGATTCGGCAGGTCGATGAAACGACTTTGAGCAGGCTAGCGGGTGAGCGCGAGCTTTGTGTGACGCGGATCACACATGCGTCCGGACGGCCCGCACCCGCCCCTCCCTGACCGCCTGGGACAGCCGCGCCTGCGGGTGCAAGAATTGCCGCGTGGCGAACCCAGACCGACTCACCGGCCTCGACTCGTCCTTTCTGCATCTTGAGCACGACTCCGCCCACATGCACGTGGGCGCATGCGCGATCTTCGAAGGGCCGGCCCCCGGGCACGACGAGCTCATCGAGGCGATCGTCGGGCGGCTTCACCTCGTGCCCCGATACCGCCAGCGGCTGGCCTTCGTGCCCTTCGAGCAGGGACGGCCGGTGTGGGTCGACGACCCCCATTTCAACCCGCGCTACCACGTGCGCGACACGGCGCTGCCGAGACCGGGGGGCGAGGAGGAGCTCAAGCGACTCGCCGGGCGGGTGTTCTCGCAAGCGCTCGATCGCTCCAAGCCGCTGTGGGAGCTGTGGCTCGTCCAGGGGCTGCAGGAAGGTCGTTTCGCGCTTCTGTCAAAGACGCATCACGCCCTCATCGACGGCATCTCGGGGGTGGATATCGCCACCGTCCTCTTCGACTCGGCACCCGATCCGATGCCCATCGCCAGACCCGAGCAGGAGTGGGTTCCGCGCCCGCCGCCGAGCGACTCGCAGCTGCTCGCCGACGCGCTGCTCGAGCGCGCGACCGTCCCGGGCGAGATCGTGCGCGGGGTCCGGGCGGCGATGCGCGGACCGCGCAAGGTGGCCGACAGGGTCGGCGAGACGCTGGTGGGAGTGGGCGCGATGGCGTGGGCTGGGCTCAACCCGGCGCCTCCGAGCCCGTTCAACGTTCGCATCGGGCCTCACCGTCGCTTCACCTGGGTCAACGCCGATCTCGCGAGCTTCAAGGCGGTCAAGAACGCGGCGGGCGGGACGGTCAACGACGTCATCCTCACCGTGGTGGCCGGCGCGCTTGGGCGCTACATGCGCCTGCACGGGCACCCCACCGACGATGTCGTGCTCAAGGCCATGATCCCGATCTCGATTCGCGCCGATGTGGATCGCGGCGCCCTGGGGAATCAGGTGTCGGCCATGTGGGCTCCGCTGCCGGTGGGCATGACCGACCCGATTCAGCGGCTGCTGAGGATTCGCCGCGAGATGCAGGGCATCAAGGACTCCGGTCAGGCGGTGGGGGCGCAGGTCCTGACCTCGCTCTCGGGCTTCGCCCCGCCCACCATCGTCGCTCAGGCAACCCGGCTCCAGAGCCGCCAGCGGTTCTTCAACGTCGTCGTCACCAATGTCCCCGGTCCCCAGTTCCCCTTGTACATGCTCGGCCGCCGGCTCGAGGCGATCTATCCCCTCGTTCCCCTGGCCAAGAACACCGCGCTGGGGATCGCCATCATGAGCTACGACGGGCAGCTCGGCTTCGGCCTGACCGCCGACTTCGACGCTCTCCAGGATGTCGAGACCCTGGCCGAGGAGATCCGCTCCTGCATCGAGGAGCTTGCGGCGGCAGCGACCGTGCCGGACGTGGCGAGGGCGAGGCCGAGGCCGAGGCCCACCGCGGGAGCGGTCGGAACCGCCGAGTGACGCGCTCGAGTCCTCGAAAGCCCCGATTGAGCCGCCCCGGGCGCCCGAGGCACCGAGCGGGCCGCTCGAGCGGCCCGAACCCGGCGCTCACCCGTGCCGGCACCCGCGAGCCCGAGGTCAGCCGCCTGAGCAAGGTGCTCGAGCGCATCGCTATCGGCATCGTCTCGCTCGCCGTCGCCTTCGGCGCCATCGCTCTCCTCTCGGGCTACTTCACCTCTCACGACCCGGGCGGAGTGACCGGCAGCCTGAGCGGCCCGGGTCTCGTCTACAGGGACCTCGGTAACGCCCAGCTCGCGCCCGGCGCCGCGCGTCCGAGATACGACTCAAACCCGCCCACCAGCGGTCCCCACGTCCCCGCTCCCGTGCTCAAGGACCGAACGGTGCTCAGCGACAATCAGATCCTCACCGCGCTGGCCGCCGGCGACGTCGTCCTCATGTACGGCGGCGCGACCCCTCCGCCGGGGCTCGCGGACCTGGCCCGCGCGACGGCCGGCCCATTCAGTCCCGCACTCGCGGCCGCGGGTGACGCCGTCGTCCTCGCCCGGCTCCCGGGCATCAACGGGATCATCGCCCTGGCCTGGACGCGCCTGCTCCCGATCACGGGAATGGTCCGGGTCACGGGCGGCGACGACGGCGTGCTCAAGCAGTTCATCCAGTCCTGGCTCGGGCAGGGTGCCACGGGCTCAGGGAATAATTGACGCGTGTCAGGCCTGCTCAAGCTCGCGCTGTGCCAGATGAACCCGACGGTCGGGGACATCGGCGGCAACGAGGCGAAGATCGTCGAAGGGATGAAGGCGGCGGTCGATGCGGGCGCCCAGCTCGTCCTCTTCCCCGAGCTGGCGATCACCGGCTACCCGCCCGAGGATCTGCTCCTCAAGGAGCACTTCCTCCTCGACGCCCGCGCGGCCCTCGAACGCGTGGCCGAGCAGGTGCACGGCATCGTCGCCCTGGTCGGATTCCCCGAGCGCGCCGACGACGTCTACAACGCGTGCGCGGTGCTCGCAGACGGCGTGGTCCAGGGCATCTACCGCAAGATGCTGCTCCCCAACTACGGCGTCTTCGACGAGCATCGCTACTTCCAGACCGGAACTCAGGGGTCCTTGCTCCAGGTCGGCGATGTCACGGTAGGGCTGACGATCTGCGAGGACATCTGGGAGCCGGGGCCGCCGGCCTCCGACGAGGCGCTCGCCGACGCCACCGTACTCATCAACATCTCCGCCTCTCCTTACCACGCCGGCAAGGGCGCCGAGCGCGAGCGCATGCTCACACAGCGCGCTCGAGATAACCTCGCCGCGGTCGTCTTCTGCGCGCTCGTGGGAGGCCAGGACGAGCTCGTGTTCGACGGCCATTCGATCGTCATCGACCATGAGGGGAGGGTGATCGCTCGCGCCTCGCAGTTCCAGGAGGAGCTGCTCATCGCTACCGTCGACCCCGAAGGGCCGCGCGGCGTGCGTCTACGCGACCCCCGGCACCGGCCTGCGGTACGGCGCGCACGACCCGAGGTCGCCACCATCGGGCCCATCGAGCTCCCCGCCGGCAGCGCCGAGCGCGGCTCGGTGGGCGGCCCGGTCGCCGAGCTCCTCGAGCCGTGCGAGGAGATCTATACGGCCCTCATCCTGGGCTTGCGGGACTACGTGGAGAAGAACGGATTCGGCCGCGTGGTCCTGGGTCTCTCAGGAGGGATCGACTCGGCGCTCGTGGCGTGCATCGCCGTCGACGCGCTCGGCCCCGACCGGGTCTCCACCGTGATTATGCCCTCGCCGTACTCGTCCTCGAATACTCAGGACGACGCGCGCGGGCTCGCCGAGAACATCGGGGCCGAGAGGATCGAGCTTCCGATCGAACCGGCGATGCGCGCCTACCGGGAGACGCTGGCAGCCCCCTTGCAGGGGCGTCCCGAGGGGATCACCCAGGAGAACCTGCAGGCCCGGATCCGCGGCAACCTGCTGATGGCGCTCTCGAACGAGTTCGGCTGGCTCGTGCTCACCACCGGCAACAAGTCCGAGATGTCGGTCGGCTACACCACCCTCTACGGCGATGCCGCGGGCGGCTTCGCGGTGATCAAGGACGTCTCGAAGACGCGCGTCTACCAGCTGGCCCGCCACCGCAACCTCCGCATCCCGGCCCCGATCCCCCCCTCGATCATCGACCGCGCCCCCAGCGCGGAGCTGCGTCACGAGCAGCGCGACGATGACTCGCTTCCCCCCTACTCCGTACTCGACCCGATTCTCGACGGCTACATCGAGAACGATCTCGGGCGCGAGCAGCTCATCCTGCGCGGCTTTGACCCGGCCGCTGTCGACCGGGTGATCAAGCTCGTCGACCGCGCCGAGTACAAGCGCCGCCAGGCGCCACCGGGGATCAAGATCAGCGTCAAGGCGTTCGGGCGCGACCGGAGGGTCCCGATCACCAACCGGTATGGGGGCTGACCGGGCCCCTCGCCGCGGACCGCGATGGCCGGGCGCGGTCGCGGTCGCGGTCGTGCTCGTGCTCGGCACCGTGGTCGTGGGGGCGATCGGCGGGGGCAAGCCGGAGACGTCGCCGGTTTCCACGCCGTCGTCTATTTCCACGGTGCCGCCGAGAGTGCAGACCGCCCCGCCCGTCAACTCGACGGTGAATACCACGCCGCCGCCCGGCTCGCTCACGCCGCCGTCGCGGTCGCCGGGGACGCAGACGCGGTGTGTGCCCCCGGCGCCGCAGGCATCGGGCAAGCGTCGCTCGCGGGGTCCGGGGCGGGGGTGCCCGGCCTCGGGGCTCAGGCGGTAGTCGGGCGCTGCTCCCGCACCGCCACGGTCATCCGCGTCACCGCGCACAGCCGTCCCTCGTCGTCGGTGATGCGGACATCCCATACCCATGTCGTGCGCCCGCGGTGCAGCACCACCGCCTCGCCGTGAATCGTGCCCTCGGTGATCTGGCGCATGAAGCTCGTGTGGTTCCCGAGCCCCATCGCCACCTTGCCCTCGGGCATGACCTGGAAGGCGGTGCCCAGCGACGCGAGGCTTTCGGCGATCGAGGCGTACACGCCGCCGTGGATCAGGCCGGCGGGCTGCTTGAGCTCATCGCGCACGGGAACGATCCCGCGGACGGTTTCGGCATCGGCCGAGAGGATCTCGAGACCGTAGAGGCCGTCGAACCCATGGGTGGCCTCGTAGGGCAGTTGGACGTCCATGGATCTGCACGATAACCGTCGAGCGCGGCATCTCCTTCGCGGCTTCTCTACGCTACCCCGGCGAATGTCCTCCCTGGAGCGCCTTCCCCCCGACCAGCGGGCCGTGCTGGCCCTTGTCCTGCAGCGGGGACGCAGCTACGACGAGATCGCCAACCTGCTGGCCATCGACCGGGCCGCCGTGCGCGACCGCGCGCTGACGGCGCTCGACGCGCTCGGACCGAGTGAGACGAGCGTGCCCGCGGAGCGGCGGGCCCTGATCACCGACTATCTCCTCGGTCAGCTCCCCGCCCGCGTGCGCGACGACACGCGGGCGCGCCTGGCGAACACGCCCAGCGAGCGGACCTGGGCACGAACGCTGGCGAGCGAGCTTGCCCCCATGTCGACCAAGCCGATGCCCGACATCCCCGCCGACACCGACGCCGACACGGCGCGCGACGACGCCGACACGGCGCGCGACGACGATGCCATCGCCGTTGCCACCCCGGAGCCCGCGGGCATCCCCGAGCCCGCCCGGCGCGAGCCGGCGCCCCAGGGCGCCACGACGGCCCCGGCGGCTCCCTCGTCACCTTCGGGGCAGCGCCCGAGCTCCCGTCTCGGCGGCGGGGCCCTGCTCGGCATCGCGGTGGTGATCGCGGTCGTGGTCGTGGTCATCATCCTCGTGAACAACGGCTCGAGCCCGAAGAAGGCCCACACCACCCACGCCGTCACGCCCACCACGACGACGACGACCGGTACCGGGACCTCGACGACCGCCATCCATCCCGTTGCCGAGATCATCATGAAGCCGACGAGCGGGTTCGCCAAGGCCCGCGGGGTCGCCGAGATCGTCACCCAGGGCAAGGTCACCGGGGTGATCGTGGCGGCCGCCCACCTGACGCCGAACAACAAGCACAACGCGTACGCCGTGTGGCTCTCGAACCCCACCGGCCCTTACCACCTGCTCGGCTACGTCAGCCCCGGCGTGGGCAAGACGGGAACGCTCAAGACGAGTGGCCCCCTGCCCACCAACGCCTCGGTCTACAAGCAGATCGTCATCACCCTGGAGACGACGACGAACACCAAGACTCCGGGCCAGACCGTCCTGGAGGGCAAGCTCTAGCCACAGGCGTGCTCGAGGCCGTCGAGCGCCTCGTCCAGGCGCTTGCGCGATGCCCGCCGCAGCATCAGTCCCACGAAGCGCGAGTACCCGCGGAGCTTCTGGCGCTGCTCGATCGTCACCCGAGTCCCCGCCTCGGCGGGCTCGACGCGAACCTCGGTGATGGCCTGACCGAGGACCCGCTCGAAGGGGCTCCCGGTCAGCTCCTGCTCCCAGCGCCGGAGCCCGAGCCGCTCACCTGCGTCCGCGTCGGGCGCCTCGGAATCGAGCAGGCGGAAGTCGAGCCGCACGGGGCGGCCCTTCTGGGTCATGAAGACCTGGGTCCAGCGGTCCCCGTCCACGCCCTCCATGCGCGTTACCCCCGGCCACCAGCGCGGGAAGTGATGCGGGTCGGCGACTAGTTCCCACACGCGCTGGGGCGCCGCCGCGACAGTCCGGGTCCGCCGAGCGGTGGGCATCACTCAGACTCATATTCGAGCAGCGTGTGAACCTCGTACGGGCGCAGGCGCTCCCGCCCGCCGAGGAAGCTCAGCTCGATCAGGAACGAGCACGCCACGATCTCGGCGCCCAAGCCGGCGACAAGGTCGCAGAGTGCGCGGGCGGTACCGCCCGTGGCCAGAAGGTCGTCGTGGACGAGCACCCGAGCGCCGCCAGCGAGCGCGTCGGCATGGACCTCGAGCGCGTCGAGGCCGTACTCGAGGGCGTACTCGGCGCTGACCGTGTCGTGCGGGAGCTTGCCCGGCTTGCGCGCTGGGACGAAGCCCGCGCCGAGCTCGCGGGCCAGGGCCGCACCGAGGATGAAGCCGCGCGCCTCGGCGGCCACCACGTACTCCACTGCGAGCGTCGCGGCATGTGCGGCCAGCTCGGTGACGGCGGCGTCGAGCGCGGCAGCGTCGAGCAGGAGCGGGGTGATGTCCTTGAAGACGATCCCTTCCCTGGGGAAGTCGGGAATGTCGCGGATGCGGGACCGCAGGTCTACCGGCACTACTTGGCGATCTTGCGCAGGTCGCGGATCAGCAGCAGGTGCTTGAGGTGGGTGGTGACCGAGGCCAGGTTCTCGAGCGCCTCCACCGCCTCCTTGCGGCGCTCGGGGTTACGGGACCTGAGCGCGGGAGCGAGGATGCTCTGCAGGAGGGCGGCCTCGCGGTCGGCGGAGGTGCGAAAGACGCGGAGGTTGCGCCCGCCGACCCCGTACTTGGCGAGCTCGTTGACCGACCTGATGATCTCGCGTTCGGTCTCGTCGAAGTAGCGGACGCCGGAGCGCGTCTCCCCCTTGATCACGCCGAACTCGACGAGCTCGTGCACGAGCTTGGGGTCGGCGCCCGTGTCCTCGAGCACGTCGCCGAGCGAGTACAGCGAGCCCGGACCCTGCACGGTCATCATCGCGCGCCTGACCGGACGCCCGTCCGCCGTTCCGACCTCAGATTCCGAGCGTCCTCCGGCCAGTTCCTGGCGGATCACGCGCAGGGGGAGGAACTCATCGCGTTGGAGGCGGAGGATGGTCCGCAGGCGCTGGACGTCGTCCTGGGTGTAGAGCCGGTAGCCGCCCTGGGTGCGCCGGGGGGCGAGCAGCTTCTGATCCTCGAGGTAGCGGATCTTCGAGATCGAGATCTCGGGGAACTCCTGGATCAGGGACTTGCATACCGCGCCGATGGTCAGCGACTTCTGGCGCGGGGGCCCGGCATCCGCGTCGGGCGTCTCGGGGAACGCCACCTCGGGCCTGCCGGTCTCAGAGGAAATCGCCATCAGCGACTCAGGAAGGCGAGCTTGTACTTGCCGATCTGGAGCTCATCACCGTCGCTGAGGCGATGGGACTCGATCCGTTGTCGGTTCACGTAGGTGCCGTTCAGCGATCCCCCGTCATCGAGGTGATAGGCACCGGCGCGGCGGACGAGGATCGCGTGATCGCGGGACACGGTCACGTCGTCGAGGAAAATGTCCGAGTCGGGGCGCCGGCCCACCGTGAGGCGGTCGCCCACGACCGAGAAGCTCTCGCCCGCGCGTCCGCCGCCCGAGCGGATGACCAGGGTGGCACCGCGCTCGGCGACGGGATCGAGCGCCACCGGTTCCATGTCGCCGGTCTCACCGACCCGATAGGTGGCCGTGATGGCGTCAGGCATCGACTCGCTCTGCGCGAGGTACGCGCCGCAGCGCTGACAGTAGTTCGCGCCCTCGGCGTTGGCGAAGCCGCACTCGGGGCAGTGCTGGGCCACCGTGACCTCAAGGTCCTACTCGCCACCACCGGCTCCGCCGGTGGGGATGTCGGTCGGGACGCGCCCGGCCAGGATGTCGCTGAGCTTCTGGATGTCGGCGCCGGAGATCACATCCTCGCCGCCCTCGTGCTGCTTCTTGCGACGGTTCACCAGCTCCGCGCGGAGGATGTCGATCTTCCCGTGCAGGATGCGGCGCTTATAGGAGATCTCCATCTCCTCTTCTGTGAGCTGGCCGATGACGTCCTTGAGCTCTTGGTCCGTCAGCGAGCCGAGGTCGGGAAACGTGTCCATGCGCGGTGTCCTCCGGTCCGGGGCTAGGCTGAAACGGCGAGTATAGTCGCAAGAATCATAGGGTCAAGCTCAGCTTGAGGGTCAGGGCGCTGACCGACCCAGGACCCGGGTCGCACGAGATGGCCCTACTGCCCCATGGACGACCTACCTGGCGCGCGTCTCAGCGATGCCACGACGAACGTACAGCACCGTGGCCCAGAGCGCCAGGGTCATTCCCACATAAAGCATGACCAGGGCGACGGTGTGCAGCCCGGCCATGGCGAAGAAGGGCGCCCCCATCATCGGAGCGACTCCGAGCCGCCCGGCCCAGTTGATCTTGAGCTCGACTCCGCGCGCGAGTCCGTAGCGGCTGAGACCGAGCATGAAGAGTTCGCGCGCGACGACCACGGCGATCGCCCACCGGGGAAGGAGCGAGAAGGACCACACCACCGCCATTCCGGAGATCACCAGGAGGCGATCGACGACCGGATCGAGCAGGGCCCCCAGCCGGCTGTACTGGCCCGTGAGGCGGGCCGCGAAGCCGTCGGCGTAATCCCCCCAGCCGATCACGGCATAGAGGACCACTGCGAGCGCATCCTCACCGCGGTGGCTCGAGAAGGCGACGACGAGGAACACGGGGATCCCCGCCAGGCGCAGGAATCCGATCGCGTTGGGCAGCGTCCACGGGTTGAGCGGCTGGCCCGTCAGCGTCGCGGGCGGCGGCGGGCCGGAACGGTCGATCCCGAGCAGCCGCCGATTATTGAGCCGCGCGGGCATGGTGCCCGATCAGGGCAGCTCGCCCCAGGCGCGGGCGACGGCGGGCGCCGCATCTTCCACGGGCACGGTGGTCGAGACCATCCCGCGCCGGATCTGCGCTTCGATCTCACCGCTCGCCAGCGACCGCTTGCCCACCGTCACACGCAGCGGACAGCCGAGGAGCTCGGCGTCGGCGAACTTCTCGCCCGGTCCCGCGTCGCGATCGTCGTAGAGCACCGAGAGCCCGAGGTCCTGGAGCTCGCCGTACAGGCGGTCGGCGAACGTGCGCTCGTCGCTTCCCTCGCGGCCAAGGACCACCACTTCAACGTCGAAGGGAGCCAGCGACCGCGGCCACGAGATGCCCTTCTCGTCGGCGAACTGCTCGACCGCGGCCGCCGCGATCCGCGCCGGCCCGATCCCGTAGGAGCCCATCCACACGAGCTGGGAGCGGCCGTGCTCGTCGAGATAGGTGGCCTCGAGGCGCTCGGAGTAGCGCGTCCCGAGCTTGAAGATGTTCCCCACCTCGATCGCCGGCTCGATCCGGATCGCCTGGCCGTTCACGGTGTCGCCCGCGAGCACCGAGCGGACGTCCACTCGCTCGAACGCGAAGTCACGTCCGGGCTCGACGCCACGCAGATGCGCGTCCGGGGTGTTGGCGCCGGTGACGTAACCGCCCTCGCGCACCCCGTCGTAGACGGCAGCGTCGAGGAGGATGGGAAGGTCGGTGCCGACGGGGCCGATGAACCCGGGCGGCCCGATCCGCGCGGCGACCTCCTCGGCGGTGGCGGGCCGGAAATCCGATGCGAGCGCGAGGCGCAGCTTGATGTCGTTGACCCGGTGATCGCCGCGGAGCATGACCATGCGCATCTCTCCCTCGGGGAGCACGACCGGGTAGGCCTTGAGGAGGGCACCGGCGGGGACCTCGAGCGCCGAGGCCACCTGAGCGACGGTGGTCATCCCCGGGGTCGAGACCTCCTCGGGGGCATCCACGCGAGCGGGGAGCTCGACGGGCTGGGCGTCGGCGGAGGCAACCTCCATGTTGGCGGCGTAGCCCTCGGCGAGAGCGATCTCGTTCTCGCCCGCGGGGCACGGAGCCATGTACTCGTGCGCCCCGAAGCCGCCCATGTACCCGACGTCGCCTTCGACCCGGTACCACTCCAGGCCGGTGCGATCGAAGATCCGGTCATAGGCGGTGACGTGCTTGTCGTAGGCGACGTCGAGACCCTCCCGGTCGCGGTCGAAGGTGTATGAGTCCTTCATGATGAACTCGCGCGTGCGCAGGACCCCGGCGCGAGGGCGCGGCTCGTCGCGCTCCTTGGTCTGGATGTGGTAGAGGATCAGGGGCAGATCGCGGTAGGAGCGCACGACCTGGGCGATGTGGCCGGTGACGATCTCCTCGTGCGAGAGGGCAAGGACCAGGTCGGCGTCGCGGCGGTCCTTGAGCTTGAAGAGCTCGTCGATCGGATAGCGCCCGGTGCGCCGCCACGGCTCGGCGGGATTGAGCACGGGCATGAGCATCTCGTGCGCACCGATGGCGTCGAGCTCCTCGCGGATGATCTGCGCCGCCCGCTGGTGCACCCGCCAGCCCGCCGGCAGCCACGACCACAGGCCGGCCCCCACCTGGCGGATGAGCCCGGCGCGGACCATGAGCTTGTGCGAGACCGCCTCCGCGTCGGCGGGGGGCTCGCGTTCGGTCGGTAGGAAATAGCCGGAGAGGCGTGTCATCGGGGTAATCGGGTAGATGAACCGCACGAGGTGGTGCAGCCAAGCCGTGAAGCCTAGTGTCCCGATGCGAAAATCCGCACGCGGCCGAGCCGCCACCCCGCTTCTGATAGAACGCCGACTCACCCCACCCGAAGGAGCTATCGATGGCCTACGAAGTTCCACCACTGCCCTACGACTATGCGGCGCTCGAGCCTCATATCGACGAGGCGACGATGCGTGTCCACCACGATAAGCACCATCAGGCGTACGTAGACAAGGCCAATGCCGCGCTGGAGGGCACGGAGTGGGCCGACAAGACCGTCGATGAGGTCCTGCAGAACCTCGACGCCCTTCCCGATGACAAGAAGAACCCCGTGCGCAACAACGCGGGCGGTCATTACAACCACTCGCTGTTCTGGACCTGGATGTCACCCGACGGAGGCGGCGAGCCCGACGGTGCGCTGGCCGCTGCCATCGAGGCCGCCTTCGGATCCTTCGCCGACTTCCAGGGCAAGGTCAAGGACGCCGGCGTGAACCGCTTCGGCTCCGGATGGTCGTGGCTCGTGTACGACGGCTCCGGTCTCGCCGTCGTCTCCACGGCGAACCAGGACAGCCCGATCAGCGACGGGCAGATGCCGCTTCTGGGCGTCGACGTGTGGGAGCACGCCTACTACCTGAAGTACCAGAACAAGCGTCCTGACTACATCGACGCGTGGTGGAACGTCGTCAACTGGCCCGCCATCGGCGAGCGCTACTCCGCCCTCGGCGGCTAGCACGCCGGCGCGAACGGAGCGGCGCGACACCGCTCCGTTCGCGCTACCCTCGTGTTTCCTCAGTGGGGGGCGGTCTCGGGTTGTCCCTGGCCTGCTGTCGCCGTCGCGCAAACGGGGGTATCCGGCCCCAACAGGAGAAAGGGACTTGATGCCGTCGGTAACCTCACGTCCGCGCCCACGCACCATCCTTCTGGCGCTCCTCGCGCTGCTCCCGATGGCCGTCGCACTCCGGGCGGCTCCGGCAGCGCACGCGAGCAGTTCCCAGCGCTCGATCATGATGGACGACAACCTGCTCCTGTACTCGGGCAACGCGACGCGCTACACGACGCTGCAGGCGATGAAGACGCTCGGGGTCTCGACGGTCCGTGCCACGCTGCTGTGGAGTGCGGTGGCCCACGGGACCAAGAATCCGGCCACCCATCGCCGCTTTGACCCCACCAGCCCGGCCGCCTATCCCCGCGGGGCGTGGACGAACTACGACCAGCTCGTCGCCGACGCGCAGGCGGTGGGGATCAGCGTGTACTTCGACGTCACCGGCCCCGGACCGTCGTGGGCCATGGGCAAGACCAGCGATCCCAAGGAGAAGGCGAGCTTCATGCCCAACGCCGGCCAGTTCGGCAAGTTCGTGCGCGCCGTGGGCACTCGCTACTCGGGGACCTACCACGGCGTGCCCAAAGTGAGCGTGTGGTCGATCTGGAACGAGCCCAACCAGGTCGGATGGCTCTCGCCCCAGGGGGTCTACAACAGCCAGCTCCACGCTGTCCTCCCCTACTCCCCGATCCTCTACCGCCAGCTGTGGTTCGCCGCCCGCGGCGCGCTCAACCACACCGGCCACAAACACGACATCGTGCTCGCGGGCGAGACCGCTCCGCTCGGGAGCCCGCCTCAGAACGGCCGCACCCCGATGCGCCCGGCCCAGTTCATCCGCGAGTTCTTCTGCGTCAACAGCAAACTCAAGCCGCTCACCGGCCTGCAGGCGAGCGTCCGCGGATGCAGCAGCTTCAAGCGCAACGGTCCGGTCGTGACGAGCGGCTGGGCCCACCATCCCTACACCAAGGCCCAGCCGCCGACGTGGAAGGACAAGAGCCCAGACTCGATCGTCATCGCCAACATCTCCGCGCTCCCCAAGCTCCTCGACGCGATCGCCAAGAGCACCCACCGCGTCGCCACCGGGGTCCCGACGTGGATCACCGAGATGGGTTACGAGACCAACCCGCCCGACCCCTATCGCGGCGTCACCCTCGCCAACCAGGCGGCCTGGAACAACGAGACGGACTGGATCGCCTACGAGCAGTCGCGCGTGGCTGCGGTCACCCAGTTCCAGTTCCAGGACGCCGGCCCCAACACCAACTACAAGAGGACCGCCCGCGGCTACTGGGGCACGTATCAGTCGGGGCTCGAGTACGGCGCCGGCAGCGGCGTCCCGGCGGGCACGCATAAGCCCGCCTACGACGCCTACGCGATGCCGATCTGGATCCGGGCGACGGGACCGGCCTCGAACCCACAGATCGAGCTGTGGACCCAGGCGCGCTTCCACGCCGGCCAGATCACCCCCACCGGAGACCGGGTTCTCTTTCAGTTCCAGCCCCAGGGCAAGACCACCTGGACGAACGAGACCAACTTCCTGACTCCGAACCCGGACGGCTTCGTCGACGTGAAGCTGCCCGAGAACGCGTACGGGGTTCCGGGCACCTGGCGAGCGGTGTGGGTGGGCACGAGCTCCTACTTCCTCAGCCGGGACGTCTCCTTCCCAAGCTGACCGGCAGGGGCGTCACCCCTCGCCCTGGTTAGAGTTGGCGCAGAGATGGAGGTCAGCCAGCTGACGGCCCACGCTCGACGCCGCCGGCGCGCCCTGCCCGTGCTCCCGGTCATCGACGCTCGCTTCCTCTTCGCCGGGATCGTGGTGGTCGCCCTCGTTCTGCGCTTCGTGGCCATCGGCCAGCACTGGGGCACCGACGACGGCTACTCCTACCTCGTCGCCACCTCGCCCAACGCGCACGTGTTCCTGGCGCGCCTCGCCGCCTACGAGAACACGCCCCCGCTGTCCTACCTGGTGCTGGCGCTGATGCCCACCGGCCACAGCGCGTGGATGCTCGTCCCCGCCGCGGTGGCGGGGACGCTCGGGTGCGTCGTCCTCTACTTCGCCGTGCGCCGGCCGCTCGGTACCGAGGTGGCGCTCATCGCCGCCCTCGCGCTCGCGGTGGCCCCGTACCAGGTGAGCTTCTCCAATGTCTCCAGAGGCTTCATGCTCGCCGACCTCGCCCTCCTCGTGGCGATGGGGGCGGTGCTCGTGCTGAGCCGGCGCGAGTCGCGGGGATGGTGGGCCGTGTACCTGATCGCCGGGGTGATCGCCATGTACACCGAGTACGACTCGGCGATCTTCCTGGTCGCGCTGACCCTCACGGCGCTGTGGCTCGGCGCTCCGAAGCGAAGGCGTATGGCCGTGCTCGGCCTCCTGCCCGTGCTCACCATCCTCCCGTGGATCCCCGAGATCGTCCGCGGCGAGCACGCGGTGGGTAAGACCAAGCTCGCGACGCCGTTCTCCGCCCCCTCGCCGGGGACGCTGCGCGAGCTCACGGTGTCGCTGGGCTTCGGCGCCAACGGGGGGACGAGCAGCGTCCTCGGCCAGTGGCTCGAGTTCGGCGCCGTCTTCGTGCTCGCCGCCTTGGCCGCGATCGTGCTCCGCCGCGCCGCCTCCGCCCGGGGCGAGCACTGGCGTCAGGCGATCCTCCTCATCGCCGGAACCGGCGCGCTCACCCTGATCGGGCACGCGATCGCCTCGGCGGTCGGCGTGCAGCTCTTCACCGAGCGCTACCTTACGATCCTCATTCCCCTGGCGCTCGCGCTCGTAGCCGCCGCGGTGGTGAGCTACGGGCGGCGAGGACTGCTCATCGCCGTGAGCCTCGCCCTCGTCGCGGCCGGCGCCGTCGATTTCGGGCTGCGCTATCACCGCCAGTGGGAGCCCGACCTGCGTCCCGTCCGCCTCGCCGCCGTGGCCATGCACCCGAAGACCGTGCTCACCGACAATCCCGACGTCGTCTACTACCTGAAATCGCTCCACCCCCAGCTCGATCGGCCCTTCAATCTCGGTCCCAGCCGCGCCGCTTCGTGTGCGCGACCGTGCCTGATCGTCGATGACCTGACCAGCCAGTTCGGGACCCCGCGCCCACCGGTTCCGGGATCGCGCACCACCGTCGGCTCGTTCTCCCTGACCCTCGAGCGCTGAGGGTGAGGCGTCGCCGGCTGATTGCGCTGCTGCTGTGCGTCCTCTCCGACCTTGCCGGCGCCGGCGCGAGCCAGGCACGGGCGTCGAGCGCACAGTTCACCACCGTCGAGGACCCCACCTACCTGCTCGGGAGCGAGTCTCTGCGCGAGCACACCCTCGGCGAGCTGCAGGCGCTCGGCGTGCAGGGGATCCGCATGACCATGTACTGGGAGGAGGTCGCGCCGAGCCCGAACGCGACGCGCAGGCCGACCTTCGACCAGTCAAACCCCGCCAGCTACAGCTGGGGCTCCTACGCCGAGCTCGCCGCCGATGCCCACGCCCACGGCATGCGCCTGCTCATCGACGCCACCGGACCGGTGCCCCGGTGGGCGACCAAGGGCGCCAAGGACCACCTGACCTACCCGAACGCGACCGAGTACCGGGCGTTCATGACCGCGGTGGGGCGCAAGTTCGGCGCCGAGGCCACCGCTTTCTCGATCTGGAACGAACCGAATCTCGTCAAGTTCCTCGCCCCCCAGTTCGCCAGGAGCGGCAATCTCGTCTCACCCGGGCTCTACCGCAGCCTGTTCTTCGCCGGGTACAACGGCCTGCGGGCAGCCGGTGTCCGCGCCCCCGTGCTGGCGGGTGAAACCGCTCCGGTGGGAAACCCGATCACCGTCGCGCCCCTGCGCTTCCTGCGCGGAGTCCTGTGCCTGAACGGGCACTACCGCCGTGCCGCGCGCTGCGCGCGCCTCCCGGCCAACGGCTGGGCCACCCACCCCTACATCCGGGCGACCTTCCCGACCACGCTGACCCACTTCGCCGCCGATGACGTGCCCTTCGGAGGGATCGGGCGCCTGGTCACCGCCCTCAACCGGGCCGCGGCAGCGGGCATGGTCGCCCGCGGCCTGCCCGTCTACCTGACCGAGTTCGGGGTCGAGAGCTACCCCAACACCATCTCCGGGGTCTCCCTGGCCCAGCAATCGGACTACCGCTCGATCGCCGAGTACCTCGCATTCGCCAACCCGCGTGTCGCCTCCTTCTCCCAGTACCTGCTCACCGACAGTCCCCCCATCCCGGGACCGGCGGTCGACGCCTACCAGTTCCAGACCGGCCTCTACCTGTACGCCGGGCACAAAGCCAAGCCCTCATACGACAGCTTCCGCCTGCCCATGATCGTCCGCCGCCACGGGGCCAAGGTCTCGCTGTGGGGGCTCGTGCGCCCGGCGCGAGCGGGGCACACGGGCGGCGCCGTCACCGTCCTCTACGCCGACCGGGGCGAGAGGACCTACCGCGTACTCCTGCGGGCGCGCTACAGCGCCTCCGGAGCCTGGACCGCCGCTGGCAACTACCGCGCCGGGCGGCGGTGGGAGGTGCGGTGGGCGACCGCGCAGGGCCAGACGTTTACGGGGCCGGCGACGGCGGCGTACGCGTTCTAGCGGAAGTACCCGCGGTCATGCGCGTACAGCGCGTACCAGGCCAGCCGCGGCGTGCCGTCGCTGGCGAGCATGGCTGAGTCGAAGCGGTTGGTGGGGCCGGGGGCGCCGCCGTTGAGGAAGTTGTAGATGTAGAGGCGGGCGATGCGCTTGGGATAGCGCAGGGCGAGCTTGAACATCCAGTTGGTGGCGTTCTTCTGGCGAGTGAGGTTGTAGGGGAGGAGCACGTTGAGGCCGCTGGTCTCGAAGAAGGCGATCCCGCCCGTCTCCGTCATCCAGATCTGACCGGGCAGGAGCGCCAGGAGCTTGACCGTGTTGGTGGAGCGGAAGTAGTTGACGTCCTCGTAGTTGTGGATGCCCCACACCTTCGGGGTGGGGACCTTGGCCTTCTTGTAGGCGGCGAGCAGAGCCTTGACGTACACGGGGTAGCTGGCCTTGTGGGGAGTTACGAGGTCCTCGATGTCGGCGCCGAGGACAATGCATCCCTTGCAGTACTTCTTGACGATCGCGTAGTAGGTGACGACGGCCTGGGGCTTGGTCCACGTCGGCTGGGTCGTCGAGTTCACCTCGTTCCACGGCTGGAAGATCTTCACGTAGGGGTAGCGCGCGTGAAAGGCCTTGAAGGCCGTCGTGTACTGGCCGGCGGAGGGAAGCGTGCAGGGACTGGAGGGGCAGTGCGTTCCGTATCCGGGGTTGAAGGCGACCATGATCTGCGCTCCGGCCGTCCGCGCCGCGTTCATCCACTCAGTGGTCTGCTGCGGGTTCTTGATCGCCGCGTCGTAGTTGGTGATGTACCGAGCCTGCTTGACCCCGAGGGCCTGGAAGTACTGGTTGGCGAAGACCAACCCGTTCTCGTCGGAGATCCCGGCGATGAGGCGCGCGCCGGCGCTGGCGGACATCGCTGCGAAGGCGATGAGGACGGCAAAGATGACGGCGGGAAGACCAGCTCGGATCCTCATGCAATCCCCTCGTTCTGAGTCGGTTCATTACCGCCGGCGCGCGGCGGCTCGTACCTCCGGCCAGGGAGGACTGTACCGCTCAGGCCCGCGTGAAGCGGCGGCCGGCGACCGGCGAGACGGTCTCGTCGAGGAGGGCGTCGCCGTTTTCGGCGGCGGCCGCGGCGGCCTCCATGGCGGCCATGCGCTCGGGCGTCATCGCCGTCTCGTCCTCGTTCTCGGCCAGCCATGCTCGTGCTTCAGCCGCGGCGCCCTCGTCGCGCAGGACGGTCTTGCCCGCCGCGTAGTAGCGGTCGATCTCCTTGAAGAGCTCGTCGACCAGGTCCTCGGTGGGCACCTTCTTGAGCGGCTCGCCCTTGGAGTAGATCATTCCCGCGTCCTTGGCGCCCGTGATGCCGAAGTCGGCGTGACGGGCCTCGCCGATGCCGTTGACGGCGCAGCCGAGCACGGAGACCTCGATCGCATCGTCATAGGCCTCGAGGCGGCGCTCGACGTCGGCCACGACCGAGTCCATGTCGAACTGGAGGCGCCCGCAGGTGGGGCAGGCGATGAGGACGGGGCCACGCTCGCGGAGCTTGA
Organism: Solirubrobacteraceae bacterium; assembly: GCA_035552215.1. GTDB lineage: Bacteria > Actinomycetota > Thermoleophilia > Solirubrobacterales > Solirubrobacteraceae > Palsa-465. Next base: position 1,627 of record DASZLV010000019.1, on the reverse strand, counting down.
GCGCCTTGAGGATCTCCCAGGCGACCTTGACCTCCTCCTCCGCCTGGAAGGTGGAGAGCGAGATGCGGATCGTGTCGCCGATCCCGTCGGCGAGCAGCGTGCCCAGGCCGACGGCCGACTTCAGCGAGCCCGACCACTTCGTGCCCGCCTCGGTGACCCCGAGGTGCAGCGGGTATGGGATCCGCTCGGCGAGCAGCCGGTTGGAGGCGATCGTGTTCGGGACCGAGGTCGACTTCATCGACACCTTGAAGTTCTCAAAGCCCAGCCGCTCCATCAGCTCCACCGTCTCGGTCGCGGCGGTGACGAGCGCCTCGACCGGGTTCTCGTACTCGAGCGAGCGCAGGTGCGCGGGAAGCGACCCGGAGTTGACGCCGACGCGCAGCGGGGTGCCGAGCTCGCTGGCGACCGCGATCACCTCGGCGACCTTCTCCGGTCCCCCGATGTTGCCGGGATTCAATCGGACGCAGTGCGCACCGGCTCGCAACGCCTTGATGGCGAGCGTGTGGTTGAAGTGGATGTCGGCGATGATCGGGATCGGCGACTCGGCAACGATCGTCTTGAGCGCCTCGGCGTCCTTCTCACGCGGTACCGCGACGCGCACGATGTCGGCGCCGGCCTCGGCGACGCGGCGGACCTGGGCCGTCGTCGCGGACAGGTCCGCGGTCTCGGTCTTCGTCATCGTCTGGACGGCGACGGGCGCACCGCCGCCGATCGGCACGGAGCCGACGTGAATCTGGCGCTCGGAGGGCATGAGGCCCAGTCTAGTTGCCGGTCTGGTCAGGCCCGCCGGGGGCCCGAGGTAGCCGTTGACGCAGGCGGCGGAGCGGCCCGGCTACGCCGCGGGCGGAGCCCCGCCCCCACCACGCCTGCGCCGCAGCGCGAGCACGCCGAGCAGCCCCGCGAGGATGACGAGCACAACCACGACGATGATCACGATCGTCGTTGTGCCCGAGCTGCTCGAGCCGCCCGACCCCCCCTTGACCGAATGCAGGATCGCCTGGTTGATGACGGTCGAGCAGTTGGAGTACTGGGCGGTGTCGGAGGACATCATCGACCGCGCCTTGCGCAGCCACGACACCGGATAGGCATGCGTCAGCTGGCCGTGGTTCTGGCAGTCGTTGAGAACCTTGAGCCCGTCCTTCGTGGTCGCCTTGCCGCCGGTGGCGGCGGGAGTGGTGGCCGTGGTGCTCTTCGTCGAGCTGGTGCTGGTGTGCTGCGCACTCGTGGCCGTGTGGTGGCGGTGGTGATGGTGGCTGTCGGCAGCCAGCGCGGGGCCGGCTCCGAGGAGCAGGCAGAGCAGCGCGCAGACCAGCGCACGATGGGAAAGACGCCTCATCGGGCGTGCAGCATATCGGCGCCTCCCGCACGGACCCGGACACGCTCCGCGTGCCAACACGGTGCCAATCGGGCGCCAACAGGATCGACCGCGAACCCGAAACTTCATCGCGGAGACGACGTTATTCTCATCCGCTTGCCCGGATCAGACCCACGACCCGAGCCGCTCCTCACTCGCCTGTCAGGTTCGCCCCGCGCACTTGCCGCGGGTGCCGGCGCGCTGCTGCTGATCGCGGCGGCGATCGTCGTCGTGCTCGTCGTCTCGGGCGGTAAGAGCAACTCAGGCGACGTG
>DASZLV010000018.1:0-2982 GCA_035552215.1 Solirubrobacteraceae bacterium | reverse complement strand
CGCGGCCCTCGCCTCCCGCCCAGCGCACCGGCCGGCCGAGGAGTGCGTCGCGGGCGCGGATCTCCGTGAGCAGGGTCTCGGCGTCGGCGGCCAGCCAGTGCTCGAGCCGCGCCAGGAGCGTCCGCAGGGTGGGCTCGATGTTCTCGGGCCCGAGCCCGAGGGTGGCGGCGCGCCCCGCGAGCTCGGGCGGAAAATCGGACTCGTCCACCGCCACGTTGAGGCCGATGCCCACCACCGCCCATCCCTCCTGGGGCCGCCCCTCGACGAGGATGCCCGCGACCTTGCCGCCGTCGAGGAGAACATCGTTGGGCCACTTGATCTGGACGAGGCGGGCGGCGCCGGCGGGACCGGTCGGCGCGGCGGTCGCGCCCGGCGCCGCGGTCGCGCCAGCGACCGCGAGGGCCTCGTCAGCCGCCCCCGCCACCGCTGCCCCCGCCGCCAGCGGCAGCAGCTGCGGGGGATCACGCACGAGCACCGAGACCAGCAACGACCGTCCCGGCGGCGCCATCCACGTCCGTCCCTGCCGGCCGCGTCCCGCCGTCTGCTCGGAGGCGGTGACCACCGTCCCATGCGGTGCGCCATTCTCGGCCAGGGCGCGGGCGCGCTCGTTGGTCGAGGTCGTGCGCCGCAGGTGCAGGCGCGGGTGACCGAGCGGGACGGGGGAGGTCACTGGGGCCGGATCCGCAGCTCGTCGCCGGGCGCGAGACCGAGCACGGCCGCCGCGTCGCCGCCGCTCACCGCGACGGCCAGGGTTCGGTAGGCGTCCTCGTACACCAGTAGCTCGCCCGGGCCGACGTCGGCGAAGGTGCGGGCGAACTGGGCGGTGACGGTCTGTGATCCCGCGCCGAGGACGACGCGCCGGCCGAGCTTCAGTCCCGAGCCAGCAAGATCCTCGTGGCGGATGTCGAGCTCGACGTTGCCGAAGTGGTCGATGTAGACGACGTGGGCGATGAGCGCGTCCCCGTCGCGCTCGGGGCGGGGGAGGGTGACCTCGACGAGCTCGGCCGGGTCAAGCGGCGTCCCCGCGTCGGCGAGCGATGCGCCCGCGGCGAGGTGGGCCGCCACGGGCGCGAAGATGTCGCGGCCGTGGAAGGTCGCCGAGATGGGGGCGAGGCGGAAGCGCGAGCGGCCGATGTCGGCCGCCTCGATGATGCCCTCTCCGCTCGCGGCCGCGAGCGAGAGCAGGCCGTTGTCGGGCCCGACGAGGTAGCGGCCGTCGGCCCGGAGCAGCGCGACGGCGCGGCGCTCGGCACCGACGTCGGGATCGACGACGGCCAGGTGAACCCCCGCGGGCATGTAGGGGAGCACGTTGCGCAGGACGAGTGCGCCCGCGAGCACGTCGTGGCGCGGGAGCCCGTGGGTGACGTCGATCACCCTGGCCTCGGGGCAGACGGAGGCGATCACCCCGTGGCAGACGCCGACGAAGTCGCCCTCGTGTCCGTAGTCAGAGAGGAAGGTGATCACCGGCCCGCTCACAGCCAGGAACGCTAGCTTGTCAGGCGGTTATGATCGGCGGGCGCGCAGGTCGCAACCGGTCCGCGGGAAGGGCGAAGCCCACCTGAGTTGTGTCAGCTGTGCCATGATCGGCCCGTCTCCTATCCGGCCGTGAGATGCGGACCCTCGGCCAGTGTGTTAGGAGGCCTGTGTGCCACCCCGTGGTCTTCCCGGCGATGCCAACCTCGAGCAGCTGAAGAAGGGCGCCAAGGCGTTCCAGCGCGCGGTCCGGGCGGGCGATCCCGGCGCCGCCGAGGTCGTCTGCGAGTTCCATCCCCGCTCCCCCGATCTCACCACCTTCAAGCTCGCCGACGCGCAGCTCGTCGTCGCCCGCAGCTTCGACTTCCCGAGCTGGCCCAAGCTCAAGTCCTACCTGGAGCTGGTGCAGGAATACGCGCGCTCGCCCCATCACGAGCCGACGGGGGGGACGCACGCCGGCGAGCATTCACTCGCTGACGAGTTCCTGCGCCTGGCGTGCCTGACCTACGGCGGTGACGATCCTGCCCGGTGGGCGAAAGCGCGCGAGCTCCTTGACGCCCACCCCGAGCTCGCGCGGGCGAACATCCACACCATGGCGGCGATCGGCGAGGTCGCGGGCGCGCGCGAGCTGCTGGCCCGAGACCCCTCGCAGGCCGGGGCGCAGGGTGGGCCACACCGGTGGGAGCCGCTGCTCTACCTCACCTACTCCCGGCTCGGGGTCACGGCCCCGGACCGCTCGCCCCTCGAAGCCGCCCGCCTCCTCCTCGACCACGGCGCCGACCCCAACGCCGGGTACCTGTGGGAGGGACTGAGTCCACCCTTCACGGCGCTCACCGGAGCCTTCGGCAGCGGTGAGGGAGATCCCCCGGCGCATCCGCAGGGGATGGCCCTCGCGCGACTCCTCCTCGAGCGCGGCGCGGAGCCCAACGATGCCCAGACGCTCTACAACCGCCACTGGGATTCGGACGCCGCCTGGCTCGAGCTCCTGTTCGAGTTCGGGCTCGGGACGGGCGCCGGCGGTCGCTGGCATCGCCTCCTGGTGCCCGCGCATCCCACCCCGAGGAAGATGCTCGAGGAGCAGCTCATGTCCGCCGCCCACCACGGGTTCACCGACCACGTCCGGCTCCTCCTCGCCCACGGCGTCGACCCCGACGCACCGGCGGCAACCCATCCCATGTACGAGAGGCGCAGGCCTGTCCAGGAGGCCGCCGTGTGGGGACACCCGGAGATCGTCGCCCTCCTCGCCGACGCGGGAGCGAGCGCTGGGATCGACGACGTCCACTCCTTCGTGTCCGCCGCCACGACCGGGGATCGCGCCCGCGTCGAGGAGATCCTGGACGCCGACCCGGCCCTGCGCGAGCGGGCGCTCGCCCGTTATCCCGACCAGCTCGTGCGCGCCGCCGAGGGCAATAACGTCGACGCCGTGAAGCTCCTGATCGACCTCGGGTTCGACGTCAACGCCATCAACCGCACCGCACCCCTGCACGAGGCCGCCATGCGCGGCAACAT
>DASZLV010000017.1:0-30823 GCA_035552215.1 Solirubrobacteraceae bacterium | reverse complement strand
GCCGGGACGATGGCGCCGATGATGGCGTTGATGGCCAGGCTGCCCGCGTAGGTCTGCGCCGCGAACCAGAACATCGCCACGGCCGCGCGCACGAGCACGGGGAACTGCGCCCCCTTATATCCGAACGTCGCCCGCATGAGCACGGGGAAGGGCAGCCCGTACTTAGCGCCCGCCACGCTGTTCGCGCACATGGCGACGATGAGGATCGCGTTCGCGGTGAGCACGGTGAGGAGCGCCTGCCACACGTTCATGCCGAGAGCGATCAGGCCTGCCGCGGTGGTGTAGGCGACGATGTTGTGGACCATTCCCATCCACACCGTCGAGTAGTTCAACCACGTCCAGCTCCGCTCGCTGGCCTCGGTGGGTCGTAGATCGTCGTTGTAGAGCTGGGGATCGGCTTCCGTACCCGGCGCTGCGTCCATGGTGAGCGCGCTCATCGACAACCCCCCGTCCGCTCATCTCCGATCAGGATCATTTTCATGGCTCCTCCTCGGTCCCGTCGGTTGTCAGCTCTGGAATCCGTGCGCCTAGCGTCCCTAGATTGGTATCCGCGGGCAGCGATCGCATTGGCCAGTCGGCCAGCATTCGGTGCCGAGATTTCGGCCCTTGAGAGGGTTTGAACTCAGAACGTCCGCAGACGCGGGTTGACTCCCGGCGCCCGGGTACGGGAGGATCACCAGGCGGCACGCGGTCGGACCACCCAGCACAGCGTCAGCTGTGGGAAAGCACGAGGGACCTTTGTCAACCATTGTTGTCTTCCACGAGGTCGATGACGTCGACCATTGGCTCAGCTCGCCGAAACGAGAAGAAGTATTCGGCCCGATGGGCATCAAGATCCGTACCTTCCACGATCCCGAAGGCTCGAATCGCGTCGGGCTGATCGCCGATATCCCGGACATGCCTGCCTTCCAGGCGCTCATGCAGTCCGAGGCGGGGGCGGAGGCGATGCGGGTCGACGGGGTGCGCGCCGAGACGCTGCTGACGCTCACCGAGGGCTAGGCCCGTCACCTGGCGGCCCGGCCCCTGCGGCCGGGCCGACCCAGCCGGCTCCGCCTTCGTACCATCCGCCGTCGTGGCGGGCGAGAGCGAGATCGACTTCCGCGCCGCGCGCGTCGACGACGGACCGGGCGGCGAGCTCGCACAGGCGATGCGTGAGGAGATCGCCGTCCTCTACGACGGCCTCGAGCTCGACGGCCCCTCCATGCCCCGCGCCGGCGCCGAGGAGCTCAGCCCGCCCGGCGGGGCCTTCATCGTCGGCTCGCGCGACGGCGAGGCAATCTGCTGCGGCGGCCTCAAGCGCCTGAGCGAGGGCACCTGTGAGATCAAGAAGATGTACGTCGTCCCCGCCGCCCGCGGCCAGGGGGTGGCCCGGAACCTCCTCCACGCCCTCGAGCGCGCGGCGCTCGAGCTCGGCTACGACACCGTCCGTCTCGATACCGGCCCGAAGCAGGTGCGAGCCCAGTACCTGTACGAGGACGAGGGCTACCAGGCGATCGCGGACTTCAACGACAACCCGGTGGCGGTGTTCTGGGGGGAGAAGCGACTGCGGGGGTAGGCGCCGGGCCCAAGCGGACTCGCGGCCTGCCGCGATAGGTGATGAGGATCTCCTGACCGGCCGCAGCCCGCTCCAGCCATTCGCCTAGCCGGTTACGGAAGGGATCAGAGCCGACAGTGATCGGCGTGCTGATCTCTGCAGTGGAGCTAGTCGGGCTCGAACCGACGACCTCCGCCATGCCATGGCGGCGCTCTTCCAGCTGAGCTATAGCCCCGACGAAGTCGAAGTCATCGGCAAGGTTAATGCATGCCCGCTGGCCGTTGCGGGGCGGGGTCAGGCGGAGGTGAACGAGGTAGGTGCCGGCGAAACGCTCTGCGGGGAGCAGAAACGCCCGATCGAGCTCGCCGCAGTAGACGGCGAACAGATCGATCTCGTCGACGCTGTAGGACCTGCGGATGTGACCGTGGCCGGAACGCCTCGAGCTGCACAGGTGTACCGCCACGACGTCCCGAGCTTTGCTCAAACTGCCCCACTTGACCTGCACGCGCCACAGGCTGCCGCCAATGTCAAGCGCGAGATCGGCCCGCCCATGCTCGGCCACCGGCTTCAGCACGGGAACGCCCTGCTTGGTAGCCGCGAGCACGATCGCCATCTCCGCCACCGCGCCCTTGCGGTTGCTGTCGCCGAAGTTGTCCGCCAGATCGTCCAGCACGAACACATGTTCGCATCCGCCCCGGACAGAACCAGCCGCCTTACCCCGGCGGAATGAACTCCGGGACCTCGAGCTCGTCGGGATCGGCAGAGCCGCGGAGCCCGGGGTCCCGGGGGCGGCGCGGCCCCGGATCGCGCGGCGCGCTGACCCGGCTGGCCCCGCCGTCGACGCGATCGAGCTCGGAGACCATGCGCGAGTGGATGGCCTGGACGTCGCGCAGGAGGCGCTCGGAGTTGGAGCGCAGGGCGTCACCCATCTCGCGGAGATTGCTGACGAGCTCCGTTCCCTCCGAGCGGACGTCTGAGGCGGCGATGCGCGCCTTGGCGAGGGCCTCGAGGGACTGAGCCTTCATCTCGGCGGCGCTCGCCTGAGCCTCCTTGCGGGCGCGGCCGGTGATCTCGAGCGCTGCCGCGGTCGCGGCCGTCTTCGCCTGCTCGGCCTCTGCGCGCGTGCGGTCGGCGTCGTCGTGGGCCTTGGCGATGATGGCCAGGGCCTCCGAGGCCGCGAGCGTCTTCGCCTGCTCGGCCTCTCGGCGAGCGGCCTTGAGGATGTCCGCCGCCTCGTCTTCGGCGGCCTTGACGCGGTTCTCGGCGGCGCGAGTGCCCTCGGCGATCCGCTCGCGCATCCGCGCCTCGGTGCGGAGGCGAATGTCCTCGGCGGCCTGCTCGGCGGCGGCGACGATCGTCCCCACCCGGTCGGCGGTCAAGGCGGCGCCGGGGCGGGGTGGTGGGGGGGAGCCGGTTCCGGTGGCGTTGCTGGCCGACCTGTCTCCGCGCGGCCGGCTCCCGGTCGCCCTCGCGGGGCGGCGCTGCGGCGCCGGGTCATGAGGCGGCACGCCGGGCTCGGCCGCGTCCGCGTCGCCGTCCGTGGGTTGTGACATGGAGCCCATCGTAGTAAGACGGCCCGCGCGCGGACGCAAGAAAGCGGCCAGGCTGCAGCGGGTTTTCCACGATGCGCGGGCTCGGACCCCGGGCACGCCCAGGACCCGCGAGTCTCTAACCTCCGATCCGAGATGAGCGAGCGACGGTACGACCCGAAGACGATCGAACCCAAATGGCAGGAGGTGTGGGAGCGCGAGCACACCTGGGAGGTCTCCAACGAGCCCGACGGGCGCAAGAAGTCCTACGTGCTCGAGATGCTCCCCTACCCGAGCGGCGAGCCGCACATCGGGCACCTGAAGAACTACGCGCTCGGCGACGCCATGGCCCACTTCCACCGGCGCACGGGCCATCAGGTGCTGCACCCGATGGGCTATGACGCCTTCGGACTGCCGGCCGAGAACAACGCGATCAAGACGGGCGTGCACCCGCGCGAGGCCACCAACCAGTCGATTGCCGCCTTCCGGCACTGGTTTCACCGTTGGGGAATCTCGATCGACTGGTCGCGCGAGATCGCCAGCCACGATCCCGCTTACTACCGCTGGACACAGTGGATCTTCTTGCGCATGTTCGAGCGGGGCCTGGCCTATCGCAAGGAAGCTGCCGTCAACTGGTGCCCGAACGATCAGACGGTGCTCGCCAACGAGCAGGTGATCGACGGCCGCTGCGAGCGCTGCGGCGCCGTCGTCGAGGTTCGTCAGCTCGAGCAGTGGTTCTTCCGCATCACCGACTACGCCGACCGGCTTCTCGACGACCTCGACAAGATCGACTGGCCCCGGCACGTCAAGATCATGCAACGCAACTGGATCGGCCGCAGCGCCGGCGCCCAGGTGGTTTTCCGCTGCGAGGAGCTGGAGATCGACTATCCGGTGTTCACCACGCGCCCGGACACCCTGTTCGGCGCCACCTTCTTCGTGATGGCCCCGGAGCATCCCGACGTGTTCAAGCTCGTGGCGGGAACCGAGCACGAGCATGAGGTTCACGAGTACGTAAACCGAGTCCTGAGCGAGTCCTTCGAGGACCGCGGCGCGGCCGAGAAGCCGAAGACGGGCGTCCCGCTCGGACGCACGGTGACGAACCCGGTCAACGGCGAGCAGATCCCCATGTACGTCTCCGACTACGTGCTCATGGAGTACGGAACGGGCGCGATCATGGCGGTCCCGGCCCACGACGAGCGTGACTTCGCCTTCGCGCAGAGGTTCGGGCTCGAGATCCGGCGCGTGGTCGGCACCGACGAGGAGCTTCCCTACACCGGTGATGGCCCGATGACGAACTCGAGCTCGCTCTTCGACGGGATGGACAACCGGCGCGCCTATGAAGCGATCGTCCACTGGCTCGAGCTCGAGGCCAAGGGAAGTCCGTCGGTCAACTACCGGCTCCGCGACTGGCTGCTCTCGCGCCAGCGCTACTGGGGCTGCCCGATCCCCGTCGTCTACTGCGAGCGCGACGGCATTGTCGCGGTGCCCGACGAGGACCTCCCGGTGGATCTGCCGGAGATCGAGGACTTCCAGCCCAAGGGCCGCTCCCCCCTCGCCGCCGCCACCGACTGGGTGAACACGAGCTGCCCCCGATGCGGCGGTCCCGCGCGGCGCGAGACCGACACCATGGACACCTTCGTCGACTCCTCGTGGTACTTCCTGCGCTACTGCGATGCCGACAACGACGAGGCCCCCTGGGACCGGGCGGTCATCGACCGGTGGATGCCCGTCGACCAGTACATCGGCGGGGTGGAGCACGCGATCCTGCACCTGATGTACGCGCGCTTCTTCGTCAAGGCGCTCGCCGACATGGGCCTGCTCGGCGTCCAGGAGCCCTTCCAGGCCCTGTTCACCCAGGGGATGATCCTCGGCCCCGACGGCCACAAGATGTCCAAGTCGCAGGGGAATGTCATCAGCCCGGCGCCCATCGTCGACCGCTTCGGGGCCGACGCGGCGCGTGCCTACGTCCTCTTCATCGGTCCTCCCGACCAGGACGCCGCGTGGTCGGACACCGGGGTTGAAGGGGTCGAGCGGTTCCTCGCCCGGCTATGGCGGCTCGGCGACGCGCTTGCCCACGAGCCCGAGGGTGCGCAGCCCCGGGCCGCCGAGCCGCCGCCCGCGCCCGAGGGCTCGTCCCTCTTCCTCGTCCGCAAGGCGAACTGGGCGATCGAGAAGGTGACCCGCGACATGACCGGGCGCTTCGCCTTCAACACCGCGATCGCCGCGATCATGGAGCTCGTCAACGAGGTCTACCGCCACCTCGATGCCGATCTCGACGCGCGCCGCTTCGCCATCGCCACCGCGGCCTCGCTCGTCTTTCCCTTCGCTCCCCATCTCGGCGCCGAGGTCTACGAGATGCTCACGGGCGAGCGGGTGTGGGAGAAGCCGTGGCCCGCGCCCGACCCAGCCATGCTCCAGTCCGACTCGTTCCAGCTCGTGTGCCAGATCAACGGCAAGGTCCGCGATCGCGTCGAGGCGCCCACCGGCGCGCCGCGCGAAGAGCTCGAGCGCCTGTGCCGCGAAGCTCCCAACGTGCGCGCTCATCTCGACGGACACGAGGTCGTCAAGGTCATCGTCGTGCCCGACAAGCTGGTCAACCTCGTCGTTCGCTAGCGCCGTGGCGTCATCGGTATGCCGCTGTCATCCCTCCCTCCTAGACTCACAGCCGTGCCCGCTTTCAAGCCCGCGTATCTCATCCACGGCGACGACCACGGCCGCCTCGGCGAGCGGCGCGCGCGCTTGCGCGCGCTCGCGGAAGTCGAGGGGGGAGCGCAGGGGGTCGAGCTCTTCGAAGGGGAGAGGGCGAACCCGGACGGGGTCGCGTCGGCGCTGAGCGCGATGACTTTCGCGCTGGGCCGGCGCTTCGTCATCGTCGACGGGGTCGAGCGGTGGAAGGACAAGGACCTGGACGCGCTCGAGCTGACGATGGCGAACATGCCGCCGGACACCACGGTAGCGTTCTTCGCGCGTGAGGAGGGGAGGCTGAAGACGCCGGCACGGCTGATCGCCGCGGTCAAGGGCGCGGGGGGCGATCTCGCCGAGGAGTCGACGGTGAAGCCGTGGGAGCTCCCGAAGTGGGTGGCGGCCCGGGCGCGCGAGCTCGGCCTCGAGCTCGAGGGCGGCGCCGCGCGCGCGCTCGTGGCCCACGTCGGCGAGCGCCAGCAGCGCCTGCTCCGTGAGCTCGAGAAGCTCGCCCTCGAACTGGGACCCGGCGGACAGATCGGATTGACCGAGATCGAAGAGCGGACCGCACCCTCGGCCGAGCTCCGGGCCTGGACCCTCGCCGATGCACTCGTGGCCGGCGAAGAGGTCGAGGCGACGCGGGCCTACCTGGCGCTTCGCGCCCAGGGGGAACGCCTCTCGGGCCTGCTCTACCTGATCGCCCAGCGGCTGCGCGCCGCCCTCGATGTCGCGCGAGTGCTCGAGGCCGGCGGGTCCTCCGCGGAGATCAAGCGCACGCTGCGGATGCCCTCGCGGGCCGCCGACCGGTTGATCGCCGACGTGGGCCGCACCGGGTCCGCCAAGCTCCGCCGGGCGCTCGAAGCGGTCGCCGACCTCGAAGTCTCCTCGCGCGGCGGCGGGTCAGGCGGCGCGGGCGAGGACACGCAGGCGCTGCGGGCGATCCAGCGGATTGCCGCCGCCGCCTAGAGTCGAAGAAGAGCGCTAAGCGCCGCGGCGGACGCGGGCGGCCCGGGACTTCTTGCGGGCGCCGGTGTTGCGGTGCAGGGAGCCGCGCTTGACGGCCTTGTCGATCGTCTGCACGAGCTCGCGGTGCTCGGTCTCGGCGACCGCGTCATCGCCACCCGCCACCGCCTGCTCGAGGCGGTGGAAGTAGGTCTTGATCTTCGACGTGTAGCGACGGTTCTCCAACCGCTCACGTTCGGCGCGGGCAATCCGCTTCTTCTGGGAGTGAATGTTCGCCATGACAGCAAGCAGCCGCGGCTGGCCGCGGCTCGGCTTTACTATAGCGCGCTCGTGTCAGACGAGACCTCCGCGGGCCCGGTTGGAGGGCCGCCCGGCCCGGGCCCTTCACAGCGCGGCCTCGCCCGCAATACCGCGATCTTCGCGATCGCCACCGGAGTGTCCCGCATCGCCGGGCTCGTGCGGGAGATTGTCGCCGCCGCCTTCTTCGGGACCCGCGGTCCCGCGTCGGCGTTCACGATCGCCTCGCAGATCCCCAACCTGATGTCGAATCTGTTCGCGCAGGCCGCCCTCTCGGCGGCCTTCGTGCCCGTGTTCACCGACCTCTTGCAGCAGGGCAAGAAGCGCGAGGCGTTCAAGCTGGCCTCGACGCTGTTCTGGATCATTCTCATCGCCCTCGGCGCCATCACCGCGGTGGGGATCCTCGCCGCCGGGGTGATCATCCCGCTGTTCACGGGGGGTGCCTTCAACTCGACCCTGAACCAGCTCACGGCAGGGCTTGCCCAGGTGCTGTTCCCGGTCGTCCTCCTGCTGGGGTTGACCGGCCTGATGGTGGGAGTCCTCCAGTCCTACGACGAGTTCTCGGTGCCGGCGATCGCCCCCGCCGCTTGGAACCTGGTGATCATCATCGTCCTCGTCGTCCTCCACCCGCAGTTCCACGGCCACGACGGCATCTACGCCTACGCCGTCGCCTGGCTGCTGGCGACCGTGGTGCAGATGATCATGGTCGGCGCCGCGCTGCGGAGAATCGACTTTCGTCTCAGCTTCTCGATCGACTGGCACGACCCGCGGGTCAAGCAGGTGTTCGTACTCATGCTCCCGGTGACCATCGGCCTCGGGATCGTCAACCTCGATCAGCTCCTCAACTCGGTCTTCGGGTCCCTCATCTCCGACCAGGCCCCGCGGGCGATCGACAACGCCTTCCGGCTCTACATGCTTCCCCAGGGCATGTTCAGCGTCGCCGTAGCCACGGTCCTGTTCCCCACCCTGAGCCGTCTCGCGAGCCGACGCGACCCCGCCCGTATGCGCCGTGCGGTGGGGAACGGGATGCGCCAGATCAACCTCCTGCTCATCCCTTCAGCGGCGATCCTCATGGTCCTGGCAACGCCGATCGTGCGCCTCGTCTACCAGCGCGGCGCCTTCACCGCCACCTCGACCCATCTCGTCTCGGTGGCGCTCTTCTGGTTTGCCCTCAGCCTTCCCTTCGGCGGCCTCAATCTGCTGCTCACGAGGACCTTCTTCGCGGTCCAGCGCCCCTGGATCCCCACCCGCCTGGCGGCCATGAACCTGGTGGTCGACCTGATCTTCAGCATCGCGCTGTACAAGCCGCTGGGAATCGCGGGACTGGTGATCGGTACCGCTGTGGCCAACGCAGTGATGACGGCGCTGCAGATTCAGTACCTGGCCATCGGCTTCAACGGGCGTCTCGAGGGCGCGCAGACGCTGATGATCACCGCGCGCATCGTCGCCGCCTCAGTGATCATGGCCGCAGTGGCGTGGATCGTGTGGAAGCTCGTGAGCGCCGTGGCGGGAACGAGCCTGATCGGGCAGGTGCTGTCCGTGGGCCTGGCGGTTGGGCTCGCCCTCTACGTATACACGCGGCTCGTGCTCGCGATGCGGATCCCCGAGGCGCGGCAGATCGAGCAACTGATGATGAGCCGGCTACGCCCGACGCCCCGGGCTCCCCGGGAGTGAAGAGGAGTGCCGGCGGGCTCTTGGGCCTCGCCGGCACTAACCGCCGCGCTCGTGCTTAGTCCCCGCGGGCGACGTCCTTGGCCTTGTCGGCGACGTCGCCGACGGCGTCCTTGACCGAGCCGCTGGCGCGGTCGATCTTGCCCTCGCGCTTGAGCGAGTCGTCATCGGTCAGGTCTCCCGCCGCTTCCTTGGCGCGTCCCTTGAGGTCGTCGATCTTCTCGTCGGTCATCGGGTTCCTTTCGTTGTAGACCGTGTCTCTACCCCTGCCCGAGGCGCGGTAACCGCGGCCCCGGGGCTTGTGGGTGCCGAGGCGCACTCGACAATGTCGTAGGCGCCTCGCCTACAGATTCGAAGGCGGGCGTTTGACGGCCGAACCGGTCTCCACGCATGCCCGACGTAACCTTCATGGGAGATGGCTGATCAGGCGCACATACGGAACTTCTCGATCATCGCTCACATCGACCACGGCAAGTCGACGCTGGCGGACCGGATCCTCGAGCTCACCCACACGGTCGAACCGAGGGCCATGCGCGCCCAGGTGCTCGATTCCATGGACCTCGAGCGCGAGCGCGGGATCACCATCAAGGCTCAGGCCGTGCGGGTCTCCTACACCGCCGGCGACGGGGAGACCTACCAGCTCCACCTGATCGACACCCCCGGCCACGTCGACTTCACCTACGAGGTCTCGCGGTCACTGGCCGCGTGCGAGGGAGCCCTCCTCGTGGTCGACGCCTCGCAGGGCGTCGAGGCCCAGACGGTCGCCAACACCTACCTGGCGGTCGAGTCGGGACTGGAGCTCATTCCCTGCCTGAACAAGGTCGACCTCCCGGGGGCCGAGCCCGAACGGGTGGCCGAGGAGGTCGCCGAGCTCCTGGGGGAGCCCGCCGAGGAGGTGCTGCGGATCAGCGCCAAGACCGGCGAGGGCGTCACCGAAGTCCTCGATGAGCTCATCAAGCGCGTCCCGCCCCCGAGCGGCGACCCCGACGCCCCGCCGCGGGCGCTGATCTTCGACTCCGAGTTCGACCAGTACCGGGGGGCGATCGCGTACATCCGGGTGGTGGACGGGACCTTCACCAAGGGTGAGGCGATCCGTGCCATGCAGGCCGGGACCGAGGCGGAGATCGACGACATCGGCTTCTTCAGCCCGCAGATGATCTCGGCCAAGTCCCTCGGGCCGGGCGAGGTCGGGTTCCTCATCACCGGGATCAAGGACGTCACCAAGCTCCGCGTCGGCGACACGCTGACCGTGAAGTCGCGTCCCGCCAGCGAGCCGCTCCCCGGCTACCGCGAGGTCAAGCCGATGGTCTTCTGCGGCCTCTTCCCGATCGACTCCGACTCCTACCCCGACCTGCGCGACGCGCTCGAGAAGCTGACCTTGAACGACGCGGCGCTGTCGTGGGAGCCCGAGACCTCCGATGCGCTCGGGTTCGGGTTCCGGTGCGGGTTCCTCGGCCTGCTCCACATGGACATCGTCCGCGAGCGGCTCGAGCGCGAGTACGACCTCGAGTTGCTGGCCACCATGCCGAGCGTGGAGTACGAGGTGACGCTCACCGACGGCACCGTCCTCCCGGTCCACTCACCGCACGACATGCCCGACCCGACACGGATCGCCGAGGTGCGCGAGCCCTACATACGCGCCTCCATCCTCACCCCCAAGGAGTACGTCGGGCAGATCATGGAGCTGTGCCAGGAGCGCCGCGGCGAGCACGCTGGGATGCACTACCTCTCTGCCGAGCGCCTGCAGATCAACTACGACCTGCCGCTGGCGGAGATCGTCCTTGACTTCTTCGACCAGCTCAAGTCGCGCACCCGCGGGTACGCCTCCCTCGACTACGACCTCATCGGTCTGCGCGAGTCCGATCTGGTCAGGCTCGACATCCTCCTCGCCGGCGATCCCGTCGACGCGCTGTCGATGCTCGTGCACCGCTCGAAGGCGGCCGACATCGGGCGCATGCTCGTCGAAAAGCTCCGCAAGAAGATCCCGCGCCAGCAGTACGACGTCCCGGTCCAGGCGGCGATCGGCTCGCGCATCGTCGCGCGGGAAACGATCAAGGCGTACCGCAAGGATGTGATCGCCAAGTGCTACGGCGGCGACATCTCTCGCAAGCGCAAGCTCCTCGAGGCTCAGAAGAAGGGCAAGCAGCGGATGAAGCAGGTGGGACGGATCGAGGTCCCCCAGGAAGCTTTCCTGGCCGTGCTCGAGCTCGGCGAGGACTAGGTCCGCTGCGGCGCTCTGAGCGCGAGCGCGAGCTCGAAGCGGGCGTCGGCGTCGTCGAGCTCGTTTCCCAGGAGCTCGCGGAGGCGCGCGACGCGGTAGCGGACGGTCTGGGGGTGGACGACGAGGTCGGTGGCGACCTCGGCCACGTTTCCGTCCCGGGCCAGCCAGGCAGCCAGGGTGGCCCGCATCCGCTCGCGCTGCATCGGGGTCAGGGCGTCGAGGGCGGCGAGCCGGCGGGCGGCGAGATCGGCGAGCGCGTGGGGATCGGCGTGGACGACGAGCGCGGCCAGGTACTCGTCACTGTCGGCGAGACCGTCGCCTGAGATCGCTCCCGCCTCCTGCAGCGCCGAGCAGCGCATGGCTCGGTCGTAGCTCGCAGCGGCGTCCTCGAGGGCGACGGTCGGCCCGAAGGCGGCGGTGCGGGTGCCGAAGGCCCGGATGATCCGCGCGCGGCGGCCGGGCGCGTCGGGATCGGGGACGATGAGGACGACGTGCTCATCGACCCGGCCGGCGAGGGCACCCTCGCCGACGAGGGCGGCGAGGCGCTCGGGATTGCGGTGCCGGCACACGAGCGCCGCGAGCCGGCGCGGCGGCTCCCACACCACCGCGGTGGCCAGCCGGTCGACATCCACGGCGGAGTTGGAAACGATGGCGCGCACCAGGGCGCTGTGACGGCGTTGGCGCTCGCCGGCGTCGACGGCCTGCTCGAGCGCATAGCCCTCAACCGACTCCGCCGAGAGCTCGTCGATGTAGGCGAAGATCGCTTCTGCAAGCAGCGCCTGGGTGGGACCGTCGACCCCGGCGGCGCGGGCGGCGGCCGCGAAGCGCCGCCAGGCGACGCGCGCACCGATGCGGTAGGCGAGCTGCAGGGCGTCCAGCGACCGCCCCGAGCGCAGCTCTCCGCGGCCGAGGGCGAGGTAGACCTCTCGGCCCGGGCGCTCGGCGGGGATGGGGTAGCCCATCTGGTCGAGGAACTGGCGCAGGGCCTGATCGATCGCGGTGTGCACGCCGCGCCCGAACGCACCACTCATGGGGCGCCGGTAGGCGGGAATGGCCCTGACGATCGAGCGGATGATCTCCTGCGCGATCGTCCCGAGCTCGGGCTCGAGGATCGGTCTGATCTCGGCGGGAACGGCCTGCCACGGCCGTTCCAGGGGGATTTCTTGGTCGTTCGTCATAAGTTTCGGGGCGACTCCGTGCGATGATGGCAAGAAACTTGTGCTCGGGCAATGTACGGTGCTGGATATGACTAGAACTGAACGAAACGTCAATATCGGTGCCGTACTCATACCCTTTCTAGCCGTGATCGCCGGCGCCGTGCTGGCCTGGGGTCACGCCCTCCACGCACGCGACGTGGTCATCTTCGCCATCCTCTATGTCCTCAGCGCGGGCGGGATCACTGTGGGCTTTCACCGCCTGCTCACCCACCGCGCCTTCGACACCTACCGGCCGATCCGTTACACCTTCGCCATTCTCGGCTCGATGGCGGTGCAGGGCCCGGTGCTCGACTGGGTGGCCGACCATCGCAAGCATCATGTCTTCCCCGACCAGGAGGGCGATCCGCATTCGCCCCACACCGGTGAGGGTGCCGGGCTGAGAGGAATGCTCGCGGGCCTGTGGCACGCTCACGTCGGATGGCTGTGGGAGACCAACGGCCAGGCCTCCAAGCGCCGTTACTGCCCGGACCTGCTCGAAGACCCGGTGATGCGGCGGATCGGGAAGAGCTTCCCGCTCATCGTGGTGGCCAGCCTCGGGATCCCGTTCCTGCTCGGCCTGGCGTGGAGCGGCACCCTCGTGGGCGGCCTCGACGCCCTTTTGTGGGGAGGCCTCGTGCGCATCTTCCTCGTCCATCACGTGACCTGGAGCATCAACTCGATCTGTCACTTCTTCGGCAGCCGGCGCTTCGAGACCGAGGATCAGTCGACGAACGTGTTCTGGCTCGCCCTCCCCTCGCTCGGCGAGGCATGGCACCACAATCACCACGCCTTCCCCCGCTCCGCCTTCCACGGCATGCGCTGGTACGAGCTCGATCCCTCGGGATGGCTCATCTTCGCGATGCAGAAGACCGGACTTGCGTGGGACGTCGTACGGGTCACGCCCGAGCGCGCCCGCGCCAAGCTCGCTTCGGCGTAGCCTCGCTATCGCCGGTGCGGCTACGCTAGGTCCAGGAGCCGCGGCCGGGATCGGCGCCCGCCTGACGCTGGGGGTGGCGGGGGCCGTATCCACGGTGGGAGCGGTAGTCGGAGCCGCGGTATCGGTGGTGGCCGAAGACGTACCAGCCGATCACCGCCCACACGATCCATGCCGAGACGAAGGCGGCGAACACGAGGATCGCCGCCACGGCCATCGGGATGACGATCGCCACCGCGATGGCGGCACGGGCGACCGGGCTCGCCGGGAGCACGCTTCGCCGGCGCGCGGGCGCGGAGCTGGGAAGATCAGCGACCACCGTCTCGAGCTCGCCGTAGGTGCGCGAGGCGAGCGTGGCGGCCAGGCGCTCTTCCAGCTCGTCAAAGCCGATCCTCCCCTCAGTGGCAGCATCCCGAAGCCGCTCGGCGACCTGGTCGCGATCCGCATCTGAGGCCCTGAGATGACCGGTCCTGGTGATCGCCGCAGTGTAGCGGTCGCGGGGGGTGGGGGGAGAGGCCAAGCGGCGCCCGCGACCCCCGCGCCGTGGTAGGTTCGCCGCCGGGAGCTGGGCGCGCTAACTCGCAGCCGGGAGTCGATGAGATCCGGCCGCCTGGACGTCGTCTTCGCGAGCGCGCTCCTCGCCGACAACGGCTTCTGCGTCTACGCCTTCACCTACGGGGCCCTTCCCGGCGAGGCCTACTTCGGCGGGCTGCAGCCGATGGAGGAGAGCGCGCCCCAGCTCGCCTCTTTCGTCGACCGAGTCCTCGCCGCCACCGGGGCGAGCAAGGTCGATCTCGTCGGCCACTCCGAGGGCACGGTGATGCCGCGTTACTACATGGAGTTCCTGGGCGGCGCGGCCAAGGTCGACCGCTACGTGATGCTCACCCCGATTTGGCACGGCACCGACGTGCTCGGCCTTGCCACCCTCGAACAACTCGGCGGCCAGCTCGACCCGAGCGCCGTCGCTCTCGCCAACTCGCTCGTCGGGACCACATGCGGCTCGTGCAGCGAGTTCCTCACCGGCTCGTCGTTCCTGCGTGCGCTCGACGCCCACGCTCGGCGGGTCCCGTGCACGCTGGTGCTCGCGGGCGTGGGAGCGCCGCTACCGCCGTCGGGAGTCGGACTGGGGTAGGAGGGGAGCTCGAGGCGTCACGAGCGCCTCGATGGGGTCCCTGGGACAATCCCGCCCATGGATCTCGGCCTCGCCACACGCGCCTGCATCGTGACCGGGGTGCGGGTGAATGCAGTGACGCCGGGCCCGGTCACCACCGAGCTGTGGACGGGACCCGGTGGCCTCGCCGACCAAGTCGCCGCGGCCCAGGGGTCCACGCGCGAAGAGGTGCTCGAGGCGACGGCCGCCGCGGTCCCGGTGGGGCGGCTCGGGACGCCTGAGGAAATCGCCAAGGTCATCGTCTTCCTGGCCTCCGAGGCTGCCTCCAACGTCGCCGGCGCCGCGTGGTCGGTCGATGGCGGCATCGTTGCGGTCATCATCTGAGCATGTCCATCAGCACCGAGGCCATCGGCAAGGTCTATCCACCGCTCGTGTACGCGGTGGGCCGCGAGAAGATCCGCGAGTTCGCGGCGGCGGTGGGGGAGACCAACCCCCTGTACTCCGATGTCGAGGCCGCCCGCGCCGCCGGCTACGAGGATGTGATCGCGCCCCCGATGTTCGCGGTCGTCTATGCGGGAGCGTCGCTCACCCCGGCGCTCTTCGATCCCGAGGTGGGGATTGTCTTCTCGATGATGGTCCACGGCCGCCAGGAGTTTCGCTGGGGTCGGGTCGTCGTCGCCGGCGATGAGATCACCACCACGACGACGGTCAAGGACATCTCCACTCGCGGTGGCTTGGGCTTCTACGTGTTCGGGACCGAGTCGAGAGACCAGAGCGGTGACACGGCGTGCACCGGGGTGTGGACCCACATCGTCAGAGGAGGTGAATGACCGTGGAACCCGGCCAGCCCATCGAGCTCGAGGTCACGCCCGACCGCTACACCACCGTCCGCTACGCGGGCGCCTCCGGGGACTTCAACCCGATCCACATCGACGAGGAGTTCGCGCGCGAGGTGGGGCTCCCCGGCCGGATCCTCCACGGCCTGTGGATCATGGCGCAGGTCGCGCGGGCCCACACCGATGCCGCGGGCGGACCCGAGCACCTCAAGCGCCTCTCGGTCCAATTCCGCGGGATGGGACGGATGGAGGAGCCGATCATCATCGCGGGCGAGGTCCGCGAAATCTCGGAGGGGGTGGCGATCGTCACCTCGAACGCCGAGCAGGCCGGCACCCGGATCATCCGCGGTGCGGAAGCCGAGCTCGTGGAAGTGGCGGCGGACTGACGGCCCGCTCAGAACGCTGCCCACCTCGACCTACAATCTTCCCTCAGTGCTATCAGAACGCCAAGAGCTCGTACTGCGCATGGTCGTCCAGGAGTACCTGGAGGACGGGGCACCGGTGGCCTCCAAGCAGCTGGCCGCCGGAGTGGAATGGGGCCCGTCGACGATCCGCCACGAGCTCGCGAGCCTTGAGGAGCTAGGACTGCTTGCGCATCCTCATACCTCGGCGGGCCGGGTGCCCACCCAGGCCGGGTACCGGTACTTCGTCGACAAGCTCCTGCCCGTCGAGGACGCCACTCCCCCGATGGCTTTGACCCTGGTCCGGCGGGAGATCGACGAGGCGATGAAGGTCACCACCGAGACCCTCTCCCAGGTCAACAACCTGCTCGCGCTCGTCACCGCGCCGCCGATCGAGACCTCGACGATCCGCCATGTCGAGGTGCTGG
This sequence comes from Solirubrobacteraceae bacterium, assembly GCA_035552215.1. GTDB lineage: Bacteria > Actinomycetota > Thermoleophilia > Solirubrobacterales > Solirubrobacteraceae > Palsa-465. The sequence continues at coordinate 15,020 of DASZLV010000017.1, read as the reverse complement.
TGCTGCAGCCGCAGGTCGTGATGGTCGTGGTCATCACCTCGACCGGAGGCGTGAGCAAGCGCCTGTTCACCTTCGGGCGGTCGGTCGACGCGGGACTCGCCGATTGGGCCGCGAGTTACCTGAACGAGCGCCTGGTCGGCCTCGGGGTGGGTGCGCGGATCCTCCATCAGCGCCTGCACGACCCGTCGCTCAGCGGCACCGAGGCGGCGTTTCTCGACGATCTCGCTCCGGCCTTCGTGGAGCTCGAGGAGGCCCCGCAGGAAACGCTCTACGTCGAGGGCACCTCGCGGCTCGTGCGCGGCGAGCGCTTCAGCGACGTCTCGCAGATCAACGAGGTGATGGAGATGCTCGAACGCCGGGTCTCGCTGCTCGGCGTCCTGCGCCAAGCGCTCTCCGAGCGCGACGTCCTGGTCCGGATCGGGAGCGAGAACGAGACGCCGGCGTTGCATTCGCTGGCGCTGGTCGCCGCGAGCTACGGCCTGCCCCAGCGGCGGCTCGGCGCGGTCTCGGTGATCGGGCCGCTGCGGATGGACTACGGGCGGGCGATCCGCTCCGTGCGAGAAGCGGCCACGCAGCTCTCGCGTTTCGTTGTCGAGATCTACGACGAGCGCTGACGCTATGCCACGCGACTATTACGAGGTCCTCGGGGTTGAGCGCAGCGCCGAGGAGGGGGAGATCAAGAAGGCCTTCCGCCGCCTCGCCCGCGAGCTCCACCCGGACGTCAACAGCCACGATCCCGACGCCGAGGAGAAGTTCAAGGAGGCGGCGGAGGCCTACGAGGTCCTGTCCGACTCCGAGCGGCGCGCGACCTACGATCGCTACGGCCACGACGGGCTGAAGAGCGGCGGATACGCCCCCAACTTCGACTCCTTCGGCTCGGTGTCGGACATCTTCGACGCCTTCTTCGGCGGCGGGAGTCCGTTCGGCGGATTCGGTGGTGGCGGGCGGCCGGGCGCCCCCGCGCAGGGCGGCGACATCGCCGTGGCCGCCGACATAGATCTCGCGCAGGCACTGCGCGGAGCGTCGGTCGAGGTGGCCTACGAGGCCATCGTGCGCTGCGAGCACTGCCACGGCAACGGGGCCGAGCCCGGGACGCCGATCGAGACGTGCGACCGGTGCGGTGGCGCCGGCCAGCTCCGCGCCGTGACCCAGACGCCGTTCGGGCAGGTCGTGCGCGCGATGGCGTGCGACAAGTGCGATGGCGACGGCCGCACCGCCACCGATCCGTGCCACGTATGCCGGGGCCGGGGCCGCAGCGTCGAGCGGACGAGGCTCACGGTGGACATCCCGGCGGGAATCGCTGACGGTCAACGCATCCGGGTCGGCGGGCGCGGACACGCGGGCGAGCGCGGTGGGCCCCCCGGAGACCTCTACGTGCTTGTGGCGGTGCGCGAGGACGGTCGCTTCCTGCGCGACGGCGACGACCTGGTGACCGCCGTCGATGTCGCCGCGCCGCTGGCGGCGCTCGGCGCCACCGTGCAGGTGCCGACGGTCGAGGGATCGGTGGAGCTCGAGATCCCCGCGGGCATCCAGCCCCATGAGACGCTGCTCGTCCGCGGCGAGGGCATGCCGGCGCTCCGCGGTCGTCACCGCGGCGACCTGCGCGTGGTCGTCAACGTGGTCATTCCCCGCCGGCTCAAGCGCGAGCAGCGCGAGCTCTTGCAGCAGCTCGCGGACACGATGACCGACGAGAACCTGAGGAGCGACGAGGGCGTGTTCGGAAAGCTCAAGCGCGCCTTCGGCGCCTAGCGCGGCCCGACGGTGCTGCGCCTGGCCATCCGGGTGCGGCGTGAGGACGCCGAGCTGGTGCTCGCCGAACTCCTCGAGCTGGCGCCCGGCGGGGTCGAGGAGGTCGAGCGCGGCGACGCGATCGAGTACGCCGTCTATGGCGCTCCCGGGGAGCTGCCTGCGCTCCCCGATCTGCGGGCCGCGGCGGGCGGCGCCCTCGTCGACGTGAGCACCACGGAGATCGCAGACGATTGGGCCGAGCGCTGGCGCGAGTTTCACCGGCCGCTCGTCCTCGACGGCGAGCTCACCGTGCGGCCGCCCTGGGAGCCACCGGGCACCACCCCGATCGACGTGATCATCGACCCCGGTCAGGCCTTCGGAACGGGTGCGCATGCGAGCACCCGCCTGTGCCTCGAGCTCATGCTCGAGCTCGCGGCCGGACCCGGCGCGCCGCCGGACGGGGGGTTCCTCGACCTCGGGTGTGGATCAGGGGTGCTTGCCATCGTCGCCGCCCACCTCGGATGGGCCCCGGTCATCGCAGCCGACCACGACGCCGCGAGCGTCGAGGCTGCCGAGGCAAACGCGCGCGCCAACGAGGTGGCGCTCGAGGTGCGCCGCCTCGACCTGCGCAGCGACCCGCTCCCGCACGCGCCCACGGTCGCCGCCAACCTCATCGCGCCGCTGCTCATCACCTGCGCGTCGCACATCGCCGCGGCGCAGCCGCGCCAGGTGATCGCCAGCGGGATCCTCGTGGCAGAGGCAGACGACGTGGCGCGGGCCTTCGCCCGCCACGGCTTTACCGTGGACGCGTGCCGTACGCGGGGTGACTGGACGGCGCTGCGGCTGGCCCGACTCGGGCCCGAAACCGCCCCGTAACGCAGCGCGCAACGCGTGGACACCCCGGGCCGGCGAATCCTGGACACCTGGACGATGTGGCCCCGAGCGCTATCGATCATTCTCCACGCAGACGATGTGACAGCGGGCCTCAAGGAGGTGTGACCTGATGAATCCGCTCGCGATAGGCGTTTCCCTCGGTGGCTTGCTTCTCGATCTAGTGGCGCCACGGCCCAAGCCCCGGGCTGGCTTAGCGTACGAGTCCCTCCGCTCGGCGCAGGCTGTCCCGAGGACACCGCGGCAAGGCCCCGAGTTCGAGGGGTACGTGGGGACGCCCATCGCGAGCGGCTCGTCTCTCCCGTCCGCGTCACGTCGCGCGATTAGGCGCTCTCCGGCTTAGGGGGGTGCGACCCAGCCGGGCGCGAGTCCTGCTGGTGGACCACCTAGTGCGGCGAGCTGTGCACGGCTACCCCGCGTAGCCGTGCGCTTCGCGCTTCGCGTGGCCGTGGGCGACGAGCTCCACGCCGATCGGCCCCGGCGCCGCCTGCCGCGACGGATACGTCTTCGGGCGGCGTATCCTTGAGCATAGGCATGGCCGTTATCGATCAGGTACGCACGGATATCACCACCGCGATGAAGGCGGGGGAGAAGACGCGCGTCGGTGCGCTGCGGATGGTGCTGTCCGAGCTTCAGAAGGCAGCCAAGGACGGAGGCTCCGATGAGGTGGCCGTGCTCCGCCGCGAGCGCAAGCGCCGGATCGAGGCGGCCGAGCAGTTCCGCAATGGCGGACGTCCCGAGCTCGCCGAGCAGGAGGAGTCAGAGGCGGAGCTCATCGACGGTTACCTGCCCGCCGAGCTCCCCGACGCCGAGCTCGATGCCCTGGTGAGCGCCGCGATCCAGGAGACCGGGGCGAGCGATCCCAAGGACATGGGTCAGGTGATGAAGGCTGTGATGGCGAAAGTCGACGGCCGTGCTGACGGCAGGCGCGTCTCCGGACGCGTCCGGGAGGTGTTGAGCAGCTCGCGTGCGTAGCAAGATCGAGCTCGATAACGCAATTGCCGCAGAGCTTGCCGGAAGCGAGGATGCCGTGCTTCGGGCGCTCGAGGGGCACCTCGACTGCGCCATCTACCTGCGTGGGAACGTGCTTACCCTCGAGGGCGACGACGACGCCGTGGAGGCCGCCGCGGCGGTTGTGCGGGAGCTGTCGGAGCTCATCGCCCAGGGTCACGAGATCGCCCCCGGAACGATCGAGGCGGTGACCCGCGCGCTCGACGAGCACGAGTCGCCGGCCAACATCCTCGAGGACGTGGTGTGGCGACATCGGGCCACCAAGGTGGCGCCGAAGACGATCAACCAGAAGCGCTACGTCGACTCGATCAGGAATAACACGATCACCTTCGGGATCGGTCCAGCGGGCACGGGTAAGACCTTCCTTGCCGTAGCTCTCGCCGCCGCCGCCCTCAGCCGCCGGGAGGTCAACCGCATCATTCTCACCCGGCCCGCGGTCGAGGCCGGCGAGCGCCTCGGTTTCCTCCCCGGCGACCTGATGGCCAAGGTCGATCCCTATCTGCGACCGCTCTTCGACGCCCTCCACGACATGCTCGAGCCCGAGCGCGTTTCCCAGCACCTCGAGCGCGGTGTCATCGAGGTCGCGCCGCTCGCCTTTATGCGGGGTAGAACCCTTAATGATTCCTTTATCATTCTCGACGAGGCGCAGAACACCAGCCCCGAGCAGATGAAGATGTTCCTCACCCGGCTCGGCTTCAACTCGCGCATCGTGGTGACGGGTGACATCACCCAGATCGACCTGCCCCGCGAGCAGGATTCCGGGCTCGTGGTGGTGAGCGAGATCCTCGAGAAGGTCGAGGGGATCGACTTCGTGCGCTTTGGCGAGGAGGACGTGGTCAGGCACAAGCTGGTCCGCCGGATCGTCGCCGCCTACACCGAGCACACGCAGCGAGCCGCGCCCGAGCTCAGGCCGCGCAAGCGGGCGTGACCCTCGAGGTCGAGGTCATCGGCGTCGACTCCGGCCGCCATGACGGCCTCAGCGCGCATGAGGTCGAGCAGCTGTGCGCGCTCGCGCTCGCCTCAGCGGGGCTCGAGGACGGCCACGTCGCCGTCGAGTTCGTCGACGAGGCGCGGATCCAGGAGCTCAACCGTGAGTACCGCGGCCGCGACCGGCCCACCGACGTGCTCTCTTTCCCCGTCGACGAAGACGGGGTGCTCACCGGCCCCCGAGAGCTCGGCGACGTCGTCATCTGCCCGCCCTACGCGTCCGACCTGCGTGAGGCGGTCGTACATGGCGTGTTACACCTGACGGGAATGGATCACGAGACCGATGGGGGAGAGATGCTGGCGCTGCAGGCAGAGCTACTGAGTTGGACGCGAAGCACGAGCGGGCCGGCGTGAGCGGCCGAGCCGAACCTTCGCGCGCCCCCGGGGCCAAGACCCGCTCAGGGTTCATCGCCCTTGCCGGGCGCCCTAACGTGGGCAAGTCGACGCTCACCAACGCCATCGTCGGTGCCAAGGTGGCAATCGTCTCCGACAAGCCGCAGACCACGCGGCGTGCGGTGCGCGGGGTTGCCACCTCCCCGGACTGGCAGCTCGTGCTCATCGATCTCCCCGGGGTCCAGCGACCGCGCGACGCGCTCACCGGGCGGATGCAGCGCCGAGTGGAACGCGAGCTCGAGGACGCCGACGGGTGCCTGCTCGTTGTCAACGCCGAGCAGGGCATCGGTCCGGGAGACCGGTTCATCGCCAACCTCCTGCGAGGAGCCTCGGCGCCCGTCGTCATCGCGGTCAACAAGATCGATCGCTGCGGTCGGGCCGGCACCGCCGCGACGCTGCAAGCGGTCGCCGACCTCGAAGTCGGCGAGGAGATCTTTCCCATCTCGGCGCGCACCGGAGCGGGGGTTCCCGCGCTCGTGGCCCGGCTCGTGGAGCTGCTCCCGGAAAGCCCGTTCTTCTTCCTGCCAGGCCAGCACTCGGATGTGCCCGAGGCGGTCTGGCTCGCCGAGCTCGTGCGCGAGCAGGTCCTCTCGCGGGTGCGCGCGGAGGTACCCCACGCCGTGGAGGTCGAGGTCGAGGCAATCGAGCAACGGCGCGAGGACCTGATCGCCGTGCAAGCGGTCGTGCTCGTCGAGACCGAGTCGCAGAAGGGAATCCTCATCGGCGCCGGCGGGAGAATGGTCAAGGCAATTGGTACCGCCGCCCGCCGGGCCATCGAGCGCGAGCTCGGCTCGCAGGTCCACCTCGAGCTCTCGGTTCGGGTGCGCAGGCACTGGCGCACCGACGAGCGGCTCCTTGACAGGTTGGGCATCGAGTAGGACATTCGCCGAGGTTTGCCTCAACTTGGTCAAGGCTGGGGATAAGGTTTTGCTCGGTTGAGCCGATAAAGAACTCCGAGGGCAACGGGACCCCGAGACATCCCGACACGGAGAGAAGGACAAATTGAAGAGGCGAGAGGCGGTGCTGGCCCTGTGCGGGGCCGGGCTCGTGGTATTGGCGCTGTTGACGGTGTTCGCAATCGAGCTGTCGAACACCCAGGCGAAGTCGCGGCAGGACGTGCAGTCACGCGTGCACGAGCGCGGCGTGCTCGCCGGCGCGCTCATCGACAGCCTGTTCTCATCGGTGCAGAAGCAGTTGCCCCAGCAGGCGCGCACCTTTGGCACGAGAACGGTCAGCGCCCAGACCATGGACCGAACCCAGAGGACAGGGCAGGACGCCTACGTCGCGCTGCTTGACGCCGGCGGCAACGTGATCGCCCGCTCCCACGGCTTCACGGCGCAGGCTCAGGCCGGACTCGCTCGGGCGCCGGCGGTGACCCGGGACAAGGCCGGCTTGGGCTATGAGCTGGGGAACCTCGTCCCCTATGGCAAGGCCGGCGCGATCGACTTCGCGGTGGGGTTCCCGACGCGCTACGGCGACCGGACCCTGATCACGGGTTTCGCTCCCGCGCTCCTGAGCACCTTCATCACCGCCGACCTGCGCAAGATCCCCGGCGTCAAGGGGGCGCGCAACTACCTCCTCGACGGCAACGGCGACGTGCTTGCTTCCTCGACCCCGGCCGTCCCGGTCGGGCCGCGGTTCGCTAACCCCGCGGCGCTGCGGCCCTCCTCCACGGATGTGAACGGCCAGTATTACGACCAGGTCCACCTCTCCAACTCGACCTGGCGGATCGTGCTGGCGGCACCCAACGGTCCGCTCTTCGCGAGCGTCTCCGGGCTGCGCAAATGGGTCCCCTGGCTGATCTTCATCTGCTTTGCCCTCTTCGCGCTCGCCGCCCTCGCCCTCGGTCGCCGGGCGCTGCGGTCCGCCGCCGAGGTGCGCGAGGCCAACGCTCGGCTCGCGCTCGTCAACACCGAGCTCGAGTCGACCAACGAGGCGCTCGAGCGCAGAGCGCGCGAGCTCGCCCGCTCCAACGCCGAACTCGAACAGTTCGCGTCGATTGCCTCCCACGATCTCCAGGAGCCGCTGAGGAAGGTCCGCACCTTCACCCAGCAGCTGACGGTGATCGAGGCCGACCGTCTCTCAGACCGGGGACGCGACTATCTCGCGCGGGCCAACGCGGCCGCGGAGCGGATGCAGAAGCTCATCGAGGACCTACTCAAGTTCTCGCGGGTAGCGACGCACGGTCGGCCGTTCGCCCCCGTGGACCTCGCCGAGGTCACCCGTGATGTCCTCGGCGACCTCGAGGCGCAGATCGAGAGCTCAGGCGCGCGGCTCCATGTCGGCACGCTGCCCACGATCTCGGCCGACGCGCTGCAGATGCGCCAGCTCATGCAGAACCTGATCTCCAACGCCGTCAAGTTCTGCCGCGAGGGGGTTACCCCGCAGGTGTGGATCGACGCAGCGACGACCGACAATCGGGTCCAGATGACGATCCGAGACAACGGGATCGGGTTCGAGCCGCAGTACTCTCGCCGGATCTTCCGGGTCTTCGAGCGGCTCCACGGGCGCGGGGAATATCCGGGCACGGGGATCGGCCTGGCGCTGTGCCGGCGGATCGCCGAGCGCCACGGTGGCACCATCCTCGCCGACTCCGAGCTCGGCGACGGCGCCACCTTCACGGTCACCCTGCCCCTGCACCAGCGCGACGAGGTGCTCGTCGTCCCCGCCTACGACGAGAACGGCGAGGCCGCCGAGCGCGATGCCGAGGAGCCTGCCCATGTTTCAGCATGAGCAGCACGGCAGACCGGTGACCATCCTCCTCGCCGACGACGACCAGGAGGATCGCGAGCTCGCTCGGGATGCGCTGCAGGACTCCAAGCTCGCCAACGAGATGCGCTTCGTGGTCGACGGCCAGGACCTCATGGATTACCTGCGTCGGCAGGGCCGATACGCCGACCCCGCCGTCGACGCCCCGCGGCCCGGGATCATCCTCCTCGACCTCAACATGCCCAAAATGGACGGGCGCGAAGCGCTGGCCGAGATCAAGGCCGATGAGTCGCTGCGCCGGATCCCGGTCGTTGTCCTCACCACCTCCAATGACGAACAGGACGTGCTCCGCAGCTATGACCTCGGGGTCAACTCGTTCATCACCAAGCCGGTCACCTTCGCCGGCCTCGTCGAGGCGATGAGCGCCTGGTCACGTTACTGGTTCGAGCTCGTCGAGCTGCCCAACGGGGAGGCCGACAATGGCGTCCAGGGCTGAGGCGGTCCGGATCCTCCTGGTCGAGGACGACGAGGACGACTATCTGATCACACGCGACATGCTTGGGGCACAGGAGCGCGCGTGCTTCGCGGTCGAGTGGTGCGCCGACTACCACCAGGGCCTCGAGGCGATCCGCCGACAGGATCACGACGTTTACCTGATCGATTACCGCCTCGGCGCCGACACGGGACTGGAGCTCGTGCGCGAGGGATTCGCCGCGCGACCCCGGGCGCCCGTGATCATCCTCACGGGCCAGAGTGATTACGAGATCGATCTCGAGGCCACCGCCCTGGGGGTCACCGACTACCTGGTCAAGCAGGAACTCGATCCCGCGGGCCTGGAACGCTCGATCCGATACGCGATCAGTCACGAACGGGCGCTGAGCGACCTGGTTCAGAGCGAGGAGCGCTACGCCCTCGCTGTGCGCGCGGCCAACGACGGCATCTGGGACTGGGATCTGAGCCGGGATCGCATCTACTTCTCGCCGCGGTGGCATGCCATCCTCGGGAAGCCCGAGCGCTCGGCCGATGACGATCCATCCGCGTGGTTCGATCTCGTACACGCCGATGATCTGCTGCGCCTGCGTGCGGCCATCGACGCGCACGTAGCCGGGCAGACCCCGCACCTGGAATCCGAGCACCGGATGCGTCACGCCGACGGAACCTGGCGGTGGGTGCTGAGCCGGGGCCTGGCGATCCGCGGAGCCACCGGTGACGTCGCGCGCATGGCGGGCTCGCTGTCGGACATCACCGATCGCCGCAGCGCCGAGATTCGCCTCCAGCACGACGCCCTCCACGACGCGCTCACCGGCCTGCCCAACCGCGCCCTGTTCATGGATCGCGTGGACCAGGTGGTGCGGCGGACCTCGCGTGAGCTCGGGGCCGGGTGCGCGGTCCTCTTCATCGATATCGACCGTTTCAAGCTCGTCAACGACAGCCTCAGCCACGCTGTCGGCGACCACCTCCTGGTCGCGCTGGCGGGAAGGATCTCCGGGGTCCTACGTCCCGGTGACACAGTGGCCCGGATCGGCGGTGACGAGTTCACCATCCTTCTCGACGGTGCCGTCAGCGAGCGGGAGGCGGAGATCGTCTCGGGCCGTATCGAGGGCGCCCTCGGTCAGGCCTTCAACGTAGACGGCCATGAGCTCATCGTCACCGCGAGCATCGGGATATCGCTGAGCAGCCCGCAGATGGGCGCGTCCGAGCTGCTGCGCAACGCCGACATCGCCATGTACGACGCCAAGCGACGCGGTCGCGCCTGCTGCGCATTGTTCGACGAGAGCATGCACCGGCGGGTTGTGGACCGTCTCGCGCGCGAGAACGACCTGCGCCACGCCATCGACCATTCCCTGCTCGAGATCCATTATCAGCCCATCGTCGACCTCGCCACGGGCCGCATCTGCGCGCTCGAGGCGCTCGCCCGCTGGCCCTCGGGATGGCCCGAGGTGGCTCCACTCGACTTCATCCCCATCGCCGAGGAGACCGGGGTCATCGGGCCTCTCGGCCTCCACGTCCTCCGGTCCGCTCTCGATTCGCTCGCGCGCTGGCGCCGCGCCGGGCTGGTCGGCGACGACGTGCGCATGAGCGTCAACGTCTCCGCTCGCCAGCTCGAGGATCCGAGCCTGCCCGGGAGTGTGAGGGCCGCCCTGGCGGCCGCCGGGCTCGAAGGCGACGCGCTCCGCCTCGAGATCACCGAGAGCACGCTGATGCAGGAGCCCGAGAGGATGGAGCACATCGTCACCGAGGTGTGCGCGACCGGCGCCGGGCTCCATCTCGACGACTACGGCACCGGCTACTCGTCGCTCGCGGCGCTGCACCGCTTCCCCGTCGACGCCCTCAAGATCGACCGCAGCTTCGTCGCCTCGATCGGCGGGCCCAACGGGGGCAGCGACGTGATCGTCCGCTCCACCGTCGCCCTCGCCCACAGCCTCGGCCTCCAGGTGATCGCCGAAGGGATCGAGGAGCCGAGGCAGGTACAGCGCCTGCGCATGCTTGGGTGCGAGTACGGCCAGGGCTTCCTCTTCTCGCCGCCCCTGGCGCCGGCTGATACCGAGATGCTGCTGGTCGGCTGGTCGCCGTCCAGGACCGCGGCCTTAGGCGATCGCGTCGCGCCAGCCTAGCCGGACCGGCTAGGGCTGGCGGCTCCGATCAGCGCCGGTGTGGCGCTGGGGTTGACGGCGAGAGTGACGCTCGCAGTGAGGCCCTTGCTGAGGCGGTTTCCGAGCTTGGCGATCTTGAGCAATCCCTGCGCGCCGTGCTGCTGAGTCCACACGCGGTCGGCGGGGTGGGCGACGACCGCGGCGGTCTCGGTGCTGTAGGAAGCGAGCTTGTAGACCTCGGCGTTGACGGCGTCGGAGGGGAACAGCTGGCCCGTGTGCGCGACGTGGCCCCCGACGAGCTTGCCGCGGTAGTCGCCCGAGCTGATGTGGATGCGGGCATGGATATGGGTCGTGCGGCCCGAGTAGTGGCCGGGGAAGATCGTCTTGAAGGTGACCTGGCCGTGGTTGTCGGTGAACTGAACCCCCCGCAGGTACGTTTGACCCAGCGTCTGCTCCGAGCTTATGTCGGAGTAGACGCCATCGGCGTTGCAGTGCCAGATGTCGACGGCGGCATGCTTGAGCGGCTTGCACGTGTGCGTGCTGATGATGGTGATGGTGAGATCGAGCGGGAGACCGGTCTGACGGAGAACGATGTCCTGGCGGACGTCGTCGACGGCGACGTAGAACGGGCCCTCCTCCTGCTCGGCGGTGAGCACGCACGCCGAGGCCGCGTTTGCGACATGGTCGTGGCCCTCGCTGCGGGCGAGAGCGATCGGCAGGCGTCCCGCCGTGCCCGCGGCCAGCAGCGCGGCGCCGCTCGAGCCGAGCAGGCTCAGGGTGCGCCGGCGCGTCAAGAGGTGTCGTTGATGGTCGTCGGTCATGCTCTGCTCTCGATCGTCGGTGAGTGCGGCCCGGGTGGCCGAGGAAGCATCCGCAGCGCGCATAAGCCGAGCGTAGGAAGGGCGCGGGGCTACGGACCCTAGAATCCCCGGCCCGTGGATGACGCCGAGATTGCCTTTGACGAGCGCGGCCTCGTTCCGTGCGTGATGCAGGATTGGCGCACGGGCGAGGTACTCACCCTCGCGTATATGAACGCCGAGGCGCTGCGCCGCACGCGCGAGACGGGCGAGATGCACTTCTTCAGCCGCTCGCGCCAGGAGCTGTGGCACAAGGGCGCCACCTCGGGAAACACGATGGCGGTCAAGGCGATCCGCTATGACTGCGACGGCGACAGCGTGCTCGCGCTCGTGGAGCCTCACGGTCCGGCCTGCCACACCGGGGAGCGCACGTGCTTTCACCGCGGCGAGCTCTCGCCCGCCGCTCCCTACGAGGTGCTGCCCACCCTCGAGCGCACGATCGCCGCGCGCGCCGCGGACCGGCCCGACGGTTCCTATACGGCCACCCTCCTCGCCGATCCCGAGCGGATCGGCGAGAAGGTCCAGGAAGAGGCCGAGGAGGTCGTGCGAGCGGCCCGGGAGGAGTCCGTCGAGCGCGTCGCCGAGGAGGCCGCGGATGTCATCTACCACCTCGCCGTGCTCCTGCGCAGCCGCGAGCTGACGCTTGCCGATCCGGAGCGGGTGCTCGATGGCCGTAGCCGGCAGTGAGGCCGCGTCGGACCGACGCGGAGCGGGTGCTCGATGGCCGTAACCGGCAGTGAGGCCGCGTCGGCGGCGTCGCCGTCGCTCGAGCAGGTCCGCGATCTCGCGCGCGACCACAATCTCATCCCCGTCCGGGAGACCTTCGTCGACGACTGCGAGACGCCGGTCTCGGCGTTCTTGAAGCTGCGCGAGGACGGACCCGCGTTCCTGCTCGAGTCAGCCGACCAGGGGCGGGTGGGCCGCTACTCGTTCCTCGGCTTCCGTCCTCGCAAGGTCCTGCGGTGGTCGCTCGGTGACCCCGGTGACCCCTACGCGATCGCCGCGGCCGAGCTTGGGCGCTACCGGCCCGCGCCGGTGAGCGAGGACATGCCGCCGTTCGCCGGAGGCGCCGTAGGAGTGTTCGCCTACGACCTCGTCCGCACCGTCGAGCCTCTCGGTGAGCCCAATCCCGATCCCGTCGGCGTGCCCGATCTCGCCCTCATGCTCACCGACACCCTGGTGGTGTTCGACCATCTCAAGCACATCATCACCGTGCTCGCCAACGTGTACCCCGAGGATGACGTCGAGGCCTCCTACGCGGCCGCGGTAGAGACCATCGCCGAGGTGCGCTGGCGGTTGGCGGGCCCGGTACCGCGCCCGGCGCGCCGCCCGGGACCGGCCCGGTCGGTCCCCGAGCTCACTCCGAACATGCCCCGGGCCCAGTTCGAGTCGATGGTGTCGCGGATCATCGAGTACATCTACGCGGGCGACGCCTACCAGGTGGTCCCCTCGCAGCGGTGGTCGGCGCGCGTTCCCGTTGAGGCGTTCTCGATCTATCGCGGCCTGCGCGTGGTGAACCCGAGTCCGTACATGTACTTCCTCGACTTCGGCGACTTCGAGGTGGCGGGGGCGAGTCCCGAGCCGCTCATCACCGTCGCCGGCCGCGACGTGTCGACCCGGCCCATCGCCGGCACCCGCCCGCGGGGAGCGACCGTCGAGGAGGACCGGCAGATGGCCGAGGATCTCCTCGCCGACACCAAGGAGCGGGCCGAGCACGTAATGCTCGTGGATCTCGGCCGCAACGACCTCGGCCGCGTGTGCGAGTACGGGAGCGTCCGCGTCGAGAGTTTCATGGCGGTGGAGAACTACAGCCATGTCATGCACATCGTCTCGAGCGTGGTCGGACGGCTGCGGGAGGGGGTGGGTGCGCTCGACGCCTTGCGTTCGGTCCTCCCCGCCGGCACGCTCTCCGGTGCCCCCAAGGTCCGGGCGATGCAGATCATCGACGAGCTCGAGCCGGTCAAGCGCGGCGGCTATGGCGGGGCCATCGGCTACGTGAGCTACACCGGCGACCTCGACACCTGCATCCACATCCGCACAGTCGTCGTCAAAGACGGCATCGCCCACGTGCAAGCCGGCGGCGGCACCGTGGCCGACGCCAAGCCGGAGTACGAGTACCTCGAGTCGGTGGCGAAATCCAAGGCCGTGATCCAGGCCATCGGGGTGGCGGTGGGGCAACGAGACTGGGCGTGACGGGTGGGGCGTCCGCCCTCGGCCAGTTGCTTCCTTTGGGTCTTTGGCGGGCTGGGGGCCGAGTGCCGGGTTCGTCAGCAACTGGCCGATGGCGGACATCCCACCCACCAGCCAACGGCCTAGGCGCGTGGGGGGACGGACCCGGCGGCCGTCCCTGGGGGGAAGCTCTCTGGCGCCGGGTGGGCTCGGGCCGGCGCGCGTCGGGCTAGGGGTGGGGGTTGTCCGACGGCGGGCGACCCCACGCCCCACTCCCACGCCCCGCCCCCACCCCGCGCCCACTACCGTTCTGACCGTTATGCGCGTCCTCGTCGTCGACAACTACGACAGCTTCACCTACAACCTGGTGCAGTACCTCGGTGAGCTTGGCGCCGAGGTGGAGGTCGTACGCAACGATCAGGCTTCGGTGGAGGATCTTCTAGTGCGGGGGTACGACCGGGCGATCGTCTCGCCCGGGCCGTGCACGCCGGACGAGGCCGGGATCTCGTTGGAGACCGTGCGCCGGTTCCCGCTGGCGCGGATTCCCACCCTGGGTGTGTGCCTTGGCCACCAGGCGCTCGTGCAGGCGTGGGGCGGGAGGGTGATCCAGCATCAGCCGATCCACGGCAAGACGTCGGACATTGAGCACGATGGGCGCACGATCTTCCGCGGTTTGCGGACTCCGCTCACGGTCGGGCGCTACCACTCGCTCGTGGCCGACCCGGAGCTGCCTGACGTGCTCGAGCGCAGCGCCCTGGACGGCGAGGTGGTGATGGCCGTGCGCCACCGGGAGCTCCCGGCCGAAGGCGTCCAGTTCCATCCCGAGTCGGTGCTCACCGAGCAGGGCCGGGAGCTGCTGGGAAACTTCCTCGAGTCGGGGCGGTCATGAGCGAGCGGCTCCTGACCGGTGCGATCGACGCCCTCGCGTCGGGCCGGGACCTGAGCCTGGACGACGCCGCGGCGGTGCTCTCGGAGATCATGGCCGGCGAGGCGAGCGAGGTTCAGATCGCGGGCTTCCTTATCGCGCTGCGGACGAAGGGGGAGACCGTCGATGAGCTCGCGGGCCTCGCGCGCGCGATGCGCGGCTTCGCGGCCCACGTCACCGTCAATCGCGACGACCTCGTCGACACCGCCGGCACCGGCGGCGGCCGGCAGACCTTCAACGTCTCGACGACGGCGGCGCTCATCGCGGCGGGCGCGGGCTGCACCGTCGCCAAGCACGGCAACCGCTCCGCCACCGGCCTGTCCGGCTCGGCGGATGTGCTCGAGGCGCTGGGCGCCCGGATCGATCTCGGGCCCGCTGCCGTGGCTCGGTGCATCGAGGACGTCGGGTTCGGATTCATGTTCGCCCCGACCCATCATCAGGCCACGCGCTATGTCGTGCCCGTCCGCAGGCAGCTCGCCGTGCGCACCATCTTCAACTTCCTCGGGCCGCTGACCAATCCCGCCGGCGCCACCAGGCAGCTCATCGGCGTCTCGGACCCGGCGTACCTCGAGACTCTCGCTGGGGCGCTCGCGCGGCTCGGGGCCGAGCGCGCCCTCGTCGTCAGCAGCGACGATGGCCTCGACGAGCTCTCCATCTCGGCCCCAACGGCAGTCGTCGAGGTCGCCCGGGCCGAGACCCGCCGCTACCAGGTCTGCCCCGAGGATTTCGGGCTTGACCGTGCCCCGCCCGAGGCGG
>DASZLV010000016.1:0-27836 GCA_035552215.1 Solirubrobacteraceae bacterium | reverse complement strand
GGCGATCAGTCCCTCGGCGATCCGGGCGGCGCGCGAGCCCGAGTCGCCCGCGGCCTGCAGATCGGCCAGCTTGTGCAGCACGACGAGGTTCATCACCCCGTACTGGCGGGCGAGCTTGAAGTTCGACTGGAACCACTCGCCCAGCCCGGTGTGCTGGACGATCTTCCATGACTCGTCGGCGACGTTGACCAGGCGCTCGCGCCCTGGGCGCTCGGCCATCCGCGCCAGCAGCGCGCTCATCCATGCCGTTGCACAGGCCATGAGGATCCCGACGGCGGGCGAGTCCTTGACCGCGTGCAGGTCGAGGACCACGAGCTTCGAGTCGAGATCGAGTCCGGGGGTCGTCGGCCCGTCGAACATGCCCCGCAGCGGCCCTTCGCACAGGTCCTGCAGAGCCAGGGCGCAGCGGCGGACGTCCGCCGCCAGCGCCTCGCTCGAGGTGCGCAGGCACGAGGCCATCTCGCCCGTGGGGCTGAACAGCACCGCGGCGATCTGCGGCAGGGTGGGGTCGCCATCCTCCGCCTCGCGCACCACCCGAAGGGCTTCGCGCAGCGCGCCCGCCTCAATCTGGGTCACCGGGCCGCCGAGCGCCGTCACCGCTACCGCGCGCAGCAGTTCGAGCTGGGCGTGCTCCTCGGGGCGCGAGGCGAGGGGATTGAGGCGGACCCCGCCGCCCGGCACGAGCGAGATCGGTTGCACCCCGACCGCCCGGCACAGGGGGCCGTACTCGCGCTTGACGTCGAGCACGAAGGCGCGCCGGCCGAAGAGGAGCATCCGCCACAGCAGCGTCTTGACCAGCGCGCTCTTGCCCTGACCGAGCTTGCCGAGGACGATCGCGTTCGGGTCGTCGAGGGCGCCGTCACCGTAGAGAACCCACGGGTCGTAACAGAAGGCGCCGCCGCTCGAGTCGCGTCCCACGAAGACCCCGCGGCCGCCGAGACCGCCGGCGGCCATGAAGGGGTAGATGGCCTGCGCGTGGCGGGTGGTGGTGCGGTGCCCGGGGCGCTCGGCGCCGCGCAGACTCACTTGAGCCCCCGGCACAGCGGCAGGGTGAAGGTGAAGGCGTCGGCCTGCTGGCCGTACAGGCGATGAAGCTCGAGGCGGGCGCGCGCGGCGTGCTCGAGGACCTCGGCGCAGCTGCGGCGCAGGTCATCGGGGTCGCGTCCCGACACGGTCACGAAGCCCGCGAGGCGGACCTCGCCGTGGCCGGCAGCGAGCTCTGACTCGCGACGCATGGTGGCCTCCTCGGCCTGGCGCTGGCGGGCCGTGTCGGTCTGGCCGAAGCGGCGGCGGAGGTCGCGGTCGGCGCGGTCGCGGGTGACCGCGGACTCCACCTCCCTGGTCGAGCGAGCGGGCGGGATCGGCTCGAAGCACACCGACACGGTGCGGACCGAGCTCGATCGCCCGAGGAGCGCGTCCATGAACATGGGCGAGACATCGATCCGTGGCCAGGCGCCGATCCAATAGGTGGCGTGGACGGCGCCGTCTGACTGGTAGTGGTCCCAGGTCTCGCGGGCGCCGAGGGGCCATGCGTTGTCTTCGGAGAGTCCGTCGCGCTTCGGGTCGGCGGTCTCGAGGGCGGCGAGCTCGGCGCGGGCGTAGGGATCGAACGCCGTCCGCAGCGCGCGCGAGAGTTGACCCGCGCTCAGCGCGCCGAGGACCTTGACCTCGGCTGCCTCCAGCCCTTGGGCGATCCGCTCGGTCTCCTCGAGCAGTGCCTGGTCGCCGGCGCGCCTGGCGTCGACCTGCAGGGCGACGAGGATCTCGTGCTCCTGGGTGACCCTGGCGGTTGAACCGATGAGCTCGAGGTAGGACTCGATCATCGGCGTGCCCCGGAGGGGCACGGCGGGGTCGCGCTCGGCGTGCAGCCAGCGCGCGAGCTCGTCGCCCTGGGCGGGCGCCGTTCGTTCGATCCACTGGATCCGCCTGACGGCGGTACCGGCAGCGCTCGAGAGCACGACGCCCCAGCGCGCGAGCCGGCGTTCCTGCGCCTCGGCGTCGAGGAGTGAGAAGGCGACGACGCGACACGCGAGGACGGCGGTGAGCCATTTCCCGCCCCGGTCGCTCAGCACTCCCACCGTGCGATCGCGATAGGCCACCTCACGGATGCCGACGCCGCGCAGGGCGGGCGGCGTCGCGAGTGCCGGGGGCCTGCGTGTCCCGAAGCCGTGCCGCGGCACCCACGAGCGAAAGCGCGCGCGCCCGGTGACGCGACGCAGCGAGAACGCCGTCACCACCGGTACCCACTCTTCGAGCGTGCGACGGCCCACGGGGGCGACGGCGCCCACGACGGCGATCGAGAAGAGGACGGTCGCGACGATCACCCCGGCGGCCGAGGGCGCGCGGTCGAGGACGAGAATCGCCAGCAGCGCCCCCACGCCGAGGATCGCGGCCTGGCCGCCCCGGACAGGGCCGAGGATCCCCCGCCGTTCGAGCGGCCCGAAGCGGTAGCTCAGGCGGCTCACAGCCGACCGTCCTCTGGCTCCTGCGTCGGCGGCCGCGGATCATCGTCAGCGGGGAGGGGCGGCGTCGGCCGCCAGTCGGGGCCGAGCTCGCGGACGGGCCGGCGCCCCTGCCCTTGCCACATCTCCTCGGCGCCCTCGAAACCTGTGAACTTGGGAGCGGGACCGCACTCGGTGTCGGGTTTTGGCGGGGCGGGAGGCGGCGGCGCACCCGGCGCACCCGGCGGGTCGGGGGGCGGCGGCGACCCCGGCGCGTTGCCAACAGGGCCACCGGGCGGACCGGCTGTGCCCCGGAGCGGGTCCGGATTCTCGCCCCCCGTCACCCCCCCAACACCGTCGATGGCGCTGCCGGGCTCACGGGAGCCGGGCTCGGAACCGAGGTCGTCCAGGCGCGCCGCTTCGGCGTCCGCGCCCTCGGGGGCGGGATCGGCCGCCATCGCCATGCGCCGCATACCGGCGACGATGTTCTCGGCCTGGTCGGTGCCGGCCGCGGCCCAGGGGGTGGCCAGCTGCTGGCCTTCCTGCCGGGCGGAGGTGAACTGTCCCCGCAGCGGCCCCGCGGCGGCGGCGGCAAGTTCGCCGAGCGGCATGAGCTTGACGAGCACCCAGGGGGCGAAGGCCCCGAGCGTGACGAGCGCGATTCCCGCCACCAGGCTGACGATGCTCGCGCTCTTGGTGGCGTGGTCGAGGGCGCCGGCTCCGAGCGCGAGCACCGAGACGATCGCCAGCTTCGCGAGGATCAGCGCCACCAGCACCTCGACCGCCCGGATCGCCCAGACGCGACGTGCCGGCCACACGAAGGCGGCGAAGACGATGGGCAGCGTCAGGACGATCACGTAGACGGCAACCTCGCGGAGCACGAGCTCGAGCCACAGGACGAGCGCGCCCGCGGCCACGAAGAACCCGATCAGGAAGGCCACGAAGGGGGAATGGGCGAGGGCGGTGAGGCCGCCGAGGAGGACGCTCGATTTCACCAGGAAGGCGGTCCCCTGGCCGCCGGCCGCCTGCTCGATCGTTCCCGAGAGGCCGTCCGAGGCGGCGAGCAGCAGCGTGGTGAGGGGAATGGCGATGCCGATGGCAAGCATGGCCAGCGGTAGGTAGCCGAACGCCGCGCGCGCGAGCATGGCCAGGTCGGAGCGCATCAGCGACTGCACGGCCGCCGCGAACAGGAACGGGAGGGTGAGCAGGGTGGCGATCGCCGCCATGTGCAGGTAGGTGGAGGAGAACCACGCCGCGCCAAGCTCCGGATTGGTCGTCTTGCCGAGCAGCGTCGCCGTTTCGTGGAGCGCGAAGGCGGCGCCGCCGAGGACCCAGGTGACGATGGAGGCGAGTCCCAGGGCGGGGGCGGCCTTGCCGGCGCCGCCCGTGATCGTCTCCAGCGCCCCCCCGGGTTGGCCCGAGCCGAGCTTCTTGCCGACGGCAACGACCTTCTTGACGATGCCGAGGACCTTGCGCGGATGGGCGACGAGCTTGCAGCCGGTGGCCAGCCACTTCGGGGCTAGCGTGTCGCCCGCCACGGTGCAGAAGGCGTCAAGCGGATTGAAGCCGGCGGACGCGGAGGTCGGCGCCAAGGCGCAGATGACCAGCGCCAATCCGAGGGTGGCCGCGACTCTACGGCGCATACGCGTAGGCGTTGAGTTGGCCGACGGCGCCGACCCAGGTGGCGACTTGGCTTGTCCCCGCGTTCTTGCCCGGTGGCCTGAGATCGGGGCCGGGAGGAGTGGCGGTGATCTTCCAGTCTCGGTCGACCCATCGCAGCGACACCGTGGTCGTGTAGAACGTCGTCTGGGAGAGCGGACCAGAGCTTCCGAACACGAGCAGTTGCCACACGCGCACGCGCGCGGTCGCGGGTGAGTACTCCTGGACGGCGTAGCCGAGCGGCCAGAAGCGCACCGCGTAGGGCACGTGCGCCGCCGCGAGTCGGCTTTGCATCAGGTCCGAGGCGGGCTGCAGGCGCTCGGCCAGCGAGAGGAACGAGCGGGCCGCGAGGGGTGCGGCCGCGCGGTCCCACGTGCCCGTGAAGAACGCCTCGCCCGTGTTCTGACACCAGGCGGTGGCCGCCGCGACAGCGCCCGCCGGGCTGTGGGGGAAGACATCGCTGGCGACGCGCGGCGCCGTGGCGGCGGTGGCGGTGGCGCGCGCGGTGGCGCGCGCGATCTTCGCGTGCGGGCCCGCGCCGCCCGATGTCGCGATCAGCGCGACGGCGACGCCGAGGCCGATCGCCGCCGCCAGCGCGGCGGCGGTGTGGCGGGGCGCCGTGTCCCTGGTGAAGGGCATCGAGACCATGCCGGCGCTAGTGGGCCGTCGACCCGAGGTGCTGGAAGAAGTTCACGAGCCCGGGGGCGGCGCCGACAACCAGCGCCGCCGCTGCCGAGACCAGCGCCGCCATCCGCCCCCGCCCCGCGTAGTGGTGATTGTGGGTATGGGAGGCGACCGCCCAGATCGCGGCGCCGACGAAGGCGCCGAGCACCGCGATCGAGAGGGCCCAGGCCTCGGCTCCGTTGACGAGCTGCTGCAGGACATTGCTGCCCGGGAGGGCGGTGAGGTTGGGCGTAGCGGTGACGCCGGCGATGACAGACACGGTTGCTCCTCGGTTGGTGACCATTTGAGTCTAATCAAGCCTAGCAATACTAATTCAGTTATGCTAGTTTACTACGCATCAAATTAGTCTCAATTAGAGTCACTGTGCCGTTACTTCCCGAAGGAGGCTCCTGTGGTCGGCGACGTTGATGAGCTCTACCGGCTGCTGTCACCGCGGCTTCGCCAGATCGTTCGCTCCCACGTGCACGCATCCGAGGCGGTGATCGAGGACGCCTGCCAGATCGCCTGGAGCCGACTCATCCGCCGGGCGGACGACGTGCGCCGCGAAACGGCCCTTTCCTGGCTCGCGACGACAGCCCTGCGCGAGGCGTTCAAGCTCTCCCGGCGCGACCGGCGCGAGGTCTCACTCGACGCCGAGCTCGAGCGAGCCGGCGAGCTGCCGGTCGCCTCATCGGCCCCCGGGCCGGCCGAGCTCTTCGAGCTCCACGACCGCCTGGGCGAGGTCGAGCAGCTACCGCTGCGCCAGCAGCGTCTGGTGTGGATGCACGCGGCCGGGCTTACCTACGTCGAGATGGCCGAGCGCACGGGCGATACTCGCCGCACCGTCGAGCGTCAGCTGTTGAGGGCCAAGGGCCGCCTGGCGCAGGAGGCGGCCTAGTGCAGCACTAGGGGCCGGCGGTCAGGATCTCCTCGTGGCAGCGCGTCAGCTCCTCGAAGGTCCGGAGTAGCTCGGCGCGCGCGGCGGCGAGGATCTCGGGCGGGGCCGGCTCGGGCTCCCAGCGATTGCGCAGCGGCTCGGTGGCCACGAGGGCCTCGAGCTCCTGCGACGCGGCGCGGAGATTCTGATGAGCCCGGCGCAGCCGCCCGCGCTCCTCTGGAGAGAGGTCCGCGGTCGAGCGGACTTGGTCGTGTTCCACGTTTGCCCTTCGCTTGATGGTTGTTCTACCGCTCGGTCGCCGCCCGCGCCCCCGGAATGCCGCGGAACGCGAACGGCGCAGGCTCGCGGCCGTACTGGATGAACCAGCACTCGCCCGTGCCCTCACCGCCGAAGACCTCGAGCACGGCGTCGGCGACGGTCTCGGCGGTGAGGATGGGGATTCCCTGCGCCTCGAGCTGCGCGCGAAAGGGGGCGATGATGTCGGTGTCGGCGAAGCTCGGGCATACCGCGTTGAAGCGGACGCCGTCGGGAGCGAGGGCGGGGCCGAGCGAGCGCGCGAGACCGACGACCGCGTGCTTGGTCGCGGTGTAGAACGGGTCGTCTGGGACCGCGGTGAGCCCGGCCAGCGAGGCCGTGGCGACGACGGCGCCGCCCCGCTCCTTCAGCGCTGGGAGCGCGGCATGCGTCCCGAACACCACCCCGTCGAGGTTGACCCCGACGATGCGCCGATAGCGCTCGAGGTCGAAGTCCTCGTCGATGCTGCATCCGGCGACGATGCCGGCGTTCAGGTGGACGAGGTCGAGGGCGCCGTGGAGGGTGAGGGCGGTCTCGACGGCCGCCAGGTTGTCGTCGAGGCGCGAGGCGTCACACAGGACGAAGTCGCCGTCGACCCTCGCCGCGGCCTCGCGGCCCATGTCCTCGTCGATGTCGGCGATGACAACACGAGCGCCGGCGCGGGCCAGGGCGAGGGCGGTAGCGCGACCAAGGCCACTGGCGCCCCCGGTCACCAGGGCCACCCTGCCTTCGAAGTTGCTGGTCATGGGGCGACTATCTCACGGAGCGCCCGGGGACCGCCGCCCACCCGGGCCGGCGAGCCGGGCCGCCGCTCCTACCTCGCCCTTACACACCTCTTCCAACCGTCTTAACCCGCCCCCCCAAGATCCCGTCCATGCCCGCACCCCACACCCCCAAGCGACGCGCCTTCGCCGCTCTGGCGATCGGCGCCGCCGGCGTCGCCGGCGTCTTTGCCGCCGCCGGCCTGTGCGCCGAAGCGATTCGCGTCCCCGACCAGCCTTAGCCTCGTGAGCGCGCTGAGCAGACCGACGCGCCATGGGCCGGGCGGGGCGCAGGTCCCCCACCTGCGCCCCGTCCGTGACGCCCATCGCGGCACGCGCCCCCACGTCCAGTTGGTCCTACCCGTGTACAACGAAGGATCCACACTCGAAGTTTCGGTGCGCCAGCTTCATGGTTTTCTGGCTGACAATCTCCCTTTCTCCTGGCAGATCGTCATTGCGGACAATGCGAGCACCGATCGGACCCTGGAAATCGCCCACCGGCTCGCCGGCGAGCTCGATCACGTCACCGCCATGCACCTGCCCGAGCGGGGTCGGGGTCGGGCCCTGCGGGCCGCCTGGAGTGCCGGCGACGCCCTCGTCCTCTGCTACATGGACATCGATCTCTCGACCGATCTCAAGGCGCTCCTGCCCCTCCTCGCTCCGCTCCTCTCGGGCCACAGCGACCTGGCCATCGGCACCCGCCTCGGGCGCGGAGCCCGAGTCACGCGCAGCCCGAAGCGCGAGCTCATCTCGCGGGCCTACAACGCGATCCTCAAGCTCGCCCTGGGCGCCCGCTTCAGTGACGCGCAGTGCGGGTTCAAGGCGATCCGCGCCGACGTCGCCCGTGAGCTCCTCCCGCGCGTGCGCGACGAGGAGTGGTTCTTCGACACCGAGCTCCTCGTGCTCGCCCAGCGCGAGGGGCTGCGGATCCACGAGGTCCCCGTCGACTGGGTCGAGGATCCCGACTCGCGGGTGGCTATCGTCTCGACCGCCGCCGCCGACCTCCGGGGCGTCGCCCGGCTGCTGTGCGCGAGCCGCATCGCCCGCTTCGCCGCGGTCGGGGTGGCGTCGACGGCGGCCTACGCGGTTCTCTACCTCTTGCTGCACGGACCCCTGCCCGCCGGCGCGGCCAACGTCGTCGCGCTGGCCCTGACCGCGATCGCGAACACCGCCGCCAACCGGCGCATCACCTTCGGCCGCACCGGCAGGGCCGGAGCGCTTCGCGACCAGGCCCAGGGGGCGTTCGTGTTCCTGGCGACGGTGGCGATCACCAGCGGCGCGCTCCTCGTCCTCGACGCCGTTGACCGCCGGCCCGCGCGGGCGCTCGAGGTCGCCGTCCTCGTCATCGCCAGCACCCTCGCCACCGTCGTGCGCTACCTCGGCCTGCGCTTCTGGGTGTTTGCTCCGCATAAGCCCACGGCCACCGATTAGGCGCTTTCTTAGCTTCCTCTGAGCTTTCTTGCCGAAGCTGACCTCTCGCCATGACCACTGACTCAGTTCCCGCGCCTGGAGCGTGGGCCGGCCGCCTGTTCTCCCGGGGCGGCCGGCCCACCCACCTGCTCTCCCGCGCCACCCAGCGCGTGATCGCCCGTCCCGAGCTCGTGGGCCTCCTCGCCGTGGCCGGCGTCCTCAACCTGTGGGGCCTCACGATCAACGGCTGGGCGAACACCTACTACGCCGCGGCCGTGCGCTCGATGAGCACGAACTGGCACGACTTCCTCTTCGCCTCGATGGACAAGTCGGGGCTGATGACCGTCGACAAGCCGCCGCTCGCGCTGTGGGTCGAGTCTCTATCGGCGCGGATCTTCGGCTACCACCCGCTCAGCGTGCTCGTGCCCGAGGCGCTCATGGGCATCCTCGCCGTCGGGCTCCTCTACGACCTCGTGCGCCGGCGCTTCGGCCGCGTAGCCGGCTTCGTGGCCGGACTCGCGCTCGCGACGACGCCGATCACGGTGGCGATCTCCCGACACAACAACCCCGATGCGCTCCTCGCCCTCCTGTGCGTCGCGGCGCTGTGGTTCTTCGTTCGCGCCCTCGAGGATGGTCGCACGCGCTGGCTCGTGCTCACCGGGCTGTGCGTGGGACTTGCCTTCGAAACGAAGATGCTCGTGGCCCTCGCCGTCGTCCCCGGCATCGCCCTGGCCTGGTTCTGGGTCGCCCCGCGGGGCCGCGTCGCCGCCGCGCGCCAGCTCCTCGCGGGCGGCGCCACCATGGCCGTGGCCGGGCTCGCGTGGCCGGTGCTCGTGACCCTGACCCCGGCGGCCGATCGCCCGTGGATCTCGGGCACCTCGGACAACAGCATCTGGTCGCTGATCTTTGGCTATAACGGCGTCGGGCGCCTGACCGGGCAGACCGGCGGCCCGGGCGGGATCGGCGGCGGCGGGGGCGGGGCGATGTTCGGATCGGCGACCGGCCCGTTCCGGCTCCTGAATTCGGCGCTCGGGGACCAGGGCGGGTGGCTGCTGGGCTTCGCGGTTGTGGCCGGAGTGGCGCTGCTCGTGAGCTCGCGGCTGCGCCGACGCGACGCGAACACGGGCTGGCTGATCGCCATCGGGGGCGCGTTCGTGACCACCGCCGTCGTCTTCTCCTTCGCGAGCGGGATCTTTCATCCCTACTACGTCTCCATGCTCGCCCCCTTCACCGCCGCGCTCATCGGCGCCGGCGCGGGGATGATCCTCACCGGCGGGCGCAGCGCGCGCGTGATCGCCCCGCTGGCCATCGCCGGGGGCGCCATCACCGAGGCGATCGTCCTCCACCAGTGGAGCGGCCGGCTGAGCTGGGCCCTTCCCGTGGTCATCGCCGTCGGCGGCCTCGGCGCGATCGTGCTCGCCTCCGGGATCGGACGGCCCCGGGTGCGCGCCGCCGTGCTCGGCGCTGCCCTGGCGGCGCTGTTCGCCGCGCCGACCACGTGGGCGGCCGAGACGCTCGGCCACGCCACCAACGGCACCTTCCCGACGGGTGGTCCCAGTGCCGCGCTCGAGGGCGGGGGGCCTGGGGGTTTCCGCGGGCCGGGCGGGTTCGGCGGCGGTGGGCGTGGCGGGCCGGGTGGGCGTGGGTTCTTCGGCGGCGGTGCAGGCGGCGGCGGCACGTTGGCCCCGCCGACTGGCGCCGGCGCCCCGGGCGGCTTCGGCGGCGGCGGCGCCCCAGGCGGCGGCGGCGGCGCCCCCGGCGGCGGCGGCGGTCCCGGCGGCTTTGGCGCCCCCGGCGGCCCCGGCGCCCCCGGCGGCTTCGGCGCCCGCGGCGCCTCCGGCGGTCCCGGCGGCTTCGGCGGTAACAGCGCCTCCCTGCAGGTCGCGGTCGCCTATGCCAAGGCTCACGGTGGCGGCACCGTCGCCGTCGAGAGCCAGAGCTCGGCCGCGGCGGCGATCATCTCCTCGAACGCCAACACGGCGGGCATCGGCGGGTTCTCCGGTCGCGAGAGCTCGGTGAGCGCGAGCTGGGTGGCGATGGAGGTCGCCTCCGGTCACCTGCGGTGGGTGCTCCCGAGCACCGGTGGCGGTGGATTCGGTGCCCCGGGCGACACGAGGACGGGCAGTCAGAGCGCGATCTCCGTGGTCGAGAAGGCATGCACCGCAGACAAGGTCTCGAGCACGGGCACGAGCGGAACCGTGACCCTGTACGACTGCCGGGGCCGAACCCCCGCCATCCTCCAGGCCGCGAAAGGCGCCTAGAAGCGAAGGCTGACGCAGTGCTTACGCGAACCGTTTTACTATTGCCGCGGATGGTCCGATAAATGCCGATGATGCCTGTGTCCAGGTCGCTCGTCTTCAGATCGATGCTCGTCGCCGGCGCCCTCGCGCTCTTCGGCCCCGTCGCCGCGGCCGAGGCGAGCACGAGCACGAACTGGTCGGGCTACGTCGCCCACGGCCTGAAGTTCAAGAGCGTCTCGGCGCTGTGGACCCAGCCCACGCTGACGTGCACGCCCGGCACGCCCACCTACTCGGCCCCATGGGTGGGGCTCGGCGGCTACAGCCTGAACTCGAAGGCCCTCGAGCAGATCGGCACCGAGGCCGACTGCAGCACCGCGGGCAAGGAGATCTCGACGGCATGGCTCGAGCTCGTGCCCGCGCCCTCGCGCAGCCTCAGCATGATCGTCCGTCCCGGTGATGTGATGGCCGGGCACGTGACCGTGGTCGGCAATCGGGTGACGCTCATGCTCACCGACCGGACACGGCACAAGACCTACACGCGCAAGGTGACCGACGCGAACGTCGACGTGACTTCCGCCGACTGGATCGTCGAGGCCCCCTCGGAATGCAGCGGCAACGGGTTCCAATGCCAGCCGCTCGCGCTCGCCAACTACGGCTCGGAGGCCTTCGCGAGCGCGAACGCGGTGAGTACGACCGGCCGCAGTGGAGCGATCGCGAGCAGCCTGTGGCGGACCGAGGTGATCACGCTCTCGCCGGGAAGCGCCGGACGCCAGAACGCGAGCGACGGGGGCACGACGCTGGGCGAATCGACGCCGTCGGCGCTGACCAACGCCGGTACCGGATTCTCACTCACCTACTCGCCGATCAGCCCCCTCACCCCCCCGCCGGCCGCTACGGCGTACCTCTCCTCGCGCGCGGCCGGCCTCTAGCGCCGAACCTCTAGCGGAGCGCCAGGCGCACCGTGAGCAGCCAGTCGGATGCGGCCGCGGTCACCGCCGCGGCGCCACGGAGCGCGTGATCGCCGGGCACGGCGATGACCGTGCGTCCCGGCCCGCCCGGGGGCAGGCCGAAGGGGTCACTCTGGCCCTGGATGACCAAGGTGGGGACCGCGACCGCGTCGAGCTCGGAGAGCCGGCTCTTGGCCGGATCGTCGCCCCGGCCCGGCGGGTGGACCGGGAAGGCCAGGCACACCACCGCGGAGGCCCGGACCTCCGCCGCCGTCCGGCACGCCACTCGCGCGCCCGAGGAGCGCCCGCCGGCCATCACCGGCAGGCCGCTGAGCGCGTCCTCGCGCAGCTGCCCGAGCACCGATGTCCACGCCGCATCGAGCTGGCGCGCGGGAGCGGGGGAGCGCCGGCCCGCCACCCGGTAGGGCTGTTCGACGAGCGCGACGGCAATGTCGAGCGCCACGGCCGCCCCGGTGACCGCGACGAGGTCGGGCGCGGCGACGCCACCCCCCGCGCCGTGCCCGAGCACGAGCGCCGCGACCGGCTGGTCGACGAGATGCAAATGCACCCGTGCGGTCCCGTGGGGGGTGTCGAGTTCGAGGATGCGCGGAGCGTAACCGCCCGTGCTGAGAGGAGTGAGCCCAGCGCGACGCTCGCCTGAGCCAAGCGTCAGACCCAGAACCGGAGGCTGTTCGGCTCGTCGTCCGGATGTCCCCGGAGCAGCCGGTCGAGTTCGGTCACCATGCGACCGATCGTGCCTCGGCTCCCACGCGGGTAGCTCGCCGGGTCGACGAGCACAAGGCCGTGGTGGGGGTCACCGCGTTGGTCGGCATGGTTCGCCAGCGGAATGAAGTCGGCCACGTTCTCGGTCACCACAGCCCGCCCTTCCTGCTGAGCCGCGGCGAACACCTCGAAGTCCGAAAGCGAACGGAGTTCGGGCCGCTCGGTTACCGCGACAACATCGTGGCCACGGCGGCGGAGTTGCTCCGCGATCGCCGGCGGGTACATCTCGTCGATAAGAAGCCTCAACCGAGCGCTTCCCGCGCCCGGTCCGAGGCAGCGCGGTGGCGCTGCGCCTCGCGGCGGCCCAGCTCGATCCGTTCGTCGATCTCATCGCGAAAGTCGCCGTAGTAGCGAACCGCGGCTTGGACCTGCGCAAAGGTGAGATTGCCCCACTCGACCGCCGCCTCGATGGCCTCCTCGCCGCCGAGCTCGGTCCCTTTGACGGTCTCGATCACCTCCCACACATCCGGTCCGCCGGCGAGGGCCGCACGGCGGCCGGCGGGACCGTCGCGAAACACGATCCCCGGATGATCTTCCATCCGCAACCCCTCGTCGATCAACCGCTCGGCGACGCGGGACCGCGGCTCTCCGCGACGCCGCGCACCGGCGTCCAAGCGGGCCAGGATCGGCTCGCTCATTCGGATCGAGAACGGCTTGGGTGACGAGGACTCAGCCATGTAGTCACGTGTAGTGTATCTGACTACGCTGGCTCGTCATCGTTACATTGCGCGCGGGAGTGGCGACGCCGAGCGGCCGCGGCGGCCGCACCCCACGCTCGCCGCGTTCGCAGCGCTGCTGCGGTCCGAGCGGTAGCCGCCCGCCGCTCAGAGCCCAGCCGGGTGGCGCACCACGAACCCGGAGAACTCGCCGCCGCCCTGGGCCCAGCGGGTCCCGCCCGTGGCCAGCGCCACGGTATCGAAGCGCCAGCCCGCCACCTGCATCCACACGTGGCCGGCGTTGGCGTAGACGGTGATCCAGCGGCCGGGGCCGGGCTGGCCCCAGGACTCGAAGGCACCGGAGACCATGGGCGAGCTGACTAGGCCGGCCGCGGCCAGGGCGTAGCTCACCGATCCCGAGCAGTCGTAACCGTTGGCCTGGAAGGAGCCGTGACCGCCGCCCCAGATATAGGGGAGGGTGGCGATGGCATTGCCGGCGGCCATCACCTCTCCGATGGCCGCGGGCGCGCCCGGAGGCGGCTGGACCATGCCGCCGGTGTTGACGGCGATGCCGCCGACACCGGCGTTGCCGGTGGCCGCCGCGGCCGCGGCCTGTGCGGCGGCCTTCTTCTCCAGCGAGCTCAGACGGGAGTTGAGCGAGCCGAGCTTGGCGGCGCTGTTCGCTCGACTTCCCAGCTCGCTGATGCGCTGACGCAGGAGCGCGTCCTGGAGCGCGGCAACCTGGTTTCGCTGTGCCAGCACGACGGTTGTGAGCTTCTGGTCGCGCCGCTCGAGCTTGCCCAGTTTGTCGGCCTCGGTGGCCACCTGCGCGCGCATCAGGCGCGTGGCGTCGACGATCTGGGCGTCGTGGTTACCGATCGTCTTCAGGAACGAGAGCCGTTCCAGGAGATCGGAGAAGCCGTGCGACTCGAGGACGACGCTCACCAGGTTGGGGGGCGAGCCCTCGTAGTTGGCCACCAGGTTGGCGGCGAGCGCGCGCGCCGCGCGCTGGAGCAGGTTCTCGAGATCGAGCAGGTGGGTGCGGGCGGCGAGGAGCTGGGACTGCACGGCTCCGAGCTGCGCCTCGCGCCGAGCGAGGTCGGCCTGCAGCGCGGTCAGGTGTCCCTGGGCGGCCTGGAGCCCACCCGTGGTCTGGCGGATCTTCGCGCTGTCAGCGGAGATCGCCGACTGCAAGGAGGATTTCGCCGTCTGGGCAGCCTGGATCTGATCCTGCAGAGTGGCGGCACCGCTTCCCGCCGGGCCACTGGCGAGCACCGCGACGGTGGCTCCCACGGCCCCGGCCGCGCCGGTGGCGCGGAGGACCCAGGGATGACGGTGGCGGAAGGGCATGGGTGGGGGTAGGGACCGGCCGATCGCACGCGCAGCAGCGCGCGGACGGCCGGTCCCGCATGGCCATCCTGTCGCGATCTATAAGCCAGCCTCCGGCGGCGGTGGGGAGAAGCTGGCGGCACCCTAACAAGCCTCGTCGCGTTCTGGGCTCCTCACCTGCGCGTGCAATAAATCCTGCAAACGCAGGAGTTCGAGATTCGCTTGCGAGAGCCGTCGGCAGCTACGCTGCGGGCCCCAGCGAGCAAGCGAGGCCCCATGACGAAGGACCAATGGACTGCAGTCGACCACTTCATCGAGCAGCTGCTCGTGCCCGAGGACGGCGCCCTCGAGGCCGCGCTGCGCGCGAGCGCCGAGGCGGGGCTTCCGGCCATCGGCGTGTCGCCGCCCCAGGGCAAGATGCTCGAGCTCCTCGCTCGGGTCCGCGGCGCGCGCAGGATTCTCGAGCTCGGGACGCTCGGCGGCTACAGCACGATCTGGCTGGCCCGGTCCCTGCCCGGCGACGGCGGCCTGGTGACCCTGGAGCTCAATCCCGCCTACGCCGAGGTTGCCCGCTCGAACATCGCCCGCGCCGGGCTCGATCACCTCGTCGAGCAGCGGATCGGTCCCGCCATCGAGACGCTACCCGAGCTCGTGGCCGAGAACGCCGGCCCCTTCGATCTCATCTTCATCGACGCCGACAAGGCCAGCTACCCCGACTACCTCCGGTGGACGCTCGAGCTCTCGGCCCCGGGGACGGTGATCGTCGCCGACAACCTGGTCCGCGGCGGGGCCGTGATCGACTCCGCCAGCGATGACCCGAGTGTCGCGGGCAGCCGCCGCTTCACCGAGCTGCTCGCCGGCGAGCCGCGGGTCACCGCGACGCTGATCCAGACGGTCGGGAGCAAGGGCTACGACGGGTTCGCGCTGGCGCTGGTGCAGCGTTAGCGCCCGGGCTCAGCTCCCCGGGAGCTTGCGGGCCCGGCCCTCCATGTCCTTCCACGCGTCGCCGCGGTCGGCGAGGCGCTTGGCGGCGGTGGCGACGGTCCAGCGGTCGGGCTTGAGGCTCGCGGCGGAGAGCTCGTCCCACTCGACCGGCATCGCCACCGGCGCGCCCGCCCGAGCCCGCACGCCGTAGGGGGCGACGACGTGCTGGGCGTAGTTGATGCGGTTGACGTCGACGTAGATGCGCGCGCCGCGGTCGGCGCGGCTCCACTGGAGGGTCAGGCGCTTGGGATCCTCGGCCACCATGCGCTCGGCGAGCGCGCGCGCGTAGCGGTGGACCTCGGCGAACGACGGGCCGCGGCGGATCGGGCACACGACGTGGACTCCGCGTGAGCCCGTGACCATCGCGTAGGGGACGAGCCCGGCGTCGCGCAGGTGCGCTCCCGCCGCGCGGGCAGCGGCGCGGACGGCGGCGAAGCCGATCCCCGGGCAAGGGTCGAAGTCGAGGATCAGGCGGTCGGGCTGGCGCGGCTCGTCGGCCCGTGAGAGCCAGACGTGGGGGGTGATGGCGTTCTGCCCGGCCAGGTAGACGAGGGTAGCCGCGTTCTCGGCCAGGACCTGGGTCAGGGTGCCGCCCTTCTTGGGCACCTTGGCGGTGACAATCCACTCCGGGAAGTAGTTGGGCGCCTCCTTCATGAAGAAGCCGTGGCCCTTGATCCCCTGCGGGAAGACCTGCAGGGCGAGCGGGCGGCCGCGGATATGGGGAAGCATGGCGGGGGCGACCGCCTCGTAATGGCGCGCGAGGTCGAGCTTGGTGATCAGGGGGTCGGAGAACAGCGCCTTGTCGGCGTGGGTGATCTCGACCATCCGGCGCCCCAGGCGGATCGTCTCGGTCATGCCTCTCGGACCACCTCGCGGGCCGGCTTGTCATCGCGCAGCCCGAGGAAACGGGGGTGGCGCAGGCGCCCGGCCCGCGTCCATTCGCTGAACCCGACCTCAGCCACGAGCTCGGGGTCAACCCAAGTCACGCCGCGTTCCTTTATCGCGGACGCGTTGGCGAAGGGCGGCTGCGGGCGCTGGAGCTCGTGCATCCGCGTGCCCAGGTCGCGCAGAGTGGCCTCGTCGAAGCCGGTGCCAACCTTGCCTGCGTACTCGAGCTTGCCGTCCTCGTGGTAGCCGAGGAGCAGTGCCCCGAAGCAATTGCGCGAACCGCGCGGCGCCGTGTAGCCACCGATGATGAGCTCCTGGCCCTGCTCGCACTTGAACTTCAGCCAGTCGCGCGAGCGCGAGGCGCGGTAGGGGCTGTCGGCGCGCTTGGCGATCAGGCCCTCCCAGCCCTTGCGGCAGGCCTCCTCGAACAGGGCTCGGCCGTGCTCGTTGCGGTGCGGGGTGAGCCGGACGCCGTCCTCGAAGGTCAGGGCCGAGCGCAGCAGCCGCTTGCGCGTGCGCAGCGGCAGCGCGCGGACGTCGTAGCCGTCGAGCCAGAGCATGTCGAAGACGTAGTAGAAGACGGCGACGGGGCGCTGCCCGCGCTGGGCGAGCCGGGCGAAGCTCGTTCGGGCCCCGTCGAAGGCGACGACCTCGCCGTCGACGACGAAGCGCGGGCACGGCTCGGCGTCCAGGGCCCGCGCGATCTCCGGGTAGCGGCCGTTCAGTGACAGGTCGTTGCGTGAGAGAAGCCGCGTGTGGGTGCCTGAGCGGACCGCGATGCAGCGGATACCGTCGAGCTTGCGTTCGTAGATCCAGTGCGGGTCGTCGAAGCGCTCACTGGTCAGTACCGCCTTCATCGCCGCCGCGTGCTCGGGCGCGGGGCTGGGCTTGAGCTTTGCGCGTTCCTCGTCGTCGAGCGCGTCGAGGCCGGCTGGACTCACCCGGAATCCTCCTCGGCGACCTGCTCGACGGTGCGCCCGGAGAGCACCGATTCCGGCTGGGTGCTTTCGGGGTTGCGCCGCGCGTCCGCCTCCGCGTCGCGGCGCTTGATGAGCAGCCACTGGGGCTTGTCGCCCCCCCGTGTGCGCTGGAGGGTCCATCCGCCCTTGAGCTTCTCTCCCTCGAGCCAGAACTTGGCGTGACCGGCGTCGAGCGCCTCGGCCATGGAGCGCTCCTCGTCGAGGTTGCGGTACTTCCCCCTGTCCCACACGATCACCGCCCCGGCGCCGTAGTTGCCCTTGCCGATCACTCCCTCGAAGTCGCCGTACTCGAGCGGGTGATCCTCGACCTCGACGGCCAGGCGCTTCTCGCGCGGATCCGCCGACGGCCCCTTGGGCACCGCCCACGAGCGCAGGGTGCCGTCCACCTCGAGCCGGAAGTCGTAGTGCAGGCTCGAGGCGTCGTGCTTCTGGATGACAAAGCGGGGGCCGTGCTTCTTCGCGTTGGCGCCGCGCTGCGGGCGCCGGCGGGTGCGCGCGCCGTCGAGGCCGGGCTCAGTCGTCTCGCCCGGCGTCCGCTTGTCGCGGTAGGGACTGAGTCGATCGGCCATGAGGTGAAGCTACCCGGCTGGCGGGTGACCACACCGTTTGGGAAGCCCCGCGCCGGGAAGCACCGCGGTGAGAGCAAACGACGACGGGAGGGAATCGTGTCCGAGCAAGCAGAGAAGGACTCTGGCGGCCAGATCGGCGGCGGCTACGGCGGTCTTGGCGGCGACGAGCCGGGCGGTACGCAGCCCAGCGAGGGTCAGAGCAACCAGGGCAGCGGTTACGGCGCCGAGGGCGGCGGCCCGGGTGCCAGCGAGGCCGGTCTCTCGCAAGAAGGCCCGGGCGGGGGCGCCAAGGGGAGCGAGAGCGGGGGCTACGGCGGCCAGGGCGGCGGAACGCCCGAGGACGAGGAAGCCGCCGGGTCGTAGGCAACACGCATGTTGGGCAGTTGGGCGTGCCGCGCCTCGAGCGTCGGCACGCCCGCTTTCTCAGGGGCGGCGCTCGGCCGTTGTGGCGCTCGGCCGTTGTGGCACCGGCGCATAGCTGTGCGCATCATTACCCCCTGAATAGCGGAGGTTTTGTTACCTACAACGTCCCCTACTCCGTCTGGCGCGCCAACAGCGCCAGGAACCGCTCGATCCGCCCGCGGTCACCATCGGGCAGCGCGCCGTCGGCCTCGACGAGCAGGGTCATGGGCCGGCGCTCGCGCGCCCAGGTCCGCTCTGCTTCGGTGAGGCCCGCCCCCACCCACACGAGCGGGTAGGAGGCGGCGAAGGACATCACCGTCTGGGCCTGGTCGGCCGCCGTCTTCTCCTGGCGGACGATGGAGACGGTGACGAGGTCGAGGGCGTGGGCGGCGGCGTTGATGGCGTCGAGACCGCCGCCGTCGACGAGGAGCGCGAGCTCACCGTCGCGCAGGGTCTCGGCCGCCCAGCCCTGGGGGGCGGCGGCGAGGGCGGCGGGAGGGCAGACGATGCGGAAGATGGGGGCCACGGGTCGACACGCTAGCTGCTTGCCGTCCCCCCGGGGGGTGCGGCCTGTGGACCAGATGACCACCAGCACCCCTGTCGGCACCGACCGCCTGGCCCTCTCGACCGGCCCCGCGAGGCAATAGATTCGGCCCGGCGATGATCTCCGCCCCCGCCGATCGATCGCTGTTCGTGGCCGTGGACGTCGGTGGCACGTTCACCGACCTCGTGGTCTACGACGCCGAGGGCGGGGCCGTCTCCTTCGCCAAGGTCGGCTCGACGCCCGATGCTCCGGCGCGCGCGGTGCTCGATGCACTCGCCGCCGCGGAGGTCTCGCCGCCGCGCGTGAGCCTGTTCGCCCACGGGTCGACGGTGGGGACCAACGCCCTCCTCACCCGGCGCCTCGCCCATACGGCGATCATCACCACCGAGGGGTTCCGCGATGTCCACCAGATCCGCCGCGGGGATCGCGAGCACCTGTGGGACGCCTACGAGGATCCGCCGGCGCCCTACGTCGCCCGGCGCCACCGGCTCGAGGTCCGCGAGCGGGTTGATCACGCCGGACGCACCGTGCAGGCACTCGATCTCGAACAGGCGCGCGAGGTCGCGGAAATCGTCGCTGTGCGCGGCTATGAGAGCGTCGCCATCTGCTTCGTCAACGGCCACGCCCATCCCGACCACGAGCTCGAGATGGCGAGGATCGTCGCCGACCGCTGCCAGGGCATCCACATCTCCTGCTCCTCGCAGGTCGCCCCGCAGATCTTCGAGCACGAGCGCACTTCCACGACGGTCGTCAATGCCTGCCTCGCCCCGATCGTCGATCGCTATCTGCGCGACCTGCAGGCGAGCCTGCGCGCGGGTGGCTACGGCGGCGAGGTGCTCGTGCTCCACTCCGGGGGCGGGGTGATGACGGCGGCGGCGATGTCGCGCTTCGCTGCCCGGATCGCCAAGTCCGGTCCCGCGGCGGGGGCGATCGCGATGGCGGCGCTGGCGCGCGCCGCGGGCGTAGAGGACGCCATCGGCCTCGACATCGGGGGCACGAGCAGCGATGTGTCGATGATGACCGCCGGTGAGCTCGCCATGTCGGAGGAGAGCAGCGTCGAGTTCGGGCAGACGATCCTCTTTCCCAGCGTCGACGTGCTCTCGATCGGCGCCGGGGGCGGGAGCATCGCCTGGCTCGACGAGGGTGGGTCGCTGCGCAGCGGGCCCGACTCGGCCGGGGCGTGGCCCGGGCCCGCGTGTTACGGACTCGGCGGAACCCGCCCGACGACCACCGACGCCGAGCTCGTGCTCGGGCGCCTCGGCGCCGAGAGTCGCCTGGCCGGAAGCATCTCCCTGGACAGCGGCGCCGCCGAGCGAGCGGTGACGCGCGAGATCGCCGACCCGCTCGGCGTCTCGGTCCAGGAGGCGGCCGCGGCGATCATCACCGTGGCCACCGCCCAGGTGGCAGAGGCGCTGCGGCTCGTCTCGATTCGCCGCGGCCTGGACCCGCGCGGCTACTCGCTGGTGGCCTTCGGCGGCGCCGGGCCCCTGGTGGGCGCCGAGGTGGCGCTCGATCTCGGGCTGCACGAGGTCATCGTTCCCCCGCACCCTGGCTTGACCTCGGCCCTGGGCGGCCTGCTCCTCGACCTCCGCCACGACCTTTCGCGATCGTGGATCGGCGAGGTCGATGACGCCGACCTCGATGCCCTCGCCGACGCGTTCGGGGCGCTCGAGTCCGAGGGGCGCGAGCGCCTGGCTGCCGAGGGCGCGGAGCCCGACGAGACCCGTCTGGGCCGCCACCTCGACCTGCGCTACCGCGGCCAGTGGCGCTCGCTGAGCGTCGAGCTGGGAGGCCGCGAGCTCGCGCCCGCGGTGGCGCGCTTTCACTCAGAGCACGCCCGCCGCTATGGCTACGCCCGTCCCGGGGCGCCCGTGGAAATCCATGCGCTGCGGGTGAGCGCCACCGGGTCCGTGCCCCGGCCGCCGCTCAGCGCCCTGGCCGCGGGTGCCGCGCCGCGGCCCGCCCGCGCCCGGCGCGCCGGCGTGTGGTTTGCCGGCCCCGGCGGCGGCGCAGAAACAACGGTGATCGTCGAGCGCGCTGCCCTGGCGCCCGGGGACGCCATCGCCGGCCCGGCCCTGATCGAGCAGATGGACACCACGACGGTGGTGCCCCCGGGGACCCGCGCCGAGGTCGACGACCACCACTGCCTGCGGATCTCCCGATGCTGAGCGCCGCCGCCGCCGCCGCCCGCGACGCGGTGACCCTCGAGGTGCTCCGCAATGCCTTCGCCACGCTCGTCGATCAGATGACCGAGCAGATTCAGCGCACGTGCACCTCGTTCGTGCTCTACAGCGGCGACTGCTCGTGCTGCCTGTGCGACGCGCGGGGGGACATCGTCATGCAGGGGACCCGCGACATCGCCTCCCACGTGGGGACCATGCACCTCACCGCCCACGCCGTCCTCGAGCGCTTCGGGGCCGACATCCATGCGGGCGATGTCTTCCTCGTCAACGATCCCTTCTCCGGTGGCACCCATGTACCGGACATGCGCGTCGTGCGCCCGGTGTTCGGCGGCGGAGAGCTCATCGCCATGACGCAGGCCAACGGCCACTGGGACGACGTGGGCGGCTCGGTCCCGGGGTCGTTCGACATCGGGGCCCGCGACCTGTACCGCGAGGGGCTGCGGGTGCCGCCCGTGCGGATCATCGACGGCGGGACGCGCCGGGACGACGTCATCGAGCTGGTCCTCGCCAACGTGCGCGTGCCCCACGAGCGCATCGGCGACCTGGAGTCCCAGATCGAGGCGACGGCGATCGGCGAGGCGCGGCTCCACGAGCTCATCGCCCGCCACGGGCGCGAGGTCATCCTCGCCGCCTTCGCCGAGTGCCAGGACTACGTCGAGCGTCTCACGCGCGCGCAGCTCACCCGGCTTCCGC
Organism: Solirubrobacteraceae bacterium; assembly: GCA_035552215.1. Lineage (GTDB taxonomy): Bacteria > Actinomycetota > Thermoleophilia > Solirubrobacterales > Solirubrobacteraceae > Palsa-465. The sequence goes on along the minus strand of DASZLV010000016.1, from coordinate 6,512 downwards.
ACGGTAGCTGGGTGACCGAGGACTACATCGACCGCGACCCCACCCAGGGCGAGGGAATGATCCCCGTGCGTGTCCGCCTCGAGCTCTCAGGGCAAGGCATCGCCTACGACCTCTCCGGGTCGGCCCCGGCCATCGGGTCGTTCCACAACGCCGCCCGAGGCGCCGCCTTCTCGGCCCTCGTGGCCGGCACCAAGATGTTCTTCCCCGAGCTCCCGCTGAACTCGGGCTTCTACCGAGTGCTCACCACCCACCTCCCCACCGGCTCGGTGGTCAACGCCTCGCCGCCGTCGGCGGTGACCGGGTTCACCTCGGGCGCCTACGAGAAGATCGTCAACTCGGTGTGCGAGCTGTGGTCGCAGGTCATGCCCGAGCGGGCGATCGCCTGCTCGTTCAATCTCGAGTACATGCTCGTGGGCGGCCGCGATCTGCGCTCCGGGGAGCCCCGAGAGTTCATCTGGCACGATTGGAACGCCGGTGGCTGGGGAGCACGAGCCGATCGCGACGGCTTCGGGGCCGGGCCCTCCTACTTCGGCGCCGGGCTGAAGATCCAGCCCTTCGAGGGCCAGGAGCGTCTGTGTCCTGTCCGTACTCACTATCACCGTGTCCTCCCCGACTCGGGTGGGCCGGGGCGCTGGCGCGGCGGCGTCGGCGTCGAGAAGGCGATCGAGCTCACCGAGGCCGCGGGTACCGTCGCCTCCTACTGCTGCGATCGCGAGCGCTCGGTGGTGTGGGGCGTCGGGGGCGGCCTGGCGGGCTATCCCCACGGCGCGACCCTCAACCCGGGGGGCGCCGACGAGCGCTTCCTCGGAGCCTGCTTCGCGGCGCAGGCGCTCGCGCCCGGCGACGTCCTCACCCGGCCCTCGTCGGGCGGCGGGGGCATGGGCGATCCCCTGGGGCGCGACCCCGCGGCGGTGCGCGAGGATGTCCTCGACGGCTACGTCTCAGCGCACCGAGCGGCCCGCGATTACGGGGTGGTGTTCGAGCGCGTGGACCTCGTCGCCCTGCATGCGCCGGTCGACGAGGCGGCCACGGCGGCCCTGCGCGCGGAGATCGCGGCCCGGCGGGACGGCTGGCGGACCGAGGATCCCGCGTCGGTCGCGGCACGGGTGACAGCGGGAGAGCTCGATCTCCTCGATGCCGTCCGCCACTACGGCGTCGTCATCGATCGCCACACCGGGGACGCCCTGCCGCGCTCGACCGAGCAGCTCCGGGCGGCCATGGCCCGCCGCCGCGGGGACACGGGATGAGCGCGCGCGAGCACCCGCGCGCCGAGCGCATCCGGGCCGCCCTCGGACAGGTGCCCTGCGACCTGGTGCTCCACGACGCGCAACTCGTCAACGTGTTCACGCGCGAGGTGCTCCCCGGCTCGGTGGCGATCTGGCGCGACCGGATCGTCGGCGTGGGCGAGATCGCGCCGGGCGCCATCGGTCCCGGCACCGAGGTCCGCGACCTGAAGGGCGCGTTCCTCCTCCCCGGCTTCATCGATCCCCACATGCACGCGGGCGACACCTCGCTTCCGATCCAGGCGCTGGCGGCCGCCCTCCTCGAACGCGGGACCACGGGCCTGGCCACCGACATGTGCGAGCTCTACGCGGTGGGCGGGGTGCCCGCGGTGCGGTGGGGCATCGAGGTGGCCGAGGAGGCCGGGCTGCGCGTGCTCTTCATGCTCCCGCTCCACTCGCTGGGCGCCGAGCGCTTCGGCGCCTTCGCGCACCCGCCCACCATCGAGGAGTACATGGAGATGGCGTCGTGGCCGCAGACCATCGCCGTCAACGAGCCACCGCCCAACGTGGTGCTGCGCGGGCACGAAGGGGTGCTCTCGGTCATCGACCGGGTGATGGGCGACGGCCGGCGCTTCGAGGGCCACGCCCCCGGCCTCACCGGTACCGACCTGCAGGCCTACATCGCCGCCGGCTCGTCCTCTGACCACGAGGCCGTGGGCGCCGAGGAGGCGCTCGAGAAGCTGCGCCTCGGCTACCGCATCATCATGCGGGAGTGCGGCGCCTCACGCGACCTTCGCGAGCTCGTCAAGGTCGTGGTCGAGCGCCCCGAGACGGCGCGCTTCTTCATGGTCGGCTCCGATGACATGCAGGCCAAGGAGTTCGTCAACGAGGGCCACATCGACCACAAGCTTCGCCAGGTCATGGCCGCCGGCATCGACCCCCTGACGGCCATCCAGATGGCCACCATCAACGTCGCCGAGTACTTCGGCCTCGCCGACGACCTCGGGTCGATCTCGCCCGGTAAGCGCGCCGACCTCCAGTGGCTGGGTTCGCTCACCGAGCTGCGCTCCCCGACCGTGATCGCTGCAGGGCGCGTGGTCGTCGAAGGCGGCCGCTTCCTCGGCGATCGTTCGCGAGCACGCGAGGTCCCCGAGTACCTGCGCTCGCGGGTGAACCTCGGGCGTGACATCGGACCCGCCGGCTTCCGCGTCCCCGCCCCCGTCGATGACGGTCTCGTGCGCGTGCGGGTGATGGGGATCAACGACGGCAGCCTCATCTCCGATCCCCGCGAGCATGTCCTCACCGCCCGCGACGGCGAGCTCCTCGCCGACCCCGCCGCCGATGTCCTGAAGATCGCCGTGCTCGACCGCCACAACGCCAGCGGCGCCATCGGCCTCGGCTTCGTGCAGGGCTTCGGCCTGCAGGCGGGAGCGATCGCCACCACCTTCTTCTGGCAGCACTTCTCCCTCCTCGTGGTGGGAACGAGCGATGCCGAGCTCGCCTCCGCCGTCGCCCACATGCGCGAGCTCGGGGGCGGCGTGCTCGCGGTGCGCGACGGCGAGCTCCTCCACGGCGTGCCCCTGCCCGTGGGCGGGATCGTCGGCTCGGGCACGCTCGAGGAGATCCACGCCGACCTGCAGGGCTTCGAGCGCGCCACCGCCGAGCTCGGCTGCCCGTTGCACGACCCGTTCATGAGCCTGGCCTTCGCCTCGATCCCCCACATCCCCCACTACGGGATCACCGACAAGGGCTGGTACGACACCTTCGCCGAGGGGTTCGTCGACATCGTCCTCGGCTGAGGGCGCTACACCACCGCGCCCCACACCTCGCGGCGAGGATCGGTGGCCGCGAACGTCGTCCCCGTGACGGTGTCGATCCCGGCGCACGCCGCGGCTCCGAAGTCCCACGCGCCCGCCGGGATCCGCTTGACCTGGTGCCCGCGCCGGGCCAGTTCGGCGAGCACCGAGGGGTCGTAGTCGGCCTCGACCGCGAGCATGCCGTCGCTGCTGCGCCAGCGCGGCGCTGCCAGCGCGCCCGGAAGCGTCATCCCCTCGAGGAGAACCGCGACGAGGATCTGGCTCAGCGTCTGCACCTGGCCGTCGGCTCCGGGGGTACACAGGGCGAACACGCGGTCCCCCTCGGCGACGAGCAGCGGCGAGAGGGTGTGCACGGGGCGGCGCCCCGGCCCGGGGTGGTTCTCGGCGGTGGTGAAGCCGTGGAGGCGATCGTTGAGGAGGAACCCGCCGGCGGGCACGAGGACGGCGGACCCGAACTCGTTGAAGACGCTGAGGAGCATGGAGACCACGAGCCCGTCGCTGTCGGCGGCCGCCACCGCGGTGGTGTGGGCGCCGCCGCGCGGTCCACCCCGGCGCGCGGCCCGCGCGGGATCGATCTCGACCTCGGCGTCCGCGAGGGCGTCGGCGCCGGACGCGGCCCCGATCGCGTCCCGGTGGGCGAACGCGCCCTCGAGCGCCTCGACGAGGTGGTGCGCGCGGTCCGCGCCGGCCGCCGGAGCGCGCGCCTCGAGCGCCCCCAAGGTGATCAACACGAGGAGCGCCTGGGATACCGGCGGTTGCGCGCTGATCCGCGCCCCCAGATGGGAGCGCACGACAGGGTCGCGCACCGGGGTGACGTGGGCCGCGAGGTCGGCGGGCGCGAGCGCGCCGCCGTGCGCCCCCGCCGCTGCGCCGATCGCCTCGGCGCCAACGCCCTCGTACAACGCCGCCGGCCCCTCCAGGGCGATCGCGGCGAGGAGCGCGCCGAGCTCGGGCTGGCGGACTCGCGCACCGGCTCCAGCGGAGGCGGCCTCCAACACTCCCCACCCCGCGGCCCAGCGCTCCAGGCGCCCACGGTGGCGCTCGAGCGTGGTCAGGAGATCACCGGTCAGCGGCATTCCCTGCAGCGCCACCCGCACGGCGGGGGCCAGGACCGCCTCCCACGACAGCTTCCCGTGGCGCGCGTGGAGCTCGGCTAAAGCGTCGATCGCCCCCGGCACGGCGGCCGCCCCCGCGCCGTCCGCCGGCACGGCCCCGACCCCCAGCCCCGCCGGGGCGGCACCCGAGCCGTTGTACCCCGCCTCGGTCCCGTCCGCCGAGCGGACGAGGGCCAGGACATCACCGCCCAGCCCGCAGGCATCGGGCAAGACCACGCACAGCACCGCCCCCGCGGCGACGGCGGCGTCGGCGGCCGACCCGCCGGCCGTGAGCATGGCCGCGCCGGCGCTCGCGGCCAGGGGATGCCCGCAGGCCAGGGCCCCGCGGCCGCCGCGGAGCAGGGGGCGCGGCGCGCCGCGCCCTCGCGGTGCTGACCCGTGGCCGGCCGCCGTCATCAGCCGCCGAGCGGGACAGTCCCGTCGAGCACACGTCCCGCCAGCCGGTCGAGCGCCTGCAGCGCCAGGGCGAGATCGGCCTCGTCGGTGTCCTCCTCCCGCGTATGGGACAGCCCGCGCTTGGAGCGCACGAAGAGCATCACGGTGGGGACGCCGCTGTCGGCGACGTGGGCGGCGTCGTGGAGCGGGCCGCTGGGGAGCCGGACCTCCTCGCCCTGGATCTCGGCGACGATGGCCGCGCCCGCATCGACGAGCCCAGGGTCGAAGGGAATGGGATGGATCTGGAAGAGCGGCGACCAGGTGACCTCGATCCCCTCCTCGGCGGCGATCTGCCGGCTCGCCTCGCGGGCTTCGGCGTGCACGGCGGCGAGCGCCCGCGCCTCGGCGTGGCGCTGGTCGACGTGCGCGGTGGCGACGCCCGCCACCGCAGTGACGATGCCGGGCTCGGCGTCGATCCGCCCGACCGTGCCGACGCCACCGTGGCGCCCGGCGATGGCGCGGAGCTCGAGGGCGAGCCGGGCGGCACCCGCGACCGCGTCCTGGCGCAGCTCCATCGGGGTCGATCCCGAGTGGGCGGCCTGACCCACGAAGCGGACCGCGAAGCGCTCGACCCCGTAGGTCCCGGTGACCACCGCCAGGGGCAGGTCGCGGGACTCAAGCACGGGGCCCTGCTCGATGTGGAGCTCGAGGTAGGCGACGGCGTCGGCCAGGCGACCCTCCGCCTCGGGCATGCGCGCCACCTCCACCCCGTGCGCGGCGAGCGCATCCGAAGCCGTCATCCCGCGCGCGTCGCGCAGCCCGGCCACGAAGCTCGGGTCGAGCTTCCCCGCCACCGCCGATGAGCCCATCAGGCTGAGGCCGAAGCGGGCGCCCTCCTCGTCGGCCCAGTCCACGAGCTTGACGGTGAGCGGCGGGGTGCCGCCGGCGGCGATCCCGCGCAGGACCTCGAGCCCGGCGAGCACCCCGAGGGCGCCGTCGAGCCAGCCGCCGTCGGGGACCGAGTCGAGGTGACTGCCGAGAATCAAGGTCTCGGGGCGCTCTCCCGCGAGCGTGGCCCACAGGTTCCCGGCCTCGTCGATCTCCACCTCCACGGGCAGCTCGGCGAGGAGCTCGTGCTCCCACGCGCGGGCCTTCGCCCACGTGTCCGTCCACGCCACGCGTTGCGCTCCGGCCTCGGTGGCGGTGAGCGAGGCGAGCGCGTGCAGGTCGCCGAGCAGGCGGGCGGCGTCGACGGCCATCACGCGGCGCCGCCGCCGAGTTCTGACCCGAACGGAGCGCGGCGCACGAAGCGTCCCATTCCCGGAGCCCCCACCAGCGAGTCGCCCTCGATGACCACCTGGCCGCGGACGAGCACGACCTCGGGAGAGCCGATCACCTCGGTCCCCTCGTAGAGGTTGTAGTCGACGTTCGAGTGGTGGGTGCTCGCGGAGATGGTCACGGGCTTCTCGGGATCCCAGACGACGATGTCGGCATCGCTGCCCACGGCGATCGTCCCCTTGCGCGGGAACAGCCCGAACAGGCGCGCCGGGTTGGTGGCGCACAGCTCGACGAGCTGGTTCATGGTCAGGCGCCCCTCGCGCACGCCGAAGTGATGGAGCATGTGCAGCCGGTTCTCCACCCCCGGGCCACCGTTGGGAATCTGGGAGAAGTCGTCGCGGCCGAGCGTCTTCTGGGTGCCCCAGTTGAACGGGCAGTGGTCGCTCGAGACCGCCGAGAGGACGCCGCTCCCCAGCGCCCGCCACAGGTGCTCGTGGTTCTCGGGCGGGCGGGGCGGGGGGGTGAAGACGTACTTGGCGCCCCCGAAGTCGGGCTCCTCAAGGTGGTGCTCGTCGATGAACAGGTACTGCGTGCAGGTCTCAGCCCAGATCCTCCAGCCCTCGGCCCGCGCCCTGGCCACCGGGTCGATGGCCTCCTGGCAGGAGACGTGGACGACGTAGAGCGGGCAATGGGCGAGGCGGGCG
>DASZLV010000015.1:0-1724 GCA_035552215.1 Solirubrobacteraceae bacterium | reverse complement strand
GCCACCGCCATGGTGCTCGCGAACTTCCTCGTGACCCGGGGACTTGTGGCGGGACTCGTCGATCGCGTGCTGATCTCGGGCTGGCGGATGGAGCTCCGTGCCCTGGCAGCGTGCCTCGGGCTCGTTCCCTTCGCGGTCCTCACCGCCAGCCTGCTCCCGATGATGGGAATCCTTGCCCTCATCGCCGCCGGGGTCGCGGAGGCGTTCCTGAGCCTCCTCGTCCATCTCTTCACCTGGACGCCGCGGGCCGGCGGCCTGACCGTGCCCGAGGCCCGAGCTCGCTACGCGGCGGCGCTCGCCTCGCGGGTTCCGCTCTCACGCTCGCAGAGGCGTGTGCTGCTCGCCGCCGCCCGGGCGGGAACCAGCGGGCCATCCCTGCGGCTCTCGCGACACGAGGAGCGCGACCGAGTCGCCAAGACGCTGATCCTCGCCGGGCTGTGGTCCTCCCCGCCCGAGGACTGCTTCTCGCGGCTTCAGCCCGCCGAGATGGGGATCGAGAGTCGCGTCCTGCTCGTCGCCCATGGCTGGGCTGAGCTCACGGCCAGCGGCAGCGAGCAGCTCGAGCACCGTCTCGCGCTCCTCACCCTCCACAATAATCCCCGCCGCTACGACCGCGAGATCGTCGCGGCCGGCCGCGCCCTGATCCCCCAGTCCGGGCCTCAGACCCAGGGCGTCAGGATCCCCTGCGCGCGCGCCCTGCCGCGCCGCCTCGCCCAGCTCAAGCTCGTCGCCTAAGCGATTCGCGAGCCCGGCTCGACGTCCACGTCGGGCGCCAGGAGAATGACCTTGCCCTCGGCATCGAGGGCTCCGAGCACGAGCACCTCGGAGGAGAAGGGTCCGATCCGGCGGGGCGGGAAGTTGACGACGGCGACGACGAGGCGTCCCTCGAGCTCTTCGCGGGCATAGTTGGTGATCTGAGCTGAGGAGCGCTTGGTCCCGACCTCGGGACCGAAGTCGATCATCAGCTTCCAGGCGGGGACGCGCGCCTCAGGAAAGTCATCGACCGCGATGATCCGCCCGACGCGCAGGTCGACCGCGAAGAAGCGCTCGACGTCGATGAGCTCGCTGGCCAGGGCGTCGGACCCGGCCGTTGGCTAACCGCCCGCCGACCCGGCGGACGAGGGAGCGGACGGGGCCGGGGCGGTGGCCGAGCAGACGGGGGGCGGCGGGGCGGCGGCGGTGGGCGCCGGCGTCGTGGGGACGGGCACGGTCGTCGTGCCCGTGGGCGTGGTGCCCGTCGAGGTCGTGCCCGCAGGGGAGCCCGAGGTCGTGCCCGTGGTGGGGGCGGGGGCGGGAGCGGCGCCCGCCGTGCACGACCCGCTCGTCGGAGTCGGGACCGGGGTGGTGGACGTCAGGCTCGGCGTGGTGATGACCTCACCCGTACCCGACGGCGAAGTGACCCCGTCGGCGCCGCTCGAGGGCAGGGTAGTCGAGACCGTCGTCGTCTCCGTTCGGCCCTGGGCGGAGGCGGGAACGAGCGGCGTCGTCACCGGGGTCGCCGCCGCCGCGGTGGTCGTCGTCGTGCTCTTGGCGGTGTCCTTGGCGTGCTTGGCGGCGGTCGACTTGAGGGGGAGGCGATGGCTGGCACGAGGAGTCCCGACCTTGGCAGAGCCGGCAGCCGGGGTGACGATCGCCGCCGACAGCGGGCTGCCCTGGAGCTGCTGAGAGTGGCGGCCGGTCTGGTCGACCTCGACGGCACCGGCGGTGACGATGGCCGCGGCCGC
>DASZLV010000014.1:0-37750 GCA_035552215.1 Solirubrobacteraceae bacterium | reverse complement strand
ACGAGCTCGCCCTGCGGCTCGGCTGGGACCGCGTCCATCAGCGGCTAGGGCTCACGGCGCCGTTCTACGACCGCTTCACCCCGGCGCTCGCTTCGCGCGATTTCGCGGTGCGCCCGGGCCGGCTCGACAAGGCGCTCGACTTCCTGGCGGTGTGCCGGCCATGACGGGCCGCGACGAGGTGGCGTTGTGGGTAACAAACCCTCCGCTATCCGGCGGCAAGGTTACGTGCAACGCGCGATGAAGCGACCCGGCGAGCTCGCGCTCGTGCTCCACACCCACATGCCCTATGTCGAGGGCTTCGGCACCTGGCCGTTCGGCGAGGAGTGGCTGTGGGAGGCGATCGCGACCTCGTACGTGCCGTTGCTCGACGTCCTCGGGCGGGCGGCGATGACCGTGTCGCTCACACCCGTCCTGTGCGACCAGCTCGAGGCGCCCGGGGCGATCGAGCGGTGCCTGCGGTGGCTGCGCGAGGTCCGCCCCGAGTCGCACCGGCTCGACATCGAGTCGCTGCGCTCGGCCGGCGAAGACGTGCTCGCTGCCGAGCTCGAGCGATCGGCGGCTGAGTACGCCGCCGTCGCCGATCGCCTCGAGGCGATGGGGGGTGACCTCCTCAACGCGCTCGCGCCCCACGCGAGCTGGACCTCGGCCGCCACCCACGCCGTCCTGCCTCTGCTTGCCACCGACGCGGGCGTCGCCCTCCAGGTCGAGACCGGGATCGCCTCGCACCGGCGCCGGTTCGGTCACTGGAGCGGCGGCTTCTGGCTCCCGGAGTGCGCCCACGCGCCCTGGCTCGACGGCCTGCTCGAGGACTGCGGCGTGCACTCGATGTGCGTCGAGCTCACCGACGCCTTCGGGCTTGGCGCCCCTGAGCACCTGAGGCCGCTGGTCACCGATGAGGGCCCGGTGCTGTGGCCGATCGATCGCCAGAGCATCGCGCTCGTGTGGAGTGACGGCGGCTATCCCGCGGCCGGCGCCTACCGGGACTATCACCACCACACCGAGCACCGCCATCGCGCGTGGGGCAATGACGGGAGCGCGTACGACCACGGCGTCGCGCGGGCGCTCGCACGCGAGCACGCGGCTGACTTCGTCGCTCGCGTGCGCTCGCGGGTGCGCGAGGGCGGGGTGTGCGTCGTCGCGCTCGACACCGAGCTGCTGGGGCACTGGTGGTATGAGGGCGTGGCGTGGTTGGAGGCGGTGCTTGACGAAGCGGCCTCTCAGGGACTGGCCCTGGCCAACCTCGACGAAGCGCTCGGCCGCCAAGAGCCGGCGCCCGCGTCCCCGATTCTCCCCGAGACAACGTGGGGGCGGGGCGGGGACCTGAGCACCTGGAGCGCTCCCGGCGTCGCCGATCTCGCGTGGCAGGCGCGCACCGCCGAGCTGGCCGTGATCCGCGCCGGGGGCCGCGCCCCGGCGCGCGCGGTACGCGAGCTCCTGGCCCTGCAGGCGAGCGACTGGGCCTTCCTTGCCACTCGAGAGCTCGCCGGCGACTACCCGCGCGAGCGCATGGGCGGGCACGCCGATGCGTTGGCGCGCGCGCTCAGCGGGGCGGACGCAGGCGCCCTCGAGGGGACGGTGCGCAACCTCGCGCCGGACCTGATCGTGCGCGAGTGGCTGTAAGCATGGGCGGCGGCGCCAAGCGCGCCTTCAGCCCCAGCGGAACGTCTGCGGCGCGTCGCGCATCCGGATGACCTTGGCGGGGATCCCGGCCACGACCGCGTTTTCCGGGACATCTCTGGTCACCACCGCGCTCGTGCCCACCACGCAGTTGTTGCCCAGGCTGACGTCGCGGAGCAGGCACGCGCCGTAGCCGATCCAGACGTTGTGCCCGACGCGTACTTCTCGCTTGTAGATGCCCTGCTCGCGGATCGGGCGCTCGACCTCCACCATGCCGTGGTCGAAGTCGATCATCATCACCTTGTCGGCGATGATGCACTCGCGTCCGATGGAGATGTGCCGGTAGGCGGAGATCGTGCACTCCTGGCCGAGGACGCTCTTGGCCCCGATCGACACCTCGCCTTCGTGGACCCGCACCTTGGTGCCGTGGCCGATCCACGACCAGCGCCCCAGGGTGACCGTCGCGTTCTTGCCGATCTCGAACTTGACCCCAGGGCACACGAAGCACAGTCCGTCGGTGCGCAGACGGCCGCGCCAGCGCAGCTTGAGCCAGGCCCAGCGGACGATGAGGGCCACGTACCCGGGCCTGATCATGTTGTGCGCGCGAGCGAAGCGCAGGAACGCCCGCAGACCGCCCCGCAGTGGGGGCGGCGGCGTCCGCACGAACGCGGGCGCGGGTGTCTTGGCCCGTGGCCGGGTCGGCTGGCTGACGTCCACGCACAGATCGTAATCGCGCGGGGCACGTCGGCGCGCGGTCGGTGCTGGTCGGCTGGGGATGGCCACGGAGCCGGGCCCTGGCATGATTGCCGACGCCATGGCCGCCTCCGATCGTCCGCTCGCCGAGCGCCTCCTCGCCGGCGACAAGCGCGCGCTGGCGCGTGGAATCTCGCTCGTCGAGGACGACGACCCCGAGGGCTGGGCGCTCGTGCAGGAGGTATACCCGCGCACCGGCAAGGCCGCGGTCATCGGCTTCACGGGACCCCCAGGAGTCGGCAAGTCGACGCTCCTGGGAGCGCTGACCAAGCTCGAGCGCGAGCGCGAGCGGACCGTCGCGGTGCTCTCGATCGACCCGTCCTCTCCTTATACCCACGGTGCGCTGCTCGGCGACCGGATCCGGCTCAGCGACCACTTCCTCGATCCCGGCGTGTTCATACGCTCGATGGCCAACCGCGGCGCGCTCGGCGGCCTGAGCGAGGCGGCGTTGCAGACGGCGCTGCTCATGGACGCTTCGGGCCGCGATGTCATCCTCCTCGAGACGGTGGGCGTGGGCCAGGCCGAGGTGGACATCATCGACCACGCCGACACTGTGGTCCTCGTGCTCATGCCCGGATCGGGAGATTCGATCCAGGCCCTGAAGGCAGGAGTTATGGAGATCCCCGACATCATCGTCGTCAACAAGGCCGACCATCCCATGACCGACACGATGATCCGCGAGATCCGCGGCGTCCTCGCGCTCGGGCCGCACGAGGGCTGGCAGGTCCCCATCGTCCGCACCGAGTCGATCAGGGGCGAGGGCGTCGAGGAACTGCTCGAGAAGCTCTCCGAGCACCGCGCCTACATCGAGGGCGAAGGCACCCTGCACGAGCGCCGCCGCCGCAACCTCATGAACGAGGTCATCGGCATCGCCGCCTTCCGCCTGCGGCGCGAACTCGAGGCATCTCTGCACGACGATCCGGAGATCCAGCGCCTCCTCGACCAGGTCGTGTCCCGCGAGATCGACCCGGCGACGGCGGCGGCGCGCATTCTCGACGCGCGCTAGGACGCCCCCGCTACGCGCCCAGCGCCCGCGCGATCACCATCTCCTGGATCTCGTCGGTCCCCTCGCCGATGGTGAGGATCTTGGCGTCGCGATAGAAGCGGCACACCGGGTACTCCTCGATGTACCCGTAGCCGCCGTGGATCTGCACCGCCTCGTCGGCGGCGTGCACGGCGAGGCGGCCACTCTTGAGCTTGGCCTGGGCGGCGACGAGGGTGAAGTTGCGGCCGGCGTCCTTGAGATAGGCAGCCTTGTGGACGAGCAACCTCGTGGCCTCGATCTCGGTCGAGAGATTCGCGAGCTTGGCCTGGATCGACTGGAACTTCGAGATCGGGGAGCCGAAGGCGCGTCGCTCCTTGGCGTAGGCGAGCGCCTGATCTAGAGCCCCCTGGGCCAGGCCGACCCCCATCGCCGCGACGCCGATCCGGCCGATGTCGAGGACATGGAAGAACTGCCGCAGGCCGCCGCCGCGGGGGCCGAGCAGGTTCTCCTCGGGCACGCGGCAGTCGGAGAACGACAGTGGGCGGGTGTCGGAGGCGTTCCAGCCCATCTTCCGGTAGGGCTCGCCGGGCTCGTAACCGGCGGTGCCGTTGGGGACGACGAAGTTCGAGATCTCGCGCCCGGAGCCATTACCTGCGCCGGTCACCGCGGTGATCACGACCATGCCCGAGATCTTCGTCCCGGCATTGGTGATGAACTGCTTGGCGCCGTTAATCACCCATTCGCCGCCGTCGAGCTCGGCGCGCGTCTTCGTGTTCCCCGCGTCCGAGCCGGCCTCGGGCTCGGTCAATCCGAAGGCGCCGAGCCGCTCGCCTCGGCACAGGGGCGGCAGCCAGTCGCGCTTCTGCTCCTCGGAGCCGAACAGGTAGATGGGCTGGGTGCCGAGTGAGGTGTGCGCGCACAGGGTGATGGCCACCGAGGAGTCGACGCGTGCCAGCTCCTCCACCACCAGCGCGTAGGCCAGTGAGTCCCCGCCTCCGCCGCCGTACTCCTCGGGAAAGGGAATGCCCATGAGATCGAGCTCGCCGAGACGACTCACGATCTCGTAGGGGAACTGCTTGGTGCGATCGAGCTCCTCGGCGACGGGCGCCACCTCGTGCTCGGCGAACTCGCGCACCGTGTCCCTCAGGAGGTGGTGGTCCTGGTCGAGATCGAAGTCCACGGGGGTTAATCCGCCAGCGCCTGCGCGACCGCCACGAGCATGCGTACGCCGACGCCCGTCGCCCGCTTGTCGAGGTATGCGGCCCGTCCCCCCCAGGCGGTGCCCGCGATGTCGATGTGCGCCCACGGCACCTCACCGGCGAAGCGGTGGAGAAACTCGGCTGCTGTGCTCGCCAGCGCCTCGCGCCGTTCGACCGTGTTGACGAGGTCGGCGTAGCGTCCTTTGACCATGTCCGCGTACTCGGCGTCGAGGGGCAGCCGCCACACTCGCTCGCCCGCGGCGGCCGCCGATCTCGTGACGAGCTCGGCGAGCGCGTCGTTGTTGCCCATGAGACCCGAGAACGCCGATCCCAGCGCGATGACCACACCTCCGGTCAACGTCGCGATGTCGACGATCCGCTCCGCTCCTTCGCGAATCGCGTAGGTGATGCAGTCGGCGAGCACGAGGCGTCCCTCGGCGTCGGTGTTGTTGACCTCGATGGTGGTGCCGTCGAGGGCCCGGACGATGTCGCCGGGCTTGACCGCCGCGGGTCCCGGGAGGTTCTCGGTCGAGCCGACGATCCCGAGCACGTCGACGGGCGCGCCGAGCTGCGCGAGCGCCCCGATCGCCTCGATCACCGCGGCCCCGCCGCACATGTCGAACTTCATGTCGTGCATGTGGGCGGCGGGCTTCAAGGACAGCCCACCGGAGTCGAAGGTGATCGCCTTGCCGACGAGGGCCACCAGCGGTCCCGAGGCACCCGCGCCGCGGTAGCGCAGCGTTATCAGACGGGCGCCGTGGCCCGAGCCCTGCGCGACGGCCGAGAACGCGCCCATCCCCGCCTCCCTGATCTCGGCCTCGTCCATCACCGTCACCGTGATCCCGTGACCCTCGGCGGCGATCTCTCGCGCCCGTGCCGCGAGAGCCTCGGGCGGGAGATCGTTCGACGGTGTGTTTCCGAGGTCGCGAGCGCGGTTCTGGGCGGCGGTGACCACGGCCGCCGCGTCGACCGCGTCGGCAACATCGTGGTGGGAGCTGATGAGCAGACGCTGGGCTCCGGCGCCGTTGTCGCCGTCACCGGTTTTGTAGCGCTGGAAGCGGTAGGCGTGAAGCATGGTCCCTTCAACGAGACCGGTAACGACGTGGTCGGGGACGTGGTGTGGGACCTCCCAGCACAGGGTCTTGACTCCCAGCTCCCGGGCGCGCCGGTGAGCGAGCGCTGCCGCCACGCGAGCGCGCTCGGCGTCGAAATCCGCGCGTTCGCCGAGGCCCACGACGATCCAGCGGCGCCCCTCGGCATGGGCTACCGCCAGGTGCTTGAACGAGCGCTTGGCCTCGCCGGCATCGATCAGCGCCTGCAGCGCGCCGTCCGGGGTGTCGTGGGAGATGCCCTCACCCTCGAAGACGCCGACGCCGATGGTGTCGGCGCCGGTCGCGAGGGGGCCGTCAGTCGTCGCCTCGACTTGCACGAGGAAGAACCTACCAGCGGCAGGCCGCGGCCGAGCGCGTTCGCCCCTATCCCCACTAGTGCTGCACTAGCATTCGCGCGCAGCCACCGCGAAACGACCCCCGGAGTCCGATATGCCCAAAACCGTCATCCTCTCGGCCGCACGAACCCCCATCGGCAAGCTCGGTGGTGGCCTTGCTTCGCTCGACGCCACCGAACTGGGCGGCACGTCGATCAGGGCCGCGCTCGAACGCGCCGACGTCGCTCCCGAGCAGGTCGAGCACGTCGTCATGGGGCAGGTCCTCCAGGCCGGCCAGGGTCAGATCCCCTCACGCCAGGCTCAGATCAAGGCGGGGATTCCCAAGGAAGTCTCCTCAGAGACGATCAACAAGGTATGCGCCTCCGGCCTCCGCGCCACCGTGATGATCGACACCTCGATCCGCGCCGGGGACCTCGATGTCGGCGTCGGCGGGGGAATGGAGTCGATGTCGAGCGCGCCCTACCTGCTGGCGCAGGCGCGCTTCGGTTATCGCATGGGCGACGGCAAGGCGCTCGACGCCATGGTCCACGACGGCTTGACCAATCCGTTCTCGGGCAAGCACATGGCGCAGGAGGCGAGCGAGGTCGCGGCCGAGCTCGAGCTCACCCGTCCCGATCTCGACCGCTGGGCGCTCCGCTCGCATCAGCTCGCCGTCGAGGCGACCGACGAGGGGCGCCTGCCCGAGGAGATCGTGCCCGTCACCATCAAGGGGAAGAAGGGCGACACCGTGGTCGAGATCGACGAGTCGCCGCGGCGCGAGGCGAGCCTCGAGTCGCTGGCCAAGCTGCCCCCGATCTTCTCCAAGGATGGATCGCACACCGCCGGTAATTCCCCCGGCGTCAACGACGGCGGCGGGGCCCTCGTCCTCTCAAGCGACGAGTGGGCCAAGAGCAACGGGAAGACCGTGCTCGCCACCATCCTCGGCCACGCCCAGTCGGCCGACGACTACCCCTACCTGGCGCGCACGCCCGCGCTCGCGACCGAGAAGGTGCTCGCCAAGCTCGGCCTGTCGGCGGACGACATCGACCTGTGGGAGATCAACGAGGCGTTCGCCTCGGTGACCCTGAACACCATCCGCATGCTCGGGATCGACGAGGACAAGGTCAACGTCAACGGCGGCGCCGTCGCCCTCGGACACCCGATCGGCGCCTCCGGGGCTCGCATCCTCGGCACCCTCGTCTACGAGCTCCGCCGCCGCGGCGGAGGGCTCGGCTGCGCGGCCATCTGCTCCGGCGGCGGTCAGGGCGACGCGGTGATCCTGGAGGTTAATGGCGGCTGAGGAGGCGCAGCCCAAGGCCAGAGCCGGCGCCAGGAGTTCGCCGTCAGGCGAACTGCCCAGCGCCGCCGAAGGCGGCGCCTTTTTCGATCTCGACCGGACCCTCATGGAGGGCTCCTCGGCCTTCCAGTTCGCGCGTGCGTCCTACCGGGCGGGACTGCTCAGCCGCCGCCAGCTCGCGACCGACGCGTGGGCCAACATCCAGTTCCGCCTTCACGGATCGACCGACGCGGGCACCACGGCCCTGCGCGACCGGATCTCGGCGAGCCTCAAAGGGACCCGTGTGCGCGAGGTCGAGCGGCTGGGCGCGGACGTGCTGGCGGGGATCCTCCCGCGCCTGTACCCGAAGATGCTGGCGGTGGCGCACGAGCATCAGGACGCGGGGCGCAGGACGTACATCGTCACCGCAGCGCCGCAGGAGCTGGCCGAGGTGCTCGCCCACGTGCTCGCCTTCGACGGTGCCATCGGCTCGCGGATCGCCGAGGTCGAAGACGGGATCTACACCGGCCGCCCGGGCAGCGTGTTCGCCTATCGCGAGGGTAAGGCGATCGCCATCCGCCAGTTCGCCATGCGTGAGGGCATCGATCTCGACGCCTCCTACGCTTACTCCGACTCCGAATCCGATGTGCCGATGCTGCGCGCCGTCGGTCATCCCGTCGCGGTGAATCCCGACCACGAGCTCACCCGGATCGCGTGCGAGGAGGGGTGGGAGGTCCTCAGGTTCGAGCGCCTGGGCCGGCGGATCAAGACCGTCGCCGCGCTCGCGGTCGCAACCGCCGCGGGCGGGCTCGGCAGCGTCGCGGTGGCCTCTCGCCCGCGCCCGCGCCCGGCACCACCGACCCGGCGCGAGCGCCTCACGCCCGGCCGCAGGCGCTCAGGGTCGGTCCCGGCGACCCCGCGCCCCGGCCGCACCCGCCGCTAGCGCCGGGTGGTCGACCGACCCACCGATCCGGGCTGGAGCTGCGGGGTGGTGGTGAGCAGCGGCTGGGTGGCGTCAACGGGGATGGGTACGCCGTATTCCCAGTTGCCGCCCGAATCGAGCCAGCCGAGGCGATAGGTGGCCGTGCCCGCGAGTAGGGGGGTGGCGGTGAGGAAGTATCCGGCCTTGTTGGTGAGGAATTCGGAGTTGGAGCCGCAGCTCGGGAGCAGGGTGGGGACGGGCGTCCACCCCGAACCAGACTGCGCCTGCACCTGGACGATCTGCGGGCCCGAGCCGGGGGGGACCTTGCCGAAGAGGGTCACGAGCGGCGAGCCGGGGCCGAGGAAGCGCTGAGCCCACAGGGTGATCTTGAACGCCTGGGCCGCCGGTTTCGGTTGCCCGTCGGAGTAGTAGAGACCGGTCTGATACGCGTTCCAGTACTGGCGCGTCCCGGGCCGACCGGGACCGGGAGCTGAGTCCTTGAGGAGAAACTGGGCGAACATCACCGTGTTCGGGTCCCGCCACGCCAAGTAGGTCGACCAGCCGATGAACTGCGCCTGCTGGGCGGGGCTGAAGGACGCGTAGGGGTCGGGAGGGTTGGTGTTGTAGCCGTACTCGGTGTCGTAGAGGGGCAGGTTGGTGGTGATCCGGCCCTGGAAGTTGAGCTGGCGCAGCAGCGACTCGAGGCGGGAGGTGTTGGCCAGGGGGACGTCGCCCGGATCGCTGGCCGACGCTCCCGGCGTGGTGCTCATCGAATACGGATGGTCCGCGTAGCCGTCGGCGCGCAGGGGCTGGAATCCCGCGCACTCGGGGATGTTCAGGGGCTGGAGGTTGGAGTCCACGCACGCCAGGTTCTGGAGGAACTGGATCGGCGTCACGTCTCCCTGGCCTGGAGTGGCCGAGCCGTTGGCCGAGGTGGCGCCGATCAGCACCTTGTCGGCGGTATCGACGCTCTTGATCTGCCAGTAGGCGCTGTTGTACAGCCCTCGGTAGATCTGAGCCGATTCCGAAATCCAGCCGGCCGCGGTGTGCTGCCACTGGGGCTCGAGGAACTCCGACTCGTTGGGCTCGTTCCAGATCGTGTATAGCTGTACGGCGGGGAGCGGGGCGCCGGGGTTGGCGGGGTCGGGGTAGGCGCCGTTGTAGCGCTGGGCCACCGCTTTGGCGAAGTCCCCGAACAGGCTCGCGTTGGGCTCATAGCGGTTCTGGCCGTCGGGGGCGCCGAGCGGGACCGCCCACCGCGGGGCCCAGAAGGCGACATCGATCATCACCTTGAGCCCGTCCGCATGGGCGTCGCGCACGGCGCGGTCGAGCTTCCCGAAGCCACCGGCCGGATAGGTCGCGGGGTTGCTGGGATCGAAGGGCGGCCCGGGGATCTTCGCCGAGGTGGGACTCGGCGACACGGCGGACCAGCCCGCGGTGAGCCGGACGTAGGTGAAGCCCATGGAGGCGATCTGGCCCATCGAGCTCTTGACCGACGCGTCGGTGCCGTGGAGGAGGACGGTGTCGTCCTGGATCGTGGTCTGCAGCGTCCGCGACGGGAGCGGGCTACCGGCCAGGAGCAACGAGACGAGGGTGCACGCGAACAGTCCCACCAGGAAATGGTGATATAGCGCTTCGGGCCCTTGGGCGCAAACGCCAACCGGCGGCGCGCGGGCGTAAACTCGTACACTCCCGCGCCTCGCGGGCTTAACTGCCCGTCCCTATGGCAACTTCCACGCAGAAGAAGATCCGTGTCGTCGTGGCCAAGCCCGGCCTCGACGGACACGACCGCGGAGCCAAGATCATCGCGCGGGCGCTGCGCGACGCCGGCATGGAGGTCATCTACACGGGCCTGCACCAGACGGCCGAGCAGATCGTCGAGACGGTGATCCAGGAGGACGCCGACGCCGTCGGGCTCTCGATCCTCTCGGGAGCGCACATGACGCTCGTGCCCCGAATCATCGAGCTCCTCAAGGAGCAGGGAGTCGACGATGTGGTGATCACCGTCGGCGGGACGATCCCCTCCGATGACATCCCCGAGCTCAAGGCCCAGGGGGTGGCCGAGGTGTTCACCCCGGGAGCCTCGACGCAGGAGATCATCGACTTCATCCGCGGCGCCGTACGTCCGTAGGGCACCGGGTGGCGGCGGGCCCAGAAGTTCGGCGCCACCCCGCCCGATTGACTCGTCAGTCAATGGGTAGAATCCGTGATCGGCCGGCCCACCAGGCGCGCGCGAGCGCGCCGGTTCGGCCAGACCGGAAGTCGAAACTTGTACGAGAGAGCCGGGCCGGAGGCCCGCACCTGAAACCACGCGAGGAGGCACCTTGAAGATTTGCGTCCTGGTCAAAGAGGTACCGGATGCCGCCGTTGAAAAGCGAATCGATCTCGCCACGGGTCGGATGGACCGCTCAGGTGAGAAGAACCTGAATCCGTACGACACGCACGCCATCGAGGCGGCGATGCAGATTCGTGAGGGCGGCGCCGTCGAGGTCGAGGAGATCGTGGCCGTGACCATGGGCCCGGAGTCCGCCGTGCGGGCCCTGCACAAGGCCGTTTCCCTGGGCGCGGACCGCTCGGTCCACCTCTCCGACGAGACCCTGGCCGGTTCAGACGTGGCGGCGACGGGCTACGCGCTCTCGAAGGCGCTCGAGTCCGAGCAGCCCGACCTCGTCCTCCTCGGCCAGCAGTCAGACGACGGCGAGTGCTACACGATCGGCGCGGTGGTCGCTGACCATCTGAAGATGCCCTCGCTCACCCAGGTGATCAAGCTCGACATCGAAGATGGCTCGCTGCGCTGCGAGCGCCAGGCCGAGTATGGCTACGACACCGTCGCCGTCGATCTTCCGGCGGTGATCTCTGTCGGCGACGCCATCAACGAGCCGCGCTACCCGTCGCTCAAGGCGATCATGGGGGCGAAGAAGAAGCCCATGAACAATGTCGTCGCCGGCGACGTGGGGATCGACGCCGCGCTCGTCGGCGCGGACGGCTCGCGCGTCCAGTGCGGGGAGTTCAAGGACCCGCCCCCGAAGTCCGCGGGCCAGATCATCGAGGACGAGGACACGGCCGAGACGGTCGAGAAGATCATCGCTTGGCTCGATGAAAGGAAGCTGATTTAGATGGCCGACATCCTGACCTACGTCCTCCACAACGAGGGCGCCCTGAACAAGAACTCGCTCGGCGCCGTCTCCGAAGGCGCCGCGCGCGCTGCCGAGATCGGGGGCGAGTGCCACGCCGTGGTCGTCGGCGGCGACGATCTCACCGACGAGCTGCTCGGGACCCTCGGGTCCTACGGCGCCACCAAGGTGTTCCGCGCTCGCGGTCCCGAGGGGCTCGCGCAGCCGGTGATCGACGTGATGGCGAAGGTGATCGAGGAGCACGGGCACAGCTACGCCCTGTTCGGAGGAGGCCTGCTCGGGTTCGAGATCGGCGCCGGGCTCGCCGCCAGGCGCAACGCCGGCGTGACCATGGAGGTGACCACCGTGCGCGCCGAGGGTGACGAGCTCGTGGCCGAGCGTCCCATCCTCGGAGACTCGAAGATCTCGGTCTCCCATTACCGCGGCGGCCTCGGGATCATCATCGGCCGCATCAACGCCTTCGAGATCTCGAGGAGCGGCGACGCGGCCGCCGAGGTCGTCGACGTGGACATCGAGTACTCGCCATGGTCCAACCAGGCTCGGATGATTCAGCGCGGTGAGCAGCGCGGCGCCGATGTCGACATCGAGGGCGCCGACGTCCTCGTCGCCGGCGGACGCGGACTGGGTAAGGCCGAGGGCTTCCAGCTCGCCGAGGAGCTCGCCGCCGCTTTCGGCGGCAACAGCGCCGTCGCCGCCACCCGCGCCGTCGTCGACGCGGGCTGGTACCCCTACGCGGCTCAGATCGGCCAGACGGGCAAGACGGTGGCGCCGAAGCTCTACCTCGCCGCCGGGATCTCCGGGGCGATCCAGCACAAGGTCGGCATGCAGTCCTCGGAGAACATCGTGGCCATCAACAAGGACGCCAACGCCCCGATCTTCGAGTTCTCCGACCTCGGCATCGTTGGCGACCTCAACAAGATCCTCCCCAAGCTCACCGAGGCCGTAAAGGCCAAGAAGGGGTCCTAGCCGTGGCGTCGCACAACGGAGCCGGTCCCCACGCGCCGGGTGAGTTCCCGCCGCCGGTCGACCCGGTGGCGGAGTTCGTAAAGCGCGGCCTCGACGGCGAGGAGGAGCGCATCGACGTCGGGGTGGCCATCGTCGGCGGGGGAACGGCCGGGCTCGCGTGTGCCAACCGGCTCCTCCAGCTCCTCGGCGAGGACACCAAGACGATGGAGCGCCTGGGCGAGGTCCCCGTCGCCGTGATCGAGAAGGCCAAGACGTGCGGGGGCCACAACCTCTCGGGCGCGGTGATGCGTCCCGGGCCTCTGCAGGAGCTCTTCCCTGAGCTCACGCGCGAGGACTGGCGCAAGGAGCGCTTCGCCTTCGGCGAGGTAACCAAGGAAGCGGTGTACCTCCTGCCCAACGCGAAGCGCAAGGTGAAGATCCCGCCGCCGCCTCCGTTCAAGAACCACGGCAACGAGGTGGTCTCGGTGGCGGCCCTGGCGCGCTACCAGCAGCGCATGGCCGAAGAGGGCGGGGCCTACGTCCTCACCGAGACCGCGGCGACGCAGCTCATCGTCGAGGACGGTCGCGTCGTCGGCGTGCGTTCGGGTGACAAGGGCCGCGGCAAGGACGGGGAGCCGCTGCGCAACTTCGAGCCGGGCACCGACATCAAGGCTCAGGTCACCGTGCTCGCCGAGGGCTGCTGGGGCCATCTCACGGGCGCGGCCATTCGCGAGTTCGAGCTCGGCGAAGGCCGCGAGCCCCAGGTGTGGGAGCTCGGCGTCAAGGAGGTGTGGAAGGTCCCCAAGCCCTTGGACCGGATCATCCACACGATCGGCCCCTGGCCCCTGAAGCTCTCGGCCAAATACCGCCAGATCGGCGGCACATGGCTGTACCCGATGAAGGACGCCAAGACCGGCGATGACCTCGTGAGCATCGGCTTCGTGATCGACCTCGAGTACGCCGACGCCACCACCTCAGCTCACGACTTGCTCCAGCAGTTCAAGCTCCACCCCCTCGTTCGCGGCATTCTCGAGGGCGGTGAGCGGGTGGCCTGGGGGGCCAAGGCGCTTCCCGGGGGCGGCTACTGGTCGATGCCCAAGCTCACGATGCCGGGTGCGCTCATCGCCGGTGACGCCGCGGGCATGGTCGACACCGTCGCCCTCAAGGGCGTCCATCACGCGATCCAGTCGGGCAAGCTCGCGGCCGAGGCGATCTACGCTTCGCTCACGCGCGGCGAGCCGCTTAGCGCCTACGAACAGACGATCGAGGACTCCTCGGTGGGTAAGGAGCTCTACCAGGTCCGCAACACCCGTCAGCCCTTCCAGCGCGGGTTCCTGGCCGGCGGCCCGGTGGTCAACGCGATGATCGTCACCAAGGGCCGCTTCCCCGGTGGACGCTGGCACTGGCACCGCAACGACGCGCAGCCCCTGTTCGTCGGTAAGACGCACAAGAGCTATCCCAAGCCCGACAACAAGTACACCTTCGACAAGCTCTCGAGCGTGTACATCAGCGGCAACGCGACCCGCGACGACGCTCCCAACCACATCCGGGTGCGCAAGCACGTGCCCCGGGAGATCGCCGAGGGCTGGCGCTGGATGTGCCCCGCCGGGGTCTACGAGATCCCCGACGACGCCCCTGAGCAGGGCCCCGTCGACGTCATCGTCAACTACACCAACTGCGTCCAGTGCGGCGCCATCACCGCTAAAGGGGGACGCCTGACACCCCCCGAGGGGGGCGACGGTCCGCTGTACACCATCGCCTGAACGTGTATCGGCGGTCCGGCGCTCGGCGCCCGCCGATTCCGGGGAATCGGCGCCCGCCGATTCCCCGGGCAGCGGAACTTCACGGGCTAAAGACGGTTAATCAAAGTAGTGATGAAGCGGATCTTCCTCATCGGGGCCATATTCCTGTCTGCCGCGCCCGCCGCGGCGGCCTTGGCCGTGTCCGGCGCGCCCCGCGCTGCGCTCGCGGTGAGTACGGCGCCGCGCGCGCACCTGGACTCGTTCGTCTGCCACACGGCACCCGCCCTGGCCGACCGGTCGGTCTCGATCCGCGCGGTGATGCGGCCGGTCCTCGACACCCGGAAGATGGAGATGCGCTTCGAGCTGTTGTCGAGGTCCGGTGCCCGGACCCCGTTCGTCGATGTGCCGGGCGGGGGGCTTGGCTCCTGGATCTCACCCTCGGATCCGACTCTCGGCCGCAACGCCGCCGACGTGTGGCTCATTCCCGACGTCGTTCGCAATCTCCCCGCCCCCGCCGTGTACCGCTACCGCGTGAGCTTCCGCTGGAGGGGGAAGCACGGGCGGGTCCTCGCCCTCCGGACGCTGACGAGCAGCGATTGCCGCGAGCCCGCCTTCCAACCCGATCTCCTGGTCAGCTCGATCACCGTGCAGCCGATCGCCGGCAAGCCGCAGAAGGACCAGTACGTGGTGACGATCCTCAACGACGGCGTCGGACCCACGCCGGCCGGCGTCGCGGTGGCGTTCGCCCCCGGCGCCGCGACGACGCCCGGGGTAACGCCCACCACGACTACGAAGCTCCTCCCACCCCTCGACGTCGGCGCGACCAACGTCGTCTCCTTTGTCGGTCCCGCGTGTACCGCGGCCACCGCTCCCACGGTGGTGGTCGATCCGGGGCACACGGTCGCCGAGGCCAGCTTCACCAACAACTCGCTGACCGTCGATCCGAGCTGCCCGCCGACAACCTCAGGCCCGCCCACGACCCCATGAACGGTCCGGGACAGGAAGCGCTCCGGCCCCCGCTAGACTAGAGGGACTATGAAAACCGGAATCCATCCTGATTACACAGAGGCCCACGTGCGCTGCACGTGCGGTAACGAGTTCACCACCCGGTCGACTCAATCCAAGATCCACGTGGAGATCTGCTCGGCCTGTCACCCGTTCTACACGGGACGTCAGAAGCTGGTCGACACCGGCGGTCGGGTCGAGCGCTTCCAGCGGCGGGCAGCCAAGGGCCGGCGTGCCGCTGCCTCCACGGGCGCGTAGGAGCGAAGGTTGCGCAGGGGGCTTGCGTCGGGGCCCGGCGTCACGGCGCCGCCCCTAGTCGCCAAGCGCGACGCTCCCGTGGGCGGCCAAGCCGTCCTCGAGGGAGTGATGATGCGCGGCGTCTCGACGTGGGCCGTCGCCGTGCGCAAGCCGTTCGCTGAGGCCGCGGCGAACGGCGCGCAGGCGGCGGACGGCGAGGCGGCGGACGGCGGGACGGCGGACGCGGCGCCGCTGGGCGAGATCGCTGTCAGCTCCTTCCCGCTCGTCTCGTGGACCAAGAAGCGCCGGGTCTATCGCTGGCCGCTCATCCGTGGCGTGGTGGCCATGGCCGAGTCGCTGGCCATCGGCATGCGCGCGCTCTCGATCTCCGCCGGCGCCCAGCTTCCCGAGGGCGAAGAGGAGCTTTCGGGCGCGGCGTGGACCGGGGCCGTCATCGTCTCCGTGGTCTTCGCGGTCGGGATCTTCTTCGTGCTCCCGGTGGGGCTCACGAGCCTGATCAAGCACCAGCTCAACTCGGGGTTCACCTTCTGGCTCGTCGAGGGAGTGGTGCGCACGGCGATCTTCCTCGGCTACCTGCTCCTCCTCTCAAGGATCCGGGACCTCCGACGCGTATTCGAGTACCACGGCGCCGAGCACAAGGTGATCTCCTGCTACGAGGCCGATGACGAGCTCACCCCCGAGCGGGCGCAGCTCTACTCGCGGCTGCACCCACGCTGCGGCACGAGCTTCTTGCTCATCGTGATGATCGTGGCCATCTTCGTCTTCGCCCCCATCGGTCTCCCGGCCTGGTACCTGCTCGTCCTCACCCGCATCATCGGCGTGCCCGTGATCGCCGGCGTGTCCTTCGAGATCATCAAGTGGGCGGGCCGCAACCGCCGCCGCGGCTGGGTCAGGTTCATCATGTGGCCGGGGCTGCAGCTCCAGAAGCTCACCACCCGCGAGCCCGACCTCGACGAGCTCGCGGTCGCCATCGCCGCACTCCAGGCTGTGCTCGCGGTCGAGACGCCCGGCGCCGCGCACGACCTGGTCGGCGTGGAGTTGGTGGCCTGACTTCGTCAGGCCATTGCGAGTTCGCCCTGCGGGCGAACATCGCGGCCGGCGGCGGGCTCGCCTCGCTCGACCCCACCTAAACTCGTAACACCATGATCGACGATCTCGTCAACCAGATCGAGGCGCGCTTTGGCGAGCTCGAATCGGAGCTCCAGGACCCCGAGGTGATCGGCGACCGCAATCGCTTCACGGCGGCCAGCCGCGCCTACCGCGAGCTCGAGCCCGCGGCCAAGCTCGCGGCCGAGTACAAGCACGCCGTCGACGACGCCGCCGGCGCTAGCGAGCTTCTCGAGGACGGCGACGACCCCGAGTTGCGCGCGCTGCTCGAGTCCTCGCGCGAGCGCATCGAGCAACTCGAGGACGAGATCCGCATTGCCATGGTCGAGCGCGATCCCAACGACGAGAAGAACGTCATCGTCGAGATCCGTTCCGGCGTGGGCGGGGACGAGGCGAGCCTGTGGGCCGCCGACCTCTACCGCATGCTCACCCGCTACGCCGAGCGCCGCCGCTTCACCGTCGAGCCGCTGTCGATCGGCGACGGCACCTACACCTTCGCGATCAAGGGCGACGGCGCCTACTCGGTATTCAAGTTCGAGGGTGGGACCCACCGAGTGCAGCGGGTCCCCGAGACCGAGTCCCAGGGTCGCATTCACACCTCGACGGCGACGGTGGCGGTTCTTCCCGAGGCGGAGGACGTCGAGGTCGCCGTCGACGACAACGACCTTCAGATCGACGTGTACCGCAGCTCGGGCCCGGGCGGACAGTCCGTCAACACCACCGACTCTGCCGTCCGGATCACCCACAAGCCGAGCGGGATCGTCGTCTCCATGCAGGACGAGAAGTCCCAGCTTCAGAACCGCGAGCGGGCGATGCGCGTGCTCCGCGCACGGCTCTACGAGCGGGCGCTCGCCGAGCAGCAGGCCGAGGTCGCCGCCAGCCGCCAGGCCCAGGTCGGAACCGGCGACCGCGCCGGGAAGATCCGCACCTACAACTACGGCGAGCAGCGCGTCAAGGACCACCGCATCAACCTCCTCGTCCACAACCTCGACGGCATCCTCATGGGCGAGCTCGACGAGCTCAGCGCCGCGCTCCAGGACGACGAGAAGCGCCGGCGCCTAGCCGATGCCGCGAGCGGCTGAGCCGCTCGCCGCCGCGGTGGCACGGCTCGCCGCCGCAGGATCGGAGAGCCCGCGCCTCGATGCCGAGCTCCTGCTTGCGGAGGCCCTGGGCACGACCCGGGCCGGTTTGTATGTGGCCGCGCCCGCGGCGCTCGAGCCTGGGGCGAGCGAGCGCTTCGAGGAGCTCGTCGCTCGCCGAGTCCAGCGCGAGCCCGCCGCCTACATCCTCGGCCGCAAGCCCTTCCGGCACATCGAGCTCGAGGTCGACCGGCGCGTGCTCATTCCCCGGCCCGAGACCGAGCTCCTGGTCGAGGTGGGCCTCGAGCTCCCGCCGGGCGCTCGCGTCGCCGACATCGGCACGGGGAGCGGGGCGATCGCCCTTGCCCTCGCCCACGAGCGGCCGGACCTGGCGCTAACGGGAATTGATGCGAGCGCTGACGCGCTCGTGTTGGCGCGGGACAACGCGCGGCGGCTGGGCCTCGACGTCACCTTCGTCGAGGGCGACCTGCTGGTCGGCGGCCCGTACGACGCCGTCCTCGCCAACCTGCCCTACGTGCGCGAGGGTGAGGAGCTGCCCCCGGAGATCGCGCGCTATGAGCCGGCCCAGGCGCTGTACGGCGGCCCCGACGGGCTCGACGTGATCCGTCGGCTCGTGGGTCAGGCCGCGGGCGCGGTGGCGCTCATCGCCCTCGAGGTCGGGGCGGGGCAGGCGGAGGCGGTGGCCTCCCTCCTGGGCGACGCCGGCTTCGATGATGTCGAGCGCCGGCGCGACCTCGCCGGGCACGAGCGCGTGGTGGTGGGTCGTCGGTGAGCGACACCTCGGAGGAGTTCGAGCGCGTTATCGCGAGCGGCGGGGTGGCGGTGTTCCCGGCCGACACCGTGTACGGCCTCGCCTGCGACCCGGGCGACGCTGCCGCCGTCGAGCGCCTCTACGCGCTCAAGGGCCGCCCGCCCGCCAAGCCGGCGGCGGTGATGTTCTTCGACCTCGACCTCGCTTTGGGGGCGGTGGCCGAGGTCGGTCCGCGAACGCAGGGGGCGCTCGCGCGCCTCCTCCCGGGCCCGGTGACCGTGCTCCTCCCCAATCCGGCCGCGCGCTTCCCCCTCGCCTGCGGACCCGCGCCCGCCACGCTGGGGATCCGCGTCCCGCGGGTCGAGGCCCTGGCCGGCGTGCGCGTTCCCGTGCTCCAGTCGAGCGCCAACCTCGCCGGCGGCGAGGACACCAGCCGCTTGGAGGACATTCCCGAGGAGATCCGCGCCGGCGCTGACCTGGTCATCGACGGCGGTGAGCTCCCCGGCACGCCCTCGACGGTGGTCGACCTGCGCCGCTACGAGGAGAGCGGGCGGTGGGGGGTGGCGAGGACGGGGGCGGTGCCGTACCCCGAGCTCGCGGCCGCTCTGAACGGGCGCTGAAAGTGACCCGGCCCGCCCGCAGCCGGTGGTATCGTCGCTCGCGGTGCCCGAACTGCCACCCGACTTCTTGAACCTGCCTCTCGCGGAGGTGGATCCGGAGATCGCCGAGGTCCTGGCCCTGGAGCTCTCGCGCCAGCAGCGCACGCTCGAGATGATCGCCTCGGAGAACTTCGTGCCCCTGGCCGTCCTCGAGTGCCAAGGCTCGGTTCTCACCAACAAGTACGCCGAGGGATATCCCGGAAAGCGCTACTACGGCGGCTGCGAGTACATCGACATCGCCGAGCAGCTCGCCATCGACCGGGCCAAGGAGCTCTTCGGCGCCGAGCACGCGAACGTCCAGCCCCACGCGGGCGCCCAGGCCAACGCCGCCGCCTACCAGGCGTTGCTGACGCCGGGAGACACGATCATGGGCCTCGAGCTCGCCCACGGCGGCCATCTCACGCACGGGATGAAGATCAACTTCTCGGGCCGCCTGTACAACGTTGTCGCCTACCACGTCGACCGCGATACGAGCCTGATCGACATGGACGAGGTCCAGCGCCTCGCTGAGGAGCACCGCCCGAAGATGATCATCGCCGGCTGGTCGGCCTATTCCCGCCAGCTCGACTTCCCGCGCTTTCGCGAGATCGCCGAGTCCGTCGGCGCCTATTTCCTCGTCGACATGGCCCACTTCGCGGGCCTGGTGGCCGCCGGCCTGCATCCGAACCCCGTCGAGTACGCGGACATCGTCACCACCACGATCCACAAGACGATCGGCGGCGGTCGCGGCGGGATGATCCTGTGCACCGAGGAGCACGCCAAGAAGGTCAACTCTGCCGTGTTCCCCGGCCAGCAGGGAGGACCGCTCGAGCACATCATCGCCGGCAAGGCGGTGGCACTGCGCATCGCCGCCACCGAGGCCTTCCGCGAGCGCCAGCGCCGCACCGTGGCGGGCGCCAAGGCGCTCGCCACCGAGCTCCTCGGCGCCGGCCACGGCGTCAACGTCCTCACCGGCGGCACCGACGTCCACCTCGTTCTCTGCGACCTGCGCGAATCGGAGCTCGACGGCCAGCAGGCCGAAGACCGCCTCGCCGACGTCGGGATCACCGTCAACCGCAACGCCGTCCCCTTCGACTCACGCCCACCCGCCATCTCCTCCGGCCTGCGCATCGGCACCCCGGCCCTCGCCACCCGCGGCCTCCAAGCTGAAGACTTCGTCGAAGTCGGATCGATAATCGCCGCCGCCCTGCAGCCCGGGGAATTCGACGGGCGGAGGGCCGAGCTCCGCTCACGCGTCGAGGCCATCGCCGACCGGTATCCGCTCTACACGACGCTCGGGGCCGCCGCCGTCGTCTGAGGCGCCTGGCGGCTTGGGGGTGGGCGGGCGGCCCCGGCCCCGCGCGGCGGGCTTGCTCGCGGGGCCCTTGTGAGCCAGCCGGTGGCGCTCCGCCGGGCGGTGGCCGCTTTTGACCGCGTACAGCGGCACAAAGCGCCCCACGTCACCACCACCCGGCTCGCAGCTGGCGCCCGCGGGCGCACCGCAAGGTCCCGGCGCCCGACAGTCCGGCCACCGGCGGGTCGGTGGGGTGGGCGCGCGGGGCGTGCCCGGCAGCATTGCGAACGAACCCGGCACCACGCCGAGCCCGCCGCCCACACCCGCCTGCTGCAGGGCACGCCTCGCGCGCCCACCCCCCACAACCCTCCAAAAACCCATGCAGTCACCCCCGGCTGCCATGCTTACCATTGCGCCATGCGGCACGTAGACGCTCTGCTCGCCTTTCTCGTCGCGACGGCCGCCGCTGCGCTGCTTACTCCGCTGGCGGCGAGGCTGGCGCGGCGAGTCGGTGCGATGGCGCAGCCGCGGGAGGGGGCGCTCGCGCTTCAGCCCACGCCGCAGCTCGGCGGGCTGGCCATCTTCGCAGGGGTGCTGCTGGCGGCGGCGATCTGGATGCCCGAGGGCCGGGAGGCGAGCATCACGCGGGCGATCATCGCGGGAGCAGGTCTGATCACCCTCGTCGGCGCCGTCGACGACATCGTCAACCTTCCGCCGCTGCTCAAGCTCATCGGTCAGATCGCGGCGGCGCTGATCGCAGTCGTGGTCGGCGACGTGCAGCTGAGCAACGTGACCATTCCCTTCCTCGGGGTCCTGCATATCGCGCCGTGGGTCGGCGGCGTGCTTACGGTGATCTGGCTGGTGGGGATCATGAACGCCGTCAACTTCATCGACGGGGTGGACGGCCTGGCAGCGGGTCTGTGCGCGATCGATGGGGTGGCGTTCACCATCATCGTCTTCGAGCTCCGGGGTCCGAATTCGACCCTGGCGGGGATCCTCGCCGCGATCACCGCCGGCGCCGCGCTGGGATTCCTGTTCCACAATTTCCACCCCGCCTCGATCTTCATGGGCGACTCGGGCGCGAACCTGCTCGGGTACCTGGTTGGCGTGATCACCATCGAGGGCACGCTGAAGACGAACGCGGTGATCGCGCTCGTGGCCCCTCTGGTGATCCTCGCCGTGCCCTTCCTCGATACCGGGTTCGTGGTCGCCAAGCGGCTCAAGTACCGCCGCAAACCGTGGTCGGCCGACGCCAACCACTTTCATCACCGAATGGCGCGCATCGGCTTCAGTCAGCGCAAGACCGTCTTGTACATGTACGCGTGGACGGCGTTGCTCGCCGCCTTTGCCGTCGCCGAGCGGGTGATTCCCTGGCATCGCCACCACCACTACTACATGGGTTGGGCGATCGTCATGGCTGTGCTCGGCGTGGTCGCCGTGGCCGGTAGCGTCTACGTCGTCTACGTGCTCGAGATCTTCAAGTTCAAGCGGCTGCGCGTCCGCGATCTCCGGCGGGCCGAGCCGGCGATGAGCGAGCACGAGCTCGAGGTTCGGGCCGAACGCGAGGTCGAGACAGGCGAGTTCGAGACTGTGGGATAACTGACGCCGCCGATGGACATCGCACAGTTAGAGGGGCTCGAGCCCTTCACCACCCTTGACGGCTCGACGATCCGCGAGCTCGCGGAGCCGGCATGGACCGCGGTCCGCAACCAGAGCCTCGCCGAGGCGACGCTTGCCCCCGGGGGCGAGACCGCCGAGCACTACCACCCGAGCTCGGAGGAGATCTACTACTTCACCGCCGGCTCGGGAACGATGCGACTCGGCGAGGACGAGGCGGAGATCAAGGCCGGGGACTGCGTGGTCATCCCGCCCGGCACGCCGCACAAGTTGTTCAACCGGGGCCCCGATCCGCTCGTCCTGCTGTGCTGCTGTGCGCCGGCGTACACCGACGGCGACACCGTGATGACCGGTCGGTAGGCGGTTTGGGGCTCACCCGGGTCGAGCGCCTGGCGCTCATCGCCATCGCCATCATTACCGCCGCCGCCGGCGTGAGCCGGTACGCCGGTGGTGTGCCCACCGGGGTCACGTTCGCCTTCTCGGCGATTGGCCTCGTCGGCCTGGCGTGGCTCGTGAGCTTCTCCGTCGAGCACCTCGGCGAGCACTTCGGGCCCTCGATCACCGGGGTCCTGCAGGCCACGCTCGGGAACCTGCCCGAGTTCTTCGTCGTCCTCTTCGCGCTCCAGGACGGCCAGCTCGTGATCGCACAGACGGCGATCCTCGGGTCGATCCTTGTCAACGCGCTGCTCGTGCTCGGGCTCGTGATCATCGTGGGGGCTCACCGCGCCGGGGACGGGGTGATGCGCTTCGGCTCGCGCCTTCCCAACGACACGGCGACGCTGCTCCTCATCTCGACGCTCATCATCATCCTCGTCGGGCTCGCCGACTCCGCCCACGATGCCGCCAGCCACCACGTCCGGGCGATCTCGGTGATCGGCGCGGCCGCCATTCTCGTCGTCTACGTGTCCTGGCTCGTGCCCTACCTGCGCCAGCCCGCCGGGCCGGAGAACGCGGAGTCGAAGACGCCCGCGCGCCTGCCGCTCTCCACCGCGGTGGGGCTGCTGGTGGTGGGCGGGATCGGGTCGGCGTTCGTCTCCGACTGGTTCGTCTACGCGCTGCAGCCCACCATTCACACGCTCCACATCTCCAAGGCCTTCGCCGGTTTGGTCATCGTCGCCATCGCCGGAAATGGCGTCGAGCACGCGGTGGGGATCGTTCTCGCCCACCGGGACAAGTCCGACCTGGCCATCTCCGTGGTCAAGAACTCCGTCGCCCAGATCGCCGCCTTCCTCTACCCGGCGATGGTCATCGTCTCGCTCGTGCTCGCGACTCGGCTCACCTTCTCGCTGGCGCCGGTGTACATCGGCGCCCTGGCCGGGACGGCGATCATCGTCTGGCAGATCACCGGGGACGGGGAGGCCACCATGTTCGAAGGGGTGGCGCTTGTCGCCGCCTTCTTGATCCTCGCCACCGTCGCGGCCTACGAGGCCTGATGCGATATCCTGACGTTTACGTAAAGTTGCAGTTGGGCGAGTCGCGGAGGTGTCGATGCCGGCGTTGTTCGAGCGTGTTCAGAGGAAGAATCCCGTAGCTCGCGGCGGCGGCGCGTCGCCGCGCCGGTCATTCGGTGTCCAGGCCGACCACGGGATGTACAAGTGGTGGGCCCTGTCGTGCACGAGCCTGGGCATGCTCCTGGCCACCATCAACTCGGGCACCCTGATCATCGCCCTGCCCAACCTCGAGCGCAGCCTCCACACGAGCCTGCTCGAGCTCGTGTGGGTGATCCTCGTCTACATGATCGCCTCGACCGTGCTCGTGCTCAGCGCGGGCCGACTGTCGGATCAGTTCGGACGCAAGCGTGCCTACCTCGGAGGGTTTCTCGTCTTCGCGCTCGCCTCGCTGGGCGCGGGCTTCGCGTCCAGCGGCACCGAGCTCATCCTGTGGCGGATCCTCCAGGGGATCGGCGGCGCCTTCCTGTTCGCCAACGCCGCCGCCATCGTCACCGACGCGTTCCCTCGCGAGCAGCTCGGCCTGGCCATGGGCACCAACACCATGGTCGCCGCCGTCGGGCTGGTCATCGGGCCGGTGCTCGGCGGTGCCCTGGTGGCGATCTCGTGGCCGTGGGTGTTCTGGTTCAACGTGCCCCTGGCCCTCGGCGGAACCCTGTGGGGCGCCCTCATCCTTCGCGAGATCAGCGGACGCGAAGCCGTGCGCGAATGGGACCTGGCCGGCACCCTGACCTTCACGGTCGGGCTCACCGGTCTCGTGCTCGGCATCTCCAAGGGCGGGATCTCGGGCTGGAGCTCGCCCCTCGTCATCGGCGGCCTGATCGCGGCCGCCGTTCTCCTCCCCGCCTTCATCGTCATCGAGAAGCACCACCGCGCCCCCATGCTCGATCTCGGCATCTTCCGCAGCCGGCTGTTCTCGGCCGCCGCGGCCGCCGCCTTCCTCAACGGCCTCGCACGCTTCGCGCTCATGTTCGTCTTCGTCTTCTACTTCCAGGGCGTGCAGGGCGACACCCCGATCATCGCCGGGATCAAGCTGGCGCCGCTCGCCGTGGGAATGCTCGTCTCCTCGCCGCTGGCCGGCGTGTGGGCCGACCGTCGCGCCTCCTCGCGGGCCATGGCGGCGCTGGGGATGCTCGTCACCGGCGCCGGGCTCGCGCTCATGACCTTGATCCAGCGCGACACCAGCTACCTGCCCGTGGGGATCTACCTGTTCATCGTTGGCATCGGCTCGGGCATGTTCAACAGCCCCAACACGGCGGCGATGATGGGCGTGGTGCCGCCCCACCGGCGCGGGATCGCGGCCGGCGCCCGCGTTCTCGTGCAGAACACGGGTGCGGTGATCTCGATCGCCTTCGTCCTCGCCATTCTTACCTCCTCGGTGCCGAAGTCGGTGCTCTTCAGCGTGTTCTCGGGCCTCTCCCACCACATCTCAAATCAGCAGTTGGCTCCTTTCATCGGAAACATGCACATCGCCCTGTGGTGCCTGGCGGCCGTGTCGCTGCTCGGGGCCTTCGTGTCGGCGGCGCGGCCGTCGCACGAGGCCGAGCTCGATCTCGGGCCGGCGCCCGCGATGAAGGGCGCGACCCCAGCCGCGTCCGACCCGGCGGTAGTCCCGTGAGCACGATCGACGCCGACACCGAGCGTTCGCTGCGTATCGGCGAAGTCGCCGAGCTCGTCGGCACCACCACCCGGACGATCCGCTACTACGAGGAGATCGGGCTTCTGCCGGGATCCGGCGAGCGTGAGCAGGGCAAGCACCGCTGTTACACGCAGGCCGACGTCGAGCGGATGCGCGAGATCGTGCGCCTCCGTGACCTGCTCGGCCTCTCTCTCGAGCAGCTCTCGCAGCTCCTCGAAGCCGAGAGTGCGCGCGCCGAGCTGCGCCGGGAATGGAAGCTCGCCGAGAGCGGCGTGCAGCGGCGGCGGATCCTCGACGAGGCCCTCGAGCACGTCGGCACCCAGCTCGAGCTCGTCCGCGGTCGCCGTGCCCAGCTCGAGCAACTCGAGGGCGAGCTCGAGGCCAAGCGGCAGTCGTTGCACGAGCGCCTCGCGGAGCTCACCGCTTGACCGTGGCCAGAGCGGGCGTCGACCGGCGCGCCATGGCCACGCTGTCGGCGGGCCATCTGCTCACCGACATCTCCCAGGGATCGGTCCCCGCCCTTCTGCCCTTCCTCATCGCCGAGCGCCATCTCAGCTATGCCGCGGCCGCCGCCCTGATCCTGGCGGCGACGATTTCCTCCTCGATCATCCAGCCGCTGTTCGGGCACATCTCCGACCGGCGTTCGCTTCCCTGGCTCATGCCTCTCGGTCCCGCACTGGGTGGACTGGGGATAGCGCTCGCGGGTATCGCGCCGAACTACGGGCTCACCTTCGCGGCCATCGTCCTCAGCGGGATCGGGGTTGCGGCCTTCCATCCCGAGGGCTCGCGCTTTGCCAACTACGTTTCCGGCGCCCGCCGCGCCAGCGGCATGAGCCTGTTCTCGGTAGGCGGGAATATCGGCTTCGCCCTTGGGCCTGTGCTCATGACCCCGCTCGTGCTCGCCTTCGGGCTGCACGGGACGCTATTCATCATCATCCCCACATGGCTCATGGCTGCCGTGTTCGTGGCCGAGCTGCCGCGACTGGCGGCCTTCCGTACCGATGTCGCCTCCGGCCGCGTGCGCCGCGGGGACGAGCCCGAGGCCTGGGGCCCGTTCATCGTGCTCGCGGGAGTGATCGCGCTGCGATCGTTCGTGTATTTCGGACTGGTGACCTTCATCCCCCTCTATTACGTCTCCCATCTTCACGTCGCCAAGGCGACCGGCAACGCCGCCCTCTCGGCCATGCTCCTGGGCGGGGCGGCGGGGACGCTCGTCGGTGGCCCCCTCGCGGACCGGTTCGGCCGCCGCAACGTCCTCGTCGGCTCGATGCTCGTACTCCCGCCCCTGATCGTCGGCTTCCTGCTCTCGGGCCCGGTCCTCGGCATCCTCTTCGCCGCGCTCGCCGGCGCGGCCACCATCGCCACCTTCGCGGTGACCATCGTCATGGGCCAGGAGTTCCTGCCCGGGCGCCTCGGCGTCGCCGCCGGGGTGACGATCGGGCTGTCAATCGGGCTCGGCGGGGTGGGCGCTCCGCTCCTCGGACTGCTCGCCGACGCTCACGGGCTGCGCGCCACCTTCGAGGTCATCGCCGGACTGCCCGTGCTCGCTCTCGCCCTCAGTTACGCGCTGCCCCGTACGAGGCCGGCTGCGGCTCACGCTCCGGCCTACGCAGCCCCATCGCCGAGAGCGCGATAGTGTTGCCCACTCCCCGCTGACGGTCCGCTCCTAACCCGGCAGGTAACGGACCGTCGGAGTTTCTCTGCGCGAACAAGCTTGACTGGAACCATGACGAACGGCCGTCCTCCGCTGACGGGAAGTGACGCAGCAGGCGCGGGCGCGCTGATGCTCGCGGTGAACCTGTTTTGCGCCGCTGTCGGTGCCGGCCTAGGTGCCCTGGCCGGTTCGCTCGCGGCGGGGCTGCTCACCGGCTTCTTCATCGGCTTCGTCCTCGCCATCGTCGTGGTCGCCAAGCGCTTTCGGAACTTCTGACGCACCTGCGATGAACCGGCATGTTTCGAGCAGCGCCGATAGGATTACCCGGGCCGCCCGCCGAGCCGCAACCGATCTCACGGATATGACTCGCCCCAGACCCTGCCCCGCCGACCACGACCACGACTGTGTCCACCCGTCGGGGAGCGTCCCTTGGCGGTAGGCGTCGGTGCGGCCTCGGAGCAGCCGTTGATGGTGGTCCCTCGCTATCTGGATGTCGTGCTCGTGGCGATTGTCGCCATCCCGGCGATCGTTCTCGGCGTGCCCACGTTCGGATACCTGGTGGGGGGTGGGGCGTGGATTTTCCAGCGGATCATCGCCGTCGCCGACCGGCGCCTGTTGGATAGAGCGACAGATGCGAGCGGCGATTTTCGCCGCCAGCTCGGGTTGAACCTGTTCGAGCCGTTCGTGCGCATCTGGCTCCTCGCCGGCGCCATCGTCCTCGCGGGTGTCGCCGGCCATCGCGCCGATGGACTGACGGCGGCGGTCGTGATCTTCGGGGCGTACTCGATTGCCTTCGCGGTCAGGCTCGCGAGCGGCCCGCCGCCGCCGAGGGCAGCGCCGTGAGCGCGACCGCGGCACCGGTGACCGGCGGCTCTTCCTCGAAGAAGGGCATGACCACCGGCAAGAAGATCATGTACTCGGTCCTCGCCGTGTGGATCGGCGGGATCATCCTCTTCGTCCTCCTCTTCGGGCTCACGGCTCACAAGGCGCCGAGCATCGCCGGAACCAATCCCTCGTTCTCCCCCACCGACGAGTTCAAGCTCGACACCTGGTTCAAGCTCGGCCCGGTCGCCTTCAACAAGGCCGTCCTCTACCTGCTCATCACCGCCGGGCTCACCCTCGGCGTGATGGTCTATGTCGCCAACCACCTGCAGAAGCGCCCCACCGGGCGCCTTCAGGTCCTCGTCGAGATGTTTTTCAACTTCACGCGCGAGATGACCAAGGACAACATGGACGACGCCCTGGCGAGGAAGTACTTCCCGCTCGTCGCCACGCTGTTCGTGTTCATCCTCGTCAGCAACCTGATCGGCTACATCCCCTTGCCGATCGACTCGAGCGAGAAGTTCAAGATCTTCGGGGCGAACATCCCCTCGTTCCAGATCTATGCGGCCGATACCAACGTCGGGTTCCCGCTCATCCTCGCGCTCTGCGTCTTCGCCCTCTCCACCTTCGAGGGGGTCAAGCACCACGGCCCCATCGGCTACCTCAAGAGCCTGATGCCCAGCGGCGTCACCGGCCCGATCGTCCCGCTGATCTTCGGGATCGAGATCCTCTCGAACTTCCTGCGGCTGATCTCGCTGACCGTTCGACTGTGGGCCAACCTGCTCGCCGGCCACATGCTCATCGCCT
The DNA here is from genome assembly GCA_035552215.1 of Solirubrobacteraceae bacterium. Taxonomy (GTDB): domain Bacteria; phylum Actinomycetota; class Thermoleophilia; order Solirubrobacterales; family Solirubrobacteraceae; genus Palsa-465. Next base: position 9,611 of record DASZLV010000014.1, on the reverse strand, counting down.
TCATGGGCGGCGAGCTCGGGGTTCTCGTCGGTCTTCAGGTCGTGTCCTGGTTCCTGCTGCCCATCGGGATCGCCATCTTCCTCTTCGAGGCCGTCCTCATCGCCGGCCTGCAGGCCTTCATCTTTGCCATCTTGACCGCTATCTATCTCGGTAGCGCGGTCTCGAGCCACTAGCAATCAAAGGAGCTCTCGAGTAAATGTTCGTCCTCCACTTCTTCGCGGCGTTCCATCCGCTGTTGGCCGCCGCGGTTGACCCCACCACGTACGGCCAGAAGGCCGGCCGGTCGATCGCGCTCGGCGTCGGCGCCGGCGGCGGTGCCGCGGGCGCTGGGGCCGGCATCGGCGCCGTGTTCGGTAGCGCCATCCAGGCCAAGACCCGCCAGCCCGAGCTGCGCCAGGACATCGAGCGCGACCAGTGGCTCGGCTTCGCGCTCACCGAGGCCGTCTTCTTCTACGGCCTCGTCGGCGGCTTCATCGCCTTCTTCCTCTAGGCCGACATGCTCGCCGCCGCCACCCACCTCCCGATCGCCAGCAGTGGCTCGTTCCTGGTCAGCCCCAACGTGGGGATCATGATCTGGACGCTGGTCGTTTTCGCGATCTCGCTCTTCGTCCTCAGGAAGGCCGTCTTCCCTCGTATCGGATCCGCGCTCGACGCGCGCCAGCGCGCCATCGCCGAATCGATCGACGCCGCCGAGCGCACGCGCCAGGAAGCGGACAAGCTTCTCGCGGAGTACCGCGAGCGCCTGCAGGAGGCCCGTGAGCACGCGGAGCAGATTCTCGCCCGCGCCCAGAAGACGGCCCAGACGGTGGAGCAGAGGGCGCGCGAGGAAGCCGATGCCAAGCGTGAGGAGGCGCTCGAGCGCACCCGGCGCGAGATCGAGGCCGAGACCCGGCGGGCGATCGCGGAGATCCGGCGCGAGGTCGCCGATCTCACCGTCCAGGCGACGGAGAAGCTCACGCGCAAGACGCTCAACGCAGAGGATCAGCGGCGGCTCGTGGAGGAGGCGCTCGAGGAGCTCGACTTCGACGCCCTGACCGTCGGCGGAGAGGCTCACTGATAGCCAATGGAAGAGGTCGCCCAGGTATACGCTCGCGCCCTCTTCGAGGTCGGCAAGGAGCACGACAGCCTCGAGGAGATGCACGACGAGCTCGACCAGTTCGCCGCGGCGCTCAACGACCACCGCCAGATGGCGGTGTTCTTCTTCTCCCCGTACTTCTCCACCGACGAGAAGAAAAGCGCGCTGCAGCGCGCGATCAAGGGTGCCGACCCGCTGTTCATGAACTTCCTCGAGGCGCTCGTCGAGCGCCACCGGATGCCCGTCATCTTCCGGATTCGGGCCGAGTTCGAGGAGCTCTGGGACAAGGAGATGAAGCTGCTTCCGGTGCAGATCACGAGCGCGGTCGAGCTCGACGAGAAGACCGTGCGGGGCATCGGCGACCGCATCTCCGAGAAGACCGGCCAGAAGGTCGAACTGTCGAGCACCGTCGATCCCAATCTCATCGGCGGCATCGTCCTGCGAGTCGGGAATGTCATCCTTGATGCCTCGATCCTTAGCCGCCTGAACCAACTTCGAAGGTCGGTCGCGCAAGCCGCTTAGCGCGCCGTGCCCGCCAAGGAGCCAAAACGACATGCAGATAAACCCCGACGAGATCACCTCAATCCTCAAGAGCCGCATCGAAGGGCTCGACACCACCGGCGCCGACCTGACCGAGGTCGGGACCGTGCTCTCCGTCGCCGACGGCATCTGCCGCGTGCACGGGCTCGAGAACTGCATGTCCCTGGAGATGCTCGAGTTCCCGCACGACGTGACGGGCCTGGCCCTCAACCTCGAGTCAGACAACGTGGGCGTGGTGATGTTCGGCGAGTGGGAGAAGATCGTCGAAGGGGACACGGTCAAGCGCACGAACCGCCTGCTCGACATCCCTGTCGGCGAGGCCATGCTCGGGCGCATCGTCGATCCACTCGGGAACCCGCTCGACGGCAAGGGCGAGATCAACACCACCGAGCGCCGCCCCGCCGAGCACAAGGCCCCCGGCGTCGTTCAGCGCCAGCCCGTGAAGGAGCCGATGCTCACCGGCCTGAAGGCGATCGACTCGATGATCCCCATCGGCCGCGGACAGCGCGAGCTCATCATCGGCGACCGGCAGACCGGTAAGACGGCGATCGCCATCGACACGATCATCAACAACAAGGATCGCGACCTCATTTGCGTCTACGTGGCCATCGGGCAGCGCAAGTCGACCGTAGTCGCGCTGGCCAAGGTGCTCGAGGACGCGGGCGCGATGGAGAACACGATCATCGTCATGGCCGCCGCCGACGAAGCGGCGCCGATCCAGTACCTGGCGCCCTACGCCGGGTGCGCGATGGCCGAGTACTTCCTCTATAAGGGCCAGGCCGCGCTGGCCATCTACGACGACCTCACCAAGCACGCCTACGCGTACCGGCAGATGTCGCTCCTCCTCCGTCGTCCGCCCGGGCGCGAGGCCTACCCCGGGGACGTCTTCTACCTGCACTCGCGGCTCCTCGAGCGCGCGGTCAAGCTCAACAACGATCTCGGCGGCGGCTCGCTCACCGCGCTCCCGGTCATCGAGACGCAGGCGGGCGACGTTTCCGCCTACATCCCCACCAACGTGATCTCGATCACCGACGGCCAGATCTTCCTCGAGCCGAAGCTCTTCTACTCGGGTGTCCGTCCCGCCATCAACGTGGGCATCTCGGTCTCCCGCGTCGGCGGTGCCGCTCAGATCACCCCGATGCGCAAGGTCGCCGGGCGCCTGAAGCTCGACCTCTCCCAGTACCGCGAGCTCGAGGCGTTCTCGCAGTTCGGATCAGAGCTCGACGCCGACACCCAGCGGACGCTCGCGCGAGGCGAGCGACTGGTCCGGGCCTTGAACCAGGCCGAGCGCCGGCCGATGCCCGTCGAGGACCAGGTCGTCCAGCTCTACTCGGCGACCAACGGCTACCTCGACCGCATCGAGGTCGACAAGGTTGAGCGCTTCCTGTCCGAGCTCACCGACTACGTGCGGGCCAACAACGCCGATCTGCTCGAGAAGATCGCCGGCGGCGACTGGAGCGACGAGACCGTCGAGCAGGTGGACAAGGCGGTCAAGGAGTTCGCCGACGACTTCGGCTACGACCTCGACGAGGAGGGCCACCCGATGGGTGACGGCAGCGATGCGCCGCCCGCCAGGAGCAGCTCCTCCGACGATTCCGCCGAGACCGAGACCGAGGCAGAGCCCGAGCAGGAGGAAGAGGCCGTTCCGGCTTAGGTCCGGAGCGCCTGAACCCCGATGCCCATCTCACAGCGAGACGTCCGCAACCGAATCTCCTCGGTCAAGAACATCGAGAAGATCACCCGGGCGATGGAGGCGGTGGCGGCCGCCCGCCTGCGCCGCGCCGAGCAGCGCATCGAGGCGCTGCGGCCGTACGCGAGCGCGATCCGCAGGATGACGCGCGAAGCCGCCGAGGCGGCCGGTCACGTTCCGCGGCTGCCGATCCTCACCGAACACGACCAGGTGAACCGGGTTGGGCTTCTGCTCGTCGCCGGCGACCGCGGGCTCGCCGGCGGGTTCAACTCGAATATCGTCCGCGCCGGGATCAACGCCGGTCGCGAGCATGAGGGCCAGGGCCGCACCGCCGTGTACTTCGCCTCCGGCCGCCGGCCCGCCTCCTCGATCCGCTTCCGCCGCCTTGAGCTCGCCGACAGCTTCACCGGCTTTACCGACCGGCCGGCCTATGGCGATGCCCGGAGGATCGCCGAGCGCCTGATCTCGGCCTACGTCGACGACGAGGTCGATCAGGTCGAGGTGTTCTACAACGGCTATATCTCGCCGATCTCCCAGGTCGTGCGCCACGAGACCCTGCTGCCGCTCCAGCAAGCGACGATTCTCGGCGAGGGCGATGACAAAGATGACGATGAGGACGACCAGCCGCGCCACCGCGCCGAGGTCGAGTACGAGCCAGGGCCCGAGGAGATCCTCGAACGGCTGATTCCCGATTACGTGGAGGTGTCGATCTACCGGGCTCTGCTCGAGTCGACGGCCTCCGAGCACGGCGCGCGGATGACCGCGATGCGCAACGCCACCGACAATGCCGGTGAGCTGATCGAGGATCTGACGCTGCAGATGAACCGGGCCCGCCAAGCTGAGATCACCCAAGAGATCATGGAAGTGGTCGCCGGCGCCGAAGGCGTCGGCTAGACCCAGAACTGGAGAAACATGTCCGCCACCACTGAGAAACCCGCCAGCACTGAGAAGAAGCAGAACATCGGTCGGATCGAGGAGATCCAGGGCGTCGTGATCGAGGCCGTGTTCCCCGACAAGCTGCCCCAGATCAACCACGCGATCACCGTGAAGCGCCCGCAGGCGGAGCTGACCGAGGAGAGCGACCTCTCCGGCGGTGGGTCGGACTTCCTGGTCTGTGAGGTGGAGCAGCATCTCGGCGATGACCGGGTGCGGGCCGTGGCCATGGACACCACCGACGGTCTCGCGCGCGGGGCCGAGGTCCTCGACACCGGCGCCGCCATCACCGTGCCCGTGGGCAACATCACCCTGGGGCGGATCTTCAACCTCCTGGGCGAGCCCATCGATCTCGGCGACCCCCTTCCCGAGGACACCAAGCGCTGGCCGATCCACCGCGACGCCCCCACCGTCGAGGAGCTCACCCCGACGACGGAGATGTTCGAGACCGGGATCAAGGTCGTCGATCTGCTCGCGCCCTACGCCAAGGGCGGCAAGGTCGGCCTGTTCGGCGGCGCCGGCGTGGGCAAGACCGTGATCATCCAGGAGCTCATCCATAACCTCGCCCAGGAGCACGGCGGACTCTCGGCCTTCTGCGGCGTCGGCGAGCGCTCACGCGAGGGCAACGACCTGTGGCTCGAGATGAAGGAGTCCGGGGTCCTGGAAAAGACCATGCTCGTCTTCGGGCAGATGAACGAGCCTCCCGGTGCCCGCATGCGTGTCGCGCTCTCCGGTCTCACCATGGCCGAGTACTTCCGCGACGAGGAGGGGCAGGACGTGCTCCTGTTCATCGACAACATCTTCCGCTTCGTGCAGGCCGGCTCCGAGGTTTCGGCCCTGCTCGGCCGGATGCCCTCCCAGGTCGGCTACCAGCCCACCCTGGCCACCGAGATGGGCCAGCTCCAGGAGCGGATCACCTCGACCCGCAAGGGCTCGGTCACCTCGATCCAGGCCATCTATGTGCCCGCGGACGACCTCACCGACCCGGCGCCGGCCTCGGCCTTCGCCCACCTCAACGCCACCACCACGCTGTCGCGGGCGATCTCCGAGAAGGGCATCTATCCGGCCGTCGACCCCCTCGACTCGACCTCGACGATCCTCAAGGCGGACATCCTCGGCGAGGAGCACTTCAATGTCGCCAACCAGGTCAAGCAGGTGCTCCAGCGCTATCGCGAGCTCCAGGACATCATCGCCATCCTCGGGATCGACGAGCTCTCCGACGAGGACAAGGTCACCGTCAACCGGGCCCGCAAGCTCGAGCGCTTCCTCTCCCAGCCCTTCTTCGTCGCCGAGCAGTTCACCGGCATCTCGGGCGAGTACGTTCCCATCGCCGAGTCGATCCGCGGTTTCAAGGAGATCCTCGAGGGCAAGCACGACGAGGTTCCCGAGCGGGCGTTCTTCATGAAGGGCACGATCGACCAGGTGGTCGAGGACGCGAACAAGGGCTAGCGCGCCGCTATGGCTCACACCAAGTTCCAGGTTGAGGTTCTCACCCCGGACGGCGAGGTGTTCAACGACGAGGTCGAGATGGTTTCGACCTTCACCGCGCTCGGCTCGATCGGCATCCTCGCCAACCACACCCCGGTCCTGGCCATGCTCGATCCCACCGAGCTGCGCCTGTACAAGACCGAGTCCGAGATCGTCAGGTTTGCGCAGGCCGAGGGTTACATGCAGGTCGCGCGCAACCACGTCCTCATCCTCGTCGAGGAGGCGCACGAGCCCTCCGCGCTCGACGCCGGTGATCTGCGCGATCGCCTCTCGGTGGCCGAGCGCGAATACGAGGAAGCCGACGAGGGCAGCGAGAAGCGCCGCGCCGCGCGGCGCTCACGCCGGCGGCTCGAGGCGTTCCTCGAGATCGCCTCCGGCACCAGCTGAGAGCGATAACGCCCTCCGTATCATCGGTTAGCCCATGACCGATGAGCGTGTGCTCGCTGAGCGACTGATCTCCTACGACACCTCGCACAGCGATGAGCTCACCGCGGCGGCAGGATTCGTCAAGGGATGGCTCGAATCCCGCGACATCGAGGTCCGCGAGCACGATCACAACGGCATGCCGGTGCTGGTGGCCGACGTTGGCCCGGCTTCGCCGGATGCGCCTACCGTCGTCTTCCACGGCCACCTCGACGTGGTGCCCGGGCGCGCCGAGCAGTTCTCGGCCCGGGTCGAAGGCGATCGCCTGATCGGCCGCGGCGCCTACGACATGAAGGGCGCCCTCGCGGCGATGATGTGCGCGATCAAGGACGTGGCGGCACAGGATCGCATCCGCGTGCGCTTCGTCTGCGTCCCCGACGAGGAGTCCGAGGAGCTCGATGTGCGCTCGACCGACGATTTCGTCAAGCGCGGCCTCGGAGGCAATTTTGCCATCACCGGTGAGCCCACCGACCTGCACATCGGGGTGGAGGCCAAGGGCGTGCTGGTGATGCGCATCGACGTGCACGGTCGCGCCGCCCACAGCTCGACGCCGTGGCTCGGGGACAACGCCGTGCTCAAGGCCATCGACGTCTTCCGCGCCATCGAGACGCTGCCCTTCAGCCGCGAGTCCTCGGAGATGTTCGACCGCCCCTCGATCAACCTGGGGCGGATCGAGGGCGGCGAGGCGCTCAACCAGGTGCCGGAACGGTGCCTCATGGCCGTCGACGTCCGCTACCTCCCGGGACAGGATCCCGGCGACATCCTCGCCCAGGTGCGCGCCATCCCCGATATCGACGTTACCCGGACGTTCATCCACCCGCCGGTCACCGTGGCCCGCACCAATCTCTACGTGCGAGCGCTGGGCGACGCCGCGTCGCGCTCGCTCCCCGACCGCGAGGTCATGAGCGTGGGGCGCGACGGCGCCTCCGACGCGGCCTCGTTCATCGAGGCGGGGATCCCGGCCGTCGAGTTCGGCCCCGCGGGCGCGGGTCACCACGGCCCCGACGAGTGGGTCTCGCTCACTTCGCTGGCGCGCTACCGGCGAGCGCTCGGTGACTTCGTGCGCGGACTCCCGATCTGGCTCGAGGAGGCCGATCCCACGCGCCTGCCCGGCCGCCTGCGGGCGATCGAAGGGGGCGGATGATGCGGCTCATCCCGAGCTCGCGGGGCGGGGCGCTGTGGCGCTTTGCTCTGGCCGCGGCGATCGTGGTGGCCTTCACTGCGACCACGACGGCGGTAGCCGGTCTGCTCGAGTTCAAGCAGATCGCCCACGACTTCAACCAGACACCGGCGATCAAGCACGCTCGCGTCGTCATCCCCAATCCCGGTAATCCCCAGACCATCCTCATCCTCGGGTCCGACCACCGCGCGGGTCAGGCCCAGAGCGCGTCCAACACCGACACGATCATGCTCGTGCGCCTGGACGGGAGCTCGTCGACGATCAATGTCATGTCGATTCCCCGCGACCTCATGGTCAACATCCCGCTCCCCAACGGCCTCACCCAGACCGGCAAGGTCAACGCCGCCTACTCCCTCGGAGGCCCGAACCTGGTGGTCAAGACGATTCAGCAGAACGTCTTCCCCGGGCTCCAGGTCAACCACATCGTCGACATCAACTTCTCCGGCTTCGTCGACCTCGTCAACGCCATCGGTTGCGTGTACACCCAGATCGATCACCGCTACTACAACAACACGGCGGTGACCAACTACTCGAGCATCGACATCCAGCCCGGCTACCAGAAGCTGTGCGGGACCGACGCCCTGTCCTACGTGCGCTTCCGGCACACCGACAACGACCTCGTCCGCGCCGCTCGCCAGCAGGCCTTCATCCGCCAGGCCAAGGATCAGTATGGGCAGAGCAACCTCATCGCCAACCGTGGCAAGCTCCTGAAGATCTTCGGTAAGCACACCCGGACCGATCCCAACCTGCACACCATCGACGGGCTCATCAACCTCTTCAACCTCGTCGCTTTCGCCGATGGCCACGCGATCAAGCAGATCCCCTTCCCGACCGCGAACATCGCCAATGTCGTGGGCGGCGTCGACTACGTGACCGCCGACACGGGCGCCGAGCAGTCGGCGTTCGACAGGTTCATGGCCCCCACCGTGGCGCCTTCCACGACGACGACGACCACGGGCGCGCCCACGGTGGCGGCGAAGGCCTCCCGCGCGCCCACCGCCGGGCTCATCCCTGATCTCAAGGAGGGCAAGCTCCAGGCCGCGGCCCTCGGCCACGCCGGCGTGCCGATCTACGTCCCGAGGATGCTTGCGGCCGGATCGGCTTACTGCTCGTCCTCGCTCGCGAACTGTCCGGCCCAGATTTCCACCGTCGGTTCCTACCCCCGCAAGTACCGGATCTGGACGCCGCAGCATCACCCCGCCGCCGCCTATCAGATGACCGTCGAGCTCAACGCTTCCCTCGGCCAGTACTACGACATCGAGGGGATGACCTGGCAACACGCTCCGATCCTCGCCAAGCCGACCGAGACGCGCATGGCCGGGGGCAAGCTCCTCGACCTCTACTTCGAAGGGGCCAAGCTCAACCTGGTCGCCTGGCACACCCAGCGCGGTGTCTACTGGATCTCGAACACGCTGACCCACAACCTCGACAAGCAGCAGATGATCGGGCTCGCAGCCTCTCTGGTCCGGGTGCCGTAAAGCAGTCCCTTGGGACGGCTCGCTAGCCTCCCGCCGCATGGCTCAGGAACGCGAACCTATCGCCGTGATCGGGACCGGCTACGTGGGACTGGTCAGCGCCGCCGGCTTCGCCGAGCTCGGCAACGAGGTCTGGTGCGTCGACGTCGACGCCGAGAAGATCGCCCGGCTCGAGCGCGGCGAGATCCCCATCTACGAGCCCGGGCTCGCCGATTCGGTGGCCCGCAACCGCGAGCGCCTGCATTTCTCCACCGAGCTCGCCCCGGCGCTCGAGCACGCCCGCCTGCTCTTCGTCGCCGTCGGCACCCCGCCGACCTACTCCGGCGACGCCGACCTCTCCGCCGTCAACGCGGTCGTGGGCGCGATGCCCGCCTCCGACCATCACGCGCTCGTCATGAAGTCGACCGTGCCGGTGGGCACGGGCACCTCGATCAAGCGCATGTTCCGCGAGCAGGGCAAGTCGGGTTTCGCGTACGTGTCCTGCCCCGAGTTCCTCAAAGAGGGGTCCGCCCTCGAGGACTTCCTCCACCCCGACCGCGTGGTCGTGGGCGACGACGGCGACTGGGCCGGCGACGCCGTGGTCGAGCTCTACGCTCCCCTCGAGGCGCCCCTCGTCCGTACCGACATCGCCTCGGCGGAGATGGTCAAGCTCGCCGCCAACGCCTTCCTGGCCACCAAGATCAGCTTCATCAACGAGATCGCCAACGTGTGCGAGGAGACCGGCGCCGACGTCCTCGAGGTCGCGCGCGGCATGGGCCTCGACCGCAGGATCGGCTCGCATTTCCTGAGACCGGGGATTGGCTACGG
>DASZLV010000013.1:0-9671 GCA_035552215.1 Solirubrobacteraceae bacterium | reverse complement strand
CGAGGCCCAAGGCGTCATCTTCACCGACATGGACACGGCGCTGCGCGAGCACGAGGACCTCGTCCGCAAGTACTTCGCGACGATCATCCCGCCCAATGACAACAAGCTCGCGGCGCTGAACTCCGCGGTGTGGTCGGGTGGCTCGTTCGTCTACGTGCCCGAAGGCGTCCACGTGGAGATGCCACTCCAGGCCTACTTCCGCATCAACACCGAGAACATGGGCCAGTTCGAGCGCACCCTGATCATCGCCGAGCCCGGCTCCTACGTGCATTACGTCGAGGGCTGCACCGCCCCGACCTACAGCTCGGACTCGTTGCACTCGGCGGTCGTCGAGCTCATCGCCCAGCCTGGCGCGCGGATTCGCTACACCACGGTTCAGAACTGGTCGATGAACGTCTTCAACCTCGTGACCAAGCGCGCGGTCGCCTACGAGGACGCCACGGTCGAGTGGGTTGACTGCAACCTCGGCTCCAAGCTGACGATGAAGTACCCGAGCATCTACCTGCTCGGCGAGCGCGCCCACGGCGAGGTGCTCTCGATCGCCTTCGCGGGCGCGGGCCAGCACCAGGATGCGGGCGCCAAGATCGTCCACGCGGCTCCCAACACGACCTCGAACATCTTCGCCAAGTCGATTTCCAAGGACGGCGGGCGCGGCTCCTACCGGGGTCTGCTCGAGGTCGCCAAGGGCGCTCACGGCTCGAAGTCCAAGGTGGTGTGCGACGCGCTCCTGCTCGACGAGCATTCGCGCTCAGACACCTACCCGACGATTCGCATCGGCGAGAACGACGTCGACGTCGGGCACGAGGCCACGGTGTCGAAGGTGGGCGAGGACCAGCTCTTCTACCTGCGCTCGCACGGCATCCCCGAGGAAGAGGCGTCGAAGCTCATCGTCAACGGCTTCATCGAGCCCATCACCAAGGAGCTGCCGATGGAGTACGCGGTCGAGATGAACCGCCTGATCGAGCTTCAGATGGAGGGCTCGATTGGCTAGTCTCGTGGCCGAGCCCGAGTTCCTGGCGGCGCGCCGCGAACGCGCCGCGGTCTTGAGGGACACCCTTCCGCTCCCCAACTTCAAGGGCACGGCGGGATGGGAGTTCACGGACATCTCGGGACTCGATCTGGACGCCTTTACGCTGGCGCCCACCACTGCCAACGGTGCGGCCCCGGAGCGGCTCTTCGCCCCCGAGGGCGCCACCGAGCTGCGCCAGGTCGACGCGGCCGACGCGGCGCTCACCGGTGCCGAGCTCCCCGACGGGGTCATCGTCACCTCGCTCGAGCTCGCGGCCCGGGAGCACTCAGAGCTCGTCGAGCGCCATCTCGGGAGCCTCGTTTCCGCCGACGACGTGTTCGTCGCCCGCAACGACGCGGGCTTCCAGGGAGGCGCGTTTGTTTACGTGCCCTCTGGCGTCGCGCTCGAGCATCCGATTCTCCTCACCCAGATCCAGAGCGCCGACCACTCAGAGCTGCACCGGCGCACCCTCGTGGTCATCGAGGACGGGGCGCAGGCCGAGGTGTGGGAGCAGTACCTGTCGGCCTCCAAGGAGGTCGAGGGCCTGTTCAACACCGTGGTCGAGCTCGTCATCTCCGACAACTCCCGGCTGCGCTACGTGTGCGGCCAGGACCTGTCCGAGCGCAGCTGGATCTTCGGCTCCCAGCGCGCCGAGGTGGGCCGCGACGGTTCGCTTGACTGGGTTGCCTTGGGATTCGGCTCGCGCGGTGGACGGGTGCGCATGGATACCCGGCTGGGCGGTCCCGGCGCCGACGCCCGCGTGACCGGCGCCTACGCCAGCCGCGCGCGACAGCACATCGACTTCGACACCACGCAGGTGCACGCGGCGCCCAACACCACTTCGGACCTCGCCTTCCGCGGCGTCCTCCAGGATCGTTCGACGGCGGTGTGGAGGGGCAACATCATCGTCGACCCGGGAGCCCAGAAGACCGACGCCTTCCAGGAGTCGCGCAACCTCTTGGTCTCCAAGCGCGCCCACGCCGACGCCATCCCCGGCCTCGAGATCCAGGCCAACGACGTCCGCTGCACGCACGCGGCGGCCGTCGCCCAGATGGACACCGACCAGCTCTTCTACCTGCGCTCGCGCGGTCTGCGCGACGAGGTCGCCAAGCGCCTGATCATCGAGGGCTTCCTCTCGGCGCTGACCGAGCGCTTCGAGCAGGGGCCCCAGCGCGAGATGCTCGCCGGCGCGCTCGAGCGGCGCCTCGGGCTCATCCTCTCGAGTTAGCTCGCGCCGGCCCCAGGCCGAGCGAGGAGCTGAACTCGCGACGCGGCGCGTAGGATGAGCCGCGCGATGGCAAGAGCACCGGTACCGATGGTTCCTCTCGGTTACGGCAAGTTCGTGCGCGCCGACCGCGTCTATGCGCTCGTTCCCCTCGAGGGCTCAGAGCGCGGCGATCGCCGGCGCACCCTGGTGCACGTCGAGGGCATCGACGAGCCGCTCGTCGCCTCGCGCTCCGAACGCGCGCTCGCCGATGACCTGGCCATCGCCCTCGGGCAGGAGCCGCCGGGCGGGCGCCGCGGCGACCCCCAGCGAGCGGGCCAAGAAGCGCTGTTCTGAGCTCACACCACCGGGCCCTGCGGGACGGGCGGAGCGGCAGGCCCCGGTGAGCCGCCACTGCCCTCGGGGGCCCGGATCCAGTCGACGATGTGACCGTCGACGATGACGAAGTTGGTGCGCGCGAGCGCACCGGCGCCCGGTCCGCACCCAGCGTAGGGCCCCGACCGGTCGGTCAAGCGGAAGAGGGCGCTGACGAAGCGCCCGCGCCGGGTGGCGGAGAGGAGGACGGCGCCGCACGGCAGGCTTGCGTTTGCGGCCCGCGCTTGCGTCTCGGTGTGGATGACGATGGCGCCGGCGGCACCGTTGGCGAACTCGCTCGGGAGCGCGAAATAGCGAGCGGCGCCGGCCACGTCCCCGTGGCGCAGGGCGCTCGACCACCCGCGGATCACCGCCACCTCAGAGGGGTCTGCCAGCACCGGCGCGGCCTGTGAGGTGCCGTGCGTGGGGGCGTGCCGGGGGCTTGACCCGCAGCCCGCGCCGATCAGCGCCAGCCCGGTTACCGCTACCAGCCACCGCGAGCGAGCCGTTGCCATTCCCGGTGGATCATGGCAGTTCGCCGGCGCGGGCTTGTAGGCTCTGGTCCGAATGAAGCTCGCGACCTTTCAGGTTCCCGGACGTGAGCAGCCGAGTGCCGGAGAGGTACGGGGCGAGGAGGTAATCGCCTTCTCTGACGGGTCAACGGTGCGTGACCGGCTAGCCTCGGGCGAGGCCACGGCGGCCGATGGTGAACGCTGGCCGCTCGCCGAGGTCTCGCTCCTCGCGCCCGTGCCCGATCCGACCGCGATCTACTGCATCGGGCTCAACTACGCCAAGCATGCCGCGGAGACGGGCGCTGAACTGCCGGAGCGCCCGATCGTCTTCGTCAAGGTGCAAGGTGCCATCGCTCCTCCCGGCGGCCCGATCCGGTGCCCGCCGGTGGTGAGGAGGCTCGACTACGAGGGTGAGCTCGTGGTGGTGATGGGTGCCGGGGGAGCGATCGCCGGCTACTGCGTGGCCGACGATGTCAGCGCCCGTGATCTCCAGAAGCGCGAGCCCCAGTGGACGCGCGCCAAGGGCGCGGACACCTTCTGCCCCTACGGACCGTGGATCACCACCGTCGACGAGGTTCCCTCGGCCGAAGACCTCCAGCTGCGCACCTGGGTCAATGGCGAACTGCGCCAGGACGCGCGCACCGCAGATCTGATCTTCGGTCCTCAGTCGGTCGTCGACTTCATCTCCGAGACGTGCACGCTGATGCCCGGAGACCTGATCCTCACCGGCACCCCCAGCGGGGTCGGGATGGGCTTCGATCCACCGCGGTTCCTCGAGTCCGGCGACGTGATCCGGATCGAGATCGAAAGCCTCGGCGCGATCGAGCATCCGGTGGCCTGACCTCGCTCCTTGCGCGACACTTAGTGTCATGCGATACTAAGTGTCAGAACGTCCAGCAACCCGCGAGAGGTGTCGCCCATGTCGGAGCCAGCCCACGTCCTCGTCGTTGCCCATCAGACCGCATCGACGCAGCGTCTGATGGACGCCGTCCGCTCGCGCGCGCAGCGCGGGGCCGCGACCTTCCATCTCGTCGTCCCCCAGCAGCCGCATGGCATGCACAAGTATGTCGACCCGAGCGACGACGGAGTCGAGGAGGCCCAGGCTGTGCTCGCCGACGCGCTCCCCAAGCTGAGCGCCGCTGCCGGCCAAGAGGTGACGGGCAGCGTGGGCGACCCTGAGCCACTGATGGCCATCCACGACGCGGTCAACCTCGGCGACTACGACGAGATCATCATCTCCACCCTCCCGCGCCGGATGTCCAAGTGGCTGCGTCTCGATCTCGTGAGCAAAGCGCGCGGGGGCGGCCTGCCCGTCACCCACGTGGAAGCTCGGCAGGCGGTAGAGGAGGGCCGGGGCGAGCGCCAGACGGTCGGTTCGACCGGCAGGCGCTGACAACCGTTGAGCTCGCGCGCCCTAGTGGTGCGCGAGCACGCGGTCGATAAGACCGTATTCGACTGCCTCTTCGGCCTTGAAGAACCGGTCGCGTTCCATGTCGGTGTGGACCTGCTCGAGCGGCTGGCCCGTGTGGTGAGCGTAGATCTCATCAATCCGCTCTCTGACCTTGAGGATCTCGCGCGCATGAATCTCGATGTCCGTCGACTGACCCTCGAAGCCGGCTGACGGCTGGTGGATGAGGATCCGGCTATTGGGCAGAGCGAAGCGCTTGCCCTTGGCGCCGGCCGTGAGCAGGAGCGACCCCATGGACATTGCCACTCCCATGCAGATCGTCTGGATCTGGGGCTTGACGAACTGCATGGTGTCGTAGATCGCCAGCCCGGCGTAGATGGATCCACCCGGGGAGTTGACGTAGATGGAGATGTCCTTGTCGGGGTCCTGGGATTCGAGATGGAGGAGCTGGGCGACGATGAGATTGGCGATCTGTTCGTCGATCGGCGTGCCCAGGAAGATGATCCGCTCATTGAGGAGGCGGCTGTAGATGTCGAATTCACGCTCGCCACGGGCGGTGCGCTCAATGACCATAGGTACGAGTGGCATGACGTGAACCCTACGGCACGGCGACCGTCGGCGACCCCGCGCCGCCGGCAGGGGCGCCCGCAACCGCCTGGGCACGGTTGAGAACGGCCCAGCAGGCGGCTAGCGTTAGGGGCTCGACATGGTCCCGCTCAACGTCCCCAACGTCCTCACGGTGATGCGCATCCTGCTCGTGCCCGTGCTCGTGGTCGCCCTCCTCGACAAGACCCACGGCGGCGACCTCCTCGCCGCGATCGTCTTCGCGGCCGCTTCGCTGACCGACGCCATCGATGGCTATCTGGCGCGCACGCGCAACTCGATCACGAACTTCGGCAAGCTCATGGACCCCATCGCCGACAAGCTCCTGATCATCGCGGCCCTCGTCGCCCTCGTCTCACTGAACCGGGTGCAGGCCTGGGTGGCAATGGTCATCATCGCCCGCGAGTTCGCCGTCACGGCGCTGCGCATGGCCGCCACCGCGCAGGGAGTCGTGCTCGCGGCAGGCCTGCTCGGCAAGGTCAAGACCGCCGTTCAGGTGGTCACCGTGATGTGTCTGATCGCCGTGAACGGGCATCCCTTCTGGGTCTCGGTGCTCGTGTATGTGACGGTGGCGATCACCGTCTTCTCGGGCGCCGACTACTTCTTCGGCCTGCGCCGCCGGATCTCAGAGCTCGACGGCACGCGCGCCGACCGAGCCGGCGCCTGAGCGCCCGCTCACACGGCGCCGTCGAGCCAGGCGCGGCGGCTGGTGTGCTCGGCGGCCGGGATGCCCGAGGCGAGCTCGCGTCGGATCTCCCCGAGCGTGCCGAAGCGCTCGGCGACAACGTTGTGCTGGTGGATCGTCTCGAGGTTGAGCTGGTGGGCGGAGACGAAGGCTCGATCGTCGAGGCCGGGGAAGGCCTCGACCACGCCTCTGATCATCTCCCGCACGCAGTCCTCGACAAAGCGGGGACGACGGTGCGCCTTTTCGACCACCGCGGCCTCGTCGCTGCGCTTCATGAGCTCGTAGATCTCCGACGACATCGACTGTTCGACGATCCCGAGCAGGGTGGCGGCGTCGATCTCGTCGTTGCACGATTCCGGACAGCCGATGTGGAGCGTTCCCAGGCCGCGCTGGTTATGGGTGGCGACCGGGACCGCCTCGATGATCCGCTCGATCTCTTCGGCGTCGAATCCCTCCGCGGCCAGCCGCTCGCGGGCGGCGCCGGCGACGAGCTCCTGGGCGCACGGGCATGCGGTGATCCCCTGGGCGGTGACGCCGGTGAGCCGGCGCGTCCCGAGCTCGGAGGCCACCGCCGACCCGTGCAGGGTGTAGAGCTCCTGGGTCTGGATGCCTGACACGGGCGCCGGCTTGTGCTCGGGGAAGCGCGCCTCGACGCTGACCTCCGCCCGCCGCGCGTCCTGACGCACGCGGACGAGCTCGGCGATGTGCTCCGCCAGAGTCTCGGCCTTGAAGGCCACCTCGCCGAGCACCACCTCGCCGATCGCCTCGTTGACCACCTCCTCGAAACGCGACATGTGCGCGCCCTTCTGCTTGGGTCCGAGGTCGATCACGCATTCGAAACGGGCGGAGAACAGCTGCTCGTTCCCGTTCTGCTGGAGCCGGATGACCTTCTCGAGCCCGGTCACCCCGACGCGAGAGATGCTGAGATGGACGGTCGGCAGCTGCGCCTGGACGTCGACGGCAGCAGAGGGGCTGGAGGGGCGACTCGAGAGCATGGTTCCCTAAAGGGTAAAGCTGGCGAGCCGCGGCTGAGTCCCCGACTTCGTGCGTGATGGATCAATCTCCTCCAGTTTTGTGGTATCAATCGGGTCGAATTGGGAGTTGAGAGGGGCCCGCCCAGCCAGGGTGGCCTTAAGGCGCGCGTACCGAAGGAGCTCAGGGGAAAGTGAGCAATAAGGGACTTATTCTGTTGAGCGATGAGGCTCCGATTGTGGAGCTGGACGAGCTGCGGCCGCTCATCGCCGAGGGGCATGACCGCGGCTTTCTGACCTTTGATCAGATCGCCACCTGCCTCGAAGAGGTCGACGTATCCAAGGAGCAGATCCAGGAGCTGCACGCCTACCTCGACGAGCAGGGAATCGACGTCGTCCAGGAGGAGGACGGGCGCGCCGCGACCTCCGAGAGCAGCCGGGTCGAGGCATCGGCGGTGCACGCCGTCGAGCCTCGGGTCGAGCCGGGCAAGCGCACCGAGCTCGACCTCACCGTCGAGCCGAGTCTCGATTCGCTGCGTCTCTATCTCCGCTCGATCGGCCGCGTCCACCTGCTCACCGCCGATCAGGAGGTGGCGCTGGCGCAGCGCATCGAGCGCGGCGACATGACGGCCAAGCAGCAGATGATCGAAGCCAACCTCCGCCTCGTGGTCTCCATCGCCAAGAGCTACCTGGGACGCGGCCTCACCTTCCTCGACCTGATCCAGGAGGGCTCCCTCGGCCTCATCCGCGCCGTCGAGAAGTTCGATTATCGCCGCGGCTACAAGTTCTCGACCTACGCCACCTGGTGGATCCGCCAGGCCGTCACCCGCGCGATCGCCGACAAGGGCCGCACGATCAGGATCCCCGTGCACATGGTCGACAAGCTCAACAAGGTCGTCCACGTCGAGCGCCAGCTCATCCAGCAGCTCGGCCGCGATCCTTCCCCCGAGGAGATCGCCGCGGAACTCGACACCACCGCTCGCGAGGTCCGCGACATCCTCCGCATGGCCCAGCAGCCGATTTCCCTCGAGAAGCCGATCGGCGAGGAGGAGGACTCGGAGCTCGGCGACTTCGTCCAGGATCACACGGCCGAGTCACCCTTCGAGCTTGCCTCCGAACACCTGCGCCGCGAGAATCTGCGCCGCGCTCTGGCAGCGCTCCCCGAGCGCGAGCGCGAGGTCATCGAGCTCCGCTTCGGCCTCACGGGCCAGCGCCCGTACACGCTCGAAGAGGTCGGCCGGGCCTTCAACGTCACCCGCGAGCGCATCCGCCAGATCGAGAACCACACACTGAAGAAGCTCGAGGCCCTGCCCGAGGCGCAGCGGCTTCGGGACGCCGGGTAGTTTTGCCCGCGCTCTAGCTACACTGCACGCCCTCGCGGCGGGATTCCCGAGCGGTCAAAGGGGTGTGGCTGTAAACCACATGGCTCTGCCTTCCCAGGTTCGAATCCTGGTCCCGCCACTGGTCTAGGCGATCGCACCACCGCCGCGACGCGATACGCTGGCACAGCGTGCCCTCTTAGCTCAGCTGGTAGAGCACTTCCATGGTAAGGAAGGGGTCCTCGGTTCGAGTCCGAGAGAGGGCTTTAGGCATTGCAGGGATTTCGTGGCGGCGCTGGCAGAGGTTGCCGTTTCTGGCGCAACCTGGGCGCGACCCGCGCCCAAATTGCGCCACCGAACCCCAGAGCCAAAGACCCCCCGCTCCCCCTGAAGAGGGGAGCCCGCCGGAGTCGATAATCATCGAGCAGGCGTACCGCGCGCCAGCCGGTCGCAGGCGCAGCCGCCCGGTCCGGGTCGACTCGCCGTTCCAAAGCCTCAACGCGCTGATGGCCCTCGCGATGCGCAAGCTCGGCGACTACGGAAATGTCAGGAGATTCGGGTATGGCGCGTTCGCGATGTGTAGACCGGTCGAGGCTCTGCGGAGTCCTGTCAGTCTCCGTACCAGTTTGCTTCGGTATGAACCGCAGGCGGCACGGTGGCAGACCTAGGGGGTGCGCCCGTCGGCGCGAGGAGGATGATCCGTTCCCCGGCGTGGAGTTCGATGTCCTTGCCGACGGAAACGATGTTGTGTCCTTTGGTGATAGCGACGATGAGGCTTCCAGGTGGCCAGGCGACGTCGCCAACGCGATGGCCGAGCGCGGGCGATTCGGGGGAAACCGTGATCTCGACGATCTCGTAGCCCTTGAGCGGTGCGCTGGGCTTGTGGGCGTCGGCTTCGGGCTCCTTCTCGGCGAAGTCAGCCGCGATGGCGCCTCGCTCGATGTCGCGAGCTGAGGAGCTCACGCTCTTGGCGAGCGCCTGGAGGACATCCTGACGGGTGATCCAGCCTTCGAGGCGCTGTCCGTCGTGGGAAATCACTGGCAGCCCTTCGTGGTCGTACAGGGTGAGCTGTCGTAGCGCCTGTTCCAGTGTCTCATCGCCGAACAGCTCCTGTGGTTGGCGAATGTCGGTCACCGGTCCGGCGAGGGTTTCCCACACCTCGTCTGGAATCGCGGCGCCTTCCACCCCGGGCTCGGGCCATGGCACAAGCAGCGCGTCACCGGCACGCTGTGGAATCGATCGCATAACCCCGGCGACCGTGAGGGTCGCGAGCATATTGGTGATTCTTGGCCGTTCGATGTCGATCCCGCGGCGCAGGAGCTTGGTCGTGTAGATGCTGCCGTAGGAGAGTTGCTTGGAGACCGCCGCCGCAATCCCGGTGGCGAGCATGATCGGGAGGGTGAGACCGAAGTTGCCGGTCATCTCGACGACGCTGGCGATCGCCGTCAGCGGCGCTTGCGCGGCGGCCGCGAACACGCCACCCATCGCGACTACCGCGTACATCGCAGGTGCGCCGATCGCGGGCCCGAACAAGTGGTGCGCGACGGTGCCGAACGCCATTCCGAGCATCGCGCCGATGAATAGC
>DASZLV010000012.1:0-6228 GCA_035552215.1 Solirubrobacteraceae bacterium | reverse complement strand
ACGAGTTCACCGGCATGCGCCTGCCCCTGGCCCAGGGCTTCCTGTTCTTCCCGCCCATGCCCGGCCACGAGATCGCGGCGCTGCTCGCCTCCCAGGCGGCGCAGAGCGTGGTGGTGGCGACATCGAGCGGTTAGCCTTTCCCGGATGCGCCTCGAGGGCATCCAGGCCGGTGACATCGTCGAGGTCGACCGCCTCGGCCGCCGCTTCCATGCTCTGGTGACCGGGAACGCCACCGGCGGACTGGCCGTCCAGCCCCTCGATCGCCGCATAACCTACCGGTCGTGCCGCGCTCACGAGGTCGTCGCCCACTGGGCCAAGCGCGGCCGGCCGCGTGTCACCGACGCGCCGCTCGAGCCGGCCACCCTCCAGCTCGAGCTCGACACCACCGTGCGCGACTAGCCTGGTCCGGGGGCCGCTAGTCCCCGAACTCGCTCCGCACCCCTTCGGGCTTCAGCGCGTCGATGTAGTACTGGGGCAGGTGATCGGCGATCGAGGCGTGAAAGGAGACCTCGCGGGTGAGGCTGAGCTGCCTGGCCAGGAAGGAGAGCGGGGTGGTGATGACCTCGATCAGGTTCCGGAGCTGGGGGCGGGGGTGGTCGTTGTGGTGCCAGGTGCCGTGATCGCCGGCGGGGCGGTACTGGTACTCGCTCCCGAAATGGGCGAACGAGCCCGATTCCTTGGACGGGAGCTGGGGGACGATGTCGTTGGCGTACACGTAGCGGAGCATGTTGGTGTGGAGGAAGGCGTTCTCGTTGCACGCGGCGGCGAAGTCCCGGCTCCCGATCATCGGCGACCCGTAGGTGTAAACGGCCTTGAGCTTGGCCGCCAGGGGAGCGAAGGCGGGATCGGTCACAAGCATGGCGGCGAGCATCGCGGCGCTGGCCCTGCCGAGGCTGTGTCCGGTGATGTAGAAGGCCTCCATCGCGGCCGGCATCCGGGCGCCGCCGGTACGCACCGACTGACCCTTGAGAGCGCGCTTGAGCGCGGCCTCGACCACGTAGCGGGTCGAGCGCACGTTGCGATAGAAGCCGGCGTGAACGGCGTATTCCTCGGACCCGTGAGGCCCGGGCAGCTTGGCCTTGACGGGGTCGATCTCGAGATCGGTGAGCCAGGTGATCACACTCGTCGGTGGCGTCCCGCGGTAGCAGAGGATGACCACTCGGCCGTCCTTGCTCTGGAGCAGGAAGGCCGTCGGGGTGAGGAAGAGGACGTCGACGTACTCGGCGACCATCAGGCAATGGTTCGCCTCGATCCCCATTCGCGCCATGATCATCGCCACCGTCTCGGTGTCGGAGTAGGAGTAGGCGCAGCACACGGCGAGCGCGTAGGCGATCACGTCGTCGGGATGCTCGCCGGCCTCCGCGAGCGTGTCGACGAGGTCGGGGAAGACCGGGAAGGTCGCGGTGCGCCTCGGTTTCAGCGGCCGGAGCTCCGCGTAGGTGGGGGCATGGATGTCGCGGATCTCCACGTCAGCCTCCGGCCGATCGCGAGCGGGTGGCGGGGCGCTCGATGTGCCGCGCCTGGTTCATCGACCGGCGGTGGGCAGCCCGGGGGCGGGATACCCCTGGCAATGCTGGAGGACCCGGTCGAGGCCGGGCGGGGCGAGATCTACGAGCGCCGGGAGGGGAGCGCCGTCGAGGTCCTTCTTCGCGTCCATGCCCATGTTGGGTGAGCAGGCGCTTGAGGCTCGCGGCGCGTCGCGGCTTGACGTCGGCGACGATCGTCACGGCGCGCTGATCGGTCACCGGAACTCGAGCGAGAAGTTGATCGTCTTCGTTGCCACCCAGAACACCACGCCAGGTAGAGCCCGGGGGCAACCTCGCGGATCTCGTCCCGCACCGCCCGGAACGGCAGCGCGCTCAGCGAGTAATCGAGGATGATCGCCTCGCGCCCGTCCACCCAGCTCGCGTCCCGGTACACCTGGGCGCGCGCGAAGAGGATCCCGAGGGGGCTGATGCGGTTGAGCAGGTCGCCCCGGCGCTGGCGCCTTGGCCGCCCGCCTGTTCGAAGCTGTCGAAGCCGCCGTCCCCGTCGCCACGTCCCACCTCGTTCGTTGGCGTTGTACCCGACGGCGACGCTACCGCTCCGAACGTTCATTGGTGGAGGCGAACGGGGCCCAATACCCCCGAGGGGGGGATTATGTCGATTGTGGCTTGGCGCGCTGCGTCGCGAGCCCGGGCAGTCGCGAACCCTAGGATCACGGCATGTCATTCAACGATCAGATCATCGAGGAGTTCCGGGCCAACGAAGGGCGAGTGGGCGGGCCGTTCCAGAGCATGCCGCTCCTCCTGCTCCACCACACGGGGGCGAAATCCGGCCAGAGCCTGGTCGCTCCCCTCGCCTTCCTGGCTGACGACGGGCGCTACGTGGTCTTCGCCTCGAAGGGGGGTGCCCCCACCAACCCCGACGGGTACCACAATCTCAAGGCTCACCCCGACGTCCGGGCCGAGGTTGGCACCGACACCATAGACGCCGTCGCCAGCGAGGCGAGCGGCGAGGAGCGTGACCGCCTGTTCCGTGCCCAGGCCGAACGCTCGCCCCAGTTCGGCGAGTACGAGCGCCAGACCGACCGGGTGATCCCGGTCATGGTGCTCACCCCACGCGGGTAGCGCCGCCTACTTCCAGACTCGCACGTAATCGACCGAGGTCGTGGCGGGTAGGGGCGTCGTCGCCGGGCTGAAGGCGTTGGTGCCGATCCCCAGCGCCTGGGTCAGAGCGACGAAGAAGGGCTGGTTGAACGGGGCCGGGCTGGTGAGGCCGCCGTTCGGGATGTAATTGTCGACGAGGCAGGTCTTGCCGTTGATGGTGATGGTGAAGCTTCCCGGCGTCCACACCACCGCGTAGGCGTTGTACTGCGACAGCGAGATCGGGCACGTGTACGACGTCACCGTGTTCGTGTGGGTGGCGGCGTTGACCGTCGAGGCGTCGTAGTTGTAGTGGATGTAGGGGATGTCGAGGTTCGAGTACTGGCTGTAGAACTCGGAGAAGTCGACCTCTCCCGATCCGGGCCAGGCGCCGTACAGGGTGTCGTTGCTCGGCCACAGCCAGAGCGTCTCCTGGAGTCCCGCCGCCGTCGTCTGGGGGAGCTTGGCGCGGACCTCGAAGCGCCCGTAGGTCTGGCTGAAGTTCGTGTACGTGCTCACCATTCCGGCCGTGTACTGGGTGGCGAACCAGCCGCACATGAAGGGGGCGGCCTCCTTGCGGGCGGTCAGGTGAAGCGCGCCGCCGGAGACCGAGATGTTGTTGGGCGAGTTGACGTAGCACGCCTCGGCGCCCACCGGGCCGGTCGTGAATCCGCTCGTGGCCGTGACCTGGGGCACCCACCACGATGTGTTGAGGGCCCCGGCGCTGAACTCGTCGTCGAAGGCGCACGCCCACGTACCGCCGCCCGGCTTGGCCGCCAATATCTCCCCGCCGCACGACGGCGCGGCGGCGGCTGCGGCCTGGGGCCGGGTCTTCGCCACGCCGGGAGCGGCGCCGAGGAGGAAGAGCATGAGGGCCGCGAGGGTCGCGAGCGCGACGGCCGAGGGTGTCGAGCGCCTGGATTCCATGCCCAGGTAGGTATCGGCCACCTCGGACATCAGCTTGAGGTCAGCGATCGGCGACCGGGTCCTGACGTCCCCAGGCGAACACGTTCTTCTCGGTGCGCAGGTGCATGAAGGTCTCCGTCTCCCGGACCTCGTCGATCGAGCGCACGCTCTCGTTGATCACCCGCAGCAGCTCCTCCTCGCTCTCGCATACGAGCTCGGCGATGAGGTCGAACGACCCCGCGGTGAGGACCACGTACTCGATCTCGGGCACCTCGGCGAGCCGGGCCGCCACCTCTCGGGTGGGCAGCGGGGCCTGCGCACCGACGCCATCGGGTTCGTCTCCGGGGTGGCCATCGGCGTCGCCTCGACGGCCCCCGCGTACTCGCTGGCCGCCACCCTCGGGCTCGTCGTCGCCGTGACCGGCGTGGGGACCCACGCGCCCGCGGTCATGCTCGTCTCCTTCGTCCCCATGTTCTGCATCTCGGTCGCCTACCGGGCGCTCAACCGGGCCGATCCCGACTGCGGCACCACCTTTGCCTGGGTGACGCGCGCGCTCGGCCCGTGGCTCGGGTGGCTGAGCGGCTTCGCCATCTTCGCCGCTGACGTGATCGTGATGGCGACCCTGTCGGAGATCGCCGGCAAGTACTTCTTCCGGCTCGTGGGCTGGAACGGCGCCGCCACCTCGAGCGTCGGGCTCGCCGTGGCCGCCGTGTTCTTCATCGCGGTGATGACGTGGGTGACCTATCGCGGAGTCGAGCTCAGCGCCCGCCTCCAGCAGGCGCTCCTCGCCATCGAGGTCGTCGTCCTCGTCGCCTTCGCAGCCGCCCCGCTCATCAAGGTTTACGCAGCCGCACCGGCCGGGTCGATCCATCCCTCGCTCGCATGGCTGAACCCGTTCTCCCTGTCGCTCAGCGCCCTCGTCGACGGCGTCCTCCTCGGCGTCTTCGTCTATTGGGGGTGGGACGCGTGCGTGACCGTCAACGAGGAATCGCGCGACTCGCGCCGCGGACCCGGTGGCGCCGCCGTCTTCTCCACTCTTGTCCTGCTCGGCATCTTCGTGCTCGTCTCGACCGCTGGGCAGGCCGTGGCCGGTCCCGGCTTCCTTGCCCAGCACTCCACCGACGTCCTCAGCGTCCTCGGCGCCAAGGTGTTCGGGAGCCCTTGGGACAAGCTGCTGATCCTCGTCGTGCTCACCTCGACCGCTGCCTCGACGCAGACGACGATCATGCCCACCGCGCGCACATGCTCTCGATGGCGCGCTGGGGGGCCTTGCCGGAGATCCTCGGTCGCATCCATCCGCGCTTCGCGACCCCGGCGGTGTCGACGCTGCTCATGGGCGCGATCTCGGCGCTGTGGACCGTCGCCCTGCTCCTCGCCAACCCGGCCCAGAGCGTCCTCGGCGACTCGATCACCGCGCTCGGCTTCCTGATCGCCTTCTACTACGGGATGACGGGCGTGGCCTGTGTCGTCTACTACCGCCACCACCTGCGCGATCGCTTCACCTCGCTGCTCGAGCTCGGCGTGCTCCCAGGCGCGGGCGCGCTCATGCTCGCCGCCATTCGCCCGTCTTCCGGGCCTACTTCGGCCGCCGCCCCGAGGCTCTGGCGGCGGACCGCGCCTGGGCCGGAGGCGGCGATGATTGACCCGCGCGCGCGGTGGGCGGGGGTGGGGGAGAAGCCCGATTACGCGGGCCTGCTCACCTTCAGCGGGCTGCCCTACACCGAGGACGCCGCCGAGCTCGCGGGCGTCCACGCGGCCATCCTCGGGGCGCCGATGGACGAGCTCGTGTCCGAGGCGCCGGGGACGCGGTACGGGACGCGCGCCATCCGGGCCCGCGAGCGCGCCTCCCGGCGCCCACCTCGAGGCCGGCCTCGACCCCTTCGACGAGCTCCGCGTCGTCGACTTCGGCGACGCTCCCGTTCCGGCCGACCCGCGGAGGTCGCACGCCGCCATCGAAGCCACGGTCGCAAAGGTCTTCGCCGCCGGCGCCATCCCCGTTGTCCTCGGCGGCGATCACTCGATCACCGAGCCCGAGGTGCGCGCCTCCGCCGCCGCCCACGGCCCGGTCGGGCTCGTGCACTTCGACGCCCACACCGACACCGCCCCCGAGTGCTTCGGTGCCGAGCTCTCGCACGGCACGTCGATGTACCGGCTCGTGGAGGCCGGCTACGTGGACCCGTCGCGCTACGTGCAGATCGGCCTGCGCGGCTACTGGCCCGGCCGCGCCGTGTTCGCCTGGCAGCGCGAGCGGGGGATCACCTCCCTGTTCATGCACGACGTGCGGGACCGGGGGATCGCCGGGATCGTGCGCGAGGCGAACGCCGCCGTCGGGGACGGGCGGGTATTCATCTCTATCGACATCGACGTCCTCGATCCCGCCTTCGCCCCGGGGACGGGTACGCCCGAGCCCGGCGGCATGACCTCGGCGGACCTCCTGTGGGCCTGCCGGATCCTCGCGGGCGCGCTCGATCTCGTCGGCGCCGACGTGGTCGAGGTACGGCCCACGGGCACGGGGGCGGGCGCCGCAGACGTCACCGCGCTGGTCGCCGCGCGCACCGTCCACGAGCTGCTCACCGGGGTGGCGACGTCGCGGGCGAGGAGAAAAGTAGGCGCGAGCATGACACCGGAGCGCGCATAAATTCAGCCCGCGAGGGGCAAGCAGCGCGGCAGACCTTTGAGCTCCTGACGTCTGCACTTT
>DASZLV010000011.1:0-41696 GCA_035552215.1 Solirubrobacteraceae bacterium | reverse complement strand
AAGGGCGACGTAGGGTCGAAGAACAACTTCGGCTTCAACGTCAAGTACAACAACAAGGGGACAAACCTCCAAGGGAACGTGAACACGATCATCCGGAGGGGCGGCCACGTCTATCAGGTGAAGGCCAACAACCTGCTGACGCTCGGCGTGAGCTACTGCAAGGCGGGCGCCACGCCAGGCACGACCACGAGTTGCACCGCGACACCGACAGCGCCGTGTACGACCAACGCCTCGCCGACGTGCCCGATTCAGGCGAGCTTCACTGGCTCGGCCAGTATCCAGGACGTCACGAACTCCGCGGCGTCAATCTCGATCGAGGGCGGCGCGACCGTGCAACTCGACATGGTCGACTGGGGCGAGCCTGGCTCCAATGGGCCGGCCGGCCCCGATCAGATGGGGATCACGGTGTGGACGAAGACAAACGCGCTCTGGTACTCAAGCCGGTGGAGCGGGACCAAGACTGTGATGCAGTTGCTGGACGGCGGCAACGTCGTGGTTCACTAGCAGTGAGGCCCGGCTGATGTCGGCTGCACAGGGGCCCGAGCCGCCTGGCGGCGCCGTTACTTCTTCAGCTTCGCGGTGAACGACTTGCCCGGACAACCTGACAGCGTCGCGTGGCTGAAGCTGGCCTTGCCCGTCGCCTTCGTCGCGCTCGCGAAGCTCCCGGAGAAGTTGAGCGTCGCCGCGCCGGCGGGGACGCCTGAGACGAAGCGCACCGCGGGGCCGTTGTAGGAGAAGTGGCCCGCGGCGGAGACCCGAGGGCTCGTCTTGGTGAGAAAGATCGAGCCGAAGTGAGAGCCGCTGTCGCAGGCGATCGTGAAGTTGGTGATCACGAGCTTCCCGCCCTCCTTGGCCACCGAGAAGGCGACGCTCTTCTGGCTCTTACTGCTCGTGTAGTACCCGGTCTTCGGCTGGACGGCTCCGAGTGCGAGCGGTGCGCAGATGAGCGCGAGAACGGCCCCGCCGGCGGCGGCACCCTTCAGCCTGCGGACGGTGGTGACTTCGTGTTCAGCTGGTCCGAGAATGGTGGTGCCTCCTGAGAGCGTGGACAGTGGTCACGGATCCGGCCGGCCGTGCGTGCGGGGCGTGAAGTATCGCGCCTCGCCAGGCTCGCGTCCTATCTGTCGTAGTGCGAGCGCGCTTGGAGCGGACCGGGCGCCCGCGATCCCGTACTCGAGCGGCTCGGGCTAGCCGATTCCGCTGGCCGGTGGGTTGACGTGTACTGCGATTTGAAACGCTCGCGGGGCCGGGAGATCGCTTTACGAACTGATAGATTGGTAAAGCGATGAGCAGGGTTTCCCGAAAGCATCAAGTCACGCTCCCCGTAGGCGTTCTCAAGGCTGCTGGCCTGGCCGCAGGGGATGAGGTCGTCATCCGGGCGATTGGTCGTGGTCGGATCGAGGTTGAGCGTGCCGAAGACGTCATTGACCGCTATGCGGGCAGTCTCCCGGTCGGCACGTATCCACGCGGCTATCTAGGTCGGCTGCGTGACGAGTGGCGCGCGTAGCGCTGGACGCAGACATCGTGATCGCGTTCCTCGACCCCGGGGACGATCAACACGCCGCGGCAGTCGCGGAGCTGCGGCCACGATTAGCGGCCGGCGACGAGCTGCTTGCGGCAGCGACGGTATACGCCGAGAGCATCGTGCGGCCGCTGCAACAAGGGACCGACGCAACCGTCGATGAGTTCTTCGATGCCGCCGGGATCTCGATCGTCCCGATCGATCGCGCGGTCGCTCGGCGCGCGGCAGCGCTACGAGCCGAACATCAGTCGCTGCGACTCCCAGACGCGATGTCGCTTGCGACGGCGATCGAGACCGACTCGGCGCTGCTCACGCTGGACAAGAGGCTGCGGCAAATCGCCCGGCGCGCTCACCCGTCACCCTGACCCGAGTCACCGCGAACTGCTGGCGCGATAACCACACCTCCTGAAGCCTCACGGAACGCGTCGGCATGCGTCGCGAATGCGCAGCGGGAGTCCTCTCGAGCATCTACCTCGCCTCCTACGCCGTAGCCGCGAACCTCACAACCACCGAAAGTCCACCCTCAGGCCGCGGGGTCGCGGTGATCACGGCGTCGTGGGCGCCGGCGATGGCGCGAGCGATCGAGAGCCCGAGCCCGTGGCCGCCGGTCTCCGCCGTGGCGCGGAGGGAGCCGAGTCGCTGGAAGGGTTCGAAGAGCCCATCGATCTCCTCGAGCGCGACCGCAGGCCCGGTGTTGACGACGGTGAGGACGGCGCGACCATGGTCGCTCGCGGTGGCGACCTCGACGCGGCCGCCGGCCTGGTTGTAGCGCAGGGCATTGTCGGTGAGGTTCACGAGCAGGCGCTCGACCAGGGCGCGGTCGCCGGAGATGGGGGCGGGCGCGAGCGCGCGCTCGATGCGCACGCCGAGTCGCTCGGCCTCGGCGCAGGAGGCGAGGAGAACGTGGTCGGCGACTTCCATGAGATCGAGCCGCTCACGGCGCTCGAGGCCGCGCTCGCTGCTCGCCAGGGTGAGCAGTCCTTCGAGCAGGCGCTCGTGGTCCTGACCTGAGGCCAGCAGCTCCTGACAGGTGGCCCGGAGCGTCTCCGCGGTCGCGTCGGGGTCGGCGAGGGCGACCTGGAGGAGCGTGCGCTCGAGGGTGAGCGGGGTTCGCAGCTCGTGCGAGGCGTTGGCCACGAACCGGCGCTGGGCCTCGAAGGACGCCTGGAGGCGCCCCAGGAGCTCGTCCAGCGTGTCGCCGAGCTGCTTGAACTCGTCGTTGGGGGGGCCGGCGAGGGCGAGACGCTGATGAAGGTTCCCGGCCGAGATGTTCCGCGCCGTCGTGGTGATGGTGCGCAGCGGGCGCAGCACGCGCCCGGCGGCGAACCAGCCGAACAGCCCCGAAGCGCCGGTGGTCACCAGCAACGCAAGCCAGGAGCCGAGGAGCAGCCGCTCCTGGTCGGCGGAATGCTGCCGGGTGACGAGGTCATGGGGGAGGACGGACAACGACCCCGAGAGACGGCCCAGGGCGCCGCCGCCGGGGACGGGCGCGACGGCGATCGCCGAGGAGCTCCCGGAGAACAGGTAGACGAGCAGGAGCACGAACGTGCCCGAGACGAAGAACATGCCCGCGTAGAGGAGAGAGAGGCGCAGGCGCGCGGTGCGATGGGGCAGGCGCAGCCAGGAGCGGGGGGCGAGCGCGGCGGGAGAGAATCGCATCCAGTGCCTCAGATCCGGTAGCCGCTCTCGCGCAACGTCTCGATCAGGGGCGGGTCACCGAGCTTGCCCCGGAGCCGGCTGATCGTGGTCTTGATCGTGCTCGTGAACGGGTTCGCTTCCTCGTCCCACACCCGCGCGAGGAGTTCCTCGGCCGCGACCACGCGGCCGCCGGCGCCGAGCAGGTACTCGAGCACCGCGAATTCCTTGGGGGAGAGCGCGAGCCGGCGCTCACCGCGGACGGCGAGGCGCCGGCAGGGATCGAGGCGGAGGTCTCCGTGCACCAGCGTCGGGGGTATCGCGGTGCTCGTGCGGCGGGCGAGCGCTCTGATGCGGGCGACGAGCTCGGCGAAATCGAAAGGCTTGGGCAGGTAGTCGTCGGCCCCAAGGCCGAGACCCTCGACGCGATCCTTGATCGTGCTCGCCGCGGTGAGCATCAGCACCCGGCTCTCGCCCGCGCCCGCCACCAGCGCCCGGCACACCTCGTCGCCGTGCACCCCGGGGAGATCGCGATCGAGGACGACGACGTCATAGACGTTGACCGCCGCGTGCGCGAGCGCGTCCTCGCCGTCGAAGGCGAGATCGACCGCCATCCCCTCGCGGCGCAGCCCGTCGGCCACCGCCGTGGCCAGGCGCCTGTGGTCTTCGGCGATCAGAACTCTCATCCCACCGCCAAGGATGACCGATCCCAGGTGACAGCCCGGTCACGCCGTCTCTGTCACTGAGCTGTGACCAACCGTTGCCTACAACTCCCGCCGACAACTCAAGCTGACAGGAGGCGCAATGACCAAGACCATGCAGCCGCGCATCGCCGTCGTGCTCGCGATCGCGGGGGGCGCGCTGCTCGCGGCGGGATGCGGCGGCACGGCCAAGCCGCCGGGCAACTCCGCCACCGGGGCACCGGGCAACGGCGCCGCCGCGGCCTACAGGTTCTCGAAGTGCATGCGTGACCATGGCGTCACGAGCTTCCCGGATCCCGTTGTCCACAGCTCGGCAGGCCACCAGTCCGTAGGTATCGCGGTGACGCCGAGGCTTACCGGCTCACCCGCCTTCGGCTCGGCGCAGAAGGCGTGCCAGGCGATCATGCCCGGTTCCGGTCCGGGCGGCGACGGCTCCTCGCCCCAGCAGATCGCCGCGCACGTCAAGGGCATGGTGTCCTTCGCGAGCTGCATGCGCAGCCATCACGTTCCCACCTTTCCCGATCCCTCGACCCAAGGTCAGCTGACCCCGGCGATGCTGAGCGCCGCGGGCGTCAACCTCCACGCCCCCGCGGTTCGGGCCGCGGCGATCGCCTGCGTCCCTGCCTCTCAGGGCCAGCTCACCGTCGCGCAGGTCACTCAGGCGCTGGGCAAGCCGTGAACCGCGGTGTATGTGTCTAGTTCGGATGGCCTGCGTGATCGGTACGGGCCCGGGGGACGATGCGAGACATGACATAAAGTCAAACCGCCGGGCTCGGATAGCCCCCTCCCTTGGGAAGGGGCTATCAATGTCTCGTTTTATACGTTGGTCCGATGGCGCACGGGCGCTGTGCCTGGGAACGATCGCCGCCAGCGGGCTCATCGCCGGCGTCGGGCCGCTCGTCCCGTCTGCCCTTGCCGCTTCGACCACCACGGTGGACCTCGGTCAGGCCTCGACCTACGCGGTGCTGAGCGGTGCTTCCGTTGGTAATACCGTCAGCGCCCCCGGCGCTCCCTTCACCACGCTGCGCGGCGATCTCGGCGTACTGCCGAACGCCGCGCCGCTCGGCTTCCCGCCGGGCATCGTGACCGGCACGACGCGCGTCGGCACCACGGTCACCCAGGCCTACACCGACCTCACGGCGGCGTACCAAGAAGTCGCCGCGCGCCCCGGTGGTGCCCCGTTCGCCGGGGATGTGGCAGGACTGACGCTTTCCCCCGGGCTGCATTCGAGCGCTGCCGCGCTCTCGAACACCGGGACACTGACCCTCGACGGCGGAGGGGATCCCAACGCCGTGTTCGTCTTCAAGGTCGGCGGGGCCCTCACGATGGCGGCCGGCGCAAAAATCACGCTGACCGGCGCGGCACAGGCCTCCCATGTCTTCTGGCAGGTCAAGGGGGCTGCCGCCGTCGGCGCCGGCGACAAGTTCGTCGGAACCCTGATGGCCCATGACGCCATCGCGATGGGCGCCGGGACAGCCGTCAACGGCCGCGCGCTTGCGCTCACCGGCGCGATCTCGCTTGACTCCAATGAGTTCTACAGCGCCCCGCCCGTGGTCACCATCGCCGGTGGGGCCAGCGCGGACACGAACAACTCGACCCCCACGATCAGCGGGACGACGGATCTCGCGGCACCGGGGGTCGTGACGGTGACGGTGGGCGGACATACGCTCACGGCGACGCCTGCTGATGGCGCATGGTCGGTCACATCATCGCTGCTGGCCAACGCGACCTACACGGTCCACGCCTCGGTCACCGATGGGGCTGGGAACGTAGGGAGCGCGGATGAGCAGCTCACCGTGGACACGGTTCCGCCCGTGGTAACGATCGATGGAGGGGCGTCGATGACAACCAACGATCCCACTCCGACGATCGCCGGTACCAGCGATGTCGCGCCCGGCACGACCGTTCATGTGAGCGTCGACGCGCAGACCCTCACCGCGCTCGTGCAACCGGCGGGAACGTGGAACGTAACCCCGACCGTGCTGAGCGACGGCACCCACACCGTCACAGCCTCCGTCGATGACCCTGCCGGGAACCAGGGAGCCTCCAGCCAGGCCGTGACCATCGACACGACCGCGCCCGCAGTGACGATCACCGGCGGGGCGACCGCGCTGACCAACAATGCCACCCCGGATCTGTCCGGCACCGCGGCCGTCGCGCCCGGCACCACCGTGACCGTGACCCTTGCCGACCAGACCCTGACCGCGTCTGTCGCCGCCGACGGGACGTGGTCGGTGTTCGCCGCCGCACTCGCCAACGGTCCGCACCGCATCGTCATGTCGGTCTCTGACGCGGCCGGGAACCCGGCCAGCGCCACTCAGACTCTGACCGTGGACACCGTGTCCCCGACCGTCTCGATCACCGGCGGGGCAACCGCGACGACGACCAGTGCGACACCGACGATCGCCGGGACCTCCAACGCCGCAGCCGGCACGACCGTCACCGTCTCGATCGCGGGACAGAGCATGACCACGCTCGTACAGGCCAGCGGAGGATGGAACGCGACTCCGAGCGCCGTCGCCAACGGCACGTGGCCGGTCGTCGCCACAGCGCCCGATCCCGCCGGTAACGTCGGGAGCGCCCGCCAGACCCTCACCGTCCATGCCTCCTCGCAGGCAGGCGGCACGGGTCAGACCGGTGGCACGGGTAAGACGGGCGGCGCCGGACAGACGGGCGCGACCGGCTCGACAGGAGCGGGCTCTCGTCTGATGGCGTGGCTCACGGCCTCGAGCTACAAGGCGGCTCATGGCAAGCGTGTCCAGATGTCATTCATCCTCAACACTCGGGCCAAGGTGACCGTCACTGTGCTCCAGGGCAAGCGGGTCGTGGCGACGCTGAGCACCAAGCTCCGTAACGCCGGCCGCAGCCGGCTCACCTGGAGCGGCAAGATCAAGGGCAAGTTCGCCCCCGCCGGCAGTTACAAGATCACCCTGCGAGCGGTCTCGCCGACCGGTGCCTCCGCCCGCGACACGGCCACGATGCGGATCAGCTGACGACCGAGCCCGTAGTCCTCAAGCTGTCGAGCATGGCCAGGAGCCGGGCGCGGACCGCGCGCCCGGCCGAAGGCCCGAGGTAGATGTCCGACTGGAACGTCCGTCCGCCGGCCCGCTTATACCCCGGGAGTAGCATGACCGGCCTGGTCGCAGGTCAAGGGCGACGCCGACTCAAGAGAAGAGGGGACCGATGCTGGGACAGCATAAGCACGAGGAGAAGAAGCTCCGAGACAGTGGAGCCAAGGGCATGGCCGCGGTCCTCGAGGTCAATCAGTCGTCGTTCACGGTAACTCGTGGCAACCCCCTCGTCGATCACGATGGCGGAGATGGCGGCGCAGTTCAAGGTCGACCCGCACGCGGCCATTGCCGAGCAGTTCGCGCCCAGAAGCTGCGGATCTTCGGCGAGTAGGATCGCGGCCGTGGACTGCTTTCCGTGCTCGGTGGTCAAGCGCCGGGTCGAGCTCGAGCTCGTGAGGCGGGGCGCCGATTCCACCAACATCGCCGCACAGGTGGCCGCCACCCGCTGTGCGATGTGCTCGGAGGCCGAGCGCCAGGAGGCCGTGCTCGCGCGCAGGCGCGCCAGCGTCCCTCCGGCCTCGTCCTAGTCCGCCGGCAGGAAGTCGACGAGCAGCTCGTTCACCGCCCCGGGCGCCTCGAGCTGCATCCAGTGCCCGGGACCATCGACGCGCTCATAGCGCCACGGCCCGGCGACGTGGCTCCCCGAGCCCGTCATCTGGGCCTCGAGGAGGAAGCGGTCCCCGGAGCTCCAGATCCCCATGGTCGGGGACCGGACTGCCGGTAGCCGGCCGCGCGAGCGCAAAAAGGACTCGGGGCGGACGTTGGCACGGTAGTAGTTGAGGGCCGGGGTGAGCGAACCGGTGCTCTCGAGCTCGGCGATCACCGCGTCCGTGTCGGGGTGGCCCGCCCAGGCGCGCATGTTCGCCCAGTCATTGCCCGAAAGCCACTGCTCGGCGATATCCGGGAACTGGAAGAGGAGCATGTACCACGACTTCTCGTGCTGGGGGATTCCCGCGGCGCCGAAAGCGGCGGGATGGCCGACCGAGAGAGCGACGAGGTGATCGACGCGCTCGCCGGCCATGAGCGCGATCGCCCACGCGACCGAGGCGCCCCAGTCGTGGCCGACGATGTGGGCCCGCTCGGCGCCGGCGTCACACATCACGGCAACCATGTCGGCCACCAGGTGCTCGCGTCGGTAGGCCTTGACCTCGGCGGGCTTGTCGGAGCGGCCGTAGCCGCGCAGGTCAGGGACGATGACCCGAAATCCGGCCTCGGCGAGGGCCGGGACCTGGTGGCGCCACAGCCGCCCCGAGTCCGGGAACCCGTGGAGGAGCATCACCGGCGGCCCATCGCCGGTGACCTCGTACTCGATGCCGACACCGCCTGATTCGACGCGCACGCGGGACTAGGGGTCGCCTACCGGGGTGCCGCGACGGTCGACCTCGGCGGCCGACGGCCGCTCGCGCAGGGCCTCGAGCCAGGCCGCGGTGCGGACCAGGTCCGGAGGAGGCCCGAGCTCGGGCTTCCACGCCGGCAGCCGGACCGCGAGAGGGATGACGGCCAGGTCGACGAGCGACGGGCTCTCTCCGGCCATGAACCACGGCCCGTCTGTCCGC
The DNA here is from genome assembly GCA_035552215.1 of Solirubrobacteraceae bacterium. Lineage (GTDB taxonomy): Bacteria > Actinomycetota > Thermoleophilia > Solirubrobacterales > Solirubrobacteraceae > Palsa-465. Next base: position 33,211 of record DASZLV010000011.1, on the reverse strand, counting down.
GACAGCAGGTCCTCGAGCTTCGCCCAGCGCCGGACGAGCCGGTCGCGGAGGATCGAGACCGCGTCCGGGTGGTCGCTGGGGTCAAGGCCGAAGGCCTCCTTGCGCATGGACAGGAAGAAGTTCAGGGTGAGCTCGTCGTCCACCCACCGCAGGAGCCCCCGCGCCTGCGCCCGGACCGCGGCATCGCCGGGCCAGAACGACGGTTCGGGATGGGTGTCCTCGAGCCATTCGCAGATCGGCGTCGACTCGCGGATGGCGACGTCGCCGACCTCGAGGACGGGAACCCGGCCGCCGGGGTTGAGCTCCCGCAGCCGCGGCGGCCGCTCGCGCGGATCGATCTCGATGAGGTCGACCTCGACTCCCTTCTCGGCGAAGGCGACTCGCGCCTTTCCGGCGAAGGGCGAGAGATGCCACGACCACAGGCGAGGAGTCGACATGCGCGGGCGAGCTTACCGCCCAGGCGGGGGCGCTCAATAAAACGTCAGGTAGCGCTGCCATTCCCACTCCGACACCGTGTTGTGGAAGTCCTCCCACTCGGCTCGCTTGAACTCGACGTAGGCGGCGTGGAGCTCTGGGCCGAAGACCTCCCGGGTGAGGGGGTCGGCTTCGAAGGCGTCGGTGGCCTCCTGGAGCGATCGGGGCAGCTGCTTGACGCCGAGTTCGGCGAGCTGCTCGTCGCTCTGGGTGTACATGTCGAGGTCGAGGGGCGGGCCGGGATCGGCGCCGGCGTCGATCGCCTCGAGCCCGGCCGCGAGCACCAGGGCGGCGCCGAGGTAGGCGTTGACCGAGGCGTCGACGGCGCGTGACTCGACGCGCGGGGACTTGGTCGGGACCCTGAGCATGTGGGTGCGGTTGTTGCGCCCGTAGGAGATGAACACCGGTGCCCAGGTCGAACCGCTCATCGAGCCCTGCTTGACCAGGCGCTTGTAGGAGTTGACGGTCGGGCAGGTGACGGCGACGATGGCGGGAGCGTGGCGGAGGATGCCGGCGAGGAATTGGTAGCCGAGGGCGGAGAGCCCGGACCCGTAGCGGTCCTCGCCCTCGGGAGCGAACAGGTTGGCGCCGTCGGTGGCCGAGGCCAGCGACATGTTGAAGTGGGCGCCGCTGCCCGTCTTGTCCGACCATGGCTTGGGCATGAAGGTGGCCTCGTGGCCGTGGTTGCGCGCGACTTCCTTGGCCATCATCCGGAAGAGCATGAAGCGGTCGGCCATGCCCAGGGCATCGGTATAGGCGAAGTCGAGCTCGTACTGGCCGTTCCCGTCCTCGTGATCGAAGGAGTGGACGTCCCAGCCCATCTTGTTCATGTAGCGGACGAGCTCGTCGAGGAAGTCGAGCGACTCGAGGACGCCGATGGCGTCGTAGGCGGGCTTGGCGAGGGCGTCGCGCGGGTTCCAGGGCGAGGGGCGTCCGTGCTCGTCGAGGCGGACGAAGTAGAACTCGGTCTCGATACCGAGATTGAAGGTGAACCCGCGCTCGCGCGCGCGGGCCACCTGCCGGGAGAGCACGGTTCGCGAGCACATCGGGTAGGGCTCCCCGCGCAGGTACAGGTTGCCCGGGGCGTAGGCCACCGCCGGTCGCCACGGGAGGGGCTCGATGGCCTGGGGATCGGGGAACACCGCGAGCTCGTCGTCGGCCGGTGACTGGCCGAGGAGGTCGAGCGCCGCTCCCGTGAACAGCTCCGAGCCGCGCATCATGTCCGCGAAGTGAGCGATCGGCACCGTCTTGCATTTGGCGATCCCGTGGCCGTCGGCGTAGGTCGCCATCACGTATTCGACCCCCACGTGCGTGAGGGCCTTCCTCAGCTCCTCCAGCTCGTAATCGGAGTAGGACGGCGGCGACCCTGAAGCGTCTGACACGACTGCTCCCTTTTCGTGGTTCCGGGGGCGGGCAATATATTCACGACCCCGGAGGCTGTACATATGCACATGTCCAAACGAGATCCTCGCTGGGCCGCGATGCCCATGCCCTCGGTCGGAGCCGCGGCCGCCGCGGAGGCGATCGCCGTGCTCCCGGTGGGGGCGACCGAGCAGCACGGACCGCACCTGGCCACGGGGGCGGACACCCTGTTCGCCGAGCGCGTGAGCGTCGCCGCCGCCTCCCGCACCGGGGACGTGGTGCTGCCCGCCATCCCCTACGGGTGCTCGCTCGGTCACACCTCGAGGTGGCCGGGAACGCTCTCCCTGCATCCCACCACGATGACCGCCCTGGTCATCGAGGTCGGGCGCTGGGCCCACGCCTCGGGGTTCCGCAAGCTCGTGCTCGTCAACGGACACGCCACCAACGGGCCGCCGTGCCAGAGCGCCCTGCTCGCCCTGCGCCACGAGCTCCCCGATTTGCGCCCGCGCTTCGTCTCCCTGTTCGAGCTCTCGCCCGCGATCGCCGCCCGCTACGCCGAGGACGCGCCCGACTTCCACGCCAACGAGGCCGAGACGAGCCTGATGATGCACCTCGAGCCCGCGGGCGTCGACGCCTCGGCCATCGTCGACGAGCCCGACCGCACCGTGGGGCGGGTCCTCATGTATCCCATGCCCGCGGTCACCGAGTCGGGCGTGGTGGGGGCGCCGAGCTCGGCCAGCGCCCCCCGCGGCGCCGAGCTCTTCGCATCGCTCGTCGACGCCCTGGCCGAGCTGCTCGCGACCGCGCGAGCCGAAGAGGATCCGAGGCTGTGAGAGCGGCGCGCATTGCCGGCTTGGTGACCTTCCTGGCCGCCTTGGCTCTTCCGGTCAGTGCCCACGCCGGCCTCTACACGATCCACAATTGCCCGAGCTCGCTGCAGCCCAACAACGATGCTGGGCCGTGGCGGGCGTGGTCGACGGGGCCGCTCCCGAGCGCGGGGTCCTACCAGGGATCGTGCACGCCGGGCGGCCCCCTGGGCGCGGCCATCGGCTGGTATGCCAACGAGCAGAGCTTCAACACCGATATCGGCGCTCAGCTCCTTACCCCTTCGAGCGCCATCTCGATCGTGTCCCTGCGCTTGGTGTGGGCGGGGGCGGGAAAGAGCAGCGGCTCGGATACTTTCGGACAGGTCAACTCCGACACGGGCTCGGAGATCGCCCATAAGGCGCCGTTCATGGTGCCTGCTGCGCAACCCGACGTCGTCGCTTTCGCCGACGGCACTCACGCCGCCTACGTCGACAGCTTCTGCTCGACCGACGGCTCGACCAACTGCTACTTCGCCGCCAACACCACCCCGGTGATCCTTCTCCAGGGGATGGACACCACGCTTTCGGAGTCCGTTCCTCCCACGGCGGCGATCACCGGCGGCTCGCTCGCGGGTGCCGGGCCCGTCTCCGGCACGGGGACCTTGGATTTCACTGCCAGCGACGGCGAGAGCGGCGTCCTGCAGTCACAGCTCCTCGTCGACGGGGCCCCCGTCCTCACCGACAGCTACAGCGCCCAGTGCTCCTACACGAACTTCGCCGCCTGTCCGCAGGTCATGCCCGACGCGATGGCCTGGAACACCGCTGCCGTTCGCGACGGCGTGCACCAGGTCGCCGTCCGGGTCACCGACGCGGCGGGGAACACCCAGACGATCGGCGACCACTCGGTGGTGGTGGTCAACACGACGGTCACGCCCGTCGTCCACAAGCCCGGCGAGGTGAGGGCGCGGTTCGCGGTGGTGTGGAGCTGGCACGGCAGGCGCACCCGGCTGATCTCGATCAGCGCCAAACACCTTCCGAGCCGCGCTCGGGTGGCGATCGCCTGCGGCGGCGCAGGGTGCCCAGGGCATTTCGGGCACGGGACGCGGGCGGTCGGCGCCCGCGGCCTGGGCCGCGAGCTCCGGGGCCGCGTGTTCACCGCTCCGAGCCGGCTCAGGCTCACGATCACCGCGTCGGGGCTCACGCCCGAACGGATCGAGTTCAAGATTCGCGACGGCGCACGCCCCGTCGCGAAACTCCTGTGATCCGCCGGGTTTCCCCGCCCGGGCGGCCGGGCATGCTTTAGGCGATTCTTCGGTTGCCTGGCGTTGGGACTCGGATATTCGTGTACCTTGAGGCTGCGGGTTCAAGGCGATTGTTTGCGCTACCGAGTTCAAGCGTGAGGCAGCGTTCCGCGTTCGCCCACCACCCGCGTTCCCCCCCACTTGTGACCCTAATCCTTGGCATCCTGCTCGCGTTCGGCTGTGCCTGCGCGGGAAACATCGGCTTCATCTATAAGCATCGCGGTGCCTGCGCCGCTCCCTCGGTCGATGTGACGCGTCCCTTCCGGACGACACGCTCTCTCTACGCCTCGCGCTGGTTCGCGGTGGGGATGATCGTCGCCGCCGTCGCCTGGGGCCTCCACGTCGCCGCCATGGCCGTGGCGCCGCTATCGGTCGTCCAGCCCGTGCTCGCCGGCGGAGTCGTCCTCCTCGCCGTGATGGCCGAGAAGATGCTCGGCGTCCGCGTCGGAACCCGGCAGTGGACCGGGCTTGGCCTGACCGCGGTCGGCCTCGTCCTCCTCGCCCTCACGCTCCCCGCGACCCACGGCGCGCAATCGCACTTCTCGCTTCCCGGGATGATCGCTTTCGAATCCGGCCTCATCGTCGTCGGGGCGCTCTGCATCATGGGCCCGCGCATCGGCGCCCCCGCACATCATCACGGGTTCATGCTCGGCGCCGCGGCGGGGATCATGTTCGGCGTCTCCGATGTCGCCATCAAGGCGATCTCGGGCCTCGTCGGAAGCGAGGGGATCGCCGGCTTGATCTCTCCCTGGCTGCTCGTGGCCGTCTGCGTGTCGGTCGTCGCCTTCTTCGCCTCGGCCAAGGCGCTCCAGGACGGGGAACCGGTAGCGGTCATCGCCGTCACCGGCACCGCGGCGAGCATCGCCGGGATCGTCGGCGGCATCATCGTCTTCGGGGACCCGATGCCCGGCAATCCCGCCCTCCTCGTCGTCCAGTGCCTGGCCTTCGCCTTCGTCGTCCTCGCCGCGTGGCTCATGCCCGCGCCGGTGCGGGCGGCCCCGTCGTTCGCGTAGCCCGCGCCCTCAGCGCGCGGTGATCGAGACCGCTGCGGAGACCGAGCGCGCGTTGCGGGTGTCGGCGGCGAGCACGACCCGGAAGCGCGCCCGCGCGTACGCCCGCATCTTCTCGGTGATGGCGAAGCGGGACTGGGCGTCGAGCCTGGCTTGCGCGACGGTCGCCCAGCCCCCGGACCGCAGGCGCTGGAGCGCCACCTGCTCGCCCGCGTGGCTCGGGGCGATCGTTCCCGAGAGCAGGAACTTCGACCCGGCCTTGGGGCGCGTGCTCGAAGGGTGCAGGGTGACGGCGGCGAGCACCGATTCGGTAACCGTCGGGCTCTGGATGGCAGGCGCCTTGGTGTACCACTGCGCGTTGGTGAGCACGGCGGGCACGAACCGATAGGTCCCGGTGGCGCTCGTCTGGGTCTGCGCCACGTCGGTGAAGGTCGATTGGCCCGCGGCCTCCTCGAACAGGTCGATGGTTTGCGCGGCAACCGTGGCTCCCGTCAGGGTGCCGCTGACCGTGGTCGCGCTCCCTTCGCTCACCGTGCTCGGGTTCACGACGATCGTCAGCCCCGCCGGACAGCTTGTGGTCGTGCAACAGGTCGTCGCGTTCGCCGGGTTGCAGCATCCCCCGATGGTGGGCACGGGACAGCACGACACCACGCTCGCCGGAGTCGGGGTGATGGGACTGCAGCACGGGGGGGTGGCGATCCCCGGGCACACGTAGGAGGGCGTGCTGTGCCCGGTGCTCGCGGCCGCCGCGCTCGGAGAGAGCACCGCCAGAAGGGCGACGCCGAGCACGAGCACACCCGACGCAACGATGACCCTCAAGCACCGCGTCACGACCCTCACGCTTCATATATACCCCAAACGGCCGCGGGGCGACACCCCTGTCGAATCGAACCTTTCCCGTTCGTGTAGAGGGTGAGAGCCGGCGCTGGGCCGGCGCTAACGTCAGGAGGAAGTGCGATGAAGCAATACCTGCTGAGCATCTATCAGCCCGACGGCGACCCCCCGCCCTCGACGGACCTCGAGCAGATCATGAAGGACCTCGGTGAGCTGCGCGAGGAGCTCGAGGCCGCGGGCGCATGGGTCTTCGGCGACGGTCTCCACGCGCCGAGCACGGCCACCGTTCTCCGCGTCGCCGACGGCGAGGTGCTGATGACCGACGGTCCCTACCTCGAGGGCAAGGAGCACATGGGCGGCTGTCAGATCATCAAGGCTCCCGATCTCGACGCCGCCCTGGAATGGGGCCGGAAGCTCACGCGCGCGAGCACCCTGCCGGTCGAGGTTCGGCCCTTCCAGTCCCGGGCGGGTGGAGCGGATTGATCGCGGGCGTGCCGGCCGTCGGCGAACAGGAGATCGAGCGTGTCTTCCGTGCCGAGTTCGGCCGCGCGGTGGCTGTCCTCGTCCGCATCTTCGGCGACATCGACGTCGCCGAGGATGCGGTCCAGGAGGCCTTCGCGGTGGCCGCCGCGCGCTGGCCGTCGAGCGGGCTCCCGCCCAGCCCCGCCGGGTGGATCATCACCACGGCCCGCAACCGGGCGATCGATCGTCTCCGGCGCGAGGCCTCCCGTGAGGATCGTCACGCCCAGGCCCTGCTCCTCCATGCTCGCGACGAACCGGTGCAGGAGAGCGCCGTGCGTGACGACCGGCTGCGACTGATCTTCACGTGCTGCCATCCCGCGCTCACCACCGGCGCTCAGGTCGCGCTCACCCTCCGGCTCCTGGGAGGACTCACCACCCCGGAGATCGCCAGCGCCTTTCTCGTCGCCGAGCCGGCCATGGCACAGCGGATCGTCCGCGCCAAGGGGAAGATCCGCGACGCCGGGATCCCCTACCGGATCCCCAGCGAGGCCGACCTCCCCGGGCGCCTGCGCGCTGTCCTCGCCGTCGTCTACCTCATCTACAACGAGGGCTACGGCGCCAGCTCGGGCGACCGAGCCCTGCGTGAGGATCTCGGCGCCGAGGCGATCCGCCTGGGACGGGTGCTCGCCGAGCTCATGCCCGACGAGCCCGAGGTCCTCGGGCTTCTCGCCCTCATGCTCCTGATCGAGTCGCGCCGGACGGCGCGGGTCACCGCGGACGGCGAACTGGTGCTCCTGGCCGACCAGGACCGCGGCCGCTGGGATCGCCAGCTCATCGCCGAAGGCCAGGCTCTGGTCCGGCGGTGCCTGCGCCGCAATCAGCCTGGCCCCTACCAGATCCAGGCGGCGATCAACGCCGTCCACAGCGACGCCCCCACCGCGCCCGCGACCGACTGGCGGCAGGTGCTCCGGCTCTACGACCAGCTCATGGCGCTCGCGCCCAGTCCCGTGGTGGCGCTGAACCGGGCCGTGGCGGTGGCCGAGGTCGACGGGCCCGAGGCCGCCCTCACCATCGTCGACGGTCTCGACCTCGATCGCTACCACGTCCTCCATGCCGTCCGCGCCGACCTCCTGCGGCGCCTGGGCCGGGAGGGCGAGGCGGCGCACGCCTATGAGGCGGCGATCGCCCTCGCGGGCAACACCAAGCAGCGCCGGCTCCTGCAGCGCCAGCGCCAGCGCCGGGCGCTCGGCCGAGGATGAGGATGCTGTTAGATGCTGCCTCCATGGCCTCCGACCCCTACCCCTCGCTGGGAACCGAGCTCGCCCAGCTCGCACCCGAGACCGGCGTCCTCGACGCGCACACCCACCTCGGGGCTGATGAGGACGGCCGCTCGCTCGACCCCGGCACCCTGGTGGCCGCGCTCGAGGAGGTCGATTCCGCCGGGCGGGCGGTGGTCTTCCCTTTCCACGACCCCGAACGCCGGCCCGCCTACCGCCTCCCCAACGACCGAGTGCTCGCCTGGGCGCAGGAGAGCGAGGGGCGGCTGATCCCGTACTGCCGGCTCGACCCCGAGGAGGAGCCCGTGGCGGAAGCCGAGCGCTGCCTGAGTCAGGGCGCGCGCGGGATCAAGCTCCACCCCCGCGCCCAGGGGTTCGAGTTCATCCACCCGGCGGCGTCGGCGATCTTCGAGGTGGCGCGCGATGCTCGCGTCCCCATCCTCATCCACGCGGGGCGTGGGATGCGGTCGATGGCCGCCCTGGTCGACCTCGCGATGCGCTTTCCCGAGGTGCCGCTCGTGCTCGCGCACGCGGGAATCGCCGACCAGGCGGTGTTCGCGACCGGCCTCGCCGATCACCCCTGCGTCCTCTACGACACGAGCTGCTTCGGACCTCAGGATGTCGTCGAGCTCTTCGCGCGCGTGCCCGCCGAGCGCGTCGTGTTCGCCTCCGACATCCCCTACGGCCGCCCCAACGGCGCCCTTTACCTGGCCATGCGCGTCGCCGCCCTGGCCGGGCTCGACGCCGAGGATCGCGCGCTCGTCGCCGGGGGGACGATGGCGGCGGTCCTCGACGGCGCCGGCCCTCCGCCCGCCAAGCCCCCGCGCCTGGCGCGCGTGCGGCCCTCGAGCGGCTCGCTCACCCGCATCGCCGCCTACCTGCTCATGGCCTTCGGTGCGGTGATCGCCATCCAGCCCCTCGACCCCGCCCGCGCGCTGCCGTGGATCGAGTTGGCCCGCGCCGTGTGCCGCGACCCCGATCCCGGCGGCGTTGGTCCCGCGCTCGAGCGGATCGCCGGCCTCCTCGACGCGGCCGTGTCGCTGATCTCGGCCGGGGACGGGCAGGACCCGCGTCCCGCCATCGGGCTGATCCACGCGGCGGCGACGATCGCCGCGACCGAGCCGCTGGCGGCATAGCGGCCTAGCGCGGCGCGGCGAGCGCCCGAGTGCAGATGAGCGCGCAGGGATACTTGCGCAGCGGGAGGCGCGAGACCCCGGGGATGCCGTGAAGGGTCAGCGTCGTGGCATGGGGGAGGGGAGTGAGCCGAAGGGTGGGCTCGGTGGCGCTGCACGTGGGCCTGACGGGGAACGGCCGCCCACCGTCGGCGGTGATGCTGACCGTGGCGCATCCGCGCGCCGGTCGATCGAGGATGAGTACGAGCCGTGGCTTGGCCACCTCGATCAGCATGGGGACCGTCGGCGCGTTGCTCGGACCGCAGGACCGTGTCGTCTCTTCGGTCGGCTTGGTATGGCGGGCGAAGATCGCGTAGTTGGTGAAAAAGCACTCCCGCCGGTCGCGGATCCGGACCTCGGCGGCGAAGCGAACGCCCGCGTAGGTGTGCACCGAGACGTTGCTGACGGTGGTCACCGGCGCTGTCGGAGTCGATGAGCCACATCCGACCGCGATGAGTAGGAGCGTGGTGAGGGAAAGCAGCGCCAGCGCCTTCAAGCGAACACGGCCTCGTAGACGATCCGGTCGGGCTCGGCGGCGATCGGACCGAGGAAGAGCTCCAACGATCCGATCTCCGCGTGCTCCAGATGATGGGTGAGGTGCGGCAGGACGGGCGAGAGCGGACCGTGGAAGCGCAGCGAGAACGGACGTCGGTGGCCGGGCCGCTCGCTCATGAGAACGACCTCGGCGAGACGGATCTTCACCGCGCCCGATTCGCCGTCGTCGATCTCGAAGTCCGTGCCGACGGCTCCCTCGAAGTCGGCGCCGGTCAGCGCGGCGAGGTCACGCATACCCTCTCCATGGCGATGTGGGCGCCGTCCACCCGCGTGGCCACGAGCCCGAGCTGCTCCCAGAACCCTTTCGCTTCGTTGCCCTGCTCGACGTGGCACCTGATCGGGAGTCCGTTGGCATCGGCCTCCTCGCACAGGCGCTCGACCACCGCGCTCCCGATCCCGGCGCGGCGGAACGCTGGCAGGAGAGCGAGGTCCACGATGCGGATCTCCGCCGCCACGCGGTCGACGATGAGCCGGCCCGCGCTGCGGGCGCCCACCTCGACGATCGAGTGGCGGGCGCCGGGATAGAACGAGCGGTAGTGGCGGTCCTGTGCCTCGAACTGCATCCGGATGAAGGCATCGATCTGTCCCTCGGTCCAGCCCAGCATGTCGAGCTCGGGCCGGCGGGTGGCGCCGTAGACCGAGATCAGGAGCTCTAGGTCTGCGGGTAGCCGCACGGGACGGGCTGTCACTTCGCCGTGCATGGGCCCATGGTTATAGCCTCTCGCCCACCGATGGGCGAAGACCCGCTCGAAGAGCTCAGGCGCTTGGTCGTCGACGATGCGCGCGCCAGGGACCGGTTGCTGTCGGCGACGGACCGTGATGCCTTCGTCCTCGAGGTGATCGAGGTCGGGGGGGATTGCGGGATCGAGGTCTCGCCCGTCGAGGTCATCGAGGGGCTTCGTGGCGCGAGGCGCCGCCGCTCAGAGCGGTGGGTATGACCAAGCGCTCGCACGCCTTGCAGGGATGGACGCCGATCGCCGTGGAAGGGGCCGGCGGCCCAACCGCGATCCGGTGGTGCTTCACCGAGGGCGTCGAGTTCGACGACCCCTTCTTTGAGCAGACCATCGATCGGTGCCTGCGCGATCCCTTTCGTTTGCTCTTCTGGCGCGAGACCGGGTTTGACGCGTTGGCCGAGTTCGCCTCGGTGAGTCCGGGGCTCCGGCCGACCGGCTTCATCTTTCACATGTCGCGCTGTGGATCCACGCTGCTCGCCCAGATGTTCGCTCGGCTTCCCGCCGTCCTGGTCATGTCCGAGCCACCCACGGTCGACGGGGTCCTCCGCTCGGGGGTCGGCGATCGCGAGCGTGTCGACCGGTTGCGGTGGATGATCTCTGCGCTCGGTCAGCCCCGCCGGGTCGAGCAGGCGCCGTTCGTTGTCAAGCTCGACGCCTGGTCGATCCTCGACTTCGCGCTCATCCGCACGGCGTTTCCCGACGCGGTCTGCGTATTCGTCTACCGGGATCCGATCGAGGTGCTCGTCTCCCAGCTCGCCCGCCGCGGGTATCACACGATCCCCGGCACCCTCCCGCCGGCCTGGTTCGGACTCTCCGCCGGGGAGATGGAGTCCATGAGCCCCGAGCACTATTGCGCCGCCGCCCTCGCGAGCCTGTGCGAGAGCGCTTTGCGCGCCGCGCGCGCCAACGAGCTGACGCTGATTCATTACCGCATGCTCCCGGGAGCCGTGTCCGACACGGTCGCGCCCCTCTTCGGCATCGACGTCGGGTCCGCTGAGCGCGCTCTCTTCGCCGCCGTTGCCGAGCGCGACGCGAAGAACCCCGTGATCCCCTTCGTCGCCGACGGCGTCGAGAAGCGCAGGCGTGCGAGCCCAGCGGCGCGCGCCGCCGTGGACGCCCGCCTCGGCGCCGTCTACGAGTCACTCGAGCACCACCGCCGAGGCGATCATGATCGTCCCTGACCGGGTCCGCCTTCCGCTGAGTTTCGACGCCGCCGCGCTGGCGAGCGAGGCGCTCGCGCTCGGAGCCGAGGAATGGGTGCCGCACTTCAACCAGGACATCTACGAAGGAGAGTGGGAGGGCGTGGCGCTGCGCTCGGTCGGCGGCGTGGCGACACAGCTCTATCCCGATCCGGCCGCTCAGGCTCCGTTCGCGGATACCGAGACGCTCGAGCGCTGCCCCGAGCATCGCCGCGCGCTCGATCAGTTTCGCTGCCCGCTCCTGGCGGCTCGGCTGCTCGCCCTCGCGCCCGGCGCGGTCATCAACGAGCACCGCGACTACCGGCTCGGCTGGGCCGACGGTGAGATCCGCGTCCACATCGCCGTCGTCACCAGCCCCGATGTCGAGTTCGTGCTCGACGGCAGCCGCGTCGAGCTCCCCGCCGGCCAGGCGTGGTACCTGAACCTCAACCTTCCGCACCGGGTGGCCAACCACTCAGCGATTAATCGGATTCACCTGGTGGTCGACTGTGTCGTCGACGACTGGCTCCGTGGGCTCATGGCGGACGCTATTCAAAAGGGCTCGAACGGCGTAGACTGACCGCCACGGAGATGGAGATGGGGATCGGTATCACGAACGGCATCGGGCCGGTGTCGCGTCGCGCGTTCCTGCGCGGCGGGGCCACGCTCGCGGTGCTCGGCATGGCGCCAGCCGCTTGGGCGCGGAGCACCGCCAAGGCCAGGACGCGGAATCCCCTCGCCCGATCACGGTTCACGCCCCATGTCGGCGCCAAGTTCCGGATGCGCGGTGACGGGCACGACGTCGAGGTCGTCCTCACCAAGGTCAGCAATCTGATTCCGGTGATGCGCGCCGAGGACCCGAACCGCTTCGCGCTCCTCCTCAAGGCGCCTTACCGTCACTTGCCCGTGGAGGGGATCCGGACTTTTCACCATCGCGCCTTTGGCGACGTCACCCTGTTCGTCTCCCCCGTCGATCGTGGCGTCGACGGGCGCTACTACGAGGCCGTCATCAACCGTGCACACAAATGATCGCAGCGACTGCCCAAGGAGACGACGATGTCTGAGCCATTTCTCGGCGAGATCAGGATGTTCGGGTTCAACTTCGCGCCGCAGGGCTGGGCTTTTTGCAACGGGCAGACGCTGCCCATCGCCCAGAACACCGCCCTGTTCGCGCTTCTCGGCACGCAGTACGGCGGCAACGGGCAGACCACCTTTGCCCTGCCCAACCTCCAGTCGCGCGTGGCGATCCACCAAGGCACGGGCGTCGGGCTCTCGAACTACCAGATGGGCGAGACGGGCGGCGTCGAGAGCGTGACGCTCATCTCCCAGCAGATGCCGGCACACAGCCACCCCGTGAACGTCAGCGGGGCCCCGGGCACGGCCACCCGGCCGGACGGGGCCGTGCCGGCCCGCGCCACCGTGGATATCTACGCTCCCGCCCCGGACGGCACCACGCCGATGAACGCAGGCATGATCGGCAACACCGGGGGCAGTCAGCCACACACGAACATCCAGCCCTATCTCGCCGTGAACTTCTGCATCGCCCTGCAAGGGATCTTCCCGTCGAGAAACTGACTCGAGGGTCGCCAGCGCGCGATATAGTGCCCGCGGGACCGTCGGAGTGCAATGGGGAGTCGGAGGTGGGAGTGAGGGCGATTGGTGGGGACGGACCGGTGCTGGTGGCTAGGCGCGCGCGCATGGGGTTGTTGATCCTCGCCGTGGCCATGATCTTCCTGGCGCTGGCGGCGCCCGCGGGCGCCGCCGTGTTCTCCAACGCGTCGAGCATCACGCTCAACGATCCGAACTCGCAGAGCAACGGCCAGAACAACGCGACTGCCAGTCCGTACCCGTCGACCATCGCCGTCTCGGGTCTCACGGGGACGATCAGCAACGTCACCGCGACGCTCAGCAATGTGTCCTACAGCCACTCTCAGGACATCGATGTACTGCTCGTCGGCCCCGGCGGTCAGAGCCTGATCCTCGTCGCCAACCTGGGCCCGAACTCCGGCGCGACGGCCCCCGCGGCTGGCTCGACGCTGACCTTCAGCGACGCCGGCGCGTTGCCGACGATGCTCACCCCGTGGGGCTCAGCCAATACCTTCAAGCCGGTCAACTTCGGTGGCTTCAACGAGGTCTGGGAGTCGCCGGCGCCCGCCGGCCCGTACGGGGATCCGGGCACGGCGGGGACGGGCGCGACGCTCGCCTCGCAGTTCGATGGGATCAACCCGAACGGGACCTGGAGCCTGTATGTCATCACCACGGCGGGCGGAGACGGCACCGGCGCCATCGCCGGCGGCTGGAGCCTCAACATCACCTCGGCCGCCGTGGTCGCGACGACCACGACGCTGGCCTCGGACAACAACCCGTCCTTCACCTCGGGGGCCGGGAGCTCGGTGACCCTGACCGCGTCGGTGAGCAGCACGAGCACGGTGAGCACGGGAACGGTCGCCTTCACCGACGGCGGCGCCCCGATCGCCGGGTGCGGGGCGGTGGCCGTGAGCTCGGGCCAGGCCACCTGCACGACCTCGTTCGCGACCGAGGGCACTCACTCGCTCGTGGCCACCTACAGCGGCACGGGGAGCCTGGGCCAGAGCCACAGCGCCGCCCTGGCCCAGGTGGCCAATAACCACACGACGGTCACCGGCGCCAACTTCTGCAACACCGGTTCGATCACCCTCAACAACCCCCCGAACACGGTGGCCGACGCGACGCCGTACCCCTCCAACGTCTTCGTGTCGGGGCTCGGAGGCGCTGTGAACCACGTCGCGGTGACGCTCAACAACGTCACCTACTCCCACTCCCAGGACCTCGACGCGCTGCTCGTCGGCCCCGGCGGCCAGACGCTGATCCTGGTCGCGAATCTGGGCCCGAACTCCGGGGCGGGAGCCGCCGCGAGCAACTCGACGGTGACCTTCAGCGACGCCGGCGTCCTGCCGTCGTCGGGGATGCTCACCCCGTGGAGCGCGCTTTCGACGGTCAAGCCGGTCAACTACGGGGGCTTCAACGAGGTGTGGGGGTCGCCGGCGCCCCCGGGTCCCTACGGCGACCCCGGCACGGCGGGGACCGCCGCGACGCTCGCATCGACGTTCAATGGCGCGATCGCCAACGGCACGTGGAGCCTGTACGTGATCACCACCGCGGCCGGGGACGGCACCGGCGCCATCGCCGGTGGCTGGTGCGCGAACATCACCGCCAACAACCTCCCGGCCACCACGACCACGCTGGCTTCGGACAACAACCCGTCGTTCACGACGGCCCCGGCCAACGCCGTGACCCTGACCGCCACGGTGACGAGCACGAGCACGGTGAGCGAGGGAACGGTCGCCTTCACCGACGGGGGGACGACGATCCCGGGCTGTGGCGCCGTGACGGTGAGCGCCGGCGCGGCCACGTGCGCGACGAGCTTCTCGACCGAGGGGGCCCACGCGCTCAAGGCCGTGTACAGCGGCACCGTCAACCTTGCGACGAGCAACGCGTCCCTGACCCAGGTGGTCAACAACCACACCACGGTCACCGGTGGCCAGTACTGCAACACCGGGAGCATCGCGCTCAACAATCCTCCGAATACGGTGGCCGACGCGACCCCCTACCCGTCCAACATCTTCATCTCCGGAAAGCCCGGCAATCTCACGAACCTCACCGTGAGCCTGAACAACACGAGCTACAGCCACTCGCAGGACATCGACGTTCTGCTCGTCGGGCCCACCGGCCAGACGCTCATCCTCGTCTCCGACCTGGGCCCGAGCTCCGGCCCGACGGCCCCGGCGGCCAACTCGACGCTGACCTTCAGCGATGCCGGAATCCTGCCGCCGTCGGGGATGCTCACCCCATGGGGTACGTCCAATACCTTCAAGCCCGTCAACTACGGAGGGTTCAACGAGGTGTGGGGCCCGCCGGCGCCTGCCGGCCCCTACGGTAATCCGGGCACGGCGGGGACGGGCGCGACCCTGAACGGGACATTCGGCGGGGCGCTCCCCAACGGCACCTGGAGCCTGTACGCGATCACCACCGCGGGCGGCGACGGCACCGGCGCCATCGCCGGCGGCTGGTGCCTGGGCACGACGATCCAGAAGGCGACGCCGACGATCGGGACGCAGGTGTCGGGAACGCCGGCCGTCGTCGGAACCCCGACGAGCGACACGGCGACGCTCTCAGGGGTACCGAGCGGAGCCAACGCTCCCACCGGCTCGGTCACCTTCAATGCCTACGGACCGAATGACCCGACGTGCTCGAACCCGCCGGCCTTCACCTCGACGACATCCCTCACGGGATCGGGGATCACGACGCTCTCGGGCAGCTTCACCCCCACGAGCGTGGGTACCTATCGGTGGACGGCGTCATACGGCGGTGATCCGAACTACCTGTCGGCGGCGACGGCGTGCGGCGACGCGGGCGAGTCGGTGGTGGTCACCAAGGCGTCGCCGGCGCTCGCGACGACGGCGTCGGGGGCGGTGGCCGTGGGTGGGACGATCAGTGACAGTGCGGTTCTGAGCGGCGGTGTGAACCCCACGGGGACGATCACTTTCAATGTGTACGGCCCGAACGACGCGACGTGCGCGAACGCGGCGGCGTTCACCTCGGGGGGCGTAAGCGGGAACGGGACCTACGGCTCGGGGAACTTCACCCCGACGGCGCCCGGCACGTATCGGTTCGTCGCTTCCTATGGCGGCGACGCGAACAATGGGGTAGTGGCCGGGGCGTGTGGCGACGCGGGCGAGTCGGTGGTGGTCTCGAAGGCGGTCCCGTCGATGACCACGACCGCCTCGAGTGCGGTCACCGTCGGCGGGACGATCAGCGACAGTGCGGCTCTGAGCGGCGGCGTGAGCCCGACGGGCACGGTCACCTTCAAGGTCTACGGCCCGAATGACGCAACGTGCGCGAACGCACCGGCGTTCACAGGTTCAGCGACGGTGGCCGGGAACGGCACCTATGGCTCGGGGAACTTCACCACCACGCAGGCCGGCACCTACCGGTTCGTCGCTTCCTACGGCGGCGATGCGAACAATGGGGTGGTGGCCGGGGCGTGTGGCGACGCGGGTGAGTCGGTGGTGGTCTCGAAGGCCTCGCCGGCGATCGCGACGACGGCATCGGCGGCGATCGCGCTGGGCGGGACGATCAGCGATAGCGCGGTTCTGAGCGGCGGCGTGAGCCCGACGGGGGCGATCACCTTCAAGGTCTACGGCCCGAACGATGCGACGTGCGCGAACGCGGCGGCGTTCACCTCGGCCCCGTCGGTGAGCGGGAACGGGACCTATGGCTCGGGGAACTTCACCCCGACGGCGCCCGGTACGTATCGGTTCGTCGCTTCCTACGGCGGCGATGCGAACAACGGCGTGGTGGCCGGCGCCTGTGGCGACGCGGGCGAGTCGGTGGTCGTGTCCAAGGCGGCGACGTCGATCTCCACCCACGCGTCGGCGGGCGTCGCGATCGGCGACCAGGTGACCGATACGGCCACCCTCGCGGGCGGGGTCGCGCCCACCGGCACCGTGGTGTTCCGCCTCTACGGTCCCGGCGACGCCAGCTGCTCGAGCGCGCCCGCGTTCACGAGCGCGCCGGTCACCGTCGCCGGGAACGGCCCCTACCCCTCGCCCGCCTTCACGCCCTCCGCGGTGGGAACCTATCTGTGGGTCGCCGCCTATTCAGGCGATGCGAACAACAGCGCCGTGAGTACCGCGTGCGGTGACGCCGGCGAGTCGGTGGTGGTCGGTCAGGTCGCCACCACGACGCAGCTCGTGTCCTCGCCGAACCCGTCCGGGTTCGGTCAGGCGGTCACCTTCACCGCGACCGTGACGGGCGCCAGTCCCACGGGCGCCGTCACCTTCAAGGACCGCGCGGCCACTCTGGGAGCCGGCCCCGTGAGCGCCACGGGCACCGCTACCCTCACGACCTCGAGCCTGGGCGCCGGCACGCACAGCATCACCGCTGTTTACGGCGGCGACACCAGCCACGCCGGCAGCACTTCGGGCGCCGTCGAGCAGGTCGTGGGCAACCCGGCTCCCGGTCTCCCGACGATCACCATCACGCGGCCAACGAATGGCGCCAGCTACCGGTTCGGGCAGGTCGTCCGCGCGAGCTACAGCTGCAGCGAAGGCACGAACGGTCCCGGAATCTCCCTGTGCGAAGGGTCGGTGCCCAACGGATCGCCGATCGCGACCAGGCCGGCCGGCACGCACGCGTTCCACGTCGTCGCGGTGAGCAAGGACGGCAAGAGGACCACGGAGACCGTCTTCTACACGGTGCGGCGGCCGAGCAATCACTTCACCGTCGCGCACATCAAGATCAGCGCCGACGGCACCGTCACCTTCGATCTGAAGCTCCCCGGGCCTGGAACCGTGGACGTGCTCGAGACGGCGTGGAAGAACAACATCGTCGCTGGCGCCGCATCGCTGCTCCAGCCGGCACCGGGGCGGTTCGCCTTCGCCCGCAAGCACGTCAAAGTCAGCGGCGCGGGGATGATCAAGGTCATCGTCACGCCCAACGCCCGTGGACGCCGCCTGATCGCTCATCCCGCCTACCCGGTGGTGATCCGGCTGTGGATCAGCTACACGCCGACGGGCGGAATCCGGTTCGACCACGGGTCATACGGACTGCACGTCCACCCGTAGCGCTCGCGCTACCGTTGTTCTCTCAACCGAGACGTGCTTCGCCCGAAGGAGGGCACATGACGAGCATCGAAGAAGCGGTCGAGACCGAGCAGGGGACGCTCCAGGACCTGGCCCGCCGTCATCTGTGGATGCATTTCACCCGGCTCTCCGCCTATGCCGATCACGACGTGCCGGTGATCGTGCGCGGGGACGGATGCTACGTCTACGACGAGCACGGCAACCGCTATCTCGATGGGCTCTCCGCGCTCTTCTGCGTCAACATCGGCCACGGTCGCGCCGACATCGTCCAGGCCGGCGCGGACCAGGCCAAGGACCTCGGGTTCTTCACCAACTGGTCTTACGCGCACCCGCCCGCGATCAAGCTTGCGGCTCGGATCGCCGACCTCGCCCCCGGCGATCTGAACCGCGTCTTCTTCACGAGCGGGGGCAGCGAGGCCGTCGAATCGGCGATCAAGCTCGCGCGCCAGTACCACAAGCTCAGCGGCAAGCCGAACAAGACCAAGCTCATCGCCCGCGAGGTCGCCTACCACGGCACCAGCCTCGGCGCGCTCTCGGCGACCGGGGTCACGTCCCTGCGCGAGCCCTTCGAGCCCCTCACCCCGGGCGGATGCCATGTTCGCAACACCAACACCTACCGGATGCCGGCGGGCATGACCGGGGCCGATTTCGCTGAGGCGATCGCGCAGCGGATCGAGTTCGAGGGCCCCGACACGGTGGCCGCGGTCATCCTCGAGCCGGTCCAGAACGCCGGCGGCTGCTTCACGCCCCCCGACGGCTACTTCCAGCGCGTCCGCGAGATCTGCGATGAGTACGACGTCCTCTTCATCTCCGACGAGGTGATCTGCGCCTGGGGCCGGCTGGGGGAATGGTTCGGCGCTCAGCGCTACGGCTACCAGCCCGACATCATCACCACCGCCAAGGGCCTCACGAGCGCGTACGCGCCGATGGGCGCCCTGATCGCCTCTGACCGCCTCGCCCAGCCCTTCCTGGAGGGCACGGCCAGCTTCACCCACGGGTTCACCTTCGCCGGGCATCCGGTGTGCGCGGCGATCGCCATGGCCAACATCGACGCCCTCGAGAGCGAGGGGATCCTCGAGCACGTCCGCGCCCACGAGCCCGAGTTCCGCGCCATGCTCGAGTCGCTGCGCGACATCCCGATCGTCGGCGATGTGCGCGGCGCCGGCTACTTCCACGCCATCGAGCTCGTCAAGGACCAGGAGACCGAGGCCCATTTCAACGACGCCGAGTCCGAGACCCTGCTCCGCGGCTTCCTCTCCGGGGAGCTGTTCAAGCGCGGCCTGATCTGCCGCGCCGACGATCGCGGCGACCCGGTGATCCAGCTCTCGCCGCCGCTCATCGCCGGGCCTGAGCAGTTCGCCGAGATCGAGGCGGTGCTGCGCCCGGTGCTCACCGAGGCCTCCGAGCGCGTCGCCCGCGGCTGAGAAGCTCGCAGCACCGGCCCGGATGAGCCCTCTCATGGGGCCCGATCGAGCCCCTCGAGAAGGCTAGATCGGGCCATATACAGCGTCGCCGGTCGGGGTTACCGTTCGGCGCTCGTGCACGATGGCGAGCGGACGCAATGGCCTGTGGTGGCGGGATGAGACTCTTCTTCCCGCCCGCCCGCGTGCTCTGGGACCGGCGTCTTCCGGTCCTCGTCACGCTCGTGGCCGCCGCCGTCCTCGCCGGCGGCGCGCTCGCGTTCTACGTTGCCTCGGGTACCGGCGTCGCGAGCGCGAGCGTGGGGTCGATCAGCGCGCCTTCGAACCTCACCACGCAGCAGACCGGCGCGAACATCACGGTTTCGTGGACCGCGGCGACGCTCGACTCCGGCGCCGCCGTCCAGGGCTACATCGTCAAGCGCTCGGATGGAACCACGATCTGCGGCAGCCCCACGCTCGACTCGAGCCTCACGTGCACGGACACCTCGGTTCCCGGCGGAACCTTCACCTACACGGTCACGGCCGTCTTCCATGGCTTCAGTGCCGCGACGACGACCGGATCGCTCACCGCCCTGGGAGCGCCCACTATCACTGCGAGCCCGTCCAATCCGAGCGCGAGCCGCGCCCCCAGCATCAGCTTCAGCAACGGCAGCGGCTACAGCTGCCAGCTCGACGGAAGCGGCTTCGCGCCTTGCTCGAGCCCCAAGTCCTACACCGCTCTGGCCGATGGCTCCCATACCTTCACCGTGCATTCGACGCAGGGCGGCTCGACCGGACCCGACGGCACCTACGTGTGGACGATCGACTCGACCCCGCCGTCGATCACCGCCAAGCCGACGAGCACCAGCACCAGCGCCACCCCGTCATTCTCGTTCACGCACACCGAGTCGTCGTACACGTTCATGTGCCAGCTCGACGGCAGCGCCTTCACCGCCTGCTCGAGCCCCCAGGCCTACAGCGGTCTCGCCGACGGCTCGCACACCTTCACGGTCGAGGGTGTCGACGGCGCCGGCGTCGCCACCACGGTGGCCTCGTACCCCTGGACGATCGACACCACGGCGCCGGTCACCACGCTCGCGCTCAGCCCGACCTCGCCGAACGGCGCGGGCGGCTGGTACACGACGGCTCCGACGTTCACCCTCAGCGCCACCGATACCGCCGGCTCAGGCGTGGCCTCGACGCGCTACCAGATCGACAGCGGCACCACCAACACCTACACCACTGCGGTGACGGTCCCCGAGGGCCAGCACACGATCAGCTACTGGTCGACCGACAACGCCGGCAACGCGGAGACCAAGAACACGACCGCGACGATTCACGTCGACACCACGGCGCCCACGGCCGTTCTCGCCACCGTGCCCACGCCCGCGAGCGCCCTGCTGATCGGGAGCACGCTCTACTACCGGGGTAACGCCTCGGGCTCGTTCTCACTGGCCGACGCCGTCACCGACTCGGGCTCCGGCCCGTCCTCCGCGAGCTTCCCGGCGATCGCGACCGGCGGCTGGACGCACGGCGCCGAGACGGTCTCGACAGGCACCGGCTCGGCGCCGACGATCAGCTACAGCTCGAGCACCTTCAGCTGGACCGCCAACCCGACCAACCCGTCGGGCTACGCGATCACCTCCGCCGACGCCGCCGGCAACCTGGCGAGCACGCCGCTGGGCTTCGTCAGCGACACCACCGCTCCCACCGGCGGCGCCCTGAACGTCAACGGCGCCGCTGCCACGGGCCCCGGCTCGACCAGTACGACCACGAGCACCACCTTCTCGATCACCCGCACCGACTACGGCGAGACGGCATCCGCGACCCAGGCGGGCCTGAGCTCGAGCACGCTGAGCGTGCAATCGGCGACGCTCACGGCAAGCACGTGTGGCGCCGCCGGATCAGGCGGACCGTTCACCACGCCGACCACCATCACCGCCACCACCCAGCCCTCGGGCATCGTCAGCGGCTACTGCTACCTCTACACCCTCGCGGGGACCGACAAGGTCGGGAACACCGCGACGATCACCACCACCACCGCGGTGAGCAGTCCAGCAGGGTTCACCGCGGCGAGCGGGTCACCGTTCGCCACCGGAGGAGCGGCCGCTGACGCGCTCGCCTTCAGCCCGAGCGGGGGGCTGCTCGCGACCGGCGACCAGGGCCCCAGCAGCAGGGTGTCGGTGTTCTCGGTCGGCACCGGCGGCGTCCTCACCCCGGTCAGCGGCTCGCCGTTCGCGTCCGGAAGGAATCCGGCGTCGGTCGCCTTCAGCCCCGATGGGACGCTGCTCGCGGTGGCAAACGTCTCCGATACCAACGTGTCGGTGTTCTCGGTGGGCGGCGGCGGCACGCTGACGCCGATCTCCGGCTCGCCGTTTGCGACGGGATCGGCACCCAATTCGGTGGCGTTCAGCCCCGACGGAACGCTGCTCGCGGTCGCCAACGACGGCGCCAACAGCATCTCGGTCTTCTCAGTCGGGAGCGGTGGCGCGCTCACCCGGGTCAGCGGGTCGCCCTTCGCGACCGGCTCGAGCCCGATCTCGCTGGCTTTCGGCGCCGGCGGGACGCTGCTCGCGACCGCGAATCAGGGCGCCGGCACCGTGTCGGTGTTCTCGGTCGGGAGCGGCGGCGCGCTCACCCAGGTCACCGGATCGCCTTACGCGACCGGAGCGAATCCGTTCTCGGTGGCGTTCAGCTCCGATGGGACGCGGCTCGCGATCGCCAACTACAGCAGCAACCAGGTGTCGATGTTCTCCGTCGCCGGCGGTGGCGCCCTCACTCCGGTGAGCGGGGGGCCGTTCCCGACCGGCTCGGGGCCCTATGGGGTCGCCTTCAGCCCCAGCGGAGGGCTGGTCGCGACCGCGGACGACAACATCAGCAGGGTGTCGGTGCTCTCCGTCGATAGCGGCGGGGCCCTGAGCGAGCTCAGCGCATCGCCGTTCACCACCGGCGGTGGGCCACTCGCGGTCGCCTTCAGCCCCAGCGGGGGATTGCTGGCCACGGCGAACGACGACGGCACCGTGACCGTCCTCATCAACAACACCGGGCAGTAGCCCATTCGGGCCCCCCAACCGGCCCGATCGAGCCCCCAAATTAGGCTCGGGCGGGCCATAGACGGCGAGGCCCCGGCCGCATACGTTCCAGGGGCACAGTCAAGGGGCAAATCGACCCAGGCCGACCGGCCGGGACAAAACAGGAGAACGCATGTTCCAGGTACTTCGTCGTAAGCGGGTGGCGGTTCCACTGGCTGCTGTACTAGCTCTCGGGATCGCCGCTGCGGCCTTCGCCTACTTCACGAGCACGGGCTCGGGTACGGGCGCGGCGACCGTGGGTTCTGCGAGCGCATGGACCGTCACTGCCGGCGCAGCGACGGGTGGGCCCCTGTATCCCGGGTCAGGGACACAGACGATCTCCTACACGGTCACCAACCCCAGCAGCGGCGTGCAGTCGCTGGCGGGCACCTCGGCCGCGGTGGCGTCCTACACGGGTACTGCCATCCCCGCCGACGCTGGGGATGTGACTCACAACGGCGTTCCCGTTGCGGGCTGCCTGGCGTCGTGGTTCACCGCGGCGAACACCGCGCCGACACCCCTGCCGCAGAATCTCGCAGGGAGCGCGACCTCCACCGCGGGCAGTGTCGCGGTGACCATGCAGGACTCTGGCACGAGCCAGAACGTGTGCCAGGGCGCCACGCCTGACATCACGGTGAGCGCCAGCTGAGCACCCAAGCTTGCGACAGCCGATGGCCCGGGGGCGCGGGCCGTCGACTGAGCGCATGCTCGGGCGATCGGGAGCGTCACGTAGATGAGCGTCGTCAGCGAGCGGGGACCGAAACGCGGGCGTCGCCGCCTGTGGCTGAGGATCGGCGTCCTCGCGGCGCTGCTCGGCGTGGCGGCGATCGCCCTCACCCCGCGTCATGCGCCGCCGCGGCCGGGTGTGGCGGTCAACACGGCCTCGGGGGCGTTCACGATCACCGGCACGGCGGACGGCCTCAGCCCGGGAGTCACCAGCAGCCTGGTCCTCACCGCTTCCAACCCTGGAAGCTCCGACCTGACCCTCTCCACGGTGTCGGCGAGCGTGACCTCCGCCGTGTACCAGGGCACCAGCAATCCGGCGCCCGCGGAATGCGCGGGATATCTGAGCCCGGCCTTGCCTCACACGTGGACGGCGTGGAGCGGAGCGAGCGCCATCCCCGCCGCCTCGGGGGCGACCCCCGGTAGCGACAGAGTGTCGGTGCCGCTGTCCTTCGCTGACTCGGCGACCAATCAGGACACGTGCAAGAACGTGACCTTCAACCTGAGCTTCTCGGCCACCGCGACCTATGAGGGCCAGCCGGCCGGCACGACGACGCCGGCGATCACCTGGTCGGCGCCCAAGTCGATCACCTTCCCGGCGAAGCTCTCCCACGCGGAGCTGGACGCGAAGTCGTCGGTCCCGGGCACCTTCGTGTACACGCCGTCCGCCGGCACCGAGCTCCACGCCGGAAGCCACACGCTGTCGGTGGAGTTCAAGCCAACCGACACCGCTCGGTACGCCACCGCCACCGCCGCCGTGACCCAGACGGTCGAGAAGGGGACACCCACGC
This sequence comes from Solirubrobacteraceae bacterium, assembly GCA_035552215.1. Lineage (GTDB taxonomy): Bacteria > Actinomycetota > Thermoleophilia > Solirubrobacterales > Solirubrobacteraceae > Palsa-465. The sequence continues at coordinate 9,438 of DASZLV010000011.1, read as the reverse complement.
TCACGTGGGCAACCCCCCGCGCGATCACCTACGGAACGAGCCTGTCAAGCGCCGAGCTCAACGCCGGCGCCTCGGTCGCCGGCTCGGTCACCTACAGCCCGGTTTCCGGAACCTCGCTCCCGGCCGGCTCCCACACCCTCTCGGCCACCTTCACCCCGGACGACGGCGCGGACTACACGACGCAGACCGCGACGGTGGCGCTGGTGGTGAGGCCGGCGACCCCGACGGTGACCTGGGCGACGCCGGCCGCGATCACCTACGGCACGAGCCTGTCGAGCACCGAGCTCAACGCCGCCGCTTCGGTCGCCGGCTCCTTCACCTACAGCCCGGCAGCGGGAACCGCGCTTCACCCCGGTACCCAGACGCTGTCGGCCACCTTCGCCCCGACGGACGCGCAGAACTACGCGAGCAGTTCCGCGAGCGTCCAGCTCACCGTCCAGCAGGCCACGCCGACGGTGACGTGGGCGGCCCCCGCCCCGATCCCCCTGGGCACGAAGCTTTCGGCCACCGAGCTCAATGCCACCGCCTCGACTCCGGGCACGTTCGTCTACACCCCGGCTGCGGGGAGCGCCCCGCCTCTGGGCTCGAACGTGCTCTCGGCCACCTTCACCCCGACCGACGCGGTCGATTTCACTTCTGGGACCGCCACTGCCTTGCTCCAGGTCACGCCCACCTCTGCAGGGGCGCCGGCGCGCGGGTCCGCGCCCGCGGCGAAGCCGGTGAAGCCCGGGGCGCCTGGGGCGCCCTCCGCTCCCTCCGGCACCCCGGCGCCGGCGGGCAACCTGCTGGCGATCCAGATCACCGGCCAAGCCGGCATCAAGGTCCAGAACGCCAGCGTGATCATCGCCGGCACCGGGCTCATGCCCGGGTCGACGGCCACCGTCTACGCGCACTCGACGCTGACGCAGCTCGGCATCGGGCGCGTGAACGCTCAGGGGTCATTCTCGACGCGAGTACAGCTCCCGGCTACCTTGGCTCCGGGCGGCCACCACGTCGTCGTCCTCGCGACATCGCGATCGGGCGCTCCCATCATCAAGCTCGAGGCCTTCACGGTGGCACCGGGACATCTGCTGGGAATGATCGGATCGATCCCGGCGGGTCCCCTCGCGACCCTCGTTCCCTACCAGCCCGCCCATCATCTCAAGGAGGTGCTCGGGGTCACGGTCGCCGGGGTGGCCGTGCTCGGGGCGCTCGGGGCGGCCCTGGGCGGGGCGGGCGCCGGGGGCCTGCGCGCCCGCATCGGGTTCGGCGGCGGCGGTGAGGGGGGCTTCGGCGGCGATGGCGGTGGCGGTGGCGGTGGCGGTGACGAGCACCATCAGAACCGGGGTGGAGCGTTCCTGGAAGACGTCGAGCTCGAGCGCGAGACGATGCAGAAGCTCGGGAGAGGGAGAGGCGATCGCTCGAAGACCTGGTGGTGGTTGTTCACCAGACGGGTTGACCGCTTCAGCTCGCAATATCCCTCGCGGCTCGCTGCCATATCTCCGGTCATGGGCCGGGTGAGCGTGGACGCCGACTACCTGCGGGCGATGTTCGGCGGCCTGTGGCTGCTCATGTACCCGCTCGCCATCGTGCTGGGGATCCTCGCGGCCAGGAGCGTCGGCGGGGCCGCCCTCCCCCCGGTCCTCGGCTACTTCGTCGCCATCCTCGGGTTGAGCATCTTCGACTCGATGGTCGGCTACGTCGCCGGAATCACCTTCGTGGTGGCCATCACCCTCGCCGGAGGCCTGGCCGACAGCTCGAGCGTCCGCGAGTTCAGCGGGATCGTGCTCGTGTGGTTCGCCGTGCCCCTGGCCGCGGCGGCGGCACGGCCACTGCGCCGGAACATGCACCTGAGGCTGAGCGGCGTGTGGGATCGATTGGCCGACTTCGTCATCGGCGGCCTCTTCGCGGGGTGGGTGGCGGCCAAGATGACCGAGGCGTTGTCGCCGCTCGGAGGCTTCGAGATCCCCCTGGCCAAGGACAAGTGGACCATTGCCCTGTTCGTCATCGCCTTCGTGGGCATCCGCATCATCGCCGAGTCGATCGCCGCCCACCACTATCCCGATCGCCTCGAGAAGGTCCAGCATCACGGCGATCTCGAGTCCGGCACCGTGCAGACCGCAATCTCGCTGGTCATCCAGGTCGCTCTCTTCATCTTTGTTGCCCGTGCCTTCATGAACTTCGGCTGGCCCCTGTACGTGGGAACGGTGGTCTTCTTCGCTCCGCTCAGCGCTTGCTTGATCGCCGACCGCCTGCCCAAGAGCGCCTTCATCACCAAATGGATGCCGATGGGACTCGCCAAGTGGGGGTTCGTGATCGCTGCGGGCATCGGCCTCAGCCAACTCCTGCCCCGCCTCATCGCCGATCCCGCGCAGGCCGAGGCCGTGGGGTTCATCGTCCTGCCGCTCCCGATCCTCATCTGCTGGGCCCTCGAGCTCTTCGTCGAGGAGGAGGGGGAGGAGGACGGGGTGGAGGGGGAGGCCGGGGTGGAGCTCGGGGCCGGGGTGGAGGGGGAGGCCGGGGTGGCGCCTGAACCGGAGCCCGGGGTCGCGCCTCAGCCCGGGCTGGAGCCCGAGCCCGAGGTGGAGCCCGAGCCCGAGCCCGAGCCCGAGACGGGGCCGGAGCCCCCGGTCGATGAGACGGTGCACCCCGACGAGGAGGAAGGGCGCTTCCCGATGACGTGGCCGCTGAGGTTGGCCGGGGTCCCGGTCCTGGCCTCGTGCGTCTACCTGGTCCTCAGCGGGATCGCGGGCGGATAGGACCTCGACGTTCTCGGTGATCGGGGCTATCCTGCGCCGCGTGGTGACCGAGACTGTCGAGCGGACGCACCTCGGCGGATGATCGTCGGGGTCCCGACCGAGGTCAAGGTCGATGAGTACCGCGTGGCGCTCACCCCCGCCGGGGTCCGCGAGCTCGCCGACGCCGGCCACGAGGTGGTCGTGCAGAGCGGCGCCGGCGAGGGCTCGGCCCTCCCCGACGAGCGCTACGTCGAGCAGGGCGCGAGGATCGCCCCCGACGCCCAGGGCGTCTTCGCCGAGGCCGAGCTCATAGTCAAGGTCAAGGAGCCCCTACCCGAGGAGGTCAGCCTCCTCACGGCGCGGCACACCCTCTTCACCTACCTGCACCTCGCCGCCAGTCCCGAGCTCACCCGTGCCCTGATGGCCTCGGGCGCGACCTGCGTGGCCTACGAGACGGTCGAGGATTCGCGCGGGCGGCTCCCCCTGCTGGCGCCGATGTCAGAGGTGGCGGGGAAGATCGCCACCCAGGCCGGCGCCTTCATGCTCGAGAAGCCGCTCGGTGGCCGCGGCATCCTCCTCGGCGGCGTTCCCGGCGTGCCCGCCGCCAGCGTGATGATCATCGGCGGCGGCGTGGTGGGAATGAACGCAGCCTTCATCGCCCTGGGCATGGAGGCCACCGTCTACGTCTTCGACCGCAACATCGACCGCCTCCGCGAACTCGACGTCGCCCTCGGCGGCCGCGCCGACACCTGCTTCGCCACCACCCTGGCCATCGAGGAGCGCCTGCCCGACATCGACCTGGTCATCGGTGCCGTCCTCGTCCACGGCGCCCGCGCCCCGCGCGTGATCACCCGCGCCCAGCTCGCGCTCATGAAGCCCCAAGCGGTCCTCGTCGACGTCTCCATCGACCAGGGCGGCTGCTTCGAGACCTCGCGCCCCACCACCCACACAAACCCCACCTACGAGGTCGACGGGATCACCCACTACTGCGTGACGAACATGCCGGGGGCGGTCCCCATCACCTCGACCTACGCCCTCACCAACGCGACCATGCCCTTCGTCCTGGAGATCTCAGGGCACGGCCTCGCGGGCGCCATCGCGCGCAATCCTGGGCTGCGGCTCGGGGTCAACATCGTTGCTGGTCAGGTCACCTACGCCCCCGTCGCCGAGGCCGTCGATGAGCCCGCGGTCGCCGTCGAAGAGGCACTGGCGGGGATGGCGGCGGCGGGCCGCTGAGGTCTGCGGTGGTGGGCGGCTGAGGGCCGCGGCGGTGGGCCGCTGAGCTCCGCGGCGGTGGGCGGGACCGGCGGGCGCGGCGCCCCTGCTACATTCCGCACCCGAATGCCTACCACCAGTCAGCTCATCCGCAAGGGACGCAAGGCGCCCAAGAAGAAGCTTGCCACTCCGGGCCTCAAGTCCGGCCAGGGTCGCAAGAAGAAGGTCGCCGCGCCCCAGCGCCGTGGCGTGTGCACGCGCGTCTATACGACGACGCCGAAGAAGCCGAACTCGGCCCTGCGCAAGGTGGCCCGCGTGCGGCTGACCAACGGCATGGAGGTCGGCGCCTACATTCCCGGCGAGGGCCACAATCTGCAGGAGCACTCGGTGGTGCTCGTCCGCGGAGGCCGCGTCAAGGATCTTCCGGGCTTCCGCTACAAGGTCATCCGCGGCACGCTCGACGCCGCCGGCGTCAGCGACCGCAAGAAGGCACGCTCGCAGTACGGCGTGAAAGCCAAGTAGTGCCGCGCCGCGCTGCCGCTCAGCTTCGGCCCATCGAGCCCGACGCGATCCATCGCAACCGGCTCGTCCAGCAGGTCATCAACAAGGTCATGCTCGACGGCAAGAAGTCCACCGCCGAGAAGATCGTCTACGACGCGCTGGCGATCATCGCCGAGCGCTCGGGCAAGAACCCCGTCGAGGCGCTCGAGGCGGGGGTCAAGGCCCTCACTCCGGTCCTCGAGGTCCGCTCCCGCCGGGTCGGCGGCGCCACCTACCAGGTCCCGGTCGAGGTACCCGCCCGCCGCGCTCGCACTCTCGCCGTCCGCTGGCTCGTCGGCTACGCCCGGGCCCGCCGCGAGAAGACCATGGCCCAGCGCCTCGCGCACGAACTCCTCGACGCCCAGCAGCAGCAGGGCGCTGCGTACAAGCGCAAGGACGACATTTACCGCATGGCCCAGGCGAACAAGGCGTTCGCCCACTACCGCTGGTAGGGCCGGGTCGCGAGCGCCCGGACGGCGCCCGGTAAGTCTGCAAACACCTGCTGAGGCCGTTTGGTTACCTGCTGCCACGTGTAGCGCCGGCCTGCGAAGCCGTGCTGGCGTAGGACGAGGTCACGCTCGTGATCTTTCTCGAGTTGCGCCGGGGTGCGATGGCCCTGAAGACCGTCGAGCTCGACCACCACGCGCTGCTCCCGCCAGACCGCGTCGACCAAGTAGCCCCACAGGTAGACGTTGAACTCGGGCATTGGGAGTCCGGTGGCCTCGCATAGGGTCAGAAACGCTCGCTCCAGCTGGCTGCGAGTCTTCGCCAGCTCCGGCTGGTGGCGGTTCAGCGCGGCGCGCAGGGTGGCGCTGCCGGGCCGGCCGCGGCCGAGGGCCTGCCGGACTCCGACCACGTCCAGGAGCTTCTGGAATTCCGCCTCGGCCAGGGCTCTGCGCACCTCGTCAATCGTCGCGCCCGCCGCGAAGTCCAGGAGCGTCTGGATCGGCGGGGTGATCGGGAGGCGGCGGTAATGGGCTCGCTCGAGGTGGAGCGGGTGGTGGAATTTCAAGCCGGCCGGCGGTGCCCGACGACGGCCTGGCACGCTGATCTCGATCAGATCCGGCTGGTTGTCTATCAGCCCATACCACCACGCCGCCGTGGCATGGCTGAGGACCGCGCCAGGTCCGGCCGCCAGGAGCGCCGCCGTCAGTTCCCCCTCGACCGGCAGCCACGGGTGCCCGAGGACATAGACGCCGGGGTAGCGGCGGTGCAGACGACCCGCCTTCGCCCAATCGGCGGCCGTCGACTTCGCGACACCGCATTCCCGTAGCTGGCGCAGGCCGATGACGCCCCACTGGGCCGCCGCCACGCGCGAGCTGTGGGCTGTGGGGGTGGTGGGCCGAGGCGCGGGGTTGGTCCGGGGGGCGGGGGCGCGGGCAGGGCCGGGGCCGGGGCCGGGGCCGCCGGGGCCGCCGCCGCCGCCGCCGCCGCGAACTTCTGTCTCCTGGTCCGGGCCCTCCGGACTGATGGACATCCCTTCGCGGCCGCCGCCCCCGCGGCCGCGAACTTCTGTCTTCTGGTCCGGGCCCTCCGGACTGATGGACATCCCTTCGCGCCCGCCGCCCCCGCCGCCGCGAACTTCGGTCTCCTGGTCCGGACCCTCCGGACGGATCGACATCGGTTCGGCCATGCGCCCACCGTGACAGGCACCCGTGTGACCGAACAAGACGCCGCGGTGCCGACTTCGTGAATTCTTGCGCCCCGGGCGCCCCGCCCGAGCTTTCGCGACCTTTCGAAAGCTAAAGCGAGGGCTGCCCGCCGCACGGGACCGGGGGCTGCGGCGGAACAACCCTCGCTTTCTACAAATGTAATTGACCGCGGACCGATTTCAGCGGGCTGACGGCCCCGATGTCAGGACTCGGACAGTGCTTTACCCGTCTTGGTCATTTGGGGATCCTGGTGCGGCGAGGCCCGGTGAGGAGCAGGGCGGCGCCGCCGGTGACCAGGAGCAGGGCCGCTCCCAGCGTCTCGAGATAAAGCCCGATTTGCGGCACGTCCTTGGCCTCGACGAAGCCTGTGGTGAAGCCGGTGGCGCTCGCGTCGGGCAGGTCGGCGAGCACGGCTATGAGGGCGGCCACGATCCCGAGGGCGGCCAGGCCCCCGAGCGCGGGTCGGCTTCCGGTGCGCGCGGCGCCGACGGTCAGGACGATGGCGATGAGCCCGACGGGGACCAGCGCGTAGGCGTGATGGCTGCCTGCGTGTATCGTGTGGAGAGGGATTCGGCTGGTTGCGGAGTCCTCGTTGTAGAGGGGAGTGAGCTCGGCGACGAGGAGGAGCAGGCCGCCGATCAGGCCCCCGGCGAGCAGGCCCAGCGAGATCGTCGAAGGCTCACGGGATCGCGGCGGTGCTCTGCTATATTCAGGCTTCGCCTCGGGCGGCGTGGCGCTCATACGTGCTCGCTCCTGAGCGCTAAGGACCCACATGATGGAGACGCCGCCCGAATAGACACTCGCCCGGAGCCGACATCTGTGTCGTGAATGGGCCCCGTGGGCCCATTTTTGTGCCCGGAAGCAGTCCACCGACCCCAACCATCCGAACCGTAACCTGATCTCATGCCTCGCTCTTTCTCCCTTAAAAACACCCGCAATATCGGGATCATGGCTCACATCGACGCCGGTAAAACGACGACGACTGAGCGCATCCTCTATTACACCGGTCGCACCTACAAGATGGGTGAAGTTCACGAGGGCGCTGCCGTCATGGACTGGATGGAGCAGGAGCAGGAGCGCGGGATCACCATCACCTCGGCGGCCACCACCTGTGAGTGGAAGGCCCACCGGATCAACATCATCGACACCCCGGGCCACGTCGACTTCACCGTCGAGGTGGAGCGGTCCTTGCGCGTGCTCGACGGCGCCATCGCGCTGTTCGACTCGGTCGCCGGCGTCGAGCCGCAGTCCGAGACCGTGTGGCGCCAGGCCGACAAGTACCACGTCCCGCGCATCGCCTACATCAACAAGATGGACCGCATCGGCTCGGACTTCGACCGCGGCGTGCAGACGATGATCGATCGTCTGGGCGCACACCCGGTCCCCATCCAGCTGCCGATCGGCTCCGAGGGCGATTTCCGCGGCATCGTCGACCTGGTCGAGAACAAGGCGATCCTCTACCTGGACGAGCTCGGCAAGGAAGTGGAAGTGGTGGACGTCCCGGCGGAGCTCGTCGACGAGGCCAACGCCGCCCGCGAGCACCTGCTCGAGGAGGTCTCGCACTACGACGACGAGCTGCTGGAGATGATCCTCGAGGACGAGGAGATCCCGGCCGCGCGCCTCAGGCAGGCGATCCGCGCCGCGACCCTGGCCGCCAAGCTCACCCCCGTCCTGTGCGGGTCGAGCTTCAAGAACAAGGGTGTTCAGCCCCTGCTCGACGCCGTCATCGACTACCTCCCCAGCCCGCTCGACGTGCCCCCGGTAGAGGGCATCGAGCCCGACAAGTCTTCTGAGAACGGCGGTCGCTCGGCCCTGCGTCACGCCGACGACGACGAGCCCTTTGCCGCGCTCGCCTTCAAGATCATGGCCGACCCCTACGTCGGCAAGCTCACCTATTTCCGCGTCTATTCGGGCCGGCTCGCTGCTGGCGCGCGCGTGCTCAACGTATCCACGGGGCGCACCGAGCGCATCGGCCGGATCCTCATGATGCAGGCCAACGACCGCGAGGAGCTCCAAGAGGTCTACGCGGGCGATATCGCCGCTGCGGTGGGGATCAAGCAGGTCGTCACCGGCGACACCCTCGCCGCGCCCGACCGGCCGATCAAGCTCGAGACCATCGTCTTCCCCGAGCCCGTGATCAAGGTCGCGATCGAGCCCAAGACGAAGATCGACCAGGAGAAGATGTCGACGGCGCTGGCCCGCCTCGCCGAGGAGGACCCGACGTTCCAGGTCCGCACCAACGAGGAGACCGGCCAGACCGAGATCTCGGGCATGGGCGAGCTCCACCTCGAGGTCCTTGTGGACCGCATGCTGCGCGAATACAAGGTTGACGCCAACGTCGGCCGCCCCCAGGTCTCCTACCGGGAGACCATCCGGGGCACGGCGACCAAGGTCGAGGGACGGTTCGTGCGGCAGACCGGTGGCTCGGGCCAGTACGGCATCGTCTACATCAACGTGGAGCCGGCGCCCGGCGAGGGCTTCGACTTCGTCAACAAGGTCCGAGGTGGGTCGATCCCCACCGAGTTCATCCCCGCGGTCGAGAAGGGAGTCGAGGAGGCGCTGGACAACGGTCCCCGCGCCGGGTACCCGATGGTCGACGTGCGCGTCACGCTCACCGACGGCAAGTACCACGACACCGACTCTTCGGAGATCGCCTTCAAGATCGCGGGATCGCTGGCCCTCAAGGCTGCCGTCCAACGAGCCAAGCCCGTCCTCCTCGAGCCGGTGTTCGCCGTCGAGGTGGTCACGCCCGAGGAGTTCATGGGCGACGTGATCGGCGACCTGAACCGTCGCCGAGGACAAGTCAAGGGCATGGAGCAGCGCGGGAACGCTCAGGTGATCTCCGCCGATGTCCCGCTCTCGACCATGTTCGGGTATTCGACCGACCTCCGCTCGGGTACCCAGGGCCGGGCGACCTACACGATGCAGTTTGACCGTTACGAAGAAGTGCCCCCGAACATCGCCGAGACGGTGGCGGGGGAGCAGAACGCCGCTTAACAGCGACTGAGATAGATTTTCGAGGTTCGTGCCAAGCACGGACCGCAAATAGCGAGTTACGAAGGAGCACACCCAGTGGCGAAGGCCAAGTTCGAGCGCGACAAGACCCATGTGAACGTCGGGACCATCGGTCACATCGACCATGGCAAGACGACGCTGACGGCCGCCATCACCAAGGTGCTCAATGAGACGTACGGTGGTACCGAGGTGCGGTCGTTTGAGTCGATCGACAACGCGCCGGAGGAGAAGGCGCGCGGGATCACGATTGCGACATCACACGTTGAGTACCAGACTGCGAACCGTCACTACGCCCACGT
>DASZLV010000010.1:0-6342 GCA_035552215.1 Solirubrobacteraceae bacterium | reverse complement strand
GCGTCGGCGGGCTCGTGCTGAAGGGCACGGCTTCGAAGAGGAGGATGACGAGTCCGACATCGAGCGCTCCGTGAGGCTGGGTAGCCAGGCGCTCGGAGGCGTCGTGCTCGATCTGTTCCGTCTCTTCGAGCCATCGCTTCGTGGATTGCGCCAGTTCGGACCAGCCCTGGGCGTCGAGCTTCAGGGGTGTGGAGGTGAAATGAGCGTCGGGTGCGTCGAAGCCGCCCGCGGCGGCGGCGCGCGAGGCGTAGTCGTGAGCCTTGTTGAGGATCGCGGTGAGCACGCGCTGCTTGGCGACGGTGTCGAGCTCGCTCCAGGCTTCGTCGGTGAACCTCGGATGAGCGTTGGTGCGGTAGTAGTGCTCGGTGGCCCCTCGGCGCTGACGGGTGCTGACGAGGTCGAGCAGCCCGAGGTCGTAGAGGATGCGCACGTGATAGGCGATCGTTCCGAGCGATTGCCCGAGCCGGTTGGCCAGCAGCACGGGGCTGGCGGCTTCTTCGTCGAGCATGGCCAGGAGGCGGATCCGGAGCGGGTGGGAGATGGCGCGAACCCAGCGGGGATCGCTGATGTTGGTTATCGGCAGCGGCTTCGCCATCGGAGAAGCGTACGCGTGCGTCCGGCAGGGGTACAGAAAGGCGCCGCCGTTGGCCCCCGGCGCCGGTATCGATCGGCGCCGGGGAGCCAGTTACCGGCCTGATGCCTTACACGCCACCGATCGTCATTCGGGCCTCCCTTCATCGGACGGCGGCCACGTAAATGGCCTTGGTGTGGACAAGCTCGTCCAGCTCGGGATCGATCACGGCGCCGGGGCGCTGCCCGCGCACATCGACCAACTCCAGCCCCGCGCTGTGCGCGAGTCGCTTGACAACGCAGCGGGGCCAGTGCCGCTGACGATGAAGGCTCGTGGTGCGCTGCCACTGGTCATCACTGACGTGGGCGAACACGTCGATTCCGACCTCCACCAGCTCTCCCGCCTGGACGTCCGGAGGGTTGCTACGCCCGCCCCAGCCGATAAAGACCTCGTCCCGGGAGATGATCTGGTCGTGGGCAAACTGACCGCGATACTGGGCCAGCGTGTTCAGGTCCCAGAGCGCGAGGCCGCTGTCGGCGAGGTTCGTCGCGAAGCCGTGGAGAGTCGCTTCGAGCTCGTCTTCGTCGAGGATGTAGTTCAAGGCATCATCGAGGCAGGTGATCAGGTCGAACTCACCGAGCATGGGGAGCTGACGCATGTCGGCGAGATAGAGGTCGGTCTCGGGTGCTTTGGCGCGAGCACGGTCGAGCATGCTGTGCGAGATGTCGCACCCGGTAACCTCGTAGCCGCGCGCGAGCATGGGTAGGAAACTGGCTCCCGTCCCGCAGGCCACGTCCAGCAGTCGGCGTCCCGATAGGCCATGCTCGAGCGCGAGGTGCTCCAAGCCCGCGAGCCACCGCTCGTAGGCGTAACTCCCGGTCAGGACGTCGTACGCGGGCGCGATCGCCTCATACGCGTCACGGGCCTGCCCGCTCAGGACGGTCGCGGTCACAAAACAAAGACCCGCCAGACCACTCAGATGGTTTCATCAATCAGCATGCTCTACCACACCTCATATCGTCTTCGGGCCCAGGTGCACCCGCGCGGCCGTGGGACTGGCATCACCTACGCGCGATAGCGTTGCGCGAGACCAGGCGACTCCTGGACCCAAGCTCAGCCCAGGACGCTGCGCAGGAGGCCGTCCTGCGCGCGTGGCGATCCGCCGGCTCCTGCTCGGGCTCTGACCCCGATCCGTGGGTCAGGGCGATCGCCCGCCGCGAGGCGCTGCGAATCCTCTCCCGGCGCACAAACGAACAACTCCCCGAGGCCTCCGAGTCGGGATCGGTCGACGACGAGGACCTCCTCGACGCCGCCGGTCGCCTTGATGTTCACCGTGCCCTGTCCGAGCTCTCTCGGGACGAGCAAAGGGTGCTGTTCCTGTGCTACTGGCTTGGGTTGACGAACACTCAGATCGCGGCCGTGCTGGGCGAGCCCCTGGGGACGGTGAAGGTGCGAATCCATCGGGCTCGAGGCAAGCTCGCGCCCGCCCTCGGGGCCGGCGCTCCGAACGGGCGACCGCCCCCGGCGCCAGCGCCCTGACACGCCGCTCGTTCCACGCGTACCCGCTTGACAGTGATCAACGGGCCGGAGTACGATGATCGCTAAGGGAAGCTGAGTAATCGGGTAGGCGCTCGACACGAGGGCGTTGCCGGACACACCAATCGGAGGCCAGGCAGCAAAATTGCCCCATTAGGGGAGGGCGGCGATCAGTTCAGCCGTCCGCGTTTTCGCGCGGCGGTTGAGGACGAGCTGGGCGGACGCAGCTGACGAGGCACGGGGTAACACCGGCCGATGAGGCCGACCCAGGTGAGGACGAGAGGCGATCGGATTGGAGAGGCGATCGGATTGACATGACGGTTCGTACCAGCTCGCCGTCGAACGATGCATCTTTGGCTGCGGACGGCCCGCGTAGCGCGAGCTCGGTGTCGTTGACTCGCGCGGGATGGATCCCCCAGGACGACATCGATCTCCCCGCCTGGGTCGCACTCGGCAAGCGCTTCGGCCAGATGTGCCGGGGCGTCCAGTGGTGGATCGGGGACTGGCTTCGCTACGGCACTTCGCGATGGGGCGAGAAATACACCGATGCGGCAAAAATCACCGGTTACGACCCCGGCAGCCTGCGCAACATGTCGTACCTCGCAACGGAGTTCGATTTGTCACGACGTCGTGACAAATTGACGTGGAGCCACCATGCGGCGGTCGCCGGACTCGCACCTGCCGAGCAGGAACGCTGGCTCGACCGCGCCGAACTGGTGAACCTGTCCGTGGCGGATCTGAGGCTCGAGCTGAGAGCACCACATCGGTCCCGAACGCTGTCGGGAGACGACGAGCCCTCGAGCGACAAGCCCGCAATCGGAAGCAACGACCGAGGGGTTGACGAAGTCATTTGCCCCGTGTGCGGAAACGTCCTGCCGCTCGGCGTGCCGAGGGGTTGACCCGACTCTAGGCCAGCGGGACGGTCAAGCGCGACATCTCGACGAGCGGCCGGGTCATGCTCTCCTCGGCAGTCGCGAAGACCGACAGCTCGATCACGTAGCTGTCGCCCACGTGCTCCTCGATCGCGGAGGCTGTAAGCCACGTCGTCGCCTGGGTGGCGACCCCGCCGGCCAAGGTGGCGATGGCATCGCCGCGGAGGCTCCACTGGGGAACGTAGACGACGGGGAGGGGCATGACGATCGGGTCGCTGCCGTTCGCCCCCGCAAGGATCCGCTCGTAGGTGACCAGTAGGCGCACCATGTAGGGACCAACCCCGGGATGGTTACCGCCCTGGGGCGTGAGCAGGTCGGTCAGCGCCTGCGTGAGGGGCGCCGTCAGGTCCGCGCCCTTCCCGATCGGGATCGAGGCCGCGGTCTGGAGGAAGGGCACCGCCGCCGCGGCAAAGCTCACCCACGGCGTCTGATAGATGAAGACGTCGGAAGTCGGCGCGGTGGTGACGAGGTCGGCATTACGCTCGACCGCCGCCGTGACCTGCCCGCTCTCGAACGCGACCGCGTCGCGCCCGGGCGTGTGCCCGGGAAACACGTAGTGCTGGGTGAGGGACTGGAACGCCGGCGGCTTGTGCCCGTCGTCGTAGAAGAAGCGCATCACGCCGTCGCCCTGCGGCACCCGGCGCAAGGGGTGTGCCGGGTCACTCAGGTACACCGTCGGCCACGGCACCTCGTCCGGTTCGGTGGCCCGGGTGACCACGAGGTCGAACAGGTCGATCACGGGCGGTTGGGTGAAGCGGTCGATGGTCGGCTCGAGCCGGAAGTCGTACACCTGGGCACCGGCGAGATCGCGCACCGAGCGCTGCGACGGCTGGGTCAGCCCCGTGGCGAGGTCGCCGGCGAGGGTGGCCAGGCTCTCGACGAGCGCTCGCATCTCGTCCGTTTCGACCCCGGGCGGCATGGCGGCCAGGGCGGCGACGTCGGTCTGCATCGCCGGCCACGCCGTCACGAATTGGGCCAGGGCGTTGAACAGGGCGGGCGCGGGCTGGTCGCCTCCGATCGCGGCCCCGCTCCCGAACGTCACCTCGAGGAGGATCTCATCCTGGGCGGCGCTCTGGTGCTGGACCGCGGCCATGAGCTGCCACTGCTTGACCTCGGCGATCGTGCTCGGAGCGGGCCAGGCCGCGTCGGCGGCGAGGTCGACGATCGAGGGCAGCAGGGCGAAGGCGCGCAGCGGGATGGGCACCTGCGTCTGGCCGGCGGTGAGGTCGATGGCCCCGCCGAACGCCGATGGGCCGAGGGGCACCACGAGCCGGAGCCATTCCGACGCCTGGTAGTCGCCCGCGCCGGGAATGTTGCGGATGTCGGTCTCGATCTCGGCGACGTCGTAGCCGATGTCGAGGAAGAGGCTCTTGAACGACGCGTCGGCATTGGTCCCGAAGAGGAAGGCGACGTGGCTCGTGCCGTTGGCGAGCGGCGTCTTGGCGGTGGAGAGGGAGAACTCGGGGAGCGCCTGGAGGTCGTAGACGGGGGAGGCCGTGAAGATCCCGCCGAGGGTCCCGATCTCCGGGGCGACTGCGAGCTCGCGCGGGTTGGTGCCCAGGCCCGTGGCGACCTCGACCAGCGTGTCGTCCTCACCGACCGTGTACGTGCGCGTCCCGAGCTTCAGCTCGGTCCCGGCGACGAGCACGCCGGGCCGGTCCTGGTTGGCGACGGCAAATGAGCTGGGGTCGTCCTCGAAGTAGCCGGCCAGGCTGGCGAAGGTGTCCGAGGCGGAGGGCGTCGTGCTCATGCGCCCGAGCGGGATGCGGATGCCGGGGCGAAGCAGACCGGTGCCGGCGGGGGCGAGAGTGAGCCCGGCGAGGAGGGAGAGGACGTCCGGGGCGCCGAGCGTGGCGGTGAGGGTGGCGAGGGTGTCGCCGTCCCCGATCGGCGCGCTATGCGTGGACCAGGTCGCCGTGACCGGCTTGCCCGGCGCGCCCGCATTGAGGATCTGGGCATGGGCGAGCGCGTCGGCCAGGGCCTCGAGGCTGACGTCATACCAGGCCACGAGCGCCGCCATGCCGTCGCCGGGCGCGACCCGGAACTGATCCGCGCTCGCCTTTCCCGAGAGCCGCGGCGCGACGAGGTTGGCGGGCGAGAAGCAGTGGACGACGCTCCCGGACGCCAGCAGCGCGGCGTTGTCCACCACGCCAGGAGCGGTGGTGATGGCGGGGACCGAAATCGGATGGCCCGCGGCCTGTGACAGCGCGGCCGCGATCGCGGTCAGGGTGTCGCCCTCTTTGACCGTGTACGCCACGCCCCCGACCGTCACCCTCTGGTCCTTGGGCACGAGCCCGGGCACGAGCCGGGCCGCGAGGCCCACCGACCCGGGATCGGCAGCGAAGAAGGCGGCGAGGCCGGCAAAGGTGTCGCCCGGCGCCACGGTTCGCACCATCGCGCTCTGGGCGAGCGTGGAGCTGGGTGTGAACAGAGGCGTGTTCGGGGGCACCGCGACGGCGCTCGGGAGTGCGGTCACATCCACACCGATGGCCGCGGCCAGCGTGCTTAGCGTCTCGCCGGCGGCGATTAGGTACGGGCGCCCTTGCGCCGAGACGGTGACCTCGGCGAGGATCGAGGGGACGTCGGCCAGGCCCTGGGCCACCCCCTCGGGGCTGACGCCATAGGCGCTCGCGAGCGCGTCGAAGCCATCAGCCGGTCCGGTGGTGTACGGGGCGGTGAAGGGCGAGGAGACGGTGACCGGGTAGGTGATGACGGCGTCGGTCGTGTACGCGCTCGCGAGCGAGACGAGCATGCTCTGATAGAGCGCCTCGCGCGCCGCGGCCAGCGCGCCTTGGTCGGGTGAGCCCGCATTCAAGATCTCGGCCACGCGGTCGCGCAGGGCGCCGGCGATCGTCTGTTTGCTCGCGACCAGGGAGTTGAGGCACGTCGCCTCCTGGCGCCACGCCGCGGCGGCGATGGCGGGCGAGAGCACGAGGTCGATGGCGCCGAGCGCGATCCGCATCCAGCTGTCGAGGTCGGCGGAGGCGATCGTGATCTTGGCGGGAGGGCCGAGCTTCCCGCTCTGCGGGTCGTAGGGCTTGATCGAGGCGTCCCCGCCGGCGAGCGTCCGGCTCATGGGCGCGACCGCGTAGAAGCGCGCGCCCTCACCGCGGACGGCGATGTGGCCGAGGCCACCCGTGCCGAAGTCGATGACCCAGAGCTGCGGCGTCGCCCCTGAACCCGGACCGGTGGCGAGCTTCAACCGTCGGGTGGCAAAGGCGGCCTCGAAGGCGGTTGCGAAGGGCACGAGGGTGGGCGGGTCGCCGAGGTCGGGCGCGATCGTCGTCGTGTTCGCCGCGACGC
>DASZLV010000009.1:0-36331 GCA_035552215.1 Solirubrobacteraceae bacterium | reverse complement strand
AGCGTCGGCATCTTGGCGATCAGCCGGATGATCTGGATGTACCGGCAT
Source organism: Solirubrobacteraceae bacterium (assembly GCA_035552215.1). Taxonomy (GTDB): domain Bacteria; phylum Actinomycetota; class Thermoleophilia; order Solirubrobacterales; family Solirubrobacteraceae; genus Palsa-465. Next base: position 36,283 of record DASZLV010000009.1, on the reverse strand, counting down.
TCGGCGTCCTTGATCTTGTTCGCGTCGGGGTAGAAGGTGGAGAGGGCGCCGACCGAGGCCACGAGCATCCCCATCGGGTGGGCGTCGTAGCGGAAGCCCTGCATGAACCCCTTGATGTTCTCGTGCACGAAGGTGTGGATGGTGATCAGGTGGATCCACTCGTCGAGCTGGGCTTGGGTGGGCAGCTCGCCGTGGACGAGGAGGTAGGCGACCTCGAGGTAGGTCGAGCGCTCGGCGAGCTGCTCGATCGGATAGCCGCGGTACTCGAGGATCCCCTTGTCGCCGTCGATGTAGGTGATGGCCGAGCGGCACGAGGCGGTGTTCATGAACGCCGGGTCGTAGGTCATGAGCCCGAAGTCCTCTTCGCCGGTCTTGATCTTCCGCAGCTCGAGCGCCCGAATCGTCCCGTCCTCGATCGGGATCTCGTAGGCCTTGCCCGTCCGGTTGTCGGTGACGGTAAGGCTGTCGCGGGCCTCGGCGACGGTGGTGCCGTCCGTGCGGGCCTCGGGGTGAGTATCGGTGCTCATCGCTCTCCTATCGGGCGCGGGTCTTCCTTGGGGTCCCCCAAGGATAGGCAGGGCGATCTGGCTGCGTGGCTAGCCGGTGACGACGGCGGCGGTCATGGCCGCCGCGACGAGCACGAAGCTGATGAGCATGACGAGCCGCGCTCCGGTCTCGTTGCCCGGAAAGTCGGGCCGGCTCAGGCCGATGGCGGAGACGATGACTGCCCACAGGGCAGCGGCGCCGCCGGCGATGTACCAGGGTACCTTCGAGACCTCAGCCGCTGCCAACACGTGAAGCACGGGCGCGAGCCTATCCGATCTTCCCGCTGGCGGTCGGGGTGGAATCGGCCCCCTGAGGCGGGGCCTGGAAGCGGCTCTCGGTGGCGGCGATCTGACCTTGATAGTGGCTGCCGAGATCGGGGCTGCCGTAGGGCCGGAGCGCCGGGCGATCGAGGGCCATGAACGAGAGCTGGGCGATCGGTAGACCCGGGTAGAGCTTGATCGGGACCCGCGTCAGGTTGTTGAGCTCGAGGGTCAGCGTGCCCTTCCATCCCGGGTCGCAGAACCCCGCGGTGGCGTGGACGATGAGCCCCAGGCGACCGAGGCTCGATTTCCCCTCGATGCGCGCCACGATGTCGTCGGGTAGCTCGACCCACTCGAGCGTCCGACCGAGGCAGAACTCACCGGGATGGATCACGAACGACTCCTCGGCGGGGACGATTACCTCCTCGGTCAGGTTCTCGGGAGGGTGGCGCAGGTCGATCGCCGAGGCACGATGGTTGTGGAAGACCCGGAAGGAGTCCCCGAGACGGAGGTCGACGCTGGCGGGCTGGACCAGCTTCGGGTCCCACGGATCGATGCGGATCCGGCCCCCCTCGACGAGCTCCTGGATCGTGCCATCGGAGAGGACCGCCGCCGCGCCGTTCATGGGCGCAGTTTCCCAGTTCGGACGTCGGGAGGGTTCCCTAGGCGCGGATCAATGCTCGTCGAAGGTCCGAGTCCGCGCGCGAGTCGTCCGCATGCGCGGCGGCGGGGTCGTCGCGAGGCCGCCGTGCGGGCCGCGACGGGGATGCCGGGGCAGCGGCTTACGCGGGTGGCGGTGCTCCAGCCCGACACGGTCGTTGCCGTCGCCACCCCCGTCCTCAGGTGCGGACGCCGGCTTGGGCGGATCCTTGACCGCCCACCACACGATGTAGATGAGGGCGGCGATGGGGATCTTCAATCCCAGCATGAGCCAGACGAAGGTCCAAGTCACAGCGCGCGATCCTAACGTGCCTCGTGCCGAAAGTCACGGACGCACGTCATCGAGATCACGTCAATGGCGAAGCTCGATCGGGCGCTCGTCGAACCAGCTCACCCGCTGGAGCTCGGCGACCCGATCGGCGAGCTCCTCGCTGGTCAGGCGGGCGACGCGTTCGACGCCGAACTCCTCGACGTTGAACGAGGCCAGCGCCGTCCCGTAAGCCATCGCTTGGGACAGGAGCGCGTGGTCGAGTCCATGATCGGAATGCGCCGCCATGTAGCCGACGAATCCGCCCGCGAAGGTGTCGCCCGCGCCGGTCGGATCTACCACCGTCTCCAGGGGAAACGCCGGCAAGGCGAAGAACCCTTCCTCGGTGATCATCGCCGCTCCGTACTCGCCGCGCTTGGCCACGGTGACCCTCGGCCCCCACTCGCGCACCTGCCGGGCGGCGCGGACGAGGTTGGGCTCACGGGTGAGCTGGCGGAGCTCGGCATCGTTGAGCATCACGCAATCGACCCCGGCGATCGTCTCGATCAGCGAGTCTCGCGCGATCTCGATCCACAGGTTCATCGAGTCCATGGCCACGAATCCGCTGCCACCCCACTGAGCCCGGACCTCGCGCTGGAGGTCGGGCTGGATGTTGGCGAGGAAGAGGACGTCCGAGGCCTTCGACACGTCGGAGAGCTTGGGCTGGAAGTCCGCGAACACGTTGAGCTGGGTGTCGAGCGTTTCGCGGTCGTTGAGGTCCCAGCCGTATTCGCCGCGCCAGAAGAAGGTCTTGCCCCCGGGAACGCGCTCGATATCGGAGGTGTCGATCCCCCGCCGTTCGAGGACCGCATACTCCTGGGGGCCGAAGTCGTCCCCGACCGGGCCCACGACGTAGACGTCGTCGAAGAACGAGGCGGCGAGCGAGAAATGGACGGCCGAGCCGCCGAGCATGCGCTCGCGCGCTCCGAACGGGGTCTTCACCGCGTCGAACGCGATCGAACCTACGACGGTCACCGACATGGGCGGGGAGCCTAGCGTGCGGCGATTCTTCGCCTCCACGGCGACCGGTGAGCGCCCTCGTTGCCCGTCGTTCACGTGGTTAGCCGCCCGAGCAGGCTATCTTCCATCGGTAATGCCCACATTTGCCGAACTCGGTCTTGCCCCTGACATCCTCGCCGCGATCCAGGATGTCGGCTACGACAAGCCGAGCCCGATCCAGGAACAGGCGATCCCGCCGTTGCTCGAAGGGTCCGACGTAATCGGGCAGGCGCAGACCGGAAGCGGCAAGACGGCGGCCTTTGGGCTCCCCATGCTCCAGTACGTCGATCCGAGCGAGCACGAGGTACAGGGGCTGGTCCTCACCCCGACGCGTGAGCTCTGCATTCAGGTCACGCAGGCCCTGCGGACCTACGGCAGCCGCAAGGGCATCGACGTGGTGGCCGTGTTCGGCGGCGCGCCCATACGCACCCAGCAGGCGCAGCTGCGCGCGGGCGGCCACGTCGTGGTGGGAACCGTCGGGCGCGTCAAGGACCTGATCTCCCGCCATTCCCTGATGCTCCACTCGACGCGCTTCGTCGTGCTCGACGAGGCGGACGAGATGCTCGACCTCGGATTTCTCGAGGACGTCGAGCGGATCATCGCGCTCACCCCCTCGAGCCGGCAGACGGCGCTCTTCTCGGCGACCATGCCGCCGGAGATCCGTCGGCTCGCCGACCAGTACCTCTACAACCCCATCACCATCAAGGTCAAGGCGGCGACCCTGACCGTCGACACCGTCGAGCAGTTCGCGCTCGAGGTTCCCGCCCGCGATAAGCCCGAGGCGCTCGCCAACGTGCTCGAGGCCGAGCGGCCCGACCAGGCGCTGGTGTTCGTACGCACGAAGATCCGCTGCGACCAGCTCTACCGCTCGCTCCGCGACAAGGGCTGGAACGTCAAGGCCATCCACGGCGACATGAGCCAGGGATCCCGGGACGGGGTGATGATCTCCTTCAAGGAAGGGCGGCTACCGCTGCTCATCGCCACCGACGTCGCCTCCCGTGGGCTCGACATCAGCGGGATCTCCCACGTCATCAACTTCGACGTCCCGACCTCGCCCGATGTGTACGTGCACCGGATCGGGCGCACGGGCCGGGTGGGCCGGAGCGGACGCGCCATCACCTTCTACGAGCCGCGCCAGCAGCGCGAGATCGCCGCGATCGAGCAGCACGCCGGAGTCAAGCTCTCGCCTTGGGTCAAGGATGCGCACGTCGCGCCCACGCCCGTCAAGCCGCCGCCGCGCCGCCATTCCAAGCCGCGCGACCCGGATAACGGCGACGGGCCTCTGCGCAAGCTCATCGTCTCCGGCGGTCGCGCCGGAGGCCTCGAGCCCTCGGACATCATCCACGCCATCACCTCGGCCACCGGACTCGACGGCGAAGCCGTCCGCAACGTCCGCATGCTCGAGCGCTTCGCCTTCGTCGAAGTGCCCGAGCAGGAGGCCGACCGCGTCGTCGAACGCGTCAACGGCACCGAGGTCCGCGGCCAGCCGCTGCGCCTCGAGCTCGCGCGGACCTAGCGCAGAGCGCCGTCAAGTTCGCGTAAGGCGCCGCCAGCGGTGCGCGCGACTTCCTGCCTGTCCCGGTGTTCGAAAACTGGACGGGGTCGGATTCCAACGACAGGAGGCACTCTCATGCATCTTCACCTGAACCGGCTACGCCGGCGTCCCTCGGCATCGATGGTCGTCGCGCTCATCGCCCTGTTCGCATCCCTGGGCGGGGTCGGATACGCGGCCAGCAATCTCGCCGCCAACAGCGTGGGGACCGCCCAGCTCCAGAACGCCTCGGTGACCAATCACAAGATCCTCAACGGCTCGGTGGGGAACTTCAAGCTCTCCTTCGGCGCCGTCGGCCCGCGCAAGATGGAAAACGGCGCCGTGGGCACGGCCCAGATCAACACGAGCCAGGTGCAGTCGCGGGTCACTGGGACCTGCTCATCGGGCGCCGTCACCTCGGTCACCACCACCGGTGCGGTCGCGTGCGGCACCGCTCCCGGTCTCGAATATGACACGAGCTCGGCCACGGCCGTGACCATCCCCACGGGCACGACGCCGACCGCGATCACCAGCGAGCCGCTGCCCGGTGGCTCGGCCTATCTGGTCACGGCGAATCCCTACGTTCACATCACCGGCGCGAGCGCGGGCCAGCAGGTCCAGGTCGACTGCACCCTCGCCGCCGGCCCGGCGACCACGGCCGTCCAGACTCGGAGCTGGACCGTCGAGGTCGGCCCCGGCGGCCTGCCTGAGACCAACTCGATCCCGCTCGTCATCACGGCACCATCGAGTGCCACCGCCATCACCGCCGGCGTCGCCTGCACGAGGACGATCACCGGCGCCGGAACGAGCACTCCGGCGGTCACGGTCACGACGAACATCAACGCCGTTCAGACGGCGGGCAATACCACCACCGCACACAGCCGTTAGCAGGCTGGGGGCGGCTCGCGTGTGCGAGACGTGACGCGCGAGCCGCCTCCGATAGCCTCCGCGGTTATGCAAACCAAAGTCACCATGAACACGACGGTCGGCACCATCGTCCTTGACCTGTTTGACGACGACGCGCCGATGACCGTTGCCAACTTCCGCGACCTGGCCGGCAAGGGCTTCTACGACGGGATCATCTTCCATCGCGTGATCCCCGACTTCATGATCCAGACCGGCTGCCCGCAGGGGAACGGGACCGGTGGGCCGGGTTATGTGTTCGAGGACGAGTTCAATGAGCACAAGGTCGTGCGGGGCGCGCTGGCGATGGCCAACGCGGGCCCGAACACGAACGGCTCGCAGTTCTTCATCGTCACCGCCGAAGCGGCGCCGTGGCTCGACGGTAAGCACACGGTGTTCGGCCAGGTCACCGACGGGATGGACGCCGTCGACGCGATCGAGAGCCTCCCCACGGCAGGACAGGACCGGCCCGTCGACCCCCCCAAGATCGAGTCGATCACGCTCGATCCGGCCTGACACGAATCGACGCCGCGGATCTCGCTCTGGCAGATCCGCCAGGGAACCGGCGTCAGCGGATTCCACCATGAGCCCCATGCGCGCGTTCGACCCGCGCCTGGTGGGCGAGCGCGAGTGCGCCACCTGGGTGGCCTACTACCGCCGCGACTGGATTCCCTTTCTGCGCGCGGCGATCGCGGTGACCCGGCACGCGTTCGGCTTGCCGTGGCCGGCCACGATCTACGGCGCCTGGCTCGTGCTGCGCGCCAATCAGCGGTGGGCGCCCTACCCCGACAACGATCCCGACGCTGCACGGCCGGTTACATGGAGCGCTTCTACCGCCTCGTCGCCGAGCAACACGGCGAAGCCTTCGACACCGTGCGCGCGGCCGCGCTCGAGCTCGAGTGGTGGCGCCTGCACCGCGCCGGCCAACACGGTGATGGGAACAGCGCCGACGGTCCGCTCGTCGATGCGCTCGCCGCCTTATACGCCCACGTGTACGGCGTCACCGCGGAGGCGGTCAGGCTCGCAGCCAGCGAGCGTGCGCTCGCCATGCGCCACAGCGACCGGTGGGTGCGCGAGGGGTGCGACGTCGGGAGCGAGCTGATCGCGGCCGAGCGGGCCGCGCTCGTGCGCTCCTACGCTGCCCTATTGGCCGCGGTTCACCTCGGATGAGCGGGCGCTAGCCTTGAATGCACTCAGATAGAGCGGCAGAAGGAGACAGGATGGCGAGCGTCGAGGAGCGCATGCGGGCGGAGACGAACGGCGGTGCCACGGCAGCGAGCATCCCCGTCGAGAATCCGGCGACCGGTGACCTGATCACCACCGTCCAGACCCTGGGGGCAGGCGAGATCAAGGAGATGGTCGCGCGGGCCCGGCAGGCGCAGCCCGGTTGGGCGGCGCTGGGGTTCGAGGAGCGGGGACGGGTGTTCCGCCGCGCCCAGAAGTGGATGCTCGACAATGCCGACCGAGTGATCGACGTCGTCACCTCGGAAACCGGGAAGACGGTCGAGGACGTGCAGATCACCGACCTGGGCTGCACGGTGGCGGCGCTGGGGTTCTGGCCCAAGCGCGGACCGAAGTACCTCGCCGACGAGCGCGTGCCGTCCTGGACGAGCCCGGTCACCATCGGCAAGAAGCTCGTGGTGCGCTACGCGCCGATCGGTGTCGCCGGCGTCATCGGACCGTGGAACTATCCGATCCTGAACTCCTTCGGGGACTGCATCCCCGCGCTCATGGCCGGCAACAGCGTGATCCTCAAGCCGAGCGAGGTGACGCCACTCAGCTCGCTGCTCATGGAGGAGATGCTCGCCCAGTGCGGGATCCCCGCGGGAGTGTTCCAAGTCGCCACCGGCGACGGGAGTACCGGCGCGGCCCTGATCGACTCGGTCGACTGCCTGATGTTCACGGGCTCGACGGCGACCGGAAGGAAGGTGGCCAGGGCGGCCGCCGAGGCGCTCATTCCCTGCTACCTGGAGCTCGGGGGCAAGGACCCGATGATCGTATGCGCTGATGCCAACATCACGCGCGCCGCCAACGCCGCCTCGTTCTACTCGATGAACAACGCCGGTCAGGTGTGCATCTCGGTCGAGCGCGTGTACGTCGAGGCTCCGGTCTACGACGAGTTCGTCGAGCGCGTCACCGAGAACATCCGGGTCCTGCGCCAGGGCGCCCCGGACGGCGGGCCGGGGACGGTCGACGTGGGCGCGGTGATCTTCCCGCCGCAGATCGACATCGTCGAGGACCACGTTCGCGACGCCGTCGAGCGGGGCGCGAAGGTGCTGACCGGCGGCCATGTCCGGCCCGGAGCCGGGCGCTTCTACGAGCCCACCGTGCTCGTCGATGTCGATCACTCGATGAAGTGCATGAACGAGGAGACGTTCGGGCCGACGCTCCCGATCATGAAGGTCTCCGATGTCGAGGAGGCGGTCAAGCTCGCCAACGACTCGCCCTACGGCTTGCAAGCGAGCGTGTGGACCAGCGACGTCGCTCGCGGTGAGGCGCTCGCCCGGCGGATCGAGGCGGGCGTGGTGTGCGTCAACGACGCCCAGATCAACTACACCAATCTCGGCCTGCCCATGGGTGGCTGGAAGAGCTCGGGCCTGGGCACGCGCCACGGAGCGAACGGGATCCGCAAGTACTGCAAGGTCCAGTCCCTGCTCGTCACCCGCCTCGCGCTCAACCGCGAGCTGTTCATGTTCCCGTACAAGCGCGGGCGCAGCGGGCTGCTGCGGCGCGGATACGCCCTCCTCTACGGGCGCGGAGACCGAGGCTAAATCGGCCTAGATCCTGGCGATGGCGGCGGGGTCGGCCCCCGTGAGCTGGGTCATGGTCACCCGGGCGTCGTGCTCTGAGCTGGCCATGCCCCGGTAGACGCCCTTGATCGGGGGGACGTCGGCGTAGTGGCGACCGTGGCCGATCTTCACGTGGCTGGCGCCGGTGAGGCCGCGGTTGGTGGGGTCGGCGCCCACCCACACCGGCTCTGAGCCGTCGAGGTTCGGGAGCAGCGCTTCGAGCCAGGCGTGGGTATCGACCTCGATCGACTCCGGGCGACCGTCGGCCGGCGCCGCGTACAGGTAGCCCGAGACATAGCGGGCCGCGATCCCGTGGTGGCGGAGCAGGGCCAATCCGAGATGGACGAAGTCCTGGCAGACGCCGGCGCCGAGCTCGAGGAGGTCGGCGACCATGCTGTCGACGTAGGTCGCGCCCTTGCGGTACTCGAAGCGCTCAGGGATCAGCTCGGTGATCAGGAGCAGGGTCTCGAGGGGAGAGGCAGCGGCGCTCGTGGCCTCGAGGAGCGCGCCGAGCGGGTCGCGCTCGGCGGCGTCGGTCTGGAGGAGGAACTCGCCTCCCGCCTCGCGGTAGGCGGGCTCACGCAGGGCCGACCACGGCGCCGCGGGCGGGGCCGGGGCAGGCTGCATGACCACGCGTGCGCGAACGTCGATGGTGAGATGGTCGTGGGGGCGCGAGACCTCGAACTCGACGACCTCGGTCCCGAAGTAATCGGCGTGGCGGTGCAGGCGCACCTCGGGATCGAGACGGACGTTGAACTCGTCGCAGCGCTGGCGGCCGTTGGCGGCCGGCTTGACGCGCAGGGCGTTGAGGTTGTCCACAACGTCGCCGTCGTAGCGGTACTGCGTCAGGTACCGAATGGCGAAATTCACGGGCTGCGTGGGCGTGGGCATCGGCTCTCGCGCTACAGGTGGACGGCGGTGGCGGCGGCCATGGCGAAGTAGCGCTCCTCGATATCACTATCGACGAGTTCGAGATCCTCCTGTACCCGCTCGAGGGTCTCGTCGAATCCCCCCGCCGCGTCGGGGGCCCGGCGCTGGAGCTCGAGGTCGGCGAGCAGGCGGCCAAGGCGGAGCACGGGCGGCGAGGAGCGCGGGAGCGCGTCGGCATTGGAGAGCGCTGCGTGCAGGGCGGCTACCGAGGAGGCGACCGACCCCGGATAGGCGCTGTCGTAGAGCAGGAAGCGGGCCACCGGACCGACGGTGGGCGCGGCTCTGACCGCGCGACGGTAGGCCTGGAATCCGCCCACGGCGTGGAGCAGGGCGAGCGCCTCGCCCTCGCTGCCCGTGCGCTTGGGGCCCGGGGGGACGGAGACGCGGAGCATCCTCAGGATCATGTCGGCGGCCTCGATGCGCCCACCGGCCTCGAGGAAGGAACGTCCCTCGTCGCGGAGCATGGTCCGCGCCACCAGCCCCCAGAACAGCGCGCACTGCTCCTTGACGTCCTGATAGACGGAGTAGGGGCCGGATACCAGGGCGGCCGACAGGTCGCGGCCGGCGAGCCCGAGGTGAAAGGTGTTGAGGGCCTCCCACATCTCCGTCGACATGACATCCCTGAGCCCGTGCCCGCGCTCGCGGGCCCGGGCCACGCAGGAGACGATCGAGGCCTGGCTGCCGGTGTCGAGCGTGAGCAGGCTCGCCACCTCGGCCCGGCCCAGCAGCCGCGCGGCGAGGGGCTGCGTGGCCAAGGCCTCGAGATCGGCGCCCTCGCCGTCGATCGCGCCCGGGGCGGGTGCCTTCTCACCGATGATGGCGAGCAGCTCCGCCCAGCTCAGAGCGATGTCGCGCTCGCCCACCACGCCGGCGACATCGGCGTGGAAGACGCCGTCGAGCATGCGGGCGGTGTGCTCGGCGCGGGCGAGGTCGCGCCCCAGCCAGAACAGCTCTTGTGCGATACGGGCCAGCATGGCGCCTACGCCTGTCGCCCGCCCGAGATTTCCCTCTGGGAAATCTCGCCAGCGCCGAAGGCGCCTTGCTGCTGTTGCTGAGCCTGACCGCGCCAGCCGCCGTAGCGGACGTCGGGGAGGCGCGGCGGGGGCCGCTGCGCGGGCAGCGTTCCGGGCACGAGGTCGACGGCGCCCCCATCGTCGAGAACCCATGTGTCCTTGGATCCACCCCCCTGAGAGGAATTGACGACCATGGAACCCTCGCGCAGCGCCACCCGGGTGAGTCCGCCGGGCACGATCCGGATCTCTTCCCCGAACACGGCAAAGGGCCGCAGATCCACGTGCCGGGGGGCGAGGCCGCCACTCTCGGTCTCGGTGGGCACGGTCGAGAGGTGGACGAGCTCCTGGGCGATCCAGCGCTCGGGCTCGGCCTCGATCCGCCGCGCCTGTGCTGCGCACTCCGAGGAGCTCGCGTGGGGGCCGATGAACACGCCCTTGCCGCCGGACTCAGACGTCGGTTTGACCACGAGCTCGGCGATCCGGGCCAGCACCGCCTTGCGCGCCGCCTCGTCCTCGAGCAGGTAGGTGGGCACGTTGTCGAGGATGGGCTCCTCGCTCAGGTAGAAGCGGATCATCTCGGGGACATAGTGGTAGATCGCCTTGTCGTCGGCCACTCCCGTCCCGATGGCGTTGGCGATCGCCACCGTTCCGGCGCGGTAGGCCCGCACGAGGCCGGGAACGCCGAGGAGCGAATCCGGGCGGAACTCGAGGGGATCGATGTAGTCGTCGTCGAGGCGGCGGTAGATCGTATGCACGCGCTCGAGCCCAGCGGTGGTGCGCATGTAACAGACGGCGTCGCGCACCACGAGGTCGCTCGCCTCGACGAGCTCGACTCCCATCTGGCGGGAGAGGAAGGCGTGCTCGAAGTAGGCGCTGTTGGCCGGCCCGGGGGTCCACACCACGACGGTGGGGTCGGCGTCCACGGCCGGGGCCACGGCGCGCAGGGCGTCGAGCAGGAGCCCAGGGTAGTGGTCGACCGGCCGGACCCGGTGGCCCGCGAAGAGCTCGGGCATGAGCCTGGTCATCGCGACGCGGTTCTCGAGCACGTAGGAGATGCCCGAGGGAGTCCGGACGTTGTCTTCGAGCACACGCCAGCGTCCGTCTCCGCCGCGCACGAGGTCGCACCCGGAGACGTGGCAGTAGACACCGCCCGGCGGGCGGACGCCGTGAACGGGGCGGGCGAAGCTCGGGCGGCTCACCACCAGCGACCAGGGCACGACCCCGGCCCGGACGATCTCGTGGGCGTGGTAGACATCGTCGACGAAGGCGTTGAGGGCTCGGATCCGCTGGGCCAGGCCGCGCTTGATCGTCGTCCACTCCTCGGCGGGGAGGACGCGGGGCACGAGGTCGAGGGGGAACGGGCGGTCCCGGCGCTCACCGTCGGTCCCGGCCACCTCGAAGGTGATTCCCTGCTGCATGAAGATGCGGTCCCGGCGGCGCCCGGCGGCGGCCAGCGCCTCGGGCCCGAGGCGCTCGAGGGTGGCGATCAGCGGTCCGGCGTGGGCGCGCGGTTCGCCGTTGTCGTCGATGAGCTCATCCCGGCAGCCGGCCGGGACTTGGTAGTCGTCGAGCAGGCCCTGTTGCGTCGCCTCGGTCATCAATCCTAAATGTCTAGCGCGTTGGTGGCTTGCGCGCCAGCGCCCCGGGGGCCAAGGCGCTGTCGTCGCCGTTGGCCGGGTGGATATCTTGCCCGTGCGTGACCGAAGATCGCAACCTGCCCAACCCTGGGACCGAGCCTGCGCGGTCGGTGCTGCTCATCGGCGACGGGGCGCTTCCGCGGTCGGTCGAGTTCGCGCTGACCCGGGCCGGGGCCAGCGTGCGGTGGCTGCGCCGTCCCAACGACCGGGAGATCGCCTCGGTCCTGGGCGGCGACTTCGACGTGACGCTCGTCGTCTCCCGCGATGACATCGAGGTGCTCCGCGTCGCGCTCGTCGTCGAACACGCCCGGCCGGGCCGCCGCTTGATCGTCACCGTGTTCAACCGCACGGTGGCCGGCCAGCTTCGCAAGACGGTGCCGAAATGTCAGGTGACCTCGATGGCTGACGCCGTGGCCACCACGCTGGCCGGCCCGTGCATCGCCGAGGGCCTCGAATCACTGGCGCAGCTTCCCGATGGCCTCGCCGGCGTCCGCGAGGCCGGCGACGGTATCGAGGTCGTGCCCCTACACGTCCATCGTCGTGGACGCGTCGTGCGAGCGCTCCACGAGATCCGCGGCGCCTTTCGCCCCTTTGACCTCAGCGCACGTTTCCTCGTCGCCGGGCTCACCGGGTTCGTCATCATCCTGGCGCTCGATTCGGTGGTGACCGCACTGGCTCTGCAGCAAACGCCGATCGAGGCGTTCTACGACGCCACCAAGTCACTGGTCACCGTCGCCTCGAATCCGGCCGTCGACCACGCGGGCGCGGGAAACAAGCTCTTTGCGGCCGCGCTCATGCTCGCCTCCCTGGGCTTTGTCGCCATCCTCACCGCCGGGATCATCAACCGCCTGCTCGATCGTCGCCTGACGGGGATCGTCGGGCGCCGGGCCATCCCCCGCTCAGACCATGTCGTCGTTGTCGGGCTGGGCCAAGTCGGGCTTCGACTGTGCCTGCTGCTGCGCAGCCTTGGGATCGGTGTCGTCGCCGTCGAGCGAGACCCGGCCGCCCCCGGGGTTGAGCTTGCCCGCAACTACAAGATTCCCGTCGTCCTCGGGTCGGGCGCCGAGCGCACCCTGCTCGCGAGACTGAGCCTCGACCGCGCGCGGGCACTGGCCGCCATCACCTCCGACGACGGCGAGAACATCGCCATCACCGTCGCCGCCCTCGCGGTCCGTGAGGATCTGCGGGTCGTGCTCCGGGCCGGGGACGGCGACGTCACCACCGAGATCAGGTCGCTGTTCAACATCGGCGTCGTCCGCGACGTGCACCGCATCGCCGGCGACCTGCTTGCCGCCGCGGCACTGGGGATCGAGACCGCCGGCGCCGCCTCGCGCGATGGCGAGACTTGGCTGGTGATGGCCGACGGCAGCACGCGCCACGTCGAGGTGCTCGACGCGACCGAGGCGCCCTGAGGGCCGACCGAAACGGCGTCAGCCTCTACCCTACGCGGCGATGAGGCTCATGGTCACCGGGGCGGCGGGCATGCTCGGGCGCGATCTCGTGAGCGCCGCAGCGGCGGCGGGACACGAGCTCATCGCCGTTGGCCACGCCGAGCTCGACATCACCGATGCCGGAGGCGTCGAGGCGGCGGTTCTCGACGCGCGTGCCGACGCCGTCCTCAACTGTGCCGCGTGGACCGACGTCGACGGCGCTGAGACGCGCGCCGAGGAGGCCTTCGCGGTGAACGGGTCGGGGGCCGGCAACGTCGCCGCGGCGGCCGCAGCGGCGGGAGCGTGGATCGTCCACGTCTCCACCGACTACGTGTTCTCGGGCGAGAAGCGCTCGCCCTATCTCGAGTCCGATGCCACCGATCCAAGATCCGAATACGGGCGGGGCAAGCTCGCGGGTGAGCGAGCGGTGGCCGAGGCCGCGCCCGCGGGACACACGATCGTCCGCTCGTCGTGGCTGTTCGGGACCGGCGGCCCCTGCTTTCCCGCCACCATCGTGCGCGCCGGATCCGAGCGCGATCAGCTCACCGTGGTCGACGACCAGGCCGGATCGCCAACCTTCACCGGCCATCTAGCGCCCGCCCTGCTCGCCCTCGCCGAGGATCCGATGCCGGGCATCGTCCACGTTGCCGGCGCCGGGTCGTGCTCCTGGTACGACTTCGCGCTCGAGATCGTCAGGCTCGCGGGGCTCGGCTGCGAGGTGCTCCCGGGGAGCACGGCCGAGCTCGGGCGGCCCGCCCCCCGTCCCGCCTACAGCGTGCTCGGGACCGAGCGCGAGGCCACGCCGCGGCTGCCGGAGTGGCAGGAGGGGCTGCAGGCGTTCTTGGCGGCGGGGGTGGTGTCATGAAGCTTCTGGTGTGTGGAGGTGCGGGCTTCATCGGCTCGACCTTTGTCCGGCTGCGCGTTCGCGAGCTCGGTGACGAGATAACCGTGCTCGACAAGCTCACCTATGCCGGACGCCGGGAGAACCTCAACGAGGTCAGCGAGGACATCCGCTTCGTCCACGGCGCGATCGAGGACCCCGCCGCCGTCGCCGATGCCATCGACGGGTGCGAGGCGATCGTGAACTTCGCCGCCGAGACCCATGTCGATCGCTCGATCGCCGACCCCGAAGGGTTCATCGTCACCAACATGCAGGGCACCCACGTGCTCCTCGAGGCGGCTCGAAAGCGCGATCTGCGCTACCTGCAGGTCTCCACCGACGAGGTCTACGGCTCGATCGCCGAGGGCACGTTCACCGAGGAGTCGCCCCTCCAGCCCTCCTCGCCCTACAGCGCGACCAAGACCGGCGCCGACCTCCTGGTCGCCAGCTACTTCCACACCTACGGCCTGCCCACGGTGATCTGTCGCGGGTCGAACAACTACGGGCCCCATCAGTACCCCGAGAAGTTGATCCCGCTGATGATCCTCAACGCCATGGCCGGAGACCGCCTACCCGTCTACGGCGACGGGCGCAACGTGCGCAACTGGCTCTATGTCGAGGACTTCGGTCGCGGCATCGGTCATGCCCTCGCCCACGGCGTCTCCGGTGAGGCATACAACTGCGGCGGACCCGACGAGTGCGAGAACCTCGAAGTCGTGCGCCGCGTGCTCGAGCTCACGGGCGCTGATGAGTCGCTCATCGAGTTCGTCACCGATCGCCCCGGACACGACCAGCGTTACTCGCTCTCCTCCGGCAAGCTCCGGAGCCTGGGATGGGAGCCGCGGGTCCACTTCGAGGAGGGGCTCGAGCACACGGTCGCGTGGTACCGGGACAACGCCTGGTGGTGGGAGCCGATTCGCTCGGGGGCGTATCGTAATTATTACGAGCGCCACTACGGCAGAGCGCTCAAGACCTGATCGGGAAGACATGCAGGAACGAGCACCGGCGCCGCCCGGGAGGCCCGCGCACCGGCCCGAGGCTCGACTAACGACGCTCGACGAGCTCGAGGCCGAGATCGTCGGCTGCCGGCAGTGCCCGCGCCTGGTCGAGTGGCGCGAGGAGGTCGCGCGCACCAAGCGCGCCGCGCACGCCCACGAGCACTACTGGGGCCGGCCGGTCCCGAGCCTCGGCGACCCCGGCGCCCGCGTGCTCGTGCTCGGGCTCGCGCCCGCCGCTCACGGCGGCAACCGGACGGGCAGGATCTTCACCGGCGACCGCTCGGGCGATTGGCTGTTCGCGGCGCTGTGGCGAGCCGGACTGGCCAACCAGCCGCAGTCGCGGGCCCGGGACGACGGGCTGCGCCTGCGCAGCTGCTACGTCACCGCGGCGGTTCGCTGCGCGCCCCCGGACAACCGGCCCCTGCCCGCTGAGCGCGACCGGTGTGCCCCGTACCTGGTCCGCGAGCTCGAGCTCCTGCCCTCGGTGCGCGTGATCGTGTGCCTCGGCGGCTTCGCGTGGGACGCGGCGCTGCGCGCGCGAGCGGCGCTGGGCGTGCCCACCCCGCGCCCGAAGCCCCGCTTCGGCCACGGTGCCGAGGTGCCGGGCCAACGCTGGCCCCTGCTCGGTTGCTACCACCCCAGTCAGCAGAACACGTTCACGGGAAGGCTCACGGAGGCGATGATCGATCAGGTGATGGCCCGGGCATGCGAGATCGCGGGGTTGTGAGCGCCGAGGTTCGGCCCGAGCTGGCGGCGCTCGCCGTCGCCGACCCGCCCGTGAGCTGGGCCGAGCTCGGGTTCGCGGTCGACGAGTCGTCGGTCGACCTCGGGGGTGTGCAGGTGAGGCTGGGGGAGCCGGGGAGGGGGATCGTGTCGTGGACCCTGCGCGGAGTCGACGGGGGCGAGATCGATGGGCTGGCGACGACGACGGTGGCCGGGGCCGCGCCGACGGTGGGCCGCGAGCACCCCAACGGCGCCCTCGCCATCGATCACGTCGTCGTGCTCACTCCCGCCTTCGACCGCACCGCCGCCGCGCTGGCGAGCGCCGGGATGCCGCTGCGCCGCGTCCGCGACGGCGGCGGCTTCCGCCAGGGCTTCCGGCGCCTCGGTCCGGCCATCCTCGAGCTCGTGGAGACCCCGGGCGCCCCCGACGGACCGGCCCGGTTTTGGGGCCTGGTCGTCGTCGTCGCCGACCTCGCAGCGCTCGCGGACCGCCTGGGCGACGGGCTCGGCGCCGTGCGCGACGCCGTGCAGCCGGGGCGGCGCATCGCCACCCTGCGCGCCTCGGCCGGTCTCGGCCCGGCGCTTGCATTCATGGACCCGGAGCCGTGACCGCGACGCGGGAGCCGGGGTTGCTGGCGCGCGCCCCGTCGGGCGGGCTCATGGTCGGCGCCATCGCCTCGGTGCAGTTCGGCTCTGCCATCGCCGCGACCCTGTTCGCTCGCGTGGGCCCGGGCGGCGCCGTGTTCCTGCGCCTGGTCTCCGCGAGCGTCGTCCTCGTCGCGGTGTGGCGCCCCCGGGTGCGAGGGCGGACGCGGCGCGAGCTCGTGCTCGCGGTCGCCTTCGGGCTCGTGCTCGCGGGGATGAACCTGAGCTTCTACACCGCGCTTCACCGGATCCCCCTGGGGATCGCGGTGAGCATCGAGTTCCTCGGCCCCCTGGCCGTCGCGGTGGGCGGTTCACGCCGCCCCATCGACCTGCTCTGGGTCGTGCTCGCGGGGGTGGGAATCGCCGCCCTGACCCACGGAGGGACGCGTCACCTGAGCGCTGTCGGCATCGTCTTCGCCCTCATCGCGGGAGGCCTGTGGGCCGCCTACATCCTCCTCAACGCGCGCGTCGGCCAGGCCTTCGAAGGGGGCACCGGGCTGGCGCTGGCCATGTGTATCGGGTCGGTGGTCGCGCTCCCGGTGGGCGTGATCGACGGCGGCGCGAACCTGCTCGAGCCCCGGTCGCTGGTCCTCGGAGCAGCGGTGGGGATGCTCTCCTCGGCGATCCCTTATTCCTTCGAGCTCGAGGCCCTGCGCCGGATCGCCGTGAACGTGTTCGGGGTGCTCATGAGCCTCGAGCCGGCGATGGCCGCGCTCGCCGGCCTGATCATCCTCGGGCAGGGACTCAGCGCTCGCGCCCTCGTGGGGATCGCCCTCGTTGTCGCCGCCTCGGCGGGAGCATCGCTCCGGACCCGGGAGCCGCCGGTGGCCGTGTAGGGGGTGATCCCCCTCGACGTTGAAGGTAACTTTTCCTCCGGTATAGAGGGGTAACGTTACGTCGAACGTCGAACCGGCGGTGTGCCCGCTAGAGCCCGATCGCGTCCCACTCCGGCGGACGGACGTTGTCGGGATCGGTGCCGAGCGCGATCGCGAAGTCGAGCGCGATGCGCTGAACGGTCACAGTGAGGGGGAACACCGAGAGCGGCTCGTCGAGCTCGCGGGCGGCGAACCGATACACGCGGGCACCGCGCCCTTCGACCGCCTCGGCGAGCTCGGCCAGGCGCTCGGCGCCCGGACCGCCGCCGTCGAGGGACACGAGCGCGTCGCCCGATCCCAGCGCCCACGAGGGTCCGTGCAGGAGCTGCTCGGCCTCCCAGCCCGCGGTGAACAGGTGGGCCGCCTCGCGCACCTTGAGAGCGCCCTCGGCCGCCGTCCACGCGTTCGGGCCCGCCCCCACGAAGTCGATCCCCCGTTCGGGTGGGGCCAGCGCCGGGGCGGGCGAGTCGAGCGCGACGCGGACGGCGGCGGGGATCGCCTCGACCTCGCCGAGCTCGGCTCCCAAGGTGACCGCGAGCTGGACGAGTCGGGCGAGGGCGCCGAGATGGCTCGCGGTGAACGTCCCCGCGGTCTCCTGGACCACGGTCTCGATGTCCACTCCGGGAGTGTCGATGCCGCCGATCGCCACCGTCGGGATCCCCTCGGCCCGCGCCCGCTCGAGAACCTCGCTCGTGTAGCGCTTGGTCCCGCGGTGGCTGAGGAGGACGAGGGCGTCGGCCGGAGTCGGCCTCGGGCCCCACAGGGCACACTCGGCGGCCGACACGGCGACCGCGTCGACGCCCGCGTGACGGAGGAAATAGGCGCCCTGGTTCGCCGCGTGCCAACTCGTCCCCGTGCCCACCACGAAGATCCTGCGGTCCGCGAGGCGGGTCGCCGCGGCTTCGACGGGCGAGGAGTCGGCGAGGATGCGCTCGAGGTCCTCGGGCTGGCGCTCCATCGTCTTGGCCATCTCCGTCATCGCGCGCCGTCGACCGTGAGCACCGCCTTGCCGTTGACGCGCCGGTCGAGGAGCGCCTCGATCGCGCTTCCCGCCTCCGTCCACGGAGCCACGAGATGGATCTGGGGGTCGAGCTTGCCGGCGGCTACGAGCTCGGCCAGCCGCCGCAGGTCGCTGGTGCCGGTGCCGCGCCGGGCAAGCTCGGTGAACACGTAGAGGCCGTACAGCCGGGCCCCCGGCGCCCTGCTGAATAAGGTCCGGGTCGGGTAGGAGACGGGCTCGTCGGCGGTGGCGGCGAAATTGACGATCGTCCCGCCGGGGGCGATCCGTCCCATCGCGGCGCCCAGCGTGGGGCCACCGACGGCGTCGACGATGACCTCGTAGGGTGAGCCCTCGGGCTCGAGCTCCTGGATGATCTCGTCGGCCCCGAGCTCGGACAGGCCCTCGGTCCGGCGCGCGAGCGCGGTCACGTGGGCGCCGGAGAGCTTGGCGAGCTGGATGGCGAAGCGGCCGACCCCTCCGCTCGCGCCGGTCACGAGCACCCGCTTGCCGAGCACGAAGCCGCCGACCTCGAGCGCCCGTAGTGCCGTCACGCCCGCCACCGGGAGCGTCGCCGCATGCTCGAAGCTCACCGCATCGGGGAGCTCCGCGAGCACGTCGGTGCTCACGGCCGCGAGCTCGGCCCACGCGCCATACGGGTGCGTCATCCCGACGACACGGGCACCGGCGGGCGGGCCGCTCCCGTCGACCGCCGGCGCCCGGACGACACCGGCCACGTCCCAACCGGTCAGCGAGCCGGGCTCCATGGTGGCCAGGCGCCTGCTCTCGCCTCGGTTGAGGCTGAAGGCCTTGACCTCGACGAGAGCCTGATGGCGCTCGGGCGCGGGGTCGGGCGCCTCGGCGAGGTCGACGTAGGGCGGGGAGGGGGAGGAGAGGAGGGCGCGCATGGGCGGGAAGACTAGGCCCTGCGCGGATTCGGGCGGATCGGAACGGCCCGAGGAACCGCGACCCCGCCACCGGGCGGCCGCTCGCGGGGTCCCGAAAACCCGTCGCGACGGTCGCTACATTGGCGAGTAGATGCCGCTTGCTGCCTTCTCTCCCCGGGTCCGCGACTGGTTCGAGGCCGCCTTCGCCGAACCGACCCCGGCCCAGGCCCAGGCGTGGCCGGCGATCGCCACCGGCGAGCACACGCTCATCTCGGCCCCCACGGGCTCGGGTAAGACCCTCGCCGCCTTTCTCTGGGCCATCGACCGCCTCGTCGCGGAGCCCGAGCCCCAGCCGCAGGACGGAACGGGGCGCACGCGGCTCATCTACGTATCTCCGTTGAAAGCGCTGTCCCACGACATCGAACGCAACCTCAGGGTCCCCTTGCGCGGGATCGGCGCTGACCTGCGGGTCGCGCTGCGCACCGGAGACACCCCCCAGCGCGAGCGCCAGAAGATGCTCCGCGAGCCCCCGGACATCCTCATCACCACCCCTGAGTCGCTGTACCTGATGCTCACGAGCCGGGCGCAGGAGATGCTCGCGGGCGCGCAATGGTGCATCGTCGACGAGATCCACGCGGTCGCCTCGACCAAGCGCGGCGCCCACCTGGCCCTGACCCTCGAACGCCTCGCCGCCAACGCCGGCCGTGACGTCCAGCGCATCGGCCTGAGCGCCACCCAGAGTCCGCTGGAAGAGGTCGCGCGCTTCATGGTCGGCCCCCGGCGGACGTGCAAGATCATCGACACCGGCGTGCGCAAGCAGCTCGATCTGCGCATCCACGTCCCCGTCGAGTCGATGGTCGAGCTCGACGCGGGGACGCCGGCGCCCGAGCTCGATCCTCTGCTCGGCGGCACCGAGGCCACCCGCCGTTCGATCTGGCCGGCCATCTACCCCGAGCTCCTCGAGCTCGTCCGCGCCCACCGCTCGACCATCCTCTTCGTCAACGCCCGCCGCGGCGCCGAGCGTCTCGCCCTGCGCCTCAACGAGATGGCGGGAGAGGAGATCGCGCGCGCCCACCATGGCTCGCTGGCGCGCGAAGAGCGCGTGGTGGTCGAGGAGATGCTCAAGGCCGGTGAGCTCCCGTGCCTGGTCGCGACCTCATCGCTCGAGCTCGGTATCGACATGGGGGCCGTCGACCTCGTGATCCAGGTCGAGTCCCCGAAATCGGTGGCCCGGGGCCTGCAGCGCATCGGCCGCGCCGGCCACTCCGTGGGCGACGTCAGCCGCGGGCGCATCTTCCCGAAGTTCCGCGCCGACCTGCTCGAGTGCACGGTCATCGCCCGGCGCATGCGCGAAGGGGCGATCGAGTCGACGGTGGTCCCCCGCAATCCGCTCGACGTGCTCGCCCAGCAGGTGGTGGCGATCGCCGCCGCCAGCGAGGATCCGGTATCGGTCGAGGACCTCTACGCGCTCGTCACCGCGACTCACAGCTTCGCCGACCTCCCGCGCACCCAGCTCGAGAACGTCCTCGACATGCTCGACGGCCGCTACCCCTCGAGTTCGTTCGCCGAGCTCCGCCCCCGCATCATCTGGGACCGGGTGGCTGGGACCCTGCGCGCCCGTCCGGGGGCACGCCAGCTCGCGGTCACCAATGCCGGCACGATCCCCGACCGGGGCCTCTACGCGGTCACCCTGCCCGACGGCCGCCGGGTCGGCGAGCTCGACGAGGAGATGGTCTACGAGGCCCGGCCCGGCCAGACCTTCTTGCTCGGGGCGACGACGTGGCGGATCGAGGAGATCGGCCGCGACCGGGTGGTCGTCACTCCGGCACCGGGACTGCCCGGCGCGGTCCCGTTCTGGAAGGGCGACGGCGTCGGGCGCCCGCGCGAGCTCGGCGCCGCCATCGGGGCCTTCTCGCGCTGGGCCGTCGACCAGCCCGCCGAGCGCCTCGAGGCCGAGTACGACCTCGACCCCCGCGCGGCGCGCAACCTCGTCGAGTACCTCCGCGAGCAGCAGGCGGCCACCCGGGTCGTGCCCTCGGACCGGGCCATCGTCGTCGAGCGCTTCCGCGACGAGATCGGCGACTGGCGCCTGTGCGTGCTCTCGCCCTTCGGCAGCCGCGTCCACGCCGCCTGGGGCCTGGCCCTCGGCGCCAAGATCCGCGACGAGCTCGGGCTCGAAGCCGATGCCATCTGGTCAGACGACGGAATCATCATCCATCTCCCCGACGCCGATGAGCCCCCGGGCGCCGAGCTCGTGCTCATCGACCCCGACGAGGTCGAGGACCGGGTGGTGGCCGAGCTGTCCTCTTCCGCCCTGTTCGGCGCGCGCTTCCGCGAGAACGCGGCCCGCGCCCTCCTCATCCCGCGGGCGCGCCCTGGCAAGCGCACGCCGCTGTGGCAGCAGCGCCTGAAGGCCCAGTCGCTGCTCGAGGTGGCCCGCAGTCACGGCGAGTTCCCGATCATCCTCGAGACCTTCCGCGAATGCCTGCGCGACGTTCTCGACCTCCCGGGGCTGATCGAGCTCCTCACCGGCCTGCACCGTCGCGAGCTCTCGCTCATCGAGATCGAGACGCCGACGGCGTCGCCCTTCGCCTCCTCGCTCCTCTTCGACTACGTGGCCACCTACATGTACGAGGGCGACACCCCGAACGCCGAGCGCCGCGCCGCCGCTCTGTCGCTCGACCGCGATCTGCTGCGCGAGCTCCTCGGCCAGGAGGAGCTCCGCGACCTTATCGACGCCGACGCGCTCGCCCAGGTGGAGGACGACCTTCAGCATCTGTCTGACCGGGCGCGGGCGGCCAATCGCGATGGGCTCCACGATGTCCTGCGCCGGATCGGTGACCTCACCGCGGCCGAGGCGGCCGCGCGCGTGCTCGCCGGGAGCGACGCGGGGCGGATGCTCGAAGAGCTGGCCTCCGAGCGCCGCGCCATCCGGGTTCGCCTCCACGGCGAGGAGCGGTGGATCGATGCTGCTGACGCCGGGCTCTACCGCGATGCGCTCGGCGTGGCTCCCCCCGGCGGGCTCCCCGCTGCCTTCCTCGAGGACGCGCCCGACGCGCTGGCGCGCCTGCTCACGCGCTACGCCGCCACCCACGGCCCGTTCACCACCGCCGAGGTCCGCGCGCGCTACGGCATCGACGGCTCGGCGGCGCTGCGCGAGCTCGAGCGCGCGGGCGGCCTCGTGCGCGGGGAGCTCCGCCCCGGCGGTTCGGAGCGCGAATGGTGCGACACGGAGGTGCTGAGGAGGATCCGGCGCGCCTCCCTCGCCGTCCTGCGCCGCGAGATCGAGCCCGCCGATCAGCGCGAGCTGGCGCGCTTCCTGCCCGCCTGGCAGGGGATCGATCGTCACTCCGCCGGCGGCGCGGGCGTCGACCGCCTGCGCGAGACCCTCGTGCCCCTGCAGGGGCTGGCGCTCCCCGCCGCGACGTGGGAGCAGGATGTGCTCCCGCGGCGCCTCGGCGCGTATTCGTCCGCCTGGATCGACCAGCTGTGCGCCAGTGGCGAGCTCGTGTGGATCGGCGCGGGCGCACTCGGGCGCACCTCGGGACGTGTCGCCCTGTACTTCCGCGACGACGTGCCCCTGATCGAGGCGCCGGGGCGGACCCCGGCGGCGCCCGAGTCGCCCGCCCACGACGCCGTTCGCGCCCGCCTCGCGGCCGGGGCGTGCTTCTTCACCGACCTCCTCGTCGACGTCGCGCTCTCGCCCGAGGAGCTCCAGGAGGCGCTGTGGGATCTGGCGTGGGCGGGTGAGGCGACCAACGATGCCTTCGCGCCGCTGCGGGCGCCGCGGCTCACGCTCGCGCGCGCCCAGGCCAAGCACCGCGCCCGCGGTGCCCGGGCCGGCCGCTTCGCAGCCCGCCGCCGCTCCGGCGCCTCCGCCCAGGTGCAGGGACGCTGGTCGCTGACCGCGCCCCTGTTGGCCGGCGCCTCCGCCGCGGACGCCCCCAGCGCGGGTGCTCGACGGCGCGCCCTCGCCGAGCTCCTGCTCGAGCGCTACGGCATCCTCACCCGCGAGCAGGTTCGTGCCGAGGGCGTGCCCGGAGGCTTCTCGAGCATCTACCCCGAGCTCACGCAGCTCGAGACGCTGGGAGTCGCGCGCCGCGGCTACTTCGTCGAGGGACTCGGCGGGGCTCAGTTCGCGCTCCCCGGGGCCGTCGAGCGCCTGCGCTCCCAGCCCGAAGCGGACACCGAGGCACCTCTGGTCCTCGCCGCCGTGGACCCCGCCCAGCCCTACGGGGCCGCCCTGCCCTGGCCCAAGCGCGAGTCCGAGGAGGGCGCCCGCCGCGGGCCGGCCCGCGTGGCGGGCGCCTATGTCGTGCTCTCAGGCGGCGAGCCCGTGCTCTACCTCGAGCGCGGGGGCAAGGGCCTGCTCACTCTCGTGCCCGCCGACGACCCGCGCATCGAGCCGGCGCTGGCGGCGCTCGCCGACCAGGTCCGTCGCGGCGCCGTCAAGCGAATCGCCCTCGAGCACGTCGACCGCGAGTCCGCGCTGGCCTCGCCGCTCGGTCCGGCGCTGATCGCGCTCGGTTTCCGCGAGGGACCCCGGAAGCTGACCCTGAGCGCGTGAGGAGGCGTGCCCGAGGGCGACACGATCCGCTGGGCGGCGAACCGGATCCGACCCGTGCTCGAAGGCCGGGTGCCCGAGAAGATCACCACCCCGCATCCGCGACACGCGCTCGACCGCTGGCCCGAGCGCCTCGCGGGCCGGGAAATCCAGCGCGTCGAGCCCTACGGCAAGCATCTCTTCCTGCGCTTCGAGGACGGGCTGGCGATCCACTCGCACCTGCGCATGACCGGGGCGTGGGGCGTGTACCCCACCGGTGGGCGCTGGCGCCGATCGCGCCACCGCGCCTGGCTCGTGCTCCATGTGGACGGGCGTGACGTGGTGCAGTTCGATGGCCCGGTGCTCGAGCTCATGACCGAGGGGCGCACGCGCTTCGATCAGCGCCTCGCCGCCCTCGGCCCGGATGTCCTCGCCGACGAGCTCGACCGCGAGCGCTTCCTGCGCCGGCTGCGCGCCGATGACCCGACCCGCGGCATCGGCGACGCCCTCCTCGATCAGACCACCATCGCCGGGATCGGCAACATGTGGAAGGCGGAGGCGTGCTGGGAGGCCGGCGTCGACCCGTGGCGGGCGGTGGCCCAGGTCTCAGACGAAGAGGCGGTGTCGATCCTCGAGCTCGTGCGGCCGCGCATGCAGCGCTCCGGAGAGCTCGGGCCGCGGGCCATCGAGCGACGGATCTACGATCGCGCCGGCCAGCCGTGCCCGCGCTGCGGCGCTCGGGTCCGGGCCCGCGGCCAGGGTGACGCGAACCGCACGACCTTCTGGTGCCCGGCGTGCCAGCAATGACGGTTCCGCCCCGCATGCGCCGGGTCGGACACAAGGGCGCCGATCTCATCGCCCCCGGCAACACCTTCGCGAGCTTCGACGCGGCCGCGGCGACGGGGGTCGACATGATCGAGTTCGATGTCCTGCCCGAGCCGGGCACGGGCCGGCTCGTGCTCGCCCACGATTACGGTGATGCGGCGGGGAGAGCGCCGCATACGCTCGAGGAGGGACTTGCCTATCTGGCTGCCGACCCGTTCGCGGGGATCGAGCTCGACGTCGACCTCAAGGGACCGGGCTATGAGATCGCCGTCGTCGACGCGCTGCGCGCGCACGAGCTCCTCGAGCGCTCGCTCATCTCCTCGCAGTACCGGTCGAGCCTCGCGCGCATCCGCGCCCATGACCCGTCGGTGCGGCTGGGATGGTCGGTCCCCAAGCTCAAGCGCGATCCCTTCCGCTCACCGGCCTCGGCGCTCCTGGCCGGCGCCGGCCTCCCCGTGCTCCAAGCCGCGCTGCCGGCGTTGGCGGCCGCGGCGATCCGCGCCGGACGCTGCGATGCGCTCATGGCCCAGTGGCGTCTGGTCACTCCGCGGCTGGTCCGCAGCGTGCGCGATGCGGGGGGCGAGCTCTACGTGTGGACGGTCGACGAGGTGCCGCGCTTGCGCATGCTCGATAGGCTTGGGGTAACCGGGGTAATCACCAACGATCCACGGTTGTTCGGGGCGCTCACTTGACCGACAGGTGCGGACTGTGGCCTTTATGGGTATTGAAAGTCGGTGGCCTTGCGCGCGATAGACCCCCTCGGTCCTGATACCGAGTCGGTTACCTTCGAGCTCGACCGCCTCGAGCGAGACGGCGATCGGGGCCTCGAGGTGCGCGGGCGCTGGTTCGGGATTCGTGGCCGCCGGTTCGTGCGCCCCACCCTGATCATGCGCATCGAGGGCACCAGCCATCGCCTGCTCGCCGACCTCGAGCACAAGCCGTGGGCCGCGGAGGAAGGCGAGGCGTGGATCGCGTCGTTCTCGCCCGCCCCTCCGGCCGGTGAGGTCGAGGAGATGGACCTCTCCGTCGCACCCGACATCACCGTCTCGCTGTCGGGCTCGGGGACGCGCCGCTCCTCGGCACCGGTAAAGCGCTCCGCCGCCGCCGGGAAGGGCACGGCGGCGCGCCGCCCGCCTCGGCGCAAGGCGGAGACCGAGCGTTCCTCGCCGACGCTCCGGGAGGAGCGTGCCAAGGCCGAGGACCTGACTCGCCGGCTCGAGGACGCGGCCGGCGACCACGCCCGCCTCGCCGCCGCACGCGATGCCCTGGCCGCCGACCGTGACGAGCTGCGGGTCGAGCGCGACGCTCTGCTCGTCGAGCGCGACGGCATGCGGCGACAGCACACGCGCGCCCGAAAGCGCATCGCCGAGCTCCAGCGTGAGCTGAAAGCGCTGGAAGCGAGCGCCAACGCCGGCCTCTCCGAGGCTCGAGACCTGCTCGAGGCCGAGCGGGCGCAGGCAAGCCGGCTCCGCGAGGCACTCACGTCCCAGGAGGCGTCGGCCGGTGAGCGCGACCGGCTGGCTCGGGAGCTCGACGGCCTGGTGCAGGAGCGCAATGAGCTTGCGGCGCAGGCCACCCAGGCACGCGCCGTCCGGCCCGAAGCCCTACCCGCTCCCAGGCGCGTCCCCGTGCGCGCCCCGCGCCGGTCTCCGGCCCAGGTATGGGTCGTCCGAGGCTTTGCCCTCACCGCTCTGTGCGCGGTACTCCTCACCCTCGCCGTCGTGCTGCACCTGGTCTAGCTCCGGCTCCTGCCAGGAGCGGGCGCAGCGACGGCGTGCACGCGCAGGCGGCGCCGCGCAGCCGGGGGAGGCCGTACAGGTCCTCGATCGCCTGGAGGACCGAGTAGTGGTCGGCCGGCGTTCTCAGGCGCGCCCCGGCCTTGGCGCCGCCTCCGGCGACGATGGTGGCCACGTGGCCGCCGGAGGCGAGCCGGCAGCAGCCGTCGTCGCTCGCGCCCTCGTCCCAGGTCAGGAAGAGCAGGCCATGGGGCCCGAGCGCGCGCAGGAGTGGCGGCACCAGGGAGGCCAGGAAGCGGTCTCCGGTGCTCGGCGAGCAGTCGTGCATGTCATGGCACAGGTTCGGGGTGATCCAGATGAAGGTGGGCAGCGTGCGCGTGCGTTCGTCGGCCGCGAGCGCGGTGAGGGCGACGACGCGCCCGCAGCGGCTGGGCTGATGAGTGACGTCGGTGTAGTACACGAAGGGATCGTGCTTCTTGGCGTACCCGCCGGCCCCGGCACCGGTGAAGCACGGGTGCGGGAGGTCTTCCATGTAGGCCTTCCAGGAGATGTGGGCGTTCGTGAGCTGGTCGACGATGTTCGTCTTGGCCACGCTGCAGTCGGTGCAGTCGCTACTGATCCCGAACGTCGATCCGCCCGTGAGCGCCAGGTAGTTGGGCAGCGACGGATGGGAGATCGCGTACATCGAGCTCGCCAGGGCGTAGCGGTTCGCGAGCCCGTTGACGTACGGGGTCGAGGGCGAGCCGATGATGCTGCCGAACTCCTCGTTCTCCATGAGGATCACCGCGACGTGAGCCGGAGGGCCGGTCCGCACGCGCACGACGGGCGACGGCGTCGTCTGCACCGGCCCGTGGGAGGTGGCGCTGGCGCAGGCGGTGAGCAGGGCGCAGGCGAAGAGCAGCGCGAGGATGCGTTTCGTCATCGACCGCGCACATTATCCGCGCGTCGCGACCCGTCCTGTCAGAGTTCCGCGCCATGGCCCTGAAAGAGAGCCCCGCCTACGAGGCCCTGCTCCGCCACCATCAGGAGATCGGCGCCACGCACCTGCGCGACCTCTTCGCCGCGGACCCCAAGCGGGGTGAGCGGATGGCGGTCGAGGCCGTCGGCCTCCTGCTCGACTACTCCAAGAACCGGGCCACGGAGGAGACCCTCGACCTGCTGGTCGGTCTCGCCGAGGAAGCGGGGCTCGTGGAGCGGCGCGCGGCGATGTTCGCGGGTGAGCACATCAACGTCTCCGAGGATCGCGCGGTGCTCCACGTCGCCCTGCGCATGCCCCGCGAGGAGAAGCTTGTCGTCGACGGGGTCGATGTCGTGGCCGAGGTCCACCGGGTCCTCGACCAGATGAGCGACTTCTCCGAGCGCGTCCGCTCGGGGGAGTGGAAGGGCCACACCGGTAAGCGGATCCGCAACGTTGTCAACGTCGGCATCGGGGGCTCTGACCTCGGGCCGGTGATGGCCTACGAGGCGCTGCGCCAGTACTCCGAGCGCGAAATGACTTTCCGTTTCGTCTCCAACGTCGACTCGACCGACCTCGTCGAAGCCACCCGCGACCTCGAAGCGGACGAGACGCTGTTCATCATCGCCTCCAAGACCTTCTCCACCTTGGAGACGATCACCAACGCCAAGTCCGCACGGCAGTGGTTGCTCGATGCCCTCGGCGACGAGGCGGCCGTAGCCAAGCACTTCGTCGCCGTCTCGACCAACGCCGAGCGCGTGCGCGAGTTCGGCATCGACACGGCGAACATGTTCGAGTTCTGGGACTGGGTGGGCGGGCGGTACTCGATGGACTCGGCCATCGGGCTCTCGATCATGGTGGCGATCGGGCCCGAACGCTTCCGCGAGATGCTCGCCGGGTTCAGGGCCATGGACGAGCACTTCCTGAATGCCCCCCTGCGCGAGAACCTCCCCGTGCTCATGGGCCTGCTCGCCGTCTGGTACGGCGACTTCTTCGGGGCCCAGACCGCGGGGGTGATGCCCTACGACCAGTACCTCAAGCGCTTCCCGGCCTACCTCCAGCAGCTGACAATGGAGTCGAACGGCAAGCATGTCACCCTCTCGGGCGAGCCGGTCGACGGGTTGGAGACCGGCGCCGTGTACTGGGGTGAGCCGGGCACCAATGGCCAGCACAGCTTCTACCAGCTCATCCATCAGGGGACCAAGCTCATTCCCGTCGACCTGCTCGGCTTCGGGCGCTCGCTCAATCCGCTCGGCGCCCACCACGACATCCTCACCTCCAACGTGTTCGCCCAAGCGCAGGCCCTGGCCTTCGGCAAGACGGCCGAGGAGGTGCGGGCTGAGGGCACACCAGATTTTGTCGTGCCCCACCGGGTGATGGAGGGCAACCGGCCCTCCAACGTGCTCCTGGCGGACATCCTCACGCCGCGCCTGCTCGGGTCGCTTGTGGCTCTCTACGAGCACAGCGTGTTCACCCAGGGCGTGATCTGGGACATCGATTCCTTTGACCAGTGGGGCGTTGAGCTAGGTAAGGTGCTCGCGGCGGCGATCATCCCCGAGCTCGAGAGCGCCGAGGAGCCGGAATTGACGCACGATTCCTCGACCAACAATCTGATCCGCCGCTACCGCGAACTCAAGAGCAAGGAGGGCTGAGATGGCAACCGATAATCCCAAGCAGCTCGGCATGATCGGACTGGGGCGGATGGGGGCGAACCTCGTGCGCCGCCTGATGGCCGACGGGCACCGCTGCGTCGTCTATGACGTGAGCTCCGCGGCCGTCGACGAGCTGGCCAAGGAGGGGGCGGTCGGGGCGAGCAGCCTCGAGGACTTCGTGGCCAAGCTCGAGCAGCCGCGCGCCGCATGGATCATGGTGCCTGCCGGCGTCGTGCAGCCGACCCTCGACGCACTGGTCCCGCTCCTCGATGAGGACGACACCGTCATCGACGGAGGCAACTCCTATTACCGTGACGACATCGAGCGGGCCAAGGCCCTGTTGGTCAAGGGCCTGCATTACGTCGACGTGGGCACGAGCGGCGGCGTGTTCGGGCTCGAGCGCGGCTTCTGCCTGATGATCGGGGGCGAGAAGCCGATCGTCGAGCGTCTCGACCCGCTCTTCAAGACCCTTGCCCCCGGACGCAGCGCCGCCGAGCCGACCCCGGCGCGCACCCGCACCGACGGCACCGCGCCGGACGGCTACCTCCATTGCGGGCCGAGCGGAGCCGGACACTACGTGAAGATGGTCCACAACGGGATCGAGTACGGGATGATGGCCGCGCTCGCCGAGGGCCTGAGCATTATCAAGCACGCCGATGCGGGCAAGCACACCGCCGAGATCGACGCCGAGACCACGCCCCTGCGCGACCCCGAGGCCTACCAGTATGAGATCGACGTCGCCGAGGTGGCCGAAGTGTGGCGCCGAGGCTCGGTCGTGGGTTCATGGCTCCTCGACCTCACCGCGGATGCCCTCGCCCGCTCGCCCAGTCTCGACGAGTTCTCCGGGCGCGTCTCCGATTCGGGCGAAGGGCGCTGGACGGCGATCGCCGCCATTGACCTCGGCGTCCCCGCCGCGGTGATCATGGCCGCCCTCCTCGAGCGCTTCGAGTCGCGGGGCAACGGCGAGTTCACCAATAAGATCCTCTCCGCCATGCGCGCCGAGTTCGGCGGGCACGCCGAGCAGAAAGCGTGAGGGGCGAGGACTTCGAGCGCCGGTGAGCATCCGGCTCCTCCTCGCCGACGTCGACGGGACCATGGTCACGCAGGAGAAGGTGCTGACCGAGAGGACGATCGCCGCCGTGGCGAAGCTCAAGGAGGCGGGGATCCTCTTCGCCGTCACCAGCGGGCGGCCGCCCCGGGGCATGGCGATGCTCGTCGAGCCGCTCGACCTGACGACGGAGATCGCCGCCTTCAACGGAGGAGTGATCGCCGACCGGAACCTTCAGGTGATCGAGCAGCGGGTGATTGCGCAGGAGCTGGTCGGACCGATCATCGAGGAGCTCTCCAGTCACGAGCTGAGCGTGTGGCTCTACCGCGGCGCTGACTGGTACGTCCAGGACCCCAAGGGCCCCCACGTCGACCGGGAGGCGAGGACCGTCAGGTTCCAGCCCACCGTGATCGACAGCTACGACGGGCTGCACTCCGATGTTGCCAAGCTCGTCGGCGTCAGCGATGACCACGATGCGGTGGAGGCGGGCGCCTCCGCAGTCCACGACCGCTTCGGCGACCACGTGGCGTCCTCACGCTCCCAACCCTACTACGTCGACGTCACCCATCCCGAGGCCAACAAGGGCTTCGTCGCGCAGTGGTTGGCAGCGCGCTACAAGCTCTCCGCCGAAGAGATCGCCACCATCGGCGACATGCCCAACGACGTGCTCATGTTCGCCCACTCGGGCCTGAGCATCGCCATGGGCAACGCCGGCCTCGAGGTCCAGCGAGCGGCGCGCCGGGTCACCGCGTCCAACGAGGAGGAGGGGTTTGCCGAAGCGGTCGAGCGCTTCATCCTTCCCCTCGCCCCCTCAGGTCAGGGTGCAGGTTCCTGAGCTGTAGCCCGGCGGATTGGAGAAATTGACGTTCGGGTATCCGTGCCCGGTGTTGCGGGTGATTTTCCCGACCACCTTGGTGCCGATCTTCCACTCGAAGGTGATGCTCCCCCGCACCAGGTAGGTGGCGCCCGAGGTCGGGGGCACGATGGGGAAGTTCACGCCCCCCTGGTGGATGCCATTCGTTCCCTTGCCGAGCGAGATGGTCGCTGTGGCGTTGGGATCTTGGGACGGCTCGAACATGTTGTCGGTGGTGTTCCAATACGCCAACGAGATTTTCATCGACAGGCTGGCGGCGTAGCCCAGGCTCGGCATCTGGCCGCGGATTCCCACCATGTCGTTGGTGGGCGTGGGCGCGGAGGTGCACACGTTCACCGTCGCCCACAGATCGGGCGAGCGCTCGGCGCTCCTAACCGCCGCTTGGATCTTCTGCGCGAGCGTGGGCCCCTTCTTCTTCTTGTGCTTGGAGGGCTTGGCGGCGGCGGCGAGGCCGGGCGCCGAGATCGCGGCGAGGGCGAGGGCGAGCAGGAGGGAGACGAGGCGCAGGCGCACGAGGAGGAAGATATCGGGCCGGATGAGAGGACGGCGCCGTCACCGCGTCGTGATGGATCCGCGCCAACGTCGTAGTGAGGCCATGAGTGAGACCCTGACAGCGCCCGAGACCGACGATGCGGCGGATGCTTGGGGTCGCTTCGAGACGCTATATCGCGCGAGCCGCGACGACGTCTACGCCTACGTGGCGACCCTCCTGCGCGACCGCGTGGCGGCCGAGGACGTGACCGCGCTCGCCTTCGAGCGTGCCTACCGTCGGCGGCGGACGTTCGACCGCCGCCGCGGCGAGGAGCGTGCGTGGCTGTTCGGCATCGCCCGCAACGCGGCGCTGGACGAGCTGCGCCGCCGCCGCCGGCTCGCCGCCCTCGTCACCGACCCGGAGGACATCGAGGCCGCCGGGCCCGACGATGGCGCCGACGTCGCGCTGCGACGCACGACCGTCCGCGCCGCCCTCGCCGCGCTCCCCGCGCGCGACCGCGAGCTCATCGCCCTGAAGTTCCATGCCGGACTCACCAACGCCGAGGTGGCGCGCGTCCTGGGCGTGAGCGAGTCCAACGCGGGGACCATGCTCCACCGAACTATTGAGAAGCTGAGAAAGGCCTGCGATGCGACCCCGTGAAGACGAGCTCATCGATCCCGAGATCGCCGAGCAGCTCGATGCCATCGACGCGACGCTGGCCGGCGAGCCGGTCGCACCGCGCTTCGCCGAGCTCGCCGAGCTGGCGTTGCTGCTCTCGGTGGCCCGGCCCGACGGGCCGAGCCCGGAGTTCGCCGCCGAGCTCGATGGGCGCGTGGAGGGCCGGTTCGGGCGCTCGGTCGGCGCACCGGTGGATTCGGGCGGTTCTGTCGCCGCGGCGGGCGGCTGGTCGCGCCGCTGGCGGGCGTGGAGCCTGACGCCGGTGCTGGGGACGGCGGCCACAGCGCTCGCCGCGGTGGTGGTGGTCGCGGTGGTGCTGGTGAACTCGGGCGGCGGCACCGGGACGCCGCAGGACGTCGCGCGGACGTTCAATGGTGCGGTGACCTCGTCGCCATCGTCGAAGGCACGCGGGGCGGTCAAGGCCGCGCCCGTGCCCAAGCGGGTCCCCGTCGGCCAGGTGGTGAACTCTGCGCGGTCGCTGGTCCCCCACAGCGCCGCGCAGACGGCGACGAAGATCAATGGCTCGGCGAGCTCGGCGAGTTCGGCGAGTTCGTCGACCCCCGGCGGCGGGGGTGCCGCGGGCGGGGCCGGGACGATCCTTGGACCCCTGGCCGCGCCCGCCCCGGTCCCCAACGGCCGCAAGGTCGTCCAGTCCTCGATCCTTCAGCTCGGCGCCGCCGCTAACCGGATCGACGCGGTCGCCCAGGGCGTGTTCAACGTCGTGGGCGCGGTGAACGGGATCGTCGACCGCTCCAACGTCGCCAGCACCGGGGGGCCGGGCGCGAGTGCCCAGTTCCAGCTCCGGGTGCCGAGCGCTTCGCTCTCGCTCGCCCTCACCGACCTGTCGCGGCTGCGCTATGCGCACGTGATCTCGAGAACCGACAACACGCACGACGTCAACTCCTCCTACGTGTCGACCCAGCACCAGATCGCTCAGGCCCAGGCCGCGTTGGCGCGCCTGCGGACCGAGCTCGCGGGGGCGACCGTGCAGACCGAGATCGACACCCTGCGGGCGCAGATCGCCAACGAGAACGCGACCCTCGCCCGGGCCCAGAACGCGCTGCTGGGGCTGAACCACCAGGTCAGCTACAGCCGCCTCCAGGTGAGCATCCAGGCCACGAGCCCGGGCGCCGGCGGCGTCACCCCCGGCGCCGGCAACGGCGGCTTCGGCCTCCACAAGGCGGGTCACGACGCCCTCCGGGTGCTCGAGGTCAGCGCCGGGGTCGTCCTCATTGCCCTCGCCGTCCTCGTCCCCGTGGGCCTGCTCGCCGCCCTGGCGTGGTGGCTGTCTGGGACCGTGCAGCGTCGCCGGCGCGAGCGCGCGCTCGATATGGCCTGACGAGGGCCGGCCCTCACGGCCGTCCCCCCGCCCCTCCCGCTCGCCTCGCGGTGTGGTATTCCTGCGCGAGATGGCGACGACGAGTCAGGACACGGTCCAGCTCCTCGGGCGCGTGCCGGTGTTCGCGGCCCTCGCCGAGAGCGACCTGGCCAAGGTCGCCGATGTCGCGGTGCCGCGCCGGTTCGAAGCCGGCGAGGTGGTGTTTCGCGAGGGCGATGAGAGCGACACGTGCTACATCGTGCGCAGCGGCCACGCGCGGGCGATTCGCGAGCACTCCGACGGTCGCTCGATCACCCTGGCCAACTTCGGCCCCGGGGACATCTTCGGCGAGCTGGCGATGTTCGACTCAGAGCGCCGGTCGGCGACGGTGGACGCGCTCGACGCGATGGAGGCCATCGCCATCCTCGGCGCGGACATGCGCCGCCTGCTCGCCCTGCACCCCGACATCTCGGTGAAGCTGGTGATCGCCCTCGGCCGGCGCCTGCGCGAGACCAACGAGCGCCTCGCGCGCCAGTCGTTCCAGACCGTGCAGAGCCGGGTCGCGGGCGTCCTCGCCCAGCTCGTGGCCAGCGCTCAGGCCGAGGGCGCCGGCGACGGAGACGTATTGATCACCTCGACCCAGGCCGACCTCGCCCAGCTCGCCGGCTCCTCGCGCGAATCCGCGAGCCGCTTCCTCGCCGTGCTCGAGCGCGCGGGGATCATCAGCCAGGGCCGCGGCCGGCTCACCGTCCATGACCCCAGCGCCCTCGAACGATACGTCTTCTGAGCACAGCAACCGCGAGTTCTCGGCTGGCGGGGTGGTGGTTCGGGGGGACGAGGTGGTGGTCATCGTCCCCGTCAAGCGCGACGTCAACGGGAACCGCGTCCTCGGCCTGCCCAAGGGCCATCCCGACGGAGCGGAGACGCCGGAGGCGACGGCGCTGCGCGAGGTCCGGGAGGAGACGGGCGTCGAGGCCGAGGTCGTGGGCAAGCTTGGCGAGGTGCGGTACTGGTACCAGCGCGGCGGGCGGCGGGTGGCCAAGCTCGTGACCTTCTTTCTCATGGAGTACCGGGCGGGCGACGTCGCCGATCACGATCACGAGGTCGAGAAGGCGTGCTGGATGCCCCTGACCGAGGCCGCGCGGTCGCTCACGTACGCGGGCGAGCGCGAGATGGTCGTCCGCGCTCTGTCGAAAACCGCACCGGACCGGTAGGCTGGCCTCCGTGCGCGTTCTCAATTTCTACTCGTCGGTGTTCGCCGACCAGCTGCGGCGGGGTCGGAAGACCGCCACCATCCGCCTCGGCGACAAGTCACACAAGTACCGCAAGAATGACTGCGTGCTCGTGACCATCGGCTATCAGCACTCCCCGCGCGAGAAGATCTTCAACGCGGTGATCGACCAGGTCGAGGTCAAGCGCGTCCGCGACCTGTCCCCCCGCGACATCGAGCACGACAACCCGGAGTTTCGCCGCGTCGACGAGATGGTCCACTTCATGACGCAGATCTACGGGCGCCCGATCACCTTGGAGGACACGGTGACGGTAGTGCGGTTCTCGCAGATCATCGAGAACCCTCCGGAGCTACGCGACCGTATTCACGGGCTCGGCGCGGCGCAGAACTAGGCTCGGGCGGGGCCTCCCAGCGGCTCGCGAATCATGAGCCGAATGCCTGGCACTCTTCATACGAGAGTGCCAAATTCTTAACTTGCATCAGGCCTTGAGCAAGCTATAGTCGTATAGCTGGCACTCTGACCTATCGAGTGCCAAGGATTCGAGAGAACCAAAGTATCCCCCACCCGGAGGTTGCATCACATGAAGCTCAAGCCCCTCGGCGATCGCTTGATCGTGCGGGCAATCGAGGAGGAGGAGACCACGCAGAGTGGACTCGTTCTTCCCGACACTGCCAAGGAAAAGCCCCAGAAGGGCAAGGTCCTCGCTGTTGGCGACGGCAAGATCAGCGAGGAGTCGGGCAAGCGCGTGCCGCTCGACGTGTCAGAGGGCGATGAGGTCCTCTACAGCAAGTACGGCGGTACCGAGATCAAGGTCGACGGCGAAGAGCTGCTCGTCCTGCGCGAGTCCGACGTTCTGGCGAAGATCCAGTAGCTCTTTAACTTTCTCAGGAGAACACAAAACACATGGCTCATAAGGAACTGAAGTACAACTCGGAGGCCCGTAAGGCTCTCGAGCTGGGCGTGGACGCGGTCGCTAACGCGGTCAAGGTCACGCTCGGTCCGAAGGGTCGGTACGTGGTCCTCGACAAGAAGTTCGGCGCGCCGACGATCACCAACGACGGTGTGACTATCGCCCGCGAGATCGAGGTTCAGGACGTGTTCCAGAACCAGGGCGCGCAGCTCGTCCGCGAGGTCGCGACCTCGACCAACGACGTGGCCGGCGACGGCACGACGACGGCGACGGTGCTGGCACAGTCGATCGTCCGTGAAGGCCTGCGCAACGTCGCGGCCGGCGCGAACCCGCTGTCGCTGAAGAAGGGCATCGAGATCGCCGTGGAGCTCGTGGTCAAGAACATCGAGACCCAGTCCAAGGAGATCTCCGGTAAGGACCAGATCGCCCGCGTGGCGACCATCTCCGCCGGCGACGACGAGATCGGCGACGTGATCGCCGACGCGATCGACAAGGTCGGCAAGGACGGCGTGGTCAACGTCGAGGAGGGCCAGACGTTCGGCATGGACCTCGAGTTCACCGAGGGCATGCAGTTCGACAAGGGCTACATCTCGCCGTACATGGTCACCGACCAGGATCGGATGGAGGCGACCCTCGAGGACCCCTACATCCTGATCGCCAACCAGAAGATCGGCTCGGTACGGGACCTGCTCCCGGTGCTCGAGCAGACGATCCAGAGCGGCAAGCCGCTGCTGATCATCGCCGAGGACGTCGAGGGCGAGTCGCTCGCGACGCTCGTCGTCAACAAGCTCCGCGGCACGTTCACCGGCGTCGCGGTCAAGGCACCCGGCTTCGGCGATCGCCGCAAGCGGATGCTCGAGGACATCGCGATCCTCACCGGCGGCGAGGTGATCACCGAGGAGATGGGCCTCAAGCTCGAGAACACCCAGCTCTCGCAGCTCGGCCGCGCCCGCCGCGTGGTCGTGGCGAAGGACACCACGACGATCGTCGACGGCAATGGTGAGTCGGATGCGATCAAGGGTCGGATCAA
>DASZLV010000008.1:0-4943 GCA_035552215.1 Solirubrobacteraceae bacterium | reverse complement strand
TCCGCCGACACGATCTACAAGTCCTTCGGCGGCAAACCCGGTCTGATCCGAGCGATCCGCGACCGCGCGCTGGAGGGCGAGGGTCCGCTCCCAGCCGAGCGACGCTCCGACGAGATCCAGCAGCAGGAAAGCGATCCACGCGAGATCATCATCGCCTGGGGGCGCTTCGTCGCCGAGCTCGCACCACGCGGAGCGCCGATCCTGCTACTGATCCGCGACGTCGCAGCCAGCGACCCCGAAGTCCGGGCGCTGCGCGACGAGCTCGATGCCGACCGACTCAGACGAATGACCGCCAACGCGCGCCGGCTCCGCGACAGAGGGCACCTCCGACCGGGGATCTCCCTCGCACACGCCGCCGACATCCTCTGGACCTACAGCTCGCCCGAGCTCTACGAGCTAATCGTCCTGCGTCGAGGCTGGACTCCAGAACGCTACGGCCGATACGCCGCAGACGCGATGATCAACGCTCTTATATGAGAAGCGGCACCGTCGGCCAGCGCCGGCTGCGCGCTCAAGTACCGCGCTCCCCGAAAAGCAGGGCTCTTGCCGATTTTGGACTCACACCCGCTCCTCGCCTCAGTGGAGGGCGCTGGTCCAGACTAACCAGATGTCGCCGATCCGGTCGTGCGGTTTCGGGGATCCTGATGCTGAAGGGATCGTTCGCCGATGGCCTTTGCAGATGATGAGTCAGGATGTCGGCGCACGCGGTTCTGCTAAGCGACAAGCCGTAGTCATGAGGTCTTCCGGTCGAAGGTCAGGTGGGTGACCCCGCTGGGCGCCGAGACCGCCTCGATCTCGTAGTCGGCCTCCAGCGCCTCCAGTCCGTCCCACAACCGGACGCCCCGGCCGAGCACGATCGGTACCTGGACCAGGTGCATATGATCGACGAGGCGTGCGGCGAGGAAGTCGCGCACGACGGTCGGGCCACCTCCGATCCGCACGTCCTGTCCGTCGGCCGCCTCACCGGCGGCGTCGAGCGCCTCGGCCGGGGCGGCGTCGAGGAAGTGGAAGGTGGTGCCACCCTCCATCTCGATCGAGGGTCGCGGGCGGTGGGTCAGCACGAACGTCGGCGTGTGGAACGGCGGGTTCGGGCCCCACCACCCCTGCCAGTCGGGGTCGTCCTGCCAGCCCGGTGCGCCGAACTTGCCCGCCCCCATGATCTCGGCGCCGATGCCCGACTCGTGCTGCTGGGCCAACGCGTTGTCGACGCCGGTGCTTCCGCCCTTACGCCCCAGAATCGGGGCACCGAAGCGGGTAGCGAACATCCAGCCGTGCAGCCGATGGCCGGCGTGACCGAAGGGCGCGTCGGCTGCCTGGCCCTCGCCAGTCGCGAAACCATCCAGCGATATGGAGAAGTTGTGAATGCGGGTCTGTGTAATTTGCTCTCTCCTCGACTGCTTTGCGGGTGAAGGCCTCCGCCGACCCCGAAATTCAGCGGTCCGGTGCTGAAGCTCTGAGCCCGGATCGGGTTACGCGAGTGCTTGATAACCGCGTCGCCAACTCGAACGTGTGCCGTCGGGCCCGTCGACGGCAAAAGCGATCGCCCGTGTGAGACGTGCGTTCCGCGCAAACCGGGAACATGCCGCCGGCGGATTGCGTCTCTTTGTCGCAGTAAATTCGCTCGCGGTTCAGGTTCGCGCAGGTTGAGTCTAAGGGACGGTGACCTCCTCTTCGAGGGTGTCTGGATCGGTTTGCTGGTACTTGATGCGGTAGAGGTGTCGGCGGTCGATCTCGGTGAACGTGGCGCCGTTTGAGGCGTGGGTGAAGAACAGGTCGAGGACCGCCCAGACGAGTGAGAGGCAGCTGGTCTCTCCGGGGAAGCGGCCCAT
Source organism: Solirubrobacteraceae bacterium (assembly GCA_035552215.1). Taxonomy (GTDB): domain Bacteria; phylum Actinomycetota; class Thermoleophilia; order Solirubrobacterales; family Solirubrobacteraceae; genus Palsa-465. The sequence continues at coordinate 3,114 of DASZLV010000008.1, read as the reverse complement.
CACGTTGGTGCGCGGTGGACCTCGCCGAGCGAGCGCTCGAGGAGGTTGGTTGACCGCCACCGTTCGCGGTGTCTGAGGGGTAATGCGGGTGCACGACCAGAGCGTCGAGGTCGTCGGCAAGACAGCGACCGGCGGACTGATAGCCGTTTGCTAGAGCTCGGAGATGACGACCTGGAGGCGGAGCTTGCCGTCCTTGACGCTGGTTGCGTCGGTGAGCGCTGTGAACTTTACCGGTGGCGCGCGCATTTTGGCGCTGCAGCTTGTGGACCGGAGTTACCTCTTGGTGGCACTTCGGCGGTATTCAGCGTCGTCAGTTTGGCGCCGCGGTGAGCGAGTCGGTTTCGGCGGTAGCTGTTGCGTCCGGTGGGGTCAGCCAGTCGTTGTCGGCGGCGCACCTTCGTGCGCTGTCGAGGAACCGCGCGATCGCCGCGGATTGGGCGCGCGCGGGCCAGAGGATCGACCACTCCGCCAGGATTTGCGGGTTGATGATCTTGCGGGCGACGATGCCTGGTTCGGCCTGGGCGCTGTGGAAGGCGAACGAGGCGGGACTCAGGCCAACCTCGCGTGCCCCGAGGAGGCGTGCGAGCATTGCGTTGACGGGCGGCTTGGAGAAGGCTCTGACCAGCGGCCGGAAGCCCGTCCGCTCGCATGTCTCCATGATGCGGTCGTAGTAGGCCGGAGCGAGCTCGCGGGGGAACAGGAGGAGGGTCTCGTGCTCTAGGTCGGCGACCGGGATGGAGCTCGCGTTGGCCAGGCGGTGGCGTTTGCTGAGCTGCGCGGCGAGCGGCTCGCAGCGCAGGACTTCGATACGGATGCCCTTCATCGGCTCGGGGTGTAGGGCGAGTCCGATGTCGAGTTCTCCGGCTAGGACGCGGCCGGGGATCTCGGCGCTGAACAGCTCGCTGGCGATGACGGTCATGTTCGGGTTGTCGTTCTCTACCGCCGCGAGGAGCACCCCGAGAGTCTCGAAGCTGGCCAGCGGGGGGTAGCCGAGGCGCACGGTTCCGGTGATGCCCGCGCCGGCAAGGCGCGTACGCTCGGCTGCGCGCTCGAGCGCTCCGAGCGCGAGCGGTGCCTGCTCAAGGAGCGCCTGCCCGGCGGCCGTGAGCTTGACCTCGCGGCTGGTGCGCACGAACAGCTCCGTGCCGAGGGTGCGCTCGAGCTTGCGGATCTGGTTGCTCAGCGACGGCTGGGAGATGTAGAGGCGCGCGGCGGCACGGCCGAAGTGGAGCTCTTCAGCGACGGCTAGGAAGTAGCGAATCAGGCGCGGCTCGAGATCGATAGTCCAAGGCTATCGATCGCGTGGGAGACAGGTCTTGGACACGAAGCAAGCTCGGCAATAGCGTCTTCTGAGACCACAAGTTCCTTGGAGAGGAGCACACGATGGCAAGCGACACAGCAGTCGGATCGAATGTCGAGATCGTTCGCGAGTACACCCGCCGGGTGTTCAACGCGCATGACCCTGACCTGGCGTCCGAGTACGTCACCCCCGACGTTCGGTGGCACGGCGGGACGCTCGGTACGGTTGAGGGCGCTGAGAGTCTCGTGGGGCTGTTGCGGCGTTTCATCGGCGCGTTCCCGGACCTGAACGCACGGGAGCAGGACATCGTCGCCGCCGGGGACACGGTCGCTGTGCGGTTCGTCGTCGAGGCGACGCATGAGGGCGACCTGCTCGGGATCGCACCGACGGGCCGCAAGGTGCGCTGGGACGCGGTCGATGTGTATCGCCTGCGGGACGGAAAGATCAGTGAGGAATGGGCTGCCGACGACCTGACCGCAATCCTGCACCAGGTGGGCACGTATTCCCCGCCATGGCTCTCCTAGCCGGGGCCCGATGACAGATCACGGAGACGAGACGATGAGGATCACGGTGTTTCGCAAGGGCAACGTCGGCGGCGGGCTCGCCGACCTGTGGGAGCGCGCAGGGCATCAGGTGACACGGCTTGGTCGAGACGGCGGCGACGTGTCAGACGCAGACGTGGTGCTCGTGGCGGTCCCAGGCGGTTCGATCGCGGAGGCCGTCGACCTCCTGACCGGAGTGGAGGGCAAGATGGTGATCGACGCGACCAACCGGATTGGCGTCGGGGTGCCGGACGGATTCGCTTCGAATGCTGAGTTCGTGAAGTCCCGGACGAAAGGCCCGACCGCGAAGTCGTTCAACGTCAACTTTGGATCGTTGTATGGCCGCCTGGGGGAGGCGCGGGTCAGGCCGAGCAACCTTTGGTCCGGCGACGAGGAGGCGCGTGAGGTTGTCGACCAGCTCAACCGCGACGCGGGTTACGACCCCGTGTACACGGGGCCGCTCGCGAACGCCGCCCGCCAGGAATCAATCATCGAAGTGATCTTCGCGATCGGCGAAGGGATGGGTGAATACGTGTACCGGTTCGCGCCGATTGAGCGGCTGTGAGGACACCCGATGAAGGTTGACGGCTTCCATCACGTCACGGCGATCACCGCCAACATCGATGCGAATCTCGAGTTCTACGGACGGCTGCTCGGGCTGCGGTTGGTGTGGCAGGGAGTAAATGCGGACGATCCCGAGATGCGGCACATCGCCTACGGTGATGAGCCGGGAAGTCCGGGCAGCATCGTGACGTTCTTTGACATGCCCGGAGTGATGCGCGGCCGTCCGGGCGCGGGCATGGTCCACCGATTGCTTTTCCGGGTGGACAGCGCGCAGGCGCTTGATTTTTGGGAGCGCCGTCTCGCTCGTGCTGGGGTGCCGAGTGACCGGCTCGCCGACCGGTTGGCGTTCTCGGACCCGGAAGGGCTGGGGTTGGATCTGGTGATCGATGACGGCGAGGATGAGCCGCTCATCGCGGACACGCCCGATGTCGATCAGCAGGTCGCCATTCGCGGCATGCACGCCGTGCGCGCATACAGCGCCGATCGGGCGCGTAGCGCGCGCGCGTTCGGCGATGTGCTCGGGATGGAGGCCGAGGGCGACGGGCGCTGGCTGGCTTGGGGCGAGCTTCGCCACGGCCTGGTCATCTACGACGCGGCGCCGGCGGAGCAAGGAATCATGGGCGCGGGCACGATGCACCACATTGCGTTCACCATCCGCGACGGTGAGCAGGACACCTGGCGGTCGCACGTCGCCGCGGCCGGCCTTCG
>DASZLV010000007.1:0-12038 GCA_035552215.1 Solirubrobacteraceae bacterium | reverse complement strand
GATCCACCCCGACGAGCACCCGGTGTCGATGCAGCTCTTCGGGCACGACCCCGGCGTGATGGAGTCCGCCGCAGAGACGGTGGCGGCCGCCGGGGCCGACGTGATCGACCTCAACATGGGCTGCCCCGTGCCCAAGGTGTGCAAGACGGGCGCCGGCGCCGCCCTCCTCGACGATCCCGACCGCGCCGTCGCCCTGGCGCGCGCCGCGACCCGCGGCAGCGGACTGCCGGTGACGGTGAAGCTCCGTTCCGGCCAGCGTCCCGGGGAGCGCGGTGGGGTCTCGCTCGCGCACCGGCTGGTGGAGGAGGCGGGCGTCGCCGCCCTGTGCATCCATCCCCGCCACGCCTCCCAGCGTCACACGGGCCGGCCCGACTACGAGCTCGCGCGCTCTCTGGTCGAGTCTTTGCCGATACCGGTGCTTATCTCCGGCGGCCTCCACACGCCCGAGCAGGCCCGCGCCGCCTTCGAGCAGACCGGCGCCGCCGGCGTCCTTCTCGCCCGCGGCTCCCTCGGCAATCCCTGGCTCTTCGAGCAGCTTCTCGGCACCCGCTCGGGCGCGCCTACGGACGAGGAGGTCCACGCCGAGCTCGACTGGATCATCGAGCGCGCGGTCGAGCACCTCGGCGAGGAACGGGCCACCCGCTACCTGCGTAAGTTCTACCCCTGGTACGTCGAGCGCATGGGTGGTGACCGCGTACTCCAAGCGGCGCTGCAGACCGCCCCGACCCTCGGCGAAGTTCGGGCGCTGCTGGGGGTGGGGGAGGTTTTGGGAGTGGTGTAGGGGCGCCGGGCGAGGCAGTCCCGGCGCGGGTCGCCCGGCCGGCCGGTAGGCTCGCGCCCGAGAGGGATGAGAGTCCGTGATGTCGTCGCGTGGCTGGCCGCCGCCGCCGCACTCCTAGCCGCCCCCGAGCTCGCCGCCGCGCAGGTGCAGCCGTACGGGACGAACAACTACGGGACGTTCTACGACGTCCTGCCCCCGGGGACGAACGGGTTCGACAACGCGGTGCAGCTCGCCGGCTTCCAGGCGGCGGGAACCCGGCCGCCCCACACCAGCGACCAGCTCGGCATGTACTCCGGCCTGACCACGGCCGCGCCCAACATCCAGTCCTCGCAGATCACCAACTTCTTCAAGGACGCCACCTTCGGCGTCCGGACGGGCGAGGTGGCCGGAAGCGAGAGCCCGGAGCCGGGGGTGACGATCGTGCGCGACGCGCAGTTCGGGGTCCCCCACATCTACGGCGACACCCGGGCGGAGCTGATGTTCGGGATCGGCTATGCGACGGCCGAGGACCGGCTCTTCTTCGTCGATGTCCTGCGCCACGCCGGCCAGGGCGACCTCGCGGGGTTCGCCGGCGGCGCCAATGCGCCGATGGACGCGAGCACGTGGGCGAGCACGCCGTACACGCATCAGGACCTCGTTGACCAGATCAATGAGGGAATCGCCAACCTCCCCGACGGCCAGCAGATCCTCTCCGACGCGAGCAACTACGTGAGCGGGATCAACGCCTATATCTCCCGGGCCCAGCTCGATCCGCTGCTCATGCCCGGCGAGTACGCGGCGATCGGTGATCTCGGCGGCCCCGCGCCCTTCACGCTCGAGGATCTCGTCTCGATCGCCTCGCTCGTCGGCGGCATCTTCGGCCAGGGGGGCGGCCGGCAGCTCTCCAACGCCGTTCTCTACGAGAACCTCACGCGGCGCTTCGGGCGCGAGCGCGCCCCCCTCCCGGGCTCACCCCAGGGCGTCAAAGGCGTGGTCGCGGCGGTGGCGAGCGCCAAGCGCCCCCACCGCGCGGCGCCCCGGCCCGACCATTCCGGCTTCGCCACCTTCATGAGCTTCGTCGATCCCCGCGACCCCGAGGCTCCCACCACCGTGCGTGGAAGGTCGTTCCGCTACCAGACGCTGCCGACGGCGGGTAAGACCGCGCCGGGAAGCGTGGCGCTCCCGGACCCGGGCTCGGTCCAGTACGCGAGCCATATCGCCGCGGGGGCCTTGCCCCCCGGTGCGCCGCCCGCCGAGGGTCTCACCCGCGCGCAAGCCGGCGATACCCGCCGCACCGGCGACGCCCTGGGATCGTCGGCAAACGCCGGGCCGGGGCTGCTGGCCTTCCCGCACACCGACTCCAATGCGCTGCTCGTGTCCGGTGCCCACACCGCGTCCGGGCACCCGATCGCCGTGATGGGACCCCAGGTCGCCTACTTCTCCCCCGAGATCCTCATGGAGGAGGACATCCACGGCCCGGGGATCGACGCCAGCGGCGCCGCCTTCGCGGGCGTGAACCTCTACGTCGAGCTCGGGCACGGGTCCGATTACGCGTGGTCGGCGACCTCGGCCGGGCAAAACATCATCGACACCTTCGTCGCGCCGCTGTGCAACCCGGGAGGAGGCACGGTCTCGATCAATTCCGACTACTACGAGGTCGGCAGCCAGTGCGTACCGATGCAGACGCTGACGCGGACCGAGTCGTGGACGCCGAGCCTCGCGGACATGACGGCGGCGGGCTCGGTGACCTTCGCCACTCAGCGCACCGCGTTCGGGATCGTCGTTGCCCGCGCGACGATCAAGGGCAGGCCCGTCCTGTACACCAACCTGCGCTCGACCTACATGCACGAGCTCGACTCCGCGCAGGGATTCGAGATGTTCAACGAGCCCGCTGCCATGCGCAGTCCGCAGGCCTTCTTCAATGCCGCCGATGAGATCGGCTACACCTTCAACTGGTTCTACATCAACGATCAGCACATCGCCTATTTCAACTCGGGCCACAACCCGGTTCGCGCCCCGGGTACCAACCCCCTGTTCCCGACCTGGTCGACCTTCCCGTGGAAGGGCTACGACGCGACGACGCTCACCGAAGCGCAGACGCCTGAGAGCGCGCATCCGCACGCGACCGACCAGGCGTACCTGACGAGCTGGAACAACAAGCAGGCTCCGGGCTACAACGACGTCGCCACCGGCCAGGAGTTCTCCTCCGTCTACCGCTCCCAGCTCCTGGACAGCAACATCAACTCCTATCTCGCCGGCGGCCGGAAAATGACCCTCGTCGACCTCGTCAACGCCATGGGCAACGCCGGCACCCAGGATCTGCGCGGGGTGGCGGTCCTTCCCTACGCTCTGAAGGTCATCGGCCACCCGGCCGATCCCGCCCTCGCCCAGGCGGTCTCAGCGCTCCAGGCCTGGTACGCGAGCGGGGCTCACCGGATCAATCGCGCCCACCCGGGAGCGTCGGGCTCCTACGACCAGAGCGAAGCGGTGAGGATCATGGACGCCTGGTGGCCGCTTCTCATCAAGGCCGAGTTCGAGCCGGTGCTCGGGTCGACCCTCCTCGGCGACGTCGAGGCCTCGTTCACGACCAACGACGAGCCCGGGCACGGCGTCAGCGGCAGTCACCTCGGCTCGGCCTTCGACGTCGGCTTCTACGGCATCGTCCAGAAGGACCTGCGCGCGGTCCTGGAGGCGAAAGTCGCGGGGCCGCTCAACCGCGTGTATTGCGGTGCCGGCTCACGCTCCCGGTGCCGCGCCGCGCTCGAGAACTCGCTGAGCCAGGCGATCGGCGAGTCGGCCCAGCAGGTCTACCCATCCGACGGCGTCTGCCATGCCGGGGACCAGATGTGCTCAGACTCGATTCAGTTCCGGGCCGTCGGGGCGATCACCCAGCCCCTGATCGAGTGGGTCAACCGGCCGACCTTCCAGCAGGCCGTCGAGATCGGGGCCCACGCGCCCTAGGTCACGACCCTAGCCGCACCCCGAGCCGGGCTGGCTCGCCGACGGCGCCGTGGGCACGCACTGCGCCCAGGCGGTGCGGTAATAGGCGCCGGTGGTGTTCCCGCTCAACGTGCTCGCTGTGGGTGACCAGTTGAAGGCGTTACCGTTGACGTTGACGTTGGCGCCCGAGATCGCGCCCGTGAAGCTGCCGTTCCCGCTGAGGTTGACCGTCGACTGGGGGGCGTAGAGGACGCCGTAGAAGGCCGCGTTTCCGACGAAGGTAATGGCGCTGCTGCCATTGTTGAGGCCGTATACGAAGATCTGCAGCGCGGTCGGGCTCTGGGAGATGTTGGTCCACGTCGCGTTGCCGGCGATACTGAAGTCTCCACTCCCGGCCGGGCAGCCGGAGCCCGGGTCGTCGGGCGAGTCGATGATGATCTCGGCCGAGACTCCGGCAGCGAGGGTGATGTTGGCGTTTCCCGCCGCGCTGAACGAGCAGAAGTTGTAGATCGCTCCCGCGAGCGTGAGGGAGGAGTTGCCCGACATCGAGAGGGCGCGCGTGCTGGCGTTGAAGCTGACGCTTCCGCTCGACTGATCGAAGGGCGACACCGGATGGGCCGCGAGCCCGTTGGTGATCCGGTAATTGTCGTTGGTGGTGACCGAGGTACCCGACTGCACGGGGTCGAGCACAAACGGGCTGGTGGCGCGGGTCGTCGGACCCAGCGAGGCGTTGGCGGTCGTACTCGCGGTTCCCGCCGGGCCGAGCACGTTGCTCGTGGCCGACGAGTTCCCGTTCGCGCTCACGGTGCCGTTGGAGGCGCCCGTCCCGTGGACCGTAGCGTTGCCGACCAGGCTCACGCTCTTGAGTCCGGTGATGCCCGCTACCGGGAAGAAGGGCGCGGCGGTGAACGCCGCCATCCGGATCTGCGAGCGTTCGGTGATGCCGTTGGCGGTGCCCGCCGAGGTGATGCAGCGCTGGGCCAGGGCCTGGTTACTGGTCATGGTCAATCCCACGCAGGTGCCTCCCGCTGCCAGCACCGGAGTGGTCCAGTACCGATAGCTGGCGCCATTGCCCAGGGTGGTGACCGAGCTCGCGCAGGTACCGGTGGTGTCCGGGGTCGCCACCGCGTCCCCGACACAATTGCTGGGCTGGGAGCTGGCGTTGGCGGGATCGAGCATGTTGAGACGGTAGGCGGCGATCTGGAGCCCAGCCTCGGCGGCCTCGAGCGCGCTCTTGCGGTCGGCGTCGCGGCGCGAGGAGCCGAGGGTCTGGACGCCGACGGTCACGGCAGCGGCCACGAGCAGAGAGACGACGAGGAGCACGCTGATGGCGGCGACCAAGGCGAATCCGTCGTCTGAGTGAAGGCGGCTTCGAGGCGTTGTCATGGGCATGGGTTGATGCCTCATTCCGTGTTGAGCTGCAGCTGGGTGGGATAGAGCGGGTTGTCGTAGAGCAGGGCGAGCGCGGCGTTGAGGTTGGCCTTGAACCACAGGCGCACCCCCAGGCGGTGCCCGGCCGCGATGCTCACGGTGCCGCTCGAGCCGCGGAAGTTGAAGATGTAGGAGATCTGGTTGGCGCCGGTCGGCCAGTTGCCGCCGGTGCCAGGATCGGTGGGGGCGACGTAACCCACGCCGCCGAGGGCAACGGGGGGCCACGCGAGGATGTCGGCGAGCGGGGCCGCCGAGCCGCCCGAGGGGGGGATGTCGTAGATCTCGACGCAGAAGCTCACGACCGCCTGGGCGTTGCCGACCGTCTGGCTGAACAGGCTGATACCGCCGTCTCCGGTGAGGGTGGTGGTCGCGGTCACCGGCGAGGTCACCCAGAAGCCGGCCTGGACGTTGAGCAGGTTGGCGAAGGCGTCGCTCCCGTTACAGTCGCTCGTTGACCCCGAGCCTCCGCCCGAGCTTCCGTTGCATGTGCCCGACGCGCAGAGTGGCTGCAGGATGCGTCCCCCCGGATAGGAGGTGGCGGGCAACTGGTCGCTCGAATAGTGGTAGAGCGCCGTCGACGTGGCCGAAGGTGGGGTGTTGTCCATCAGGTCGGGAACCGGGCACCCCGTGATGTTGTTGAGGAGTGATGCCAGCGCAGGCAGGGCGGTACACGCGAGATTTGTCACGGCTGCGACGGTCGCGTGCGTCGCATGGTCGGCGGATGGGGGTTGGGGGGTCCCGCTCGTTGCCGGCCAGTCATGCAGGTAGTAGGTGTTCGGGTCTCCGGAATTGATCAGAGACGTGCAGGGCTGCCCCACTACGCCTTGAGGGTTGGTGCACGTGGTCCCGGGGTCGATGAGCGGGTTGCCCGCTGCCGCGGGCGGGTCGGCGATCACGCTCGAGAGGTACAGCGGGTGTGGCTGGCTGCCGGTGCCCAGCGTCACCGCGACCGTAATGCGCTTGTAGTCCTGGCTCGATGGACAGGTAGGCGCGCACTTCGGATCCGTGGTCCAGGTGACGAAGTCATAGATCTGGCCGCTGAACTTTCCCTCCGTCCAGCTCTGTACCGGGGCGATTACGCCCGGGGTGGTGGTGTCGATGTCGAGCGCTTCGGATCCTCCCGCCGTCCGGTTCCACTGGAAGGTGGGCGTTGGCCCCGCCGTCACGTAGTAGCCAGGGCTGGTGGGGTCGGTCGACGGGCTCGGGGCCGAGGACATGCCGATCTGGCTATAGGGGATGCCCTGCAGGTACTCGATCTGTTGCTGGGCGACGTGGGCCATCGAGGTTTCACGCTCGGCGGTCAGGGAGGCCTTCTGCGATGAGATGAAGCCCATGAACATGCCCAGCGTGCCCACCGTGAGCACGAGCAGGGCGACCATGAGCTCGATGATCGCGAAGCCGTCTTCCTTCCCTGCCAGCCGGGGCGGTGCGGGCGCCATCAGTTGCCAACGTTGAGGTTGCGCATGAGCGCTCCGTCGCTGAAGACAACCGAGCTCGTCAGCCCGCCGGAGGCGCCCCCCGAGGCCGGGACTTTGATCGTCGCGGTCATGTAGTAAGGCGCGACGCTGTTGGGATAGAGGGTGAAGACTGGATCGGCGATCGTCCCGTTGATGAGGTTGGTGAGGACCACCTTCCCGGTCGACAGGGGTGGCAGGATGCCCCCCTGCGCCGACTGCACCCGCAGGCACTCGTGGTATTGGGTGCCGGGCTGAGGGACGTCGCACTCGTAGTAGACCTGCAGCGCCGTTCCTCCCAGGCTCACGTTGAGCTCGAGTGAGTTCGACGTCGCGCTGAGGATCGCGGTCGCCTGACGGATCTGACTGACCATCGAGTCGAGCCCTGCGCGCCCCTGCTCCTGGGCGTAGGAGTAGTTGGCATTGCGTGTCTGGTTGCGCTGCGAGACCACGATGGGCGCGGTGACCGCGCTGAGCACGACGGCCAGGAGCACGCAGACGACGAGGATCTCGATCAGAGTGAAGCCATCTTGACCGCGACCTCGGCTAAGGAAATGTTCGATCCGCTGACGCATGACGGCCGATTACCACCCTGCCGGCGAGCGGCACGGGGCAGTCCCAGACTCGCCTCCCTGAAGGTGGACGCACCAGGCGCGTGGGCCCGCCTGGCCTCGATCAATCGATTGTCTTTCTTCTTGAAAGCGATCGACCTCTCTATGCATGTCGGCGGCCGGGCCCCTAGCCTTAGCGTTTCGCGGGAAACGTGCCGAAATGGCCAACTAAAGTGGACGCAAACCTGCGGCGACGGGGTCCCACGGCTCTCAGGGGAGCTCCCTTGACCCGTCGCTATACTTCCGCGCCCGCAGCACCGGGTAGGGCTGGCCCGCGCATCTTGCGTGGGTTTTTTCTCGTCCGGACGCTTGCGCCCGCGATCACTCTGACACCACGAACACGTAGGTCTTCCGAATCATGCCCAAGGACACCATTCTCACCGCCGAAGGCCTGGCCAATCTCAAGGCCGAGCTCGAGCACCTCTCGAACGAGCGCCGGCGCGAGGTGGCCGGGCGGATCAAGGAGGCGCGCGAGTTCGGAGAGATCTCCGAGAACGCCGAGTACGACGACGCCAAGAACGAGCAGGCCATGCTCGAAGCGCGTATCGCACAGCTCGAGGACAAGCTGCGCTCCGCCACCGTGATCGACTCCTCCGACCTGAGCACCGACCTTGTCAGGGTCGGCTCCGTCGTCCACGTCAAGGACGAGGGTGGCAAGGCGACGAGATACACGATCGTCGGCTCGGCCGAGTCGAATCCGGCCCAGCTCCGGCTCTCCAACGAGTCCCCGGTGGGCAAGGCCCTGCTGGGACGCAAACGCGGCGACGAGGTGATTTTCACCACCCCGAGCGGCGAGCGCAGGCTCAAGATCACCAAGATCGACGTCGATTCGAAGTAGCGCCGGGATGCACTAGCTTCCCGGCCATGGCCGACGACGAGAGGCAGGGCGATGGATCGCCCGAGGAACCGGCGCTGCCCGAGGTGCTCGCCGGACGTAGGCGCAAGCTCGACGCGCTCCGCGCCGAGGGGATCGACCCGTTTCCCCACGAGTTTGATGGGGTCGAGCCCATCGCCGCCATCCGGGCGGCGCACGCCGAGCTCGCGCCCGGGGAGGAGACCGAGGCGCGCCACCGAGTCGCGGGGCGCCTGGCCGCGCGCCGCGGCCAGGGCAAGATGGCCTTTCTCGATCTCGTCGACCGCTCCGGGCGGATCCAGCTCCAGGCCCGCGTCGACGTGCTCGGCGCCGAGGCGATGGAGCGGCTGCTGCACTTCGATCTCGGCGACCTCATCGGCGTCGACGGCATCGCCTTCAGCTCGCGCCGCGGCGAGCTCACGCTGAGGGTCGAGGACTTCACTCTGCTCGCCAAGTCGCTGCGGCCACCGCCCGAGAAGCATCACGGCCTGCAGGACGTGGAGACCCGCTTTCGTCGGCGCGAGCTCGATCTGATGGCCAGCGAGGAGGCGCGTGAGCGCTTCATCACGCGCGCGAAGATGATCTCGGCGATTCGCCACTACCTCGACGCCGAAGGCTTCATCGAAGTCGAGACCCCCGTCCTGCAGGTGCTCTACGGGGGTGCTGCGGCGCGGCCCTTCACCACCCACCACAACGCTCTCGATCGCACCCTGTTCCTGCGCATCGCCACCGAGCTCTACCTCAAGCGCCTGATCGTCGGCGGTCTCGAGCGCGTGTACGAGCTCGGCAAGAACTTCCGCAACGAGGGTCTCTCGACCAAGCACAACCCAGAGTTCACCGTCCTCGAGTTCTACGAGGCCTACGCGGACTACCTCGACATGGCAGAGCGCGCCGAGCGGCTGGTGGCCCATGTCGCCGAGGAGATCGGCTACCAGGGCCCGTACGACTTCGCGCCTCCGTGGGAGCGCGAGACGCTGGCGGGCGCGATCCTCGACCGCACCGGCGTCGACATCCTCGCCGCGCGCGACCGCGGTTCGCTCGCCGCCGCCATGCGCGAGCATGGCCTCACCGTTCCCGAGGACGACAGCTGGCCCCAGCTCGTCGACGAGCTCGTCTCAAAGCACGTCGAGCCCACCCTGATCCAGCCCACCTTCCTGCTCGACTACCCCGTCGAGCTCTCGCCCCTGGCCAAGCGCCACCGTTCCGAGCCGGGCCTCGTCGAGCGCTTCGAGGCCTTCGTGGGGGGGATGGAGATCGCCAACGCCTTCACCGAGCTCAACGACCCCGATGAGCAACGCCGGCGCTTCGAGGAGCAGCGGGCGCTGGCGAGTGCCGGGGACGAGGAGGCCCAGCCCTACGACGAAGCCTTCGTGCGGGCGCTCGAGCAGGGAATGCCGCCCACCGCCGGGATCGGCATCGGCATCGACCGCCTGGTCATGGCGATGACGGGGACGCGATCGATTCGCGAGGTCGTGCTCTTCCCCGCCATGCGCGACTGATCCACCCCGAATCCAAGTTGGCTCGCGGCCCACGCTACCCTTGGGTTCAATGAGCTTCGCCTTCCAGCCTCGAAGTGACCGATCACGCGGCGATGGCAGTAATGCTAGTTACCGGAGCGTGATCTCGAGCACCGCCGGATCGCCCTCTGCAGGGGGGTCGGGGAGTGGCTGGTAGACTGAGGCATGGCCCCAGATCGACCTCGTTTTGCTCATCAAGCACCCAGTGTCGGTCGATTAGATGAGCACACGGGGACGTTTGCGTCCCTCCAGCCGTCATCCGTTGCGGCTCTGGATACGTAGGAGCCAGGGAACCGCGCAAACCCTCGACCTTTCGATAAATCAAGCTGGCCACGAGCTGGCTACGCACCACAGAGAGACTTAAGCCATGTTCGAGCGATTCACAGAGCGAGCCCGCCAAGTGGTCGTCCTGGCGCAGGAAGAGGCGAGGACGCTCAAGCACAACTACATCGGCACCGAGCACATTCTGCTCGGGCTCCTGCGCGAGGAGGAGGGCCTGGCTGCTCGGGTGCTCGAGTCGCTGGACATCACGGTCGAGCGCGTCCGCGCGCAGGTCGTCCGGATCGTCGGATCCGGCGAGGAGGTCACCTCGGGTCAGATTCCCTTCACCCCCCGGGCCAAGAAGGTCCTCGAGCTCGCACTCAGGGAGGCGCTCAGCCTCGGACACAACTACATCGGTACCGAGCACATCCTGCTCGGCTTGGTGCGCGAGAACGAGGGCGTCGCCGCCCGCATCCTGCTCGACTTCGACGCGGACTCCGAGAAGATCCGTAACGAGGTCATCCGCATGCTCTCCGGACCTGGCAGCCGTCAGCGTTCGGGCGGCGGTCAGCCTGGCGCCGCCGGCGCCGACCCGGGTGGCAAGAAGTCTTCGAAGCTCCTGGACCAGTTCGGTCGCAACCTGACCAAGCTGGCCTCCGAGGGCAAGCTTGACCCTGTCGTCGGGCGCGAGACCGAGATCGAGCGGATCATGCAGATCCTCTCCCGCCGCACCAAGAACAACCCGGTGCTCGTCGGCGAGCCCGGCGTCGGCAAGACCGCCGTCGTCGAGGGACTCGCTCAGCGGATCACCAACTCCGACGTCCCCGAGCTCCTCAAGGGCAAACAGATCTACACCCTCGACCTCGCCGCCCTGGTGGCCGGCTCAAAGTATCGCGGAGAGTTCGAGGAGCGCCTGAAGAAGGTGATGAAGGAGATCACCCAGCGCGGCGACATCATCCTCTTCATCGACGAGCTCCACAACCTCGTCGGCGCCGGTGCCGCCGAGGGCGCGATCGACGCTGCGTCGATCCTCAAGCCCGCCCTCGCGCGCGGTGAGCTGCAGACCATCGGCGCGACCACGCTCGAGGAGTACCGCAAGTACCTCGAGCGCGACTCGGCCCTCGAGCGCCGCTTCCAGCAGATCCGCGTCGAGCAGCCCTCGACCGAGGAAACGATTCAGATCCTCACCGGCCTGCGCGACCGCTACGAGCAGCATCACAAGGTCAATATCACCGACGAGGCGCTCGCCGCGGCCGCCGATCTCGCCGATCGCTACATCTCCGACCGCTTCCTGCCCGACAAGGCGATCGACCTCATCGACGAGGCCGCATCGCGGATGCGCATCAAGTCGATGACCTCGCCGCCCGTGTTCCGCGAGCTCGAGGACGAGATCGAGGAGACCCGCCGCGCCAAGGAAGCCGCGATCGAGGCTCAGGAGTTCGAGAAGGCCGCCGGCCTGCGCGACACCGAGCGTCGTCTCACGCAGAAGAAGCGTGAGCTCGCTGACCAGTGGGAAGCGGGCGACACGAGCGAGCGTCCGTCCATCGGCGAGGAAGAGATCGCCGACATCGTTTCGATGTGGACGGGCATCCCCGTGTTCAAGCTCACGGAGGCCGAGACCGCGAAGCTCATGCGCATGGAAGAGGAACTGCACAAGCGGGTCATCGGCCAGCACCCGGCGCTCGAGGTCGTCTCCAAGGCGATCCGGCGCTCGCGCGCGGGCCTCAAAGATCCCAAGCGTCCCACGGGCTCGTTCATCTTCCTCGGCCCCTCGGGTGTCGGGAAGACCGAGCTGGCGCGCACCCTCGCCGAGTTCCTGTTCGGGGACGAGGAGACGATGGTGCGGATCGATATGTCCGAGTACATGGAGAAGCATGCCGTGTCCCGGCTCGTGGGCTCGCCCCCCGGCTACATCGGCTACGACGAAGGCGGCCAGCTCACCGAGGCGGTCCGCCGCAAGCCCTACAGCGTCCTCCTGCTCGACGAGATCGAGAAGGCCCACCCCGACGTCTTCAACATCCTCCTGCAGATCCTCGAGGACGGCAGGCTCACCGACGCCCAGGGGCGCACGGTCGACTTCCGTCACTGCATCGTGATCATGACCTCGAACATCGGGGCCTCGGAGATCGCCCGCAACACCCCGCTCGGCTTCGCCGTCTCCGACGACGAGACCGGGATCACCTACGACGACATGAAGAACCGGATCATGGG
>DASZLV010000006.1:0-2360 GCA_035552215.1 Solirubrobacteraceae bacterium | reverse complement strand
GCGGCATTGAGGTCCTGGGCCACGAGCGCGCCGACGTGGGCGGCGAGCTGGCCATAGCGGCTCGAGTTGAGGCTGAAGAGCACGACCTCGCGATCGTCCATGGCCGCCTGGAGGTCGATCGTGCCCGCTCCCGCCGGCTGCAGATAGGTGCCGGCGTGCGACTCGGCGATGATCGCCAGCCGGGTCTCGAGCCCCCGCACCGCGCTCACCTGATCGGGGGTGAGCGAGGCGAGATAGTCCTGCACGCGCCGGGCGAGCGGTCGCGGGACCTCGCGGAGCATGACCGAGAGGCGCCGCTGATCCATGAGTGTGACGACGTCAGCAAGGGTCGCCGGCCGGTCCGGCCGCGCTTCGGCCCAGACCTGGAGCACCGTCTGCACGTAGCGCTCGGCGGCGAGCTGGTAATGGGGCTCGGTCCAGCGCTCGGCGGAGATCAGCCGGTCCTTGAGCTCGGAGGGGTTTCCCTTGGCGAGCGGGTTCCAATGTCCGGGTCCGTCGAGGCTCCAGAGGCGAAAGGGACGACCGGCGCGCTGCGCCGCCGCCTCGAGCTGGCCAGCGAAGGCGCGAGACCCCTTCATGTCGATGACCACCGCCCCGCGGCCGCGGGCGACATGATCGCCGACGATGGTGAGCAGCGTGTTCGACTTCCCGGCGCCGCTCGCGCCGAGGATCAGCGTGTGCGCCGAGAGCTGATGATCGCTGAGGCGGAAGGGGCGTCCCGCCTGCGTCGTCCCGAGCAGCGTCGACGCGCCGGAATCCGGGTCCGGACGGTCCGCCGCGGTGCGCCCGCGGTCGCGGACATGACCGAGGATCGCCGTCCCGATCGCCGCCGCCACCAGGGCAGCCGCGGCGATCACCGTCGGCGAGAGCAGCAGCACCACGAAGGCCGCCAGCACGACGTAGGGCGGGTAGCGCCCATGGCGGGGGTGTGGGCTCACCGCGCCAGCGCCCCGCGCTCGTCGCCCCGATGGGCGCCCCCGCGCGCCCGCGCCCGCTCCCGCTCCCGCGCCTGGGGCGCCGCAGCAGCCGCGGGCCAGGCCACCGCCCGGACGCGGACGAGATCGGAGATCCCGAGCCTGGCCGCCGCGCTGCGCACTTCGCGCGCGATGCCCGGCTTATCGGTCAGGTAGAGGACGGCGGCGATGCCCGGCTCGGCGCCGTAGCCGGCGATGATCGTCTCGAGCCGGCGGCCGCTCTTGGCCGAAAGCTCGAGCTCGACGGCCACGCGCTCACCGCCCGGCCCGACAAGCAGGAGATCGGGGTAGTGCAGGCGGGGCCGGCCGCGGGGACCGACGCCGCCCAGGGGCACGCCGAACGGGGGGCCGTCCCCGGCGGCCGCACCACCGGCCCCGCCGCCGGCGGCGAGCCGGGCCCCGTCCCGCGAGCGCATCTCGCGTTCGGACACAGTCCGCTCGACGTCCCCGAACGCCCCGCGCGACCCCGCCAGCCAGACCCAGGCAACGCCGATGTCGTGGCGGTAGCAGCTGAGATCGCGGCGCGGGGGAGGGAGGTCGCTGCCGATCATGCCCAGGCCGGTGCGGGTGATCTGGTACCAGCCCGGCTGCCGGTGGAGGACCTGCTCGTGCGAGAGCAGACCGCCGGTGGCGAGCGCGCGGAGGCGCCGGTAGGCGACGGTATCGCTGACCTCGAGCAGTGCCTGCACGTGGGCGACAAGGACGATCCGGTGCTCGGCGATGAACCCGAGGATGCGGCCGTCGCGTTCGGTCACCTGCCGCGCCGGGCCCGTCGCTCGCTCGGTCATGCTCCCCAGAGCAGCGAGCGACCGCAGTTTCACCCCCCGCGCGCGAAAACAATGAAAATCGACGCTAAGCGACGACGGCGATTCCGCCCGGGGTGAGCCCGAACGTCGCCTCGGGAACCGCGCCGATGTAGTCGCCGTCGACCTGGAGCGGGAGCAGGCGCCCGTCGAGCGAGCGGACCCGCAGGCCGGGCACGCCGCTGAAGGCGTGCACCCGGCGGTGGCGGGCGAGGCGGGCACGCTGCGACAGGGCCCGCCAGATGACGGTGGGGATGTCGATCGCGCTCGCGCGCTCGAGCACCACCCCGGCGAGGTCGCCGCTCGTGAGCTCGGCGCCCTCACCCATGTTGACGGGGAGGTTGCGGAAATAGGTGTAGGGCGTCCCGTTCTGGACGATCACGGTGACGCCGTTCACCGTCTCGGTGTCCAGGGTCGCCTCGAACCGCGGCGGGCGGAAGAGGTAGCTCCGGGTGAAGGTCCGGATGCTCACGGCCGTGTAGTACCACTCGCCGTAACGCGCCTTGAGGCGGGGGTGGGCGTCGACCCGCTCGACGACGCTCGCGTCGAGGCCGACCCCCGCGGAGAAGAGGAAGTGGCGGTC
>DASZLV010000005.1:0-1507 GCA_035552215.1 Solirubrobacteraceae bacterium | reverse complement strand
GGCCCGGGTCCGCTACGTCGATCACCTCGACGAGGCGGGACTGCGGTCCGAGTACGCTCAGGTTCTGGCCGCGGGTAAGCCCCTGGTGGTGCCGGATGTGATCGATGACGGAGCCCGGCTGGCGGCCTTTGCTGACGAGTCGCTTGACTTCATCGTGGCGAATCATGTGCTCGAACATTTCGAGGACCCGATCGCGGCGCTGGAAAATCATGTGCGGGTCCTGCGTGCCGGCGGGGTGCTGTTCATGGCCCTGCCTGATGCTCGCTACACCTTTGATGCGCCGAGGGCGAGGACCTCCTTGGAGCACTTCGTGCGCGATCACCGAGAGGGCCCTCAAGTCTCGCGGCGCGGTCACTACGAGGAGTGCGCGCGTCTGATCGAAGGGCACACCGACGCGACGATCGAGGAGCGGATACGCGAGATGGAGGCGAGCGACATGCGTCCGCATTTCCACGTCTGGGAGCCGATGACCTTCGCCGCGTTCATTGCCGCGCTCGAGCTCCCCGTCTCTCTGGAGCTCCTCCAGGCCAGCAATCACGAATTCCTGGTGGTGCTCCGCAAGGGGACTTCCGCCGTGACCACCTGACGTGGCGGTTGAGCGCGACGTTGTGCCCAGCGCGGCTGCCGTGCCCGCGGCCGCGAGGGCCAGAATCACGACGATCATTGCCGTTGAGCCTCCTCCTGAGGACTCGCTCGGTATGAGGCTGCGGCTGCTGGAAGAGCTGGGGGACCACGCCGAGGTCGACGGCCGAGCCGATGATGGCGACCTTGATCGCCGACCGAGATGGAGAGGGCCTCGAGCGTCGTAGTCAGGCGAGGACGCTCCGCACGAGCTCGATCGCGATCACGAGGGCGGCGACGCCGGCGGCCAGGGCCGCCGTGGCCGCGAGCACGCGTAGCCAGATTCCGAAGCTCGACATCGCGGCCTCCGGCGCGGGCTCGCTGGGCGGGCGCGCCGCGCTCACGAGCTCGCCCGCAGGACGAAGGGCGCGATTAGGTGGTGCCCGTCGATGTAGGTGAGCAGGAACATCCGCCAAGTGCCGGTCCCCGGGCTGCAGACGTGGGTGTGGATGTAGTCGAGGGAACGGTCGTGGATGAAGATGGCATGGGCGAGGGCGCCGTGCCAGCTCCCGAACACGGCCTTGTGACCGGCAGGATTGAGCACCTTGATGGTGAGGAAGTTCGCCTGGATCGCCTTCAGGCGAGGACGGCCTTGGATCTGAAAGCGGTAGCCGTCGACGACCTCAGTGGCGCTCGCGCGCGGGAGCGGCCGTGGGTGGTAGCGGCCCCGCACGCTCACCCAGGTGAAGAGCTGGAAATTGATCGGCGCGTTCGGGGCGGTCTGCCTCGGGTAGGCGCCAACGACTACCCGGTAGCGACCGGGGGTGGGAAAGGTGATGGGCTGGGTGATCTTCCCGTTCGTGCTGATGCTGGAGTCGTCGTACTGGACGTGGCTGTCGTCGCTGCGGACGATGATGAGATCGACGCCCGCGTGGGGATCGCAGCA
>DASZLV010000004.1:0-3073 GCA_035552215.1 Solirubrobacteraceae bacterium | reverse complement strand
GCGCGCTCAGGCCGGGCAGGTCGTCATCGTCCTGGCCTCCGAAGCGACCGGCGCCCGGGGGCCGGTACAGCTCCGCCATCTGCCAGCCGAGGACGAAAGCGGCGCTCGTCTCCGGGTGACTCGTCCTCGTCTCGGGGTCGGCTTCGAGCACGGCGTCGCTCCCACTCACTGTTCGCGCTCCACCGGTCATGGCCACGAAGCCTGCCATCCGCGCAGGACGGCATCAGGAGGACCGCGATATCGGGCTCAGCGACCCACGCCACCCTGCGCGGATGAGCCGCGCCAAGCCCCGGGTCCGGGTGCGTTCGGGCGTGAGCTGCGCGGCCCGGAGCCGCAGGAGCGCCACGGCGGCGGCGGTGGGGACGAAGGGGTTGGCCACCACGCGGTGATCGGCGAGCGAGAGCGCGGCCATGGCCTGGCCGTCGATCAGCGCCACGAGGACCTGGCCACGGAGCTCCGGGGCTTCATCGAGGACCGCGAGCCGGCGAACGAGCCGGGCCTCGTGGGTCCCAAGGAGCCGCAGCTCGATGGCGTGGGCACCCACGTCGACCGAATCGGAGACGGGCGCCAGACGGCGGCGGGGTGGTAACTCAAGGGGCGGGGCGGTGCTCATGGCTTCCTCTCGGTTGGCTAGTGGTCCCCGTCGTAAGTACGGTCGCACCGAGAGGTGCGACTGACGGATGACTGGCAAGGACGCAGGAGCCGACGTGCAGCAGCGCTGCACGAGGCGACGGGGACAGCCGGACGACGCGGGCGCGCCCGATCAGGCGAGGCAGGATGCCGAGCGGGCCGCGAGCCCGCGCAGGCGCCGTCAGGGGCGCCTCGAATGCGAGCGTATTTGCGACGGTGACCACAAGGACCATGATCGGACTAAGAGCCGCCCTGGACATCGGGCAAAAGGATCGACATCGCCGGTGTCTCCCCTTACCCACGAGCCGCCGCGCCTTAGTGGCACCCGCCGCGAAAATATTCGCCGGCGCGGGTTGCAAACGGTAACTCCGTCGGTTACCCTGGGCCGCAGCAACCGTTAGGTGCTTCTTATGCGCAATTCCACCACCCTCATCGCCCTGAACGCCCTCGCCGCCAATCCCGGCGCGGTTTCGGTTGCCGGCACCAACTATGCCCTCACTGTGATGCGGCTGCGCTGACACCAGCGCGCATAGGCACCCGGTGAGGGCGATCCGTCGGATCGCCCTTTTTTTATGCCCTGATCAACCCCGACCTTCGGAGGAGACGCTCGACTTGGACAATCCAGATCCCATCTAAGAGCCGCCAGGCTCCGGTGACGATGTGGTGAGGTAACAACGCGCGTAGTGCGTGCCGCTTGCGCCTGCCGTCGGTCACCCATGGGCGCAAACCGCGCTCGCAGTGCACAACCAACTCATACCAAAAGGAGCACCTACGATGTTAGGGCTGCTAGTCGCCCGGGTGGCACTCGCCAGACCACGCCGGCCCATGGTCAAGGCGGCGTTCTCCGTGATGGCGACCCTGAGGCGCCGGCGTCAGCGCTTCGTCGAGCGCGAGTACCATCGCTCCGTGGCGAACGGCCACCTCCCGCGCGAGTTCGGCACGCCGTTCTACCGGGAGATCCCGCGGCGGCGCTGGTAGCGATGACGCCTCGACGCCACCCCACCGATCCGCCCCGGCGGCCTCGCATGCCCCCGGGGCAGATCGGCGCCGTACCCGTCTACGCGGTGGCGGCGTACCCCAGGTGCAGAACTCCGCTCTCGTAGGGTTCGCTCTGAGCGAGGGTGAACTTGACGGTTGGTCCACCGTCGACGAAGAGCCGCTCACCAGAGCCGAGCGCCACCGGGTAGACGAACAGGTGCAACTCGTCGACCAGGCCGTCCGCGAGCAGGGCGCGAACCAGGGTGCCGCTCCCGCTCACGTAGAGATTCCCGCTCACTCGGTCCTTGAGTGCTTGGATCGTGTCCTTGCTGTAGGGACCGGCGATCGTCGAGTTGTTCCAGTCAGCACTCTCGAGCGTGGAGGAGACGACGTACTTCGGCGACTCGTTCATGAACGGCGCGCCGGGATCTTCCGCGGCCGTCCGGCCCAACCATGCCGGCGCGAACATCTCGTAGGTGCGCCGTCCCAGCAGCAGCCCGTCGGCCGATCCCATGATCGCGCCGATCGCCTCACCCATCTTCGGGTCAAAGGGATAGCCCACCGTCCACGACGGATTCTCGTAGACGCCGTCGAGGGAGATGAACTCGTGTACCAGGATCTTGCCCATGATTACCTCCTTGAAGGTGTCGCGTGCTGGGAGTCGATGCGCTGCTAGTCCCATGACCGCCACGGGGGACGGAAGTCATCGTTCGCGCCAGGCGGAAAAATCTTACGCGCGGAGGGGAAGGATCCACTACGGTCTGTCGTCCTACGGGATGT
This sequence comes from Solirubrobacteraceae bacterium, assembly GCA_035552215.1. GTDB lineage: Bacteria > Actinomycetota > Thermoleophilia > Solirubrobacterales > Solirubrobacteraceae > Palsa-465. Next base: position 685 of record DASZLV010000004.1, on the reverse strand, counting down.
AGTAGCACCCTCTACCTCGATAGATCGGAGAACCCCGTGATCAAGCGAATTGCCCTCGTGGGCACCGCCGCCGTACTTGCCATGAGTTTCGCGATGGCCGCCGTCGCCAACGCCCGCCCGTCGCGGCACCGCCACCACGTGGTGCCCACGCACGCGGCCTCAAGCCAGCCCGACCAGGTGATCAAGTGGAATCAGGAGCTCCAGAAAGTCCTCGTTGCTCCCGGCGCCCAGCCGGCCTCGATCCATCCCACCCGGACCATGGCCATCACCCAGATTGCGGTTTATGACGCCGTCACCGGGATCCTCGGCCACGGGCAGCCGTTCCTCGTCCACGTTCGCGGGCCTCGCTTCGCCTCGCCGGAGGCGGCCGCCGCGTCGGCGGCGCGCACCGCGCTCGACGCGCTTCTTCCCAGCCAGCAGCCCACCATCGACGCGTTCTTCCAGAGCTCGCTCGCCCAGATCGGATCTGGGTTTCGCGTGGATCTGGGCATCGCCTTTGGTCGAAGGGTCGCCAACGCCGTCCTCGCCAACCGCGCGCAGGACAGGGCCAACCAGCCGGCGCCGGTGTTCACGCCGTTCACCGGTCCCGGTGAATACCAGCTCACCGCGCCGACATTCGCCCCCGCGGGCTTCACCCAGACCGCCAATGTGAGGCCCTTCGTGCTCCGCGACGCGAGCCAGTTCC
>DASZLV010000003.1:0-1562 GCA_035552215.1 Solirubrobacteraceae bacterium | reverse complement strand
ACGACGCGACCCCCGAGATTCAGGCGCGCTGGCCCGACCCGGCCGGGTAGCGAGCGCAGCTCACGCGGCCGTCCGCTCCTGGGCGAGCGCGTGGATGGCGCCGAGCATGATCTCGGCGCCCAGGGCGGCGTCCGCTGGGTTCGCGTCCTCGACGGGGGTATGGCTCAGCCCGTCGCGGCACGGGACGAACACCATCGCCGTGGGAACTCGATCGGCGACGCACATCGTGTCGTGCGCAGCTCCGGAGATCATCGTCGTGAAGGGCTCGCCGGTGGGCCGCCACAGCCTCGAGCGTGGTCCGATCCGTTCGTCCATCCTGGTGGCGGGGACCGTCTGACGCTGGCGGTATTCGGCGCTGAAATCACCCGCGGCGGCGGCCCGCTCGGCGAACGCCACGACGTCGGCGATGACACCCTGAACGGCGTCGTCGGCGGGACCACGGACGTCGAGCGAGATACGCACGCGGCCGGGGACCGCGTTGATGAGGCCGGGTGACACCTCGATCTCGCCGACGGTGCCGACCGTGTCCGAGCCGGCCTCCCGCGCCAGCCGCTCGAGCTCGACGATGGTCCGCGCGGCCGCGAGGGCGCGAGGGCGCTGTCGGCGCGCATGTCCATGGGCGTGGCCCCAGCGTGGTCGGCGCGTCCCGTGAAGATGATGTCGCCATGGACATAACCGGCGATGGCCGCCACCACTCCGATCCGCCGCCCGGTGTCAACGCGCGGACCGCCGGATCTCGCAGGCCGTGGTCGGGCGCATCGTCGAAGGAGCGTGCCTGCTCGTCCCACTACTTGGCGATCTCGCTGATCAGCCCATTATCGCCAGCTCGCCGGAGGCAGGCGCCTGTGTGCCTGAGCGAGCTCCAGAGCGTCTTCGACCACGCCACACACGAACGACACGCTAAGCCGCTTCCCGCCACGCGCGGTCGGGCCTCGCGACCACCTGGCGCGCGTTCTGCCTGGCGATTCGAAGCGGTAGCGCTAGAGGCGCGTTAGACAGCGTAATTCGCCGACGCGCCTCAGCCCTGGGGTTCCGATGGCCGCGTCCACCGCAGCGCTCCGAGCCAGTAGATCACCTGCAAATGAAGCATCTGAAGATACTCGTCGGGTCCCGAGCCCACGCCGCGCGGGGAGCCAGTCATCTCCCCGTCCCAGACGGACCATTCTCTGGTCTCCGTCCGTCCGCTCTTCGTCCCAGTCATTCGCACACCTCGCCGACCCGCCTCCGCGGCTCCCGGCTCAAGGTGGCCAGGGCTGAGAGCGCGCACGGCGCAGATCGCGCTCGCCTTGGCACACACCGCCGACTCGACCCGCTTGGAGCATGAGCGATTCCACGGACACGGGTAGCTCGATCAACTCGACGGCGAGAACATCCCGCTCGGGTCACGCATCGTCGCCGTTTTCGACGCCTTCGAGGCAACGACCTCGGCCTCGAACCTGCCCTCGCCGACACCGAGACCGCCGCCCGCTACGCGGCCGGAATCGCCCAAGATGGCTGAACACTGGACTGGCGGCCGCGGTCGTGCCGAGCCGAACCGGCGGCCGCTCCCCCTGCTGCGCGGC
>DASZLV010000002.1:0-4914 GCA_035552215.1 Solirubrobacteraceae bacterium | reverse complement strand
TCTACGAGGCCCTGGTCAAGCACCTCTCACCCGCGCTGTTCTGCCATCACGGTGGCCTGTGGTCCGCCGGGGGGGCTCACGTCATTCCCGACTGGCCGCAGTCGTGGTGGTCGAAGCGAAAGGTGAACTGATCGCACGCCGTGCCGGGCGCCTGCGCCCGCGCTGTGCCGTGCTAGGAGCGGGGCTGGCGCTGGCGCTGGCAGGGTGCGGCTCGTCGGCGAAGACCACGAGCGGGACCACGCGGGCCGCGGCGCCGCCCGTGACGGCGCCGGTGGTGAGCGCCGCGGGGGCCAAGACGGGGATCGGCAGCGTGGCCGGCGCCGAGAATCCGGCCCCGGCGCCGTTTGCGCCCGCGCGCCACCGGACGCTCCCGCAGCTCGGCGCCCTCGCGAGCCGCACTGCGACGCTCATGCCCGCGACCGGAGTGCTGACTCCGGGGACGCAGCGCTTCGCCTTCGGGCTCACGGCGAGCTCGGGCGAGTTCATCTACGGCGCGACCGCGCTCTACATCGCGCGCTCGGCGAGCGCGCCCGCCTCGGGCCCATATCTCGCTCCCGCCGATCCCCTCGGGGTTGGCGCCGGGTACCGCAGCAACGAGAACGACGGCGCGTTCGGGCTCCAGGCGATCTACCACACCGACCTCCCCCTGCCGCGCGCGGGCACGTACACGATCCTCGCCATGACCCGCGTCGGCGGCCGTTTGCTTGCCTCCCCCACCGAGATCGCGGTGGCACCGTCCTCGCCGATCCCCGATGTCGGCCAGCGCCCACCGGCGATCGCCACCGACACCCTGGCTTCGACGGGCGGCAGGGTGGCGCTGCTCACGACCCGCCACCCCGCCGAGAGCATGCACTCGGTCTCGCTCAAGGATGTCCTCGGCAAACGTCCCGTAGCGCTCCTGTTCTCCACCCCGGAGCTCTGCACCTCCAAGGTGTGCGGCCCGGTGACCGACCTTGCCGTCGAGGCCGAGCGCGAGTTCGGGTCCCGCATGACCTTCATCCACCAGGAGATCTACGTCAACAACGACCCGGCCCAGGGATATCGCCCTCAGCTCAAGGCGTTCCATCTCCAGACCGAGCCGTGGCTGTTCACCATCAACCGACGCGGCGTGATCGCCGCGCGACTCGAGGGGCCATTCGGGGTCCGCGAGCTCAGGCAGGCGATCGAGGCCGCGCTCGCTTGAGCACGCTCTCGGCGATCAGGCTCACCCGCCCCACGATCTCGCTCCACGCACGCAGCGCCCTGACCGCTCCCGTGTCGGCGAGGGGCGGGCGATCGTCGGAAAGGGCGCGCTGCTCGGTGCCCACGCCCAAGCTCTCGTCGGCGGTGGCCCTCGCGCGGGCCATCAGCGCCACGGCCTCGTGGTCGTGCGCGGAGGCTCTGCCCGCCTCGATCCACGCGAAGCGATAGGCGAGGCCGCCGGCGAGGTAGAGAACGCTGGCGAGATTCTGGGCAGGCCGACGGGCGCGACCGCGAGCGAGGAGCGGGAGGAGAAGCCCCGTGCCGACGAGAGTCTTCGCCGCCCGGGAGAGGCGGGCCGGAGTCCCGTGCGACAGCACCTCGCCCGCACGCCCGAGTCGCCGCTCGTTGATGCTCGAGAGCGTCAGCTCGGCGAGGATGGCGCCGGCCTCCATACGCGCGAGGGCGACGTGGGTGGGGTGATCCTCGGCTTGGCCGATCGCGGCCAAGGTCAGGCGGGTGGCACCGGCGCCGGTGGCCGTCGCGGTGGAGACGAAGATGGGGCCGAGGAAGACCCGGCTGCGCGCCCACACGGGTACCGCGGTGGTGGCGAGAAGGACGCCGGTGTAGGACCCGAGGTAGGACCCGAGCAGCGCCTGAGCGGCGCCCAGCGCTCGTCCGGTGCGCCGTGCCCCGAGCAGGTCGGCGCCGACCGCGCCTGCGGCGGCGGTGCTGAAGGCGGCCAGGCACCAGGCGCCGAGGTTCATCGGCGAGCGGGGCTTGAAGATGCGGAGCATGTTCAGGAACCGTCCCGGGCGCCCGAGATCGGCGATGAGGAGAACGGGCGCCGGCAGCACCGCGGCGAGTGACACCCGGCGGGCGACCCTGGCCGAGGCTTCGTCGCCGGCGATGTCGGCGGCGAGGGCGGCGAACGACGCGCCCGCCGCGACGCCGCCGAACCAGAAGTAGGCCGGCACCTCCCAGGTCCACACCGACGGGCGGATGACGGGCCCGAGCACGGGCTCGGGATCTGTCTGCGAACGCATCCGACGGTTGCTCGCCGCCACCCGCTCGGGGTCGGGCTCGGCCTCCGCGTACTTCGTGTCGTGGCCGAAGAGATAGGACCAGCCGGCGTCGCCCCACTCGGGCCGGGCGAGCGCCACCCCGCTGTCCGGGTCCGCGGGCTGCCACGACCCGGGCTCACCCCGGGTCCCGAGTGCCGGCGTCATGTCCCGCGTCTCAGTGTCGTGGTCGCCCGTCCAGGCCTCGTCGCGTCGTGCGGAGGTGGGCGGGGGCTCCTGATCGGGCTCGGGCGCGGGAACCTCGGCCGGGAGCCCGAGAGGGCCATCTCCCGCGCCGGGACGTTCGCCGCCAGGCGAACTCCCGATGGAACTGGCACGGATGCCAGGTTCACGTTGGCCGTCAGCCAACTCCCCGCCCCCGGCGTGCGATGGCAAAGGTGAGCGCGGCGGCGGCCGCGGCGAGGAGCCCGGCACCGAGGGCGGCAGCGGTCGCCGCCACCAGGTTCTCCTGGATCGGCGAGTCGGCCTCGGCCGGCAGTCCGTAACGCTCGGGCGCCTCGGTGAGGAGGAAGAACGCCCCCAACCCGCCCGCGAGATCGTGCTCGGGCTCGTCGCCGGCGCCATACAGGTAGGCGCCCTCGATTCCCCGCCCGTGGAGCGCGGACACGCGTCGCTCCGCCTGGTCGACGAGCTCCTCGTAGGGGCCGAACTGAATCGAGTCGGTCGGGCACGCCTTCGCACACGCGGGCTCGAGCCCGTCCTCGAGCCGGTCGTAGCACAGCGTGCACTTGCCGGCGCGTCCGTCGACGGGGTCGCGGTCGACGACGCCAAACGGGCACGCGGGCACGCAGTAGCCGCATCCGTTGCAGACGTCGGCCTGGAGGACGACGGTCTGGAACTCGGTGCGGATGAGCGCGCCGGTGGGACACGCGTCCAGGCACCCGGCGTTCGTGCAGTGCTTGCACACGTCGGACATGAACAGCCACTTGCTCCCGACCCCCTCGGCCATGGCCACCAGATCGGGGAGTTCGCCCGAAGGCGGGATGGAGGGCAGGGCCCCTGTCGGCGAACTCCCTTGGAGTTCGCCCGCGGGGGGGATCGCCGGCAGCGCGCCGAGCGCCTCTGCCTGGATCTCCGGCGAGGGCTCGAGGAGCTCGACGAAGCGCACGTGGCGCCAGGTCGAGGCCGAAAGCTCGCCGGTGTGGTCATAGGACCCGCCCGCCTTGAACTGCGACCCGTCGGCGGGAAGGTCGTTCCACTGCTTGCACGCAACCTCGCACGCCTTGCAACCGATGCACGTGGTGGTGTCGGTGAAGAAGCCCATGCGCTTCGCGCCGCTGCGGTGGATGGCGAGCTCGGTGGGGGCAGCCGTGGTCGCCGTCATGGCGCCACCTCCTTGGGGGTCTCGGCGCTGCGGTCGTCCTCGTTGGGCGCGACCCGAGGCAGGTTGGCGCCGACGCCCCTCAGACGCGCGGTGGTGGGGCCGCTGCGCCGGCCGGCGCGCACGTCGCAGGTGAAGGCCTTGGACTCCTGGATCGACACGTTGGGGTCGCCCGAGAGCGCGCCGAGGTCGTTGGTCGAGTCACCCGTGTAGCCGCCGCTGTAACCCCAGTGCCAGGGCAGGCCCACCTGGTGCACGGGCCGGCCGTCGACCCGCAGCGGGCGGATCCGCTCGGTCACCAGCGCGCGCGCCTCGATCTCCGCGCGCTCGGTGACGATGGTCATCCAGCCACCGTCCTCGATCCCGCGCTCGCGGGCGAGGACGGGATCGATCTCGGCGAACATCTCGGGCTGGAGCTCACCGAGCCAGGGCAGGGTCCGGCTCATCCCGCCCGCGGTGTGCTGCTCGGTGAGCCGGAAGGTGGTGGCGACCAGGGGATAGCGCGGGTCGCCGGTGGCGTGCAGCGGGTTCTCGGGACGGCGCCAGCGGATCGCGGCGGGGTCGGCGCCGAGGTCCGGATAGAGGAGATTGTGGACCGGTGACTCGATCGGCTCGAAGTGGGTGGGCAGGGGACCGTCGAGGAGCCCGCTGGGGGCGTAGAGCCAGCTGCGACCGTCGGCCATCATGATGAACGGGTCATCGCCGTTGATCGCGTCCATGCCCTCAGCGTCGACGGAGGCGCGGTAATCGGGGCGTTTGTCGACCGGGAAGTCGGGGACGTCGTAACCCGTCCACTTGCCCTCGTCGTCGTCCCACCAGATGTACTTCTTGCGCTCGCTCCACGGGCGGCCCTCGGGGTCGGCGGAGGCGCGGTTGTAGAGGACGCGCCGATTGGCGGGCCACGCCCAAGCCCACTCGGGCGAGACGTGACCGCCTTCCTTGCTCAGGTCGCCGGGGTCACGGCGCCGCGCCTGGTTGACGCCGTCGGCGAAGATCCCCGAGTAGATCCAGCAGCCGCAGGCGGTCGAGCCGTCGCTGCGCAGCTCGTCGAACGAGCTCACGGGCCTGCCCGTCGCGACGTCGAAGCCGTTGATCTCCTTGATCACAGCCTCTGTGTCGGGCTCGCGCACCGCTCCGTGCTCCGGGTAATCCCACTTCAGGTTCACGATCGGCCAATCCCGCTTGCGCTCGGACCCGGCGTAGCGCGCCTTGACGCGGTTGGCCAGATGGTGCATGAACCACAGCTCCGAGCGCGCGTCACCGGGCGGGTCCAGCGCCTTGTCGCGGAACTGCACAAGGCGCTGGGTGTTCGTGAACGTGCCCTCCTTCTCG
>DASZLV010000001.1:0-95294 GCA_035552215.1 Solirubrobacteraceae bacterium | reverse complement strand
CTGCGCGTCTACCGATTCCGCCACAGCCGCGGGCGATCCCAAGGTATCAGGGCACCGTCTACTCGCGCTCGTCCCTACCCGCTACCCTTGCTCACCCCCGCCGCTATCGTCTAGGGGACTAGGACGCCGCCCTCTCACGGCGGAAACCCGGGTTCGAATCCCGGTAGCGGTACTCACAAAAGCCCTCCAAATGGAGGGTTTTTTGTTGCCCGGGAGGCGAGCCGAGACCCCTGATGACTGCATTTGACTGCGGTTTGGTTCGCTGACTGCGACGACTGCGGGGTTGAAGCGACAGGAGCCCCGGAGCCGATCTGGCCCGGCTGGGCCAGGATCGAGCCGCCGGAGGACCGTAGGCGGGCTCCTGTGCGGCCTCAGCCGGGGCCGCGCGGGTCAGCTGGGGTGGCCCAGGGCGGTTCCGCCGCTCGCCGTGACAGACTGGCCTGTCGGGCCTGAAACCTCCCAACGATCAAGGCTTCGACGAGAAAGAGGTTGCCCCGTGAAAGTCTCCCGGTACGAGTAAGCGACCACACCATGCAAGCCACCACGCTCATCGTGGTCGGCTTGTTATTCGCAATCGTCCTTGTCGGCCTCATCGCCGTCACTTGGTTAGCTCGAAGAGCCCAAGCCGACGGGTCCGACTTCGAAGGTCGAATGCGTTTGAGTAGGTCCGCTCTCGAATTCTCGATTCGGCTAGGCGGTCGGGACGCCAAGCCGAAGGTAATGCATCGCATCCCGGGTCCGAGGCAGCACGCTAGCGATGAGGCTACGCAGCGAGGGACCGATCCCTAGGTCTATTCGACCGACATGACTGCTAGCGGGCGGCCCTTCAAACAGGCCGCCCGCCACGTTTCATGACGCCTCCCAAGGCGTCGATCTCCGCGACGAGCTGGCGCGTGTTCTGGGCCAGTGAGCGGAGCTGACCGCGCACGGTCCGAGAGGGCATGAGCACGCCCATCACGACAGCGCCGACGACGAGCACGAGCGCCACGGCGATGACGACAGTGCAGACGGCGAACATGCAGCCATACCACAGCATGAACGCCCAGATGCGCCAGACGGCGATGATCACGACGCCTTCTTCCCGAAGTCCACGGCGACGACGTTGCTCTCTCGGCTGAACGCGGCCTTGACCCGGCTGCTTTGAGTCGGCATCACGTGCCCGTACGTCTTGGCGGTGATCGCGGGGTTGGCGTGCCCGGCCTGCTGTGCGACGGTGAGCAGGTCGACCCCGGCGGCGAGTAGCCAGCTGATGAAGCAATGCCGCAGGTCGTGGAACGTCAGCTCGGGGTGGTCGGGTAGCGCCAGGTCGCGGGCGGGCTTGAACTGCTCGCGATACCACGGCACCTGACGGATGCAGTTGCCCTCCGAGTTGGTGAACACGAGATCGTCGGGTGAGCCGCCGGGGAAGAGGTGATCGGTGAGGACTTCCACGATCTCGTCGGCGAGGTCTACGGACCGCTTGGACTCGCGCGTCTTGGGCTCGCCGAAGTCGGCCGTGCCGTCTACGTTCCAGCCCTTGAGCGCCTTGCGGACGTGGACCACGCCGTTCTCGAGGTCCACATCGCGGCGACGGAGCGCGTGCAACTCGCTGGCGCGCAGGCCGGTGTACGCGGCCATGAGGATCACGACACGGTTGGGCGCGTACGGCTGCTTGGGGTAGGGGAGCGTGGCGATGGCGTCGGCGAGCGCGTGAACCTCGTCCTGCGTGAGGATGTCGAGTTCCTTGCGCGCCGCGCTCGTCTGCTTGAGTCCGTGGCAGGGGTTCACCGACGCCATCCTGCGCTCGACGGCCTCGGCCATGATCGATGAGAGCGTCGTGTGAACCTTCTCGATCGTGCCGGTCGCGTACGGCGTGCCAGCGTGAGGGTTCGGCTTGCCGTTGGGGTAGGTGTCCGGCTTGACCTGCGTCGCGAGGTCGGCGAGGAAGTCGCGCACGCGCTCACGGGTGATGGCGCTGACCCTCTCGCTGCCGAACGCGGGCATCAGGTGCGTGCGCACGATCTGCGCATACCGATCGCGAGTCCGGGGCTCCCACTTGCTGGCGTTGACCTTCTCCCACGTCTCGACCAGCTGCGCAAACGACGTCTTGGCGCGATCGGGCCGCGCGAGCGGGTCGCTGTCGTGCTTCACGGTCATCTCGGCGAGCCACGAGCGCGCTTCCTTGACGGTGTCGAACGTCTTGGTCGTCGTCAGGCGCTTGCCCGGCTTGGTGGGGTGGGCGCGCTGGAAAACGCCCTGCGGATTGCCCTTGCTGCCGTCCTTGGTCTGGCGCCTACGGATTTGTCCCGGCATGGTCCTCGCTCCTGAATCGAGTGGGCGAACGTATGTTCTGAATCGGCTTCATCATTGCACGCCACGCAGTCATTCGCGCAGTCATTGCCCTGGAAATCGAGAAGTTTTCTCGGAATTGCGGGCGTTCTTCAACTTGGGATCGCGCCTTGAGCGGGCGCAATCACGGATTTCTTCGCGCCGACGAGCACGGCCACCAGGGGCTCCAGTAAACGGCGAAACGTGCCGTCTGGCTGGCGACCGGGGCTCAAGCGAATTTTGGGGTCTGTGATCCCGTCCAAGATCGCTCGGGTTCGGAATCCCGCACGCACGCGCACACGCGCGAGGCTCGGAGCTTCGACGGCTCCACGCGACCTCGGTCTGAGGCTCGACAGCCAGAGGGTCACGTGGCCGCCGGGTTGGCCCCCTGGCTGAGCACCACAGTGCCACGCCATAAACCTTGGCCTTCTGGGGCTATGTGGGGGGTCAAATCGCCCGTAAACAGGCCAGAGTGCCCCAGAGGGACCAGAGTGCGACAGTTTGGCGCATGGGCACCAGTGGCCCCCTGGCCGTCTGGTCGACCTAGCCACGCAGACGCACCTTCCATCCGACCGTCTTCCCATTGTCGTCGCGTATCCGCTCGGCGACGGTCAGGCTCGACCGTGCGCGCTTGACCGTCCGCTCGCTGAATCCCCGCTCGGTCGCCGCCAGCGCGAGGTCAGTCGCCGACTTCGGGCCGTCAGCCAGTTCCTCCTTCAGCCACTCCTCGACCTCCTTACGCGCCGGAGCTTCTTTGCGGCCGTCTGGCGTGGAGAGCAGTTCATCGGCGCTCAGGGTCGATGGGCCGAGCCAGCGGATCACAGGGATGTGCGGTTCCGGTTCCCACGACTCAACCCGCCACGCGAGGCTCGGCGTCCGCCCACGGCTGAGATTCCCCTTGACCTGCGCGAGCACGCGCCGGGTGTCTTCTTCCGGGTCCTCGGCCGCAAGCATCTCCGACCGCGCCGCGCCCGTGAACGCGATGCTGCCGCCGCCGCGATAGATCGCCTTACCGCCGCCGGACTTGTTCAGGTGCCGGACGAGCAGTAGCGCCGCGCCCGTCTCCTGCGCGATCTGCGTCAAGGGGGCCATCGCCTTGCGGACGCTCGCGTCGTTGTGCGATTGGATCTTCTCGCTGAGGAACGCGGCGATCGGATCGATGACCACGAACCGGGCGTCGGTCTCGCGGATCGTCCTATCCAGCCGATCGATGTCCTCCGGCACGCTGAACGGCAACGCCTCGCCGGTCTCGTCGTTGCGCAGCGCGAGGGAGGCGACCTTCTCTAGCTCAGCCCCGGCGGCCCTCAGCCTCGGCACGATCGTGTCGCTGAGATCGTCCTCGGCGCTGATGATCAACACGTTCGCCGGCGGGGTGGTCGCGCCGCCACTCGGCATCTGGCGGCCGGTCGTCGTTCGCGCCGCGATGTCGAGCGCCACCGTCGATTTCCCAAGGCCGGGATCTCCACCGATCAGGTTGACCTTGCCGAGCGCGATCCAGCCGTGCCACAGCCATTCCACGCGAACTTCCGTGACGTCGTTCATCCACCGCACCCCCTTGGGGTCTTTAGGTTTGACCGGATCGGCGTGGTTCGAGCTGCTCACCTTGCGCCTGCGTGGCGCTCGCTTAGGAGGGGTGGCCATCTCGCTCGGCCTCCCAACGGTCGAGCAACGCAAGAATCTCCCGGGCGGCCTCCGCGACAGCGCGCATCTCGGCGAGGTCATCCGGGGTCGGTCGAGCGGTTTTGAGAATCAGCTGCTCAGCGGGCAAGATCGGCTCGTGCTCCACGTTGTGTTCAATCCTTGCGCGCAACTCGTCACGAGGCAGGCCCCGGCAGGTCTCACAGACCCACACATGCCACCCCCGCTCACCCCAAAGCTCAGGTTTCCATCGCCTGAGTGGGAGTTCCGGGGTGCGGCAGGAAACACAGTCACCGAACACGACGATGGGTACCGACATCGCTCACGCCGCCTTCCGCGTCGAACGCCGCCGGGACGAGCCGCGATAGCGGGTGTTGATCAGGTCGCGCAGTTCGTCTGCCGACCGCCTGTACGTCATGAACCAGTCGGTCACGTCCTCGCCATCGTGAGGCAGGGCGAGATCGACGCGCCACGCCTTGGATCCGGCATCGGCGAGCATCCCCACGGCCCGGTTCGCAGCGGCCTGCGCGTTCGGCCCGACGTCGAAGACGACGGCGACCTTGTCGAGGCTCCGACCGAGCCGGAGTGCGAGCGCGTCCCGGATCATGATGCCGGGCGTGCTGTACGCGTTAAAGCCGTTCTGCCTGAGCAACAGGCAATCAAGCTCCCCTTCGACTAGGACACCGGCTGTCTCGAACGGTCCCGGCAGGCGCGGATAGATCTGCGCCCGGTGATGCCGTGGCGTGATGATCTTCACCGCCCTGCCGTTGGTCAGCCACGGGTCGGGCCAGAACCTCAGCCTGTAGCTTTTCGGCGGCGCGTTACCGATCGGTTGAGGCAGGATGAATCCGCTCGGCCGCGCGTCGTTGGGGCGGCCGTAACCGAGCAAGTGCCGAGCGATCGTCTCGTCGCTCAGCCCCCGCTCGTCGCGGATGTAGTCCAGCGCCTCCGGGTTCCGCAGGAGGTCGCTGCGCCAGCGCTTGTACTGGTTGAGCGTAGGTCGCGGCTCAGGCGCGAGCAGCTGCGAGCGATGCCGTTGCCACCGGATCACCTTGCACTCCGACGGCCCCTCGTAAAGCGTCGCCTTCGCCTCGCCGTAGCCCTCAGCGAGATCGTCGAACGCAGCGCCGTGACGATCACAGCAATAGATCCACTCAACGGATCGGCCGCGCTCGGCTCGAACACGGCCGCCGCAGCCGGGGAGTGGGCAGGCGACCAGATAGACGGGTGTCGCGTCGGGTGGGATGGGCGGGCTCATTCGAGGCCGCCGGGTAGGCTTGCTCATGGAGTTCTCTGCTCCTATGCAGTTGGAGCCCGGCGGCGCTGTAACGTCGCCGGGCTCAGTTCGTCGTTGGGTCCTGCTAGTTCGTCGTGTAAATCCGAGGCCGGGGAAGTACCGTCCGAATGAGTGACACGGCATCCGCTGGCAGCGGGTTCTCTGGCACTTGCGCCTCGGTCCTCACCGTGTTGTCAGCGCGCCACGTGCCGACCGACTCGTCACGGCCAGCGATCACCGTGGCCGTCGCCTTCTCGATCGATCGGTACGCATCTGCGGCTGTCTCCCACGCCGCGAGGTATCTGGCAAGAACGGGTGCCAGTTCCTCGTCTGCAATGCGCTTGACCTCGGCAACGTGCCGCTCGGCACCGACCACGAACGCGCTGTGCTCCCGCACGAGCAGAGCGTCGAGCTGTCGGTCGGCGTCAAGGTGACCCCGTAGGCCCTGGTTCACGAGAGCTCGGAAGCGCGGCAGCTGATCGGCGACAGCCTGCACGTGCTCGATCTCCTCCGGCGGGACCGTGAAGGCTGCGAGCCGGTCTCGTGCCGCGAGCGCCGCACCCCGCTTCGGGTGCGCATCGATGTACTGCGTGTAGAGATCGGCACTCAGCTTCCCTACGCGCTCCCGTTCAGCGAGCGCGCCTTTCACACGCTCCTGAGAGACCTCGGGTAGCGGCAGCGTGCCGACTCTGAGCGGGCCGTTGTCGGTGACGGTCATCGGTCGGCCTCGCCGTTCACGATCGCCATTGCCCGCTCGGCGCCGAAGTCGGCAACCTGCTCGGCGGTCATCGCCAGGACATCCGCCCGCGAGACCGGAGAGCCTGTGACCGGCCGACCGCTCAGTACGGCCTCGACCTCGGGCAGCCTGTCGGCCAGCTCCTCGGGTGAGAACTGCCCGGCCTTCAGTCCGGCCATCGTGATCGGATCAGTCGCGCCGTCGCCGAGTTCGTCGTCGAGCGAATCGAGCGCTTCCTGCGCGCCGAATGGCTCGGAGCGGATGGCGTGCAGTGTCCGCTTCATCGCGGCGTTTTCGCGCTGTAGGGCCTCGATGCGCGAGCGCGCGGTCTGGTTGGGTTTCAGTGGTGACATCGTCACTTCTTTCTTGTTGGTGTCGGGCTCGTGGGCGGTCCGGCCATCGCGATGTGCATGTCAACGAGGTACGGCTGGCGGTGGGGCTTGTGGACGTAGGCGTTGGGCCACGGTGGAACGTGTACGTGGACCCAAGGGCGGGGCTGCAGGCTTTGGAGCGGCTGCGCCTTCATCACAACCCCGTGTCGTAGATGTGCCGCACGCCGAGGTCTCGGCGGTCACTTTCTGGCAGCGGCGGCGGTGTGGGATCGCCGTAATCCGGCTCGTCGTCCTGCGACTCGTGGCCCTCGATAACCTCGGAGGGCTCCTCGGGCTCGGGTTTCGGCGGTGGGCCGAGGACGCCGAGCGAATCGAGAATCCCGGCCACCTGCCTCAGATGCTCAGGATCTCGTCTCGGCCTAATCGGGGCGGGGTTCATCATCGACGCGAGGCTGACGGCCTGGAGGCCCAATGCCTGACGGGCGCGAGGACTGAATCCGAGCTTCTCGGCTTCTTGGCTCGCCTTGCTGATGGCCCGGAGGTACAGCCGCACGACGCTGCGAGGTTGACCCCTTTCATCGAGCCAGCCGTGCTCGTCGAGATAAGTCCCCATCTCATCGATGCCAGCGAGGATCGAGGCAAATCCCTCGAGAACCCACACGTCCGTGCCCAAGAGCCACTTGGCGTGCTCCGTCGCGACCTCCGTGACGTGCTCCAGGATCTCGGGGTAGCGCGGGCTGAGCTGACCATTCCCACGGCCACCGTGAACGTGTCGCCGCCGCTCCCCCTTCTCTGGTGGCGGGCGCTTCGCCAGGTTGGCGAGCTGCGCTTTGCGCGATGCCGACGTCTTGCCGGCGAACGGATGCTTGCGTGCAGCGAGTGACTGCGTGAGCAGCCACGCGATGATGAGTCCGAGCATGTCATCGGTCCCCCTTCGCGCGCTTCGGCGGGTGCGTGGGGCTTGTGGGCGGCACGCTCGGTGCTCGCTTGGCCTTGCGCTGAGGAGGAGCGAGGGTGGGGGCCTTCACCTGAGCGTGTTGGAGACGGAACGGCTGCTTGGTCGCGGCGCTCATCACGCCGCCGCCTTTGCGCGCGGACGCCGCCTCGGGCGGGCCGCCGGGGCGGTCGGCTTGGGCTGAGCGGTCGTCAGGTTGGCGTCGAGATACGAATCGAGTAGGGCGACCGGGAATACGAGTCGCTTCCCGGAACGCACCGCTGTCAGCTCGCCATCCGCGACGAGTCGCCTAACGTAGCTCTGCGACAAGCCGCCGAGGTAAGCGGCGGCCTGTTCGAGATTGAGCGCCGCTGGCGTCACGCCCGGCGCTGGTTGGACCTTCGGTTCTGCCTTCACGTCAACCCTTCCGGTTCATGGGAGCCAACGCTCCCGATTGGGATTCACTTCACTGTGGGTTGACTCCTCGCGGATGGGCGGCAGCGTGACCGGTCGGATCACGTCAGAGCCGCCGTGTGGCTCAGCGAGCGGATATGGGGCTCGCTGTAGCGGACTGTAGCAGGCTTTGATTGAGCCCGCAACTACTGTACCATTTGATACACCTCGGGCGGCTGATGACTGCGCAATGACTGCGTTACTGCGCGCCACAACGAGCTAGGACGAGCTACCACTGATTAGAGAAAGCGGCGATTTGCAGGGTTTACCTGCAAATGGCGAGATTGCTTAGGCTGCCCGATTGGCCCTCTCACGGCGGAAACCCGGGTTCGAATCCCGGTAGCGGTACTTCAGAACCCCCGTGTTGACGGGGGTTTCGTCGTTCCGGGGGTCGTGCGCCACAGTCTGCGCCACAGTCGGTATCGGCTTAGGAGGGTTTAGGTAGGCGTCCAGGCGCTCCCGAGCCTGCTCTTCGCCGCCTGGGACGAGGTGGCCGTAGCGGTTCCAGGTCTGGCGCACATCGCCGTGGCCGGCCCAGGTGGAGATCTGCTTCCAGTCGAGTCCGGCGGCGATGAAGTAGGAGATCGCACAGTGGCGTGCCTCGTGGGGTGTGATCGGCTCGAGGCCGGCTGCTTCCCATGCCTTGTTGGCGCGGGCGCGGATCGTGGAGGCGAAGAACGCCTCGGTCTTGGTGCGGCCGACGACGAGGTCGGGGCCATCGCGTTGGGTGCGCTGCTTGTGGGTCATCAGCTCGCGGCGGACGACGAAGGCCATCGGGACTGCGCGGCGGCCGGCGCCTGTCTTGACGTCGACGGGGCCCTTGACCGGATCCCACGAACGCTCGACCCGGATCACGCCGTTCTCGAAGTCGACGTTGATCCACTGCAGGCCGCGGAGTTCGCCGCGCCGAAGACCGCAGAACAGCGCGACCGACCAGAACGCCCGTTCGGAGTCGGGCAGGGCAGCGAGGAGCTCGTGGGCTTTGTCAGGTGGCTCGATCCGGTCGCGGCGACCACGGATGGCGGGCAGGTCGAGGTTCTCGGTCGGGTCGACGGCGACCTCATCGCGGCGGATCGCCCGGCGGAAGATGACGCGCAGAGGATCGAGGATGTTGGCGATCGTCGAGGGGGAGAGGCCCTGGCTCCGCAGCCCGTCCACGAAGTCCTGGACGTCGCGGCGCTGCAGCTCGGACAGCTTCCATCCGCCGAGGGCCGGGATGACATAGGCGTGGAGGAGTTGTTCATAGCCGCGAGCCGTCGACGGCTTATACGGCTTCCCCGCCCGGTCAAGGATCGTCCCGTCGTCGGCGCCTCTGATCAGGACCCCGGCCGCCTCGGTGATCGTCTTCGCCGTCGGCGGCCGCATCGTCCCGCGGCGCAGCGCCACCTGGGCATCCTGGCGCCACAGCTTCGCGGCAGTGAGGGTGGGGAACGTCCGCCACACCTGCCGGCCTGTACGCGTGTCGTAGGCCTGGGCCTGGTAGGTCGGCTTGCAGGTGCAGCGGCCGCCGTCGCAGGAGGCGCAGTTGCGAGAGTGACGGACGCGGATCCCGGTAGCCATGAGGACCGCTGATGCTAGGCCCGGCGCGGACGGCTGAACACCGACTCCGCATTGTCGTTCGCCCACCGCTCCAGCTCGGCGAGCGGGACGAGTCGCAGCTTGCCGCGGCGGATCAGCCGCAGCTCAGGCTGGACGTGGCGTTCGGAGAATCCAGCGACATCCCGAGCGACAACGCCGCCTCCTGGCGACTGAGCAGTCGAGGATTCGGGCAGCTCGAGGTCGATTGAGGTTCGGCCTGGAAGAGCCGATAACAGGGGTGTTATCATGCGCGACATGAAGCTGAGCGATCTGACCACCAACGACGAGCTAATCGCCGAGCAGCTCCGCACCGATCCAGAGTTCCGGGGCGAGTGGGAGCGGACCGCGCTGGCACGCGCGGTGGCGGTTGCCGTCGTCCGTTACCGCGGCGAGTACGATCTCTCGCAGCGCGAGCTCGCTCAACGCCTCGGCATGAAACAACCGCAAGTCGCGCGCTTGGAGCTTGGCGACGTCAATCCGACAATCGATACACTGATGCGGGTCTCGTCGCAGCTCGGCATCGAGTTCACCATCGATGTTCGCCCCGCAGGTGCACCAGCCAGGAACGTCACGAGGCGGGCTCAGACGCACAACGTCGTCGGATCTGTCCGCTCCGACGAGGCCGAAATTCTCGTCGTCGCTCAGTAGGTATCACCGAACCGAGCGCGCCAGCCCGCCCTGAGTCGGCAGCGGCCCGACCGCAGGAGCTATCCGAGTCGAGCGCTATGTTGCGGCTGTGGCCCTGCCTCTCAAGACGACCGTTGCCGATGTCCGCGACATCGTGCGATACCTCAAGACGAAACCCACCGGCGCGAGCCTCACGGAGGCGAAGGCCGCAGTCGACAAGAAGCTGCTCGACGCGCGGAAGCTGAGCGCATATCGCACTTGGGGCGTGTTGACCCGCGATGAGGCCCGGCTGAAGCTCACCGACCGCGGTTGGACACTGGCGCGCGATGAGAAGAAGGATCAGCAGATGTTCCGGGAGATCATCGACAGCATACCGGCCTACAGGTCGGTACTCGAATGGGCGAACCACCAGAAGATGGGCACGTTGACCGCGGTCGATGTGGGAGTCCATTGGCACGAGCATCATCGTGCAGTCGTCGGCGATGCGAACGACAACACGCTCCGCGAGAACGCCGTCTGTTTCATGAATCTGTTCGAAGCGGCGGGTTTCGGCAGGCTGACGATCGGTCGCGGCGGGAAGCCAACGCGGGTCGACGTTGCGCTTGACGTACTTGCGGCGCATATCGAAGCCGGTCCGACTGCGCCACCGTGGCAGAGTCAGGAGGACGTCGAGCAGTCCGCCGAGTCAGCGGAAGCCGATGCCGAACGAGAACCGCAGGCTGAGGACGTCGCGCCACCGGCAGCGGCTCCGGTAGCACCCGGAGCACTCCGAGTCTTCATTGCACACGGCAAGAACCACGAGATCGTCGAGCAGATCGAGACGATGCTCGGCCTCGCCGACTTCGAAAGCGAGGTTGCCGAGAACGAGGAGACGACCGCGATCCCGGTACCGGACAAGGTGCTCGACGCGATGCGCCGCTGTCAGGCAGGGATCATCGCGGTGACCGTTGACGAGGGGCGGAAGGACGGTGACGGCAACTACGTCCTCAACGAGAACGTGCTGATCGAGATCGGAGCTGCGTTTGTTCTGTACGAGCGGCGAGTGGTCCTTGTGTGGGACAAGCGCCTAAACGTGCCGTCGAATTTGCAGGGCCTCTACCGCTGCGAGTTCGAAGGCGACGAGCTCTCTTGGAGCGCGGGGATGAAACTCATGAAGGCGATCCAGGGATTCAAGCGCTCGAAGTAGCGGCGTGCTTTGGCGCCGATAACGCATGATCACTCGAAGCTTCAGGATTGCGGTCGACAAGCCGATTAGCTAAGCTACAACGACTGCAAGTCCCCTGACGGGTTCCCACGGGAACTTCCGAAGGGAAGCCAAGACACGTAAAGCGAGAGAGTCGCCCGCCGGAGCACGAGACGGCGGAACCAGCGGTTCGTCGAGCATCAGTGACAGCGATCACCGGCGTGTCCCTTGGTCTCGATGCCAGCAGGCCCGAGTTTCGTGAGGATCGGAGACTTCCAATGGAAGAGCTCCATCCCCACCTTATCCAAGGAGCCTGTTGTGACTACATCTGTTTTCGGAAGTACTGGCGGCGATCAAGCTGATCTCGCGCAGTCAGCGGCGTTCGAATTGCTGGCCGAGATCGTCACGGAAAATCACCAGGCGGGTCGTCGCTCGTTCGGCGCCTCAGTAAAGCCCGAGCTGCGTCGGCGGACTTCAGGTGGCTTCGATGAGCGGCGCCTCGGCTTCATGACCTTCGGGTCGTTCCTTCGCGCAGCGGCGGCAGCCGGGGTAGTCGATATCCACAAAGCGCCACGCGGCCCAGACGTAATTCTTGCCCCGCCGGGGCAGACGCCCATTGTTGAGCCTCCGACCCTCGCCGGCCGTCACCGCATCCGGCCTGACCTTTGGGAATGCTTCGTCGACTGGGATGAGCGGTATCAGCGCGTCTACGACGAAGAGCGGGACGTCGCCATCCGATTCCCGTCACATCCGACGGCGCTCGACCCGCCCGACCAGGCCGACCTTCGCACGCTCATCGTCGACAAGCCCGAGCGCTTTCATCCGATCGAGCCAGTCTCGTTCACAGGACAGCTGGACTGGATGAGGGAGTTCGTCAACGAGCAGCTAGATTCCCCAGTCCGCACCGAGCTTCAGACAGCCATGGCGAGCGCGCGTCCAGCACGCGCCTTCACGATCGTTCTCAACTCGCATCCTTCACTGCGCGCTGAGTGGGCCGCTCGTCGTCTAGCTCTTGTCGAAGCCCAGATCCGACAGTGGGCCGAGCGAGAACAGCTCACCGCCCTTGAAATCACTGAGACTGTCGAAGAGCCACCCCAGCAGCAAGCTGCACACGATCGCGCGGCCGCATCAGCCGCGACGAGCGACGAAGACGAGCGGCTGGTCCGCATGCGAGATCACGTCAAGCGGGCCATCGACCGGATGCCTGCAGCTGAGCTCGAGCGTCTCCCGATTCCGTTCGGCTACTCGTTCGAGGGTTAGGGGGCCGGGCCATGATGTCGCGCTGGCGCTTACGCGCCCGCGCTGGTGCTCCCGCCGGGGACGCGGTCAGCGCAGCGGCGCTGTCAGGGATTGTGCTGAAGCCCCTCGGCCACAGGCCTCTCGTTCTGCCAAGAACCGCGCCCGAGTGGTGGGACTCCGCAGCCGTCGAGCTTGCGGTGTTTGGACAGGTCGCAAGGGCGGTGCTTTACGGCCTTTTCAAAGATCCAGCGCGCTGCTACGAGCTCAAGGCGCAGCCCGGGCAGCGTCGCCTCGCGCTCGTGTCTCCGGTAGTCCACGACGACGTGATCCTGGTGACGGGTGTTCTCACGGTTGGGCTCAGCCCCCGCAGGCAAGTACTCAGCTGGGGATCGCTGGTTATCGAGACAGCTGCGCTAAGCGCTGTTGAGGCTCGAGAGCAAATACTCCGTCTTTCGGAGCAGCTCACGGATGAATCGTTGCGAGCCCGTGACCCAGATGGACCGCCATTGTCGGCGTTGGTCGTCGGTGATCTCGACAGCGCGACTCGTAGCCTGCTGCTTCGTCGGTTATGGGGATATGGGGTGCGGGTCGGCGAGGTTCTCGAACAGCCCTACCGCAACAGCGGCACGTGGGCGCGGGAACGGATTCGTCAGTACGGCGGCGATCTCATCGTTCTGCTGCAGGCCGGCTGTGGCCAAGCCTTCGGCGTTCTGCTAAGCGAAATCCGCGATCAGATGCGATTGGTTCTGCTTGCGGAAGAGGATGTCGATCTCCTTGGGCTTGAACTCGAGGAGGGGCTGGAAGCAGCCGGTGTCGACTCAGCCGAGGCAGCCGGCGCCGTCACGGAAGGCGATCCTTCTGACAGCTCCGAGTTGCCAATCACAGTCGAGGATGCAGCACAACGCATCGTCGCGCTCCCCGATCCCGAAGGGCGCTTCGTGCTGACTGAGCGGTGTATCCGAAGGCTGAAGGACGAGCTTTCAACCAACCCGAAGGAGTTGGCCGAGCAGGCAACGCGACTCCGAGAATTCGCCCTGCGGTGGTCCCGCAGTGTCAGCGCTGGTGGTCTCGGCGGAGACGTCGTGGTCATCGCCCGAACGGAGCATGATCTCGTGCTCGCGCGCACCGACGAGCCTATGCGCCGCGCGAAGCTCGATAAGTTCGACCACGACGGGCAGTCGTATTCGCGCGAGACCCATGTGAAGGTCACGGACCACACCAGTCTGAGTAACGTGGCTCGAATTCATTTTGCGTTCGATAACAGGAGCCGGCCGCCCCGCCTGATCGTTGATCACATCGGGTCGAAAATCTCCCCATACGTGAAGCGCTGAGTAAGCGCAAGGTTCTTTGGTCTCACGGCGGTGCAGGCATCCAGACTGCGCCACAGTCGCGCCACAGTCCACCCCGATCAAGGGCGGCTATGAGCCCCAGCAGCGGTTCGACCCAACCTAGAACCTCTGGAGTTCCAGACAAATCAGCCCAAACTCACTCCTCCGAGGCTGATTTCGAATCCCGGTAGCGGTACTCCCAAAAGCCCTCCAGACGGAGGTTTTTTGTCGCCCAGCGGCGGTCCCCCGACTCTCGTGACTGCGAGCTGACTGCAATCCCGGGAGCCTGTGCACCCCTCAAGCGCCGCGATCGCGAAGCGGAGAGGTGCCGGCGATCAGGCGCGCGATCGCCCCAGGCGGGGTGAGCCAAGCCGGGGCGGGGTCGGCGGCGGCCTGGGTGGCGACGAGGTCGGCGTCCACGTTTGTGGCGTCGCCGGCGAGGACGATATTGCCCGAGGGCGCACCGACCGACCAGACCCGCGGGTAGGCCTCGGCCAACCCGGCGGCGACGGCGCGCAGCTCGTTCCCCGTGCTGTCGTCAGCCACGTTTATCAGCGTCAGCGGCGACACCCGCGCAGCGTCACCGAGTGCCTCAACCGTGATCAGCGACCGGGGTACCGTCGCGTCGATGAACGCGTCGATCACGACTGCGTCCCAGCTCTTGTCAGCTTGGCTTGCGATCGAGGCGCGACCCTCGGCGTGGCGGACCCGCAGCCCAGGCTGGCGACGCAAGCCCAGATGCTCGCGCGCGAGCGCCAGCACGCTGGCGTCTACTTCGCACACGAGCTGGCGCCCGCCGGGGTCTTGCGCCGCCAGCGCCCGCGCCAGCGCGCAGGCTCCGCCGCCCACGTGCAGCACCCTGCGCGCGCCGGCGACACGCAACACGATCCGCATCCACCGCAAGTAGGCGAACTCCAGGTGCGTCGGGTCGGCGAGATCGACGTAGGAGGCGTCCATGCCACTCTGTCGCAGCAGCCGCCCCGACGCGCGCCGTGGATCACGTTCAAATGACGTGCCCGCCACGGCACGCAACGATAGCGGCACGGCGTGTCTTACCCCGCGCCGGGCGGGGCGCCCCAATCAATCTCTGCGAAGCGCGCCAGGAGTCTTTCCCCCCGGTCCGGGTTCAGCGACGCGACCCAAGCGATCCGCCCTCGCAGATGGGCCTCGAAATCGCTCACCCCGGATCGGTTCTCACTCTCCGGCCCGCGACGAGCGACGTTGTGAAGGATCGCCTTGAGCCGGTCGTACTCGGTACGGACGATGTTGGGGTGGACGTTTACGACGACCCCGCACACTGATTGTCGTGCCGCCGCGGTGCTGAGCACCGACTTGCCAGGATTGAGCGCGAAGCCCTGCTCGCGGGCTATCTCTGCCACCAAGCTCTGGAACTGACCGCCGCGGTCCTGCAGCCGCGTAGACCCCGAAAACGTCAGATCGTCCGCGTACCGGGAGTAACGCAATCCCAGCGAGGCAGCCAGGCCAGCGAGCCTCCGGTCGAGCCGGAACGCCGCGAGGTTGGCGAGCGCCGGCGACGTCGGCGCGCCCTGGGGGAGGTGCGGCGTGGCCAGCTGCCGCCCTAGCCAGAAATGCGGCTGGACGAGGCGCGGTTCGGTGGCGCTCGGGATTTCTGCCCAGACCGCGACGGGGATCGCGTTGGTGCTGAGGCCGGTCAGGACGTGCGCGACCGGGGGCGCATAGCCGACAGTTCGGAAGATGCCGTAGACGCGACGCGCGGTGACCGACGCGAAGAAGTCCTTGAGGTCGAGCCGCAGAACGGCGTGCTGGCCGGTGTGGAGGCTGGCGTGGGTGATGACGCCGCGGCGGCGGGTGAAGCCGTGGGCGGCGTCGTGGGGCGGGACATGGTCGAGGATCTCGCGTAACAGCCACCGCTGAATCTCCTTGAGTCGCGCCTTCGGGGCCTCGATTACCCGCGTCAGTCCGCTGGGGCGGGGCACCGTCCGATACCGGTAGTTCCGCAGCTTTGCTTCAGTCACAGTTCGCTCCAGGCCACACACATCGGCGAGCCATGCGAGCTCGCCCTCGCTCAGCGCGAGCCGATCGGCGAGTCCGCTCACCGATTCGATCTCAGCGATCGGCCAGTGGTGGTCTAAGCCGGGGCGCTTGTCGGCCACCGGGTGCGTCGGGTCCGGATAGGCGAGCAGGCGGAGAATCTGCACTGGCTCGGATTTCCCGCGGTGCCCGGAGAGGAAGGCTTCGATTACGCTCACCAGGGCGCCGGGCCGATCGATCGGCGGCGTGCGGTGCGCGGCCACGACGTGCAGGGCCAGCGAGCTCATCCAGCTCGGCCAGCGATCCAAACGGCTGGAGCCGCGCTCGGCAACCTCGTCTGTTTTCCATGGCCCCTCGAGGAAGGCATCAGCGAGCTCGGCGGCGAGCAAGGACCGTTCCTCAGCGTTGTACATGCTGCGAATGATTGCGGCGCCGCATTCCGACTGCTCCTCGTCGCGCGTGCCCGGTGGTGCCTCCCATCGGATGCACTGAAGGGCTCGCGATGTACTTGGCTAGGTAATCGGTGTTCCCCCGGGGTTACCCCGGAGAGGGAAGACGCGCCCTTGAGCGCGCCGGCCCGGCTCGGTGCAGCGACGCCGCAGGCGGCACGCTACCGCACCCGAGCCGTCAGGCCGCGTCCGGCGAGTAAGTGTGTGCAACGCTCTGTAGACGATGACCGTGTTCAGCGAGGCCGAGCTTCGATACATGACCGGAGGGCGCCAGCTGGGACGGATCGCAACCGTCGGCGCGGACGGCACGCCGCATGTGGTTCCGGTCGCGTGGATCTACAACGCGGCGCGCGATTCGATCGATGTCGGAGGCCACGACCTCGAGCGGTCGAAGAAGTTTCGTGATGTCGCCCGCACCGGCCGGGCCGCGATCGTGATCGACGACCTCACGAGCAGTGACCCGTGGCTTCCGCGAGCGATCGAGGTTCGCGGCCGGGGCGAGGCGATCTCGATGCCGACACCGCTGATCCGGATCTATCCAGAGCGCATCATCAGCTGGGGACTCGAACGGGGCCGCAGCGCGCGTACGGTGGCCGGATAAGACCTCCCGGACCGCTCGCCCTGCGCAAGGGCAGGGCGAGCGAGTCCGTGCGGCATGCAACCTGACTTAGCCGATCTCGACCCGCGTCCGATCCGAGGCGATGCCGTTGGCGACGATCTCGAGGGATGCGTGCCCGTGGGGGGCAGAGGCAGGGATCTCGACCGTGGTGTGAACGACGTGGTTCCCAGTCGCGAGAGCCATGGTCGAGTGGTCGAAGGTCCGGCAGTACACGACCACGCCTTGCGGGTAGCGGAGCCGGGCGAGCGGGTAGTTGGTGGCGGTCGTGCAGTCATCCCCGTAGCTGACCGCCTGGGATACGCCGTTGAAGCGATGTCCGGCCACCTTGTGGTGGCTTCCGGGGGCCATGTGCTCCGGAGCTGAGGTTATCTCCGGCTCGAGGCGCTCCTCGCGGTGATGGCGAGGGGGCTGCGACGGGGTGTAGATGGAGATCCCGTTGTCGTCAGCGGCATAGAGCACCTCTCCGGTCGGGAGGAGCATCATGCGCCCGACGTAGGGCACCGACGCGTTGATGGGCGGCTGGCCCACCGGATCCAGCGTGTCGGTGTCAGAGCTGTACTCGAAGAAGTCCGGCGGCCCGCCCCAGCCCGCTCCTCCGGTGGCCAGCCCGGCACAGCACAGGACCTTCCCGTTGGCGAGCAGGCACGCCGGGGCATCGCGCACTGTCATGAGCTCCCCGTCGGTGCCGACCGGGAAGTCCGGCCCGGGGCTCCAGGTGCCAGGGGTCGATCCGTTGGCATAGATGGCAGTGTGGCCGGTGCCGCCGAAGGCGATCACCCGACCGTCCTCAAGCAGGACGGCCGGTCCGATCTCGGTTGAGAACGTGTGCGCGACCAGGTCCACGACGGTCTGCCCGGCGTCTACCCAAGTGCCGGTCGAGGGGATATACCGTTGCGCCGCCCTCGGGTAGGTCGGGTTGCATTCCACGGTGAGAACGCTTCCGTCCCGCAGCAGGGTCCATGTCTCTTCCGAACTGCGGTCGCCCTTGGTGCCCGTTCCGGTCCACATGTCCGCCACGGGGTCGTAGATGACGGTTCTCGTGCTGTTGATGTCCCCCATGAGAACGCGCCCGTCCGCGAGGACGGCACACGGTGTATCGCCGATGTTCGACCATCCGGCCGGTCCCCCGATGACCGTCCAGGTATCCGATACCGGGTCGTAGATCTCGCAGATGTTCGTATCGGGCGTGGGAGCATCCTCGCCGCCGGCCACGAACACCCGGCCGTCGGCCAGCACGGCCGACGCGTAGTAGCGGCGCCAGATCGACATCGGTGCGATGGGGGCCCAAGTCCCATTGTGGTAACTGCCGCTCGAATCAGGCGACAGCGCCGAGAAGTTCGCGGTGCCGTCTTCCTGGCAGATGACCCGGCCATCGGTGAGCAAGAGCATCGTGCTCGTCTGAATCCCCGGCGCGTTGGCAACAACATCCCACGTACCCGACATGTCCTACCTCCTAAGTTGGCTGTCCGACCCTTACCACGTGTACGAGCACCGGATCGGCATCCTGATACACAGGCTCTCCAGCCGGACCGGCGGACGCCCGGCACTGAGGAAAGGAGCCACTGTGGGTTATCAGCTCAACCTGGAGCGGCTGCGCGAGCAGGCGAAGGAGCGCGTGCGCGAGCAGCGTGTGGCCGGGCAGCAGGGGAAGCTCGCGGACGTGCAGCTCGAACTCGCGCGCGAGCTCGGATTCGCGAGCTGGACGAAGCTGAAGGCGTACGTCGAACGCCTGTCCTTTGAGCAGCCCTTCGCCGGTTCGATCCGCTCCCTGGTGGACCTGGGCGCCGACCCCAATCAGCGCGGGAGCTTCGGCGGGCCGAGTCACGGCGAGGGCGTCACCGCCATCCACCTCGCCGCCCAGGCGGGGCAACGCGAGTCGGTCGTCGTACTCCTCGAAGTCGGCGCCGACCCGCTGATCCTCGACAGCCTGCACGGCGGCAACGCCCTCGGATGGGCGCGCGTCGGGGGCCACGAGGACCTCGCGGACATTCTCCCCTGATGAGCTTGGGAGCGAGGCCGCGGCGGGCGGGAAGGGGCCGCCGGCGGGGCCCCCCACGTCCGTACCGTACTACATCACGTAGTAGAAATTTCTGCCCGCTGGGAAGGAATGTGACTGGGTGACGTCCTTACAACTATAGCTCGTAGTAGAGACTCGCGAACCGAAAGGATCACCCCATGGACATCCACGCAGTTACCCCTAGCGGCGCTACCGCCGAGCCCGAGGTCGGGGCCCTGTGGCAGCGTGTCACGGGAAGGCGCTCCTTCCTCAAGAACGTAGGCCTCGCCGGTGCCGCCGTCGTCCCCGGCAGCGTCCTCCTCGCGAGCAGCGCAATGGCGAGGGAGGACGGCCTGGGGGCCGGTGACGTGGCCATTCTGCGCTTCCTGGCCGCCGTCGAGCTCATCGAGACGGACCTGTGGCAGCAGTACGCGGAACTCGGTGGGGTAGACGGGGGGAATCCCGCGTACATGGCGGCGCTCTCCAACCTCGACGGGGACATGCCCCAGTACATCTCCGACAACACCGACGACGAGATCAGCCACGCGGCGTTCCTCAACGGATATCTGCAGTCGAAGGGCGCACGGCCCGTCAATCTCGACTCGTTCCGGACGCTCCCGAGCAGCAAGGCGACGGGCGCCAAGCAGATCGGCCGACTGACGAATCTGCAGAACCTCAATGTCGACACGAGCTGGTACGTGCGCTACCGGAGTGCGCAGAACCCCGACTTCGGTGCGACGTTCCCCCAGGCCGTGACCATCAACAACGAACCGGCCATCCCCCTCACCGATCAGGACACCCCCCCGGGGACCGACCAGCCGAACCCGCCGGCGACGCGCGATGCCGTGCGCATGCAGGCGATCGCCAACACCGCCGGGTTCCACTTCGCCTACATCGAGGCGGGCGGCTCGAGCCTCTACAGCACGATGGCGCTCAAGGCATCGAGCCTCGAGGTGCTGCTCATCGTCGTGAGCATCGGCGGAGTGGAGACCAACCATTTCTCGCTCTGGCACGACAAGGCGGGCAATGCCGTGGCGCAACCGCTGGCAGGCGTCACCGACCCGGTCACGGGAATCAGCTTCCCCGACCTCAACGCCAAGGGCGGAGAGCTCAACCAGACCAACCTGATCCTGCCCGAGCCGGCCCAGTTCATCAGTAAGGACCTGCCCGTGTGCTCGGTGGTGCGACCGGCGCTCGACGAGAACGCGGGGGCTGTCGCGACCATTAACAGCTTCATCGCTGACAAGCTGTTCGACGGTCAGTCACCGAGGTTCTTCACCACCATCATGCAGTTGGCCAGGGACGCGGACTCCGCCCGTCGCAGCATCTACGGGCAGTAACCATGTTCACCTCACTACTCACCCCCACCCATCTCGTCATCGTCCTCATCGTCGCGCTCCTGTTCCTCGGCCCTAAGCGACTCCCCGAGGCGGGGCGATCACTCGGCCAGGGGCTCAAGGAGTTCAAGAAGTCGATCGCCGCGAACGAGGAAGCTCACCAGCTGCCCGGCGACGCGGTCCCGGTCCCCGCCGCAGAGGAGAGGCCGCTGCCACAATGACGCTCATGCGTGCGAAGGCCGGACAGCGGTGGACGCCGCTGTCCGGCGTGAGAAGGGTGCGCCCGGCGGCCCTCGCCCTCGCCGGGCTCAGTCTTGCCGGCTGCTCAGCGGCCGCCGGGCGCCCGGCGGTGCGTACCGCCGCAGCGACGGCGCGATGGACGGCCGCAGCGCCCAGCCCGAAGGTCCTCGACCTTGGCGGGCCTCGCCGCGACGGCACCATCGTGGTCGCCACCGCCGGCCGGCTGGCCCTGCTCGCCCCGCGCGGGGCGCTCCGGCCGTTCGCCCGGGGCCGGGGCGGATACGTGAGCCCGGGCGGCGAAGAGCCGTACATCGCGCTCGCTGCCGGGCAGCGGGTATCGAGCGCCCGATGCACGTTCCCCTCGGGCACCGTCTACGCCTTGCGCATCCGCCACGGCCGCGGGGTTACGGCCATCGATCCCGCGGGCCGCGCGCGGCGCTTTGCCACCCTCCCGACGACGACGCGGGCGAACGGGATCGCCTTCGACGCGACCGGCCGCTTCGGCCACCGCGTGCTTGTCACCGCGACGGCGGGGTCGAACACCGCCGTGTACGCGATCGACTGCCGCGGCACCGTCACCACCGTGACCCAGAGCGCGCCCAGGGCGGAGGGCGGGATCGCCGTGGCCCCGGCGACCTTCGGGCGGTTCGCCGGCGATCTCATCGCGCCCGACGAAATCAGCGGCCGCATCTACGCGATCGCCCCCGACGGCACGAGCCGGCTCCTGGCCGACTCGGGGCTACCGCACGGCCAGGACATCGGGGTCGAGAGCCTCGGCTTCGTGCCCGCGGGCTTCGGCGCTCGCGCCGGTGCCCTCGTCGCCGACCGCCGGACGCCCGGTAACCGGCATCCCGGAGACGGGGTCATCCTCCGGATCGGGGCCGCGTCGTTGACCCGGGCCGGAGTGCGGGCGGGGGACCTCCTGATCGCTTCCGAGGGTGGGGCGGGGACCGACGCGATCACGTGCGGGGCTTCCTGCCAGGTGCGGCACGTCGCCGATGGGCCGCCGGCCGCGCACGTCGAGGGACACATCGCCTTCGGCGGCGGCTGATCGGCACGACACCGGGCCGATCGGACGCTCTGATCTTCGGCCACGCGGATAAAGGCGGCCGGTCGCGCAGTCGCCAGACTGCGTCAATCTTGCGGCGGTTGCATGCAACAAGGGCTCCACGCTCGGCGGTGCCGGGGGACGCGACCGGGGCGCTCGCGTGAGCACCCGCGTCCCCACCGTCACGCCCCTCAGAGCGCCCAAGCCCGCCCATCCTGACCGACCCGCCCCGCCGTCCGCGGGCATGACCGTGCGGGCCGTGCTCGAGCTGCCGATCGTGGTCCGCGGCGTCCCCGAGGTGGTGGGAGGGCACGAGCACCTCGATCGCGAGGTCCGCTGGGTGCACGCGGCCGAGGTGCCGAACATCCCCTCGCTGCTCAAGGGCGGCGAGCTCCTCCTGACCTCAGGAATCGGGATCAGCGCCAAGCGCAGCGAGCAGCGCGCCCTTGCCGCCGGGCTCGCCGAGCGGGGCGTGGCCGCGCTCGTCATCGGGCTCGGCTCGGCGCTGAGTGAGATCCCCGCGGCCCTCGCCGAGGAGTGCGACCGCCAGGGGCTGCCGCTCATCGCCATGCATCGGGTGGTGCCGTTCGTGGAGGTGACCGAGGCGGTGCACGCCGAGCTTCTCGACACCGAGTTGACCCTGATGCGCCACGGAGAGACCCTGCACCG
The DNA here is from genome assembly GCA_035552215.1 of Solirubrobacteraceae bacterium. Taxonomy (GTDB): domain Bacteria; phylum Actinomycetota; class Thermoleophilia; order Solirubrobacterales; family Solirubrobacteraceae; genus Palsa-465. Next base: position 73,292 of record DASZLV010000001.1, on the reverse strand, counting down.
GAGGTTCGCAGCGATCATGCTGCGCGGTGGCGGGATCCCGCAGATCCTCGACGTCCTCGCCGAGACGATCAGCAACCCGGTCGTCCTCGCCCGCGCCGACGGCGAGATCGCCGCCATCGCCGCCAACGGGCTTCCCAACGATGACGTGGTGGCGGCCTGGGAGATGCACCGGCGTGAGCTCCCGAGCCGCTCGCAGGTGGTCACCGTCCCAGTGTCGATCGGGGACGTCCACGCCTGGGGCGCCCTCACCGCCATCAGCCTCCGCTCGCGGCTCGACGCCTTCGCCGTCGTGGCGGTCGAGCGGGCGGTGACGCTCGTCGGGTTGGCGCTCCTGCGACCCGACGAGGCCTCGCTGCACTACGTCGAGCCGTCGGGTCTGGTGGACGCCGTGGCCCGCGGCGCCCTCGAGGAGAGCGGCGCCGCCGCCCGGGCCAAGGCGCTCGCGTTCACGAATCCCGTGCTCCTGCCCATCGTCGTGGGCGCGAGAAACGGCACCCGAGCCAGTGAGGACCGCAAACGTGCCTGGGCCGTGGCGTGGCGTGAGCTCCAGCGCGAGTTCAGCGATCGTCGAATGTCGCTGCTCCTGCGGCCCCCCGGCGCCGACGGCCAGGCCCTGCTCGTGGCCGGCCTCGAGGGCGACGAGGACCGCCCGCAGGTAGCGGAGCGCATTGCCGCGATGGTGCGCCTCGCCGTCGAGCGCAAGCTCGGGCCCGGCGGGTGCGTCATCTGCGTGGGCCCGGCCGCACACACGTGGAGCCGGCTGGGCGACCACCTGCGCGCTACCGCTGAGGCCGTCGAGTCGGCACACCACGCACGCCCCCGGCCATGGCACGACATTGCCGCCCCTGACCTCGACCGCCTGCTCTGGACCCTGCGGGACGTCGAGGCCATCCGCGACTTCGTGGAGTCGCGACTTGCACCGATCATCGACTATGACCGGCGCCGGCACACCGAGCTCCTGGGAACGCTCGAAGCCCTGTGCGCGTACGGCGGGCGCAAGGCGGAGACCGCCCGCGCCCTGCATCTGGAGCGGCCGTCGCTGTACTACCGGATCGCGCGCCTCGAGGAGCTGCTGGGGGAGGACCTCACGGGCGAGGACACCCTGCTCGGGCTCCATTTTGCGGTGAGGATGCGCCGGCATCTCGCGGCCCAGCCGCCGAGCGCCTGACGAAGTCACTCCTCCTTGAGGAACCCGCCGTGCACGTAGAACAGCGAGCCGGTAACCCACCTCGCCGCCGGGCTCACCAGGAAGCGGACGACCTGGCCGATGTCGCCCGGCATCCCGAGTCCGAGCGTGTACATGCTGGCGCGGGCGGCCTCCTCCTCGGGTGACCAGCCAAAATCGCGCGAGAGCACGGTGGCGGGGGCGACGGCGTTAGAGCGGATGCCTTTCGGCCCGAGCTGGACCGACAGGGCCGCGCTCAGGCCGATGATGCCCGCCTTGCTGGCGTTGTAGGCGGGCGAGGTGCCGGGGGTGCCGAGCCAGCTGGCGTGCGAGCTGAGGCTGACGATGCTGCCCGTCCCGCGCGGGAGCATCCGCCGCACCGCGGCCTGCGAGCACAGGAACGCGCCGGTGAGGTTGACGTCGATGGTGCGCTGCCATTCCTCGAGGGTGAGGTCCCAGGCGTTGCCGGGCGGGGCGTCGATGCCGGCGTTGTTGACGAGAATCGAGAGGCCGTCGAAGCGCTCTTCGGCGAAGGCGGCGAGCCGTTCCGCGTCCTCGGCGCGGCTGACGTCCATGCGTATCGCCTCGGCCTCGCCGCCCAGGTCGTGGATCTCGGCGAGGGTCGCGTCGGCTTCCTGGAGGTCGCCGATGACCACGCGCGCCCCCGCGCCGGCGAGGGCCAGGGCGATCCCGCGGCCGATGCCCTGGGCCGCTCCCGTGACCACGGCGACCTGGCCGTCGAGCCTCGTCGGATCGGTGGCCATCACACCGCGGACTTGCCTGCGATACGACCGGCCAGCAGGTACATGACCGCAAATACTACGAGCCGGTACATGAGCGCCGACCCGGGGGCGATGCACACGAAGGAGGCCGCTCCGACGCCGCGGGAACCCACCTCGTGGGCGACACGGAGCAGGTCGTAGTCGGTGATCCCGAGCGGCTCGGCGAGGTCGGCGAGGATCTCCGCCGGCGGTCCGCCGTTGCCCCCGACCACGTCGAGATCGAAGTGGGAGTACACGTCCGCGGTGCCGGCGTAGGCGCTGTCCAGGCGCCGGCACACCTCGTCGATTCCCAGGCCGCGAACGTCCCAGCCCGAGATCAGGGTGGCGCCGCGCCGGCGCAGGTCACGGACGATGGAGGCGTGCTCGAGCATCCCGCGCGGGCCGATCTCGACCACGTGACGGGCATCCATGTTGGGCACGAACTCGAGCGTCTTCTGCAGCCAGCTCCCCGACCCGGCGATCCGCCGGTCGGCGGTATGCCGATCGACCAGGTTGGCGTCCCAGTGGGTGTCGAGGCTGACCATGCCCACGTCCCCCTCCGTGCGGGCGGCGAGCGTCTTCGCCACCGCGAAGGTGGCGCACGGTGAGTTCTGGCCGATGACGATGGGCAGCGCTCCCGCCGCCAGCACCTGCTGCACCTTCTCCTCGACTGCCGCCTGGGCACGGAGGATCACGTCCACGCGCTGGCTCTCGAGGGCCTCGGGGGCGAGCTCGGCATCACCGAAGTCGACGACCCGCAGGTGCTCGAAGACATCGAGGTCGAAATCCTGGATGTAGCCGGAGACGTAGCGCGCGGACTGCTGGCGCACCCGTTTGGGGCTGGCGGCCCACTCGCGCTTGGGAACGCCGGCATATTCGCCCGTCCACCCGGAGACGAACGAGCTGCCGATGATCGCCACGTCGGCGTCCTCGAGGTCGGAAGCATCGATCGCGTGCGGCCGGCGCATGAACGTCGGCATGTCCGCTTCGATCATCGGCAGGTCGTGGCCGCGCAGCCAGTGTGACTCGCGGATTACCGACCACGGGGGATATCCCCCGTCGTCGGGCGCGACCGATCCACCTCCCGTCATCAGGCGAGCTCGACCTCCACCGGCGGGACCTCGGTGGCCTGGGGCATCGAGGGCGCGGCGGCGACCGGGTGGATCAACCGCACCGGGGGCGGCTCCGCCTGCCGGACGCGCCCGAAGCGCGGGCCCTTGGGGCCGTACACGTAGGCGGGCTCGGGGAAGGCGAGCAGGGCTGCGATGTAGAAGACCGCCCCGAGCACGCCGGCCGAGACCAGGCTGAGGTCGACCCCGCCCGCGACGTTGGCAAGGGGCGCGACCCACAGCGGCGGCACGTTCGAGAACAGCAGCCCGAGCGCCGCGGCCGCGAACCAGGCGCCGGCTGCGCGCCAGTTCAGGCCGCCGGCGAACCAGTAACGGCCGCCGCGCATGCCGCGATTGAACACCTGCAGGTCGTCGAGCTCATAATGCCCGCGCCGCCACCAGTGCCCGATCACCATGATGAGCATCCACGGGACGGTGACGACCGTGAGCACGGTGAGGAAGGCGCTGATGCTCGAGAGCGCGTTGACCACGAAGCTGCCGATGTACACGCAGGCGATGGCAAAGAAGCCGAGGATGATCGTGGCGGGAACGCGCTTGAGGCGGGGGATGAGCGACGAGGTGTCGAGACCGGGGCCGTACATTCCCGTCGCCGTGTTGGCCAGCGCCCCGTAGCCACCGAGGAGGAGCACGACGACCACGTACCAGCCGGGCGAGGTGGCCACGATCCCGCTGATGAAGTCTCCGCCCGGGTTGGCGAAGCACACGGCCATGAAGGCGCCGAACAGCGGTGCGATGGCCAGGCCGACCATGGAACCGCCGAAGGTGGCCCACACCATCGTGCGGTCGCTGTATTTCTTGTGGGATATGTAGCGCGCCCAGTCACCGATGAAGGGCGCGTAGGAGATGGGGTTGGCGAAGATGGCGATCATCGAGACGATCCAGGTCGCCACATAGCTACTGAGCAGGTACTTGCCGGTGCCGTGAAAGCCCGCGTGGAAGTGGCTGGCGAAGGCGATGATCCCGAGGATCACGAGCCCCGCGCCTGTCCACACGCCGATCTTCTCGAGGGCCAGCAAGTTGGCGTGTCCCCATACGCACACGATCAGGCAGATGCACAGGACCACGCCGTAGGCGATGCCGAGCATGAGGTTGCTGTTGGGGAGCCCGAACAGGCGATGGGCGCTCTCGACGATGGCCTGACCACCCGTCCACACCGACAGAGCGGTGAAGCCGACCCCGCACAGGACCCCGACCAGCGATCCCCCGATCCGCCCCACGACGCCGAAGTGTGCGCCGGAGGTGACGGGAATGTTGGTGCCCGTACGCGGCCCGAAGATGCCCATCGGGCTGAGGACGATCGAGCCGAGCAGGGCGCCGACGATGATCGCGGTGAACGAGCTCCACCAGCTCAGCCCGAAGGCGACGGGCAGCCAGCCGAGGACGATGGCCGAGTAGCCCATGGCACTGCCGGTGATCATCTTGGAGACGTTGATCGGCCGTGAATGACGCTCCTCCTCGGGAATGGTCTCGATCCCGCGTGTCTCGATCCGCCCGACCTCATCTACTCCGCCTGTGGTCTCGGCCGCCGCTGACGGCCCCGGTGCTGTCGTGGTCAAAGCCGCACTCCTATGGGTCGGGGGTTGGTCTCCGCGAGGCTTGCCAGCGCTGCGCCCGCGAACGTGGCGATCGCCGCGTTCACAATCTGCGGCGCCTCGAGATTCACCGCGTGCGACGCGTAGGGCACGACCAGCATTCGCGCCGTGGGCAGCCGCCGGTAGGTCTCGTAGGCGTCGTCAAGCGCGACGAGCTCGTCCTCATCGCCGTGGACGATGAGAGCGGGGGTGATGAGCTCAGAGAGCTCGTCGCGCACGTCGTCTTGACGGGTCCAGCTGAGGACCTCGCGGAAGGTCTCCATGCCCGACCTCGTGGAGAAGCGCTCGACCCACAGTTCGACAAGCTCTGGATCGAGCTCCTTGGTCCGCTCGGAGAAATGACCCTCGGCGTCTTCGCGGGCGAAGGCCGGGTCGATCGGGCGGGTGTCGCGTGCCGAGCCGAAGTGCGCTTCCCAGTGGTCGCGAGATTCGGGCGTGTAGGGGAGCGCCGACGCGCCCACGAGGACGATCCCGCGAGTCGCTCGGGATAGCGAAGGGCGGCGCGGATGGCCATGAAGCCGCCCATCGACATGCCCACGAGGACGCAGCGGTCGACTTCCAGGCCGTCGAGCAGGGCCACGAAGTCATCGGCGAGGTCGTAAAGGTCGTAGGGGGCCTCGCCTCGCTCGCGTCGTCCCCTGGAGTCATAGGCGATGACCCGGAACTCGTCGGACAGACCCTCGAGCTGCGGCTCGAAGAGCCGGCGATCCATCATCGTCCCGTGGCTGCAGACGACGGCCGGGCCGCTGCCTCGCTCGATATAGCTGGGAAGGGCCGCCACCGAGGCCAAGTCTGGACGTGGTCAGACCACTCATCAATCTGCAACCTGTTAAAGGTGAAGGTGAGCGGTGTGGCGGTTCGTCAGAGCCCACCGCCCGGCCAGTACAGGGAAGGCGGGTCGGGGTCGAAGGGCAGCGCCACGGTCTCGGGGACCCACGCTCCCGTGGCCTCGACGTAGCCGAGGTGCGCGCTTATGTCCTCGAGGGGCGCGAGCCACACGTCCCCGCGCGCGATGAGCTCCTCGAGGAAGCGCTCGACGGCATCCAGGCGAGACGGGCGCCCGGACACGAACGGATGCCAGACGCCGATCCACAGCCCGCCGCTCTGGTAGGCGGCCTCGAACTCCGCCCGGAAGGTGGCGAAGGCATGGTCGGGGGCGCGGATCGGGATGAAGTAGCCGTAATCGGGGCTGACGACGTACTGCGGCCAGTCGTCGTTGGCTCGCTCCACCGGCAGCTCGTAGAACGACCCCGCCGGGGTGGCGATCCGGTGCGGTAGATGGTGATGCAGGAGCCCTGAGTGGTAGGAGAGCCCGCATGCGGCGATGAGCTCGGCGGTGCGGTCAGAGAACGTGTAGCGAGGGCCGCGCCACCCGGACGGCGCCCGCCCCAGCGCCGTCCGCGCGAGCTCGATCGATCGCTCCATGAGCTCGCGCTCCTGGTCGGGTTCGAGCTCGTGGGCGATCTCGTGGAGGTACCCATGCGGAGCGATCTCGTGCCCGCCCTGCGCGACCGCATCGCCGAGCTCCGGATAGCGCTCGAGGCACCAGCCAGGGAAGAAGAAGGTCTGGCGCAGGCCCAGCCGCCGGTACATGCGCAGGATCGCGGGCACGGCGACGAGGTCGTAACGCAGCCACGACTGGTAGCCCACGCGACGGTGGCCGCCGAGCGGATCGTCGAGGTAGAGCAGGGAGTCGGCGTCGACGTCGAAGGTCACCGCCGCCGCGCAGCGGGCACCGTCGGGCCACGGAATACCGCTGTGATCGAACACGTTCGCCCGAAAGCGTGCCGTGCCGCGTCGCCGCCACCAAGCGCCCGAGTGTCACGCTTGCCGCCCGGGATTCAGACGTTGTGTACACCGGTCGCGCGAGCGCCCGCGGGTAGGATCGCCCGCGATGGGATTGCCACCCGATCTCGCTGGTTACTGGGAGCGGTACGCGCAGGAGACCGCCGCCTACTGGGCGCGGGTGCGCGAGGAAAACGGCATCGAGCCTTCCGTGCAGCCGCATGTCTTCGCCTGGCAGACCGTGCCCATCTTCTCCGACCTCATGCTCAACCTCATCCTCCACGGGAGCAAGCGCTCGACCGCGCATCCCATGCTCCAGCACGAGGTCGAGGGAAGCGCTCCCCACGAGGTCGGGGACTACAGCATCGTCCTCGACGGGTTCGCCCGGCCCGGCTGCGTGATCCAGACCACGAGCGTCGAGGTCAAGCCCTTCGGCGATGTCGACGAGGCCTTCGCCAGGGCCGAATCAGAAGGCGGCGGTTCTGTCACGTACTGGAGGGTCGGGCACTGGGCGTGGCTCGAGGACTACTGCCGGGTCCACGGCACCGAGGTCTCCGACGAGCTCCCCATGGTCTTCGAGTACTTCGAGCTCATCGATCCCCGCTGACCGCCGTCAACGAGCGACGAAGCAGCTCGTGCGGCCGCCGTCGACCACGAATTCCGCGCCGGTGACGTAGGCGGAGGCGTCGGAGAGCAGGAACGTCACCATCGCCGCGACCTCGGCGGCCGTGCCGACGCGAGCGCTGGGAATGGTTCCGAGCATCGCTTCCCAGCGGGCCGGCGCGCGGTCGCCCAGAGACTCCATCTCGGCCTGGAGCAACGGTGTGTCGATCGGGCCTGGGCACACGGCGTTGACGCGGATGTTGTGAGGGGCGAGCTCGGCGGCCAGAGCTCGAGACAGGGCCAGCACCCCGCCCTTGGTGGCGGCATAGGCGGCGGTGGTGGCCTCGCCGGTGAGCGCGAGCTCGGAGGCGGTGTTGACGATCGAGCCGCGCCCGAGTGGGAGCATCACTCGGGCCGCCTGCCGGGCGACGTGGAAGACCCCGGTGAGGTTCACCGCCAGCACCCGCTGCCACATCTCGTCGGTCGTCTCGGCCAGCGGCGCGATCGTGTAGATCCCCGCGTTGTTGAACACGGCGTCGATCGCGCCGAGCTCGGACGCCTGCTCGAACGCCGCGATGACCGCCGAGGAGTCCCTGACGTCGAGTCCCACGGCGAGCACCTGAGCGCCCGCCGCCTGGCACGCCTGCTCGGCTTCCTCGAGCTCGGGCCCGGGGAGGGCGAGCAGCGCCACCGACGCCCCCTCGCCCGCGAGGGCGACCGCGGTCGCTCGACCGATTCCCGAGCTGGCACCGGTGACCACTGCGGTGCGTCCTCGCATCCCGGTCATCTCCATCACCTAGGGCCGCTGGAGCGCGGGCACGCCGAGCTCCTGGGCGATCGCGCCGGTCACCTGCGTGACGATCTCGTGCCACGCGGCGGCGCCCTTCTCGGGAGTCGCCTGGCTGGCCTTCCACAGCGCCCCGGTTTCGGGTACGAAGTCCTCGGGGGTAGGGACGACGTCCCACCAAGGGCTGCGCTCGGCAGCGTCGTCGACGATCCGGTCCTCGAGCACCAGCTCGGGGTGCAGGTACTGCATGAGCGAGGTTTCGAAGATGGCCGCGTGCTCGGTGGCCCACCCCGGGAACCCGTCGGGGAACAGGAGCTCGAGGGTGGCAGGCGAGAGCTCCTCGAAGGAGCGTTCGAGCACCATGATCCGTGCCGCGGCAGTCTCGTGGGGGAGCAGCGCCCGGTAGGCGGCTTCGTAGATGAAGTGGCGGTTCTCGAAGTGCCAGTTGAGGACGACGAGACGCTCGAAGCCGTGGCGCACGTACTCACGCAGGACGTCCTCGAGCATTGCCATGAGCGTGGTGGCGCTCAACGACGTCGTTCCCGGGAAACCCTGTCCGCCGCCGCTGAGCGGACGCGAGCGGTAGCCGTAGGAGAGGGTGGGGGCGACGACCATGTCGGTTGCTTCGGCCACCGCATGAGCGAGATCCGCCGCCAGCAGGGCATCGGTGATGAGCGGGAGATGCAGCCCGTGCTGTTCGACCGCGCCCACCGGCACGATCACACCGGTGCCGGCATTCGCCGCCTCCGCCACTTCGGGCCACGTGAGGTGGGCAAGCTTTCTGGTTCTCAGCACGGCTGGTCCTTTCGTCGTGGGTCAGGAGAGCTCGCGCTCACGCCGCCTGCCGGCGGAGGTCTTGGCAGGAGCAGTGGACGCCGCCGCCCGCGAGCGCGAACTGGTCGTATTCGACCGCCGTGACCTCGAGCCCCTCGGCGGTTAGGCGCTCGTTGACGCCGGCGCTGGCGGCCATCGAGAGGATCCGGCCCGCTCCGAGGCTGACGAGGTTGCCTCCCAGGCTCATGCACTCGCGGTAGGAGATGCTCAGCCAGCTCACGCCGTGCGCACGGAGGAAATCGAGGACAAAGGGCTGAAGAGCGTCCTCGCACACCAGCGCGAGCTTCTCGGCGAGCATCACAAAGCTACTGTCGAGGTGGACGAACTGCGGGGGCATGGGGATGGTGAGCGCCTCCCACCCGTGCTCGGTGAGCCACCCGGCGACCTGCTCGGCGCCTTCCTTGGTCGAGCGGGCGCCCGAGTAACCGAGCATCGCCACTCCGGGTTCGACGATCGAGAAGTCCCCGCCCTCGAAGTACCCCGCCGTCACCCATTTCCAGATCGGGGCCTCTTCACGCGCGAAGAACTCCGCGACGACGGCGTGGTCGCGGACGCGCGGCGGGGTCTGGATGCTCGCCACCACGGGACCCCACGGGGTCATGAAGCTCGAGTCGCGGGCGTAGACGCTGCTCGTCAGACCCGGGTCGGCGGCGAGGAAATGGCAGCGCACGCCCGCAGAATCGAAGGCATCGACCAATCCCCGGTGCTGCGTCAGCGCTCGCTCGCGATCGAAACGGTGGCCCGCCCGCTCCATATTCGCAAAGGTGACCGCGGAGATGGCGTTGAGGGCGACCCAGCGGAAGTGATCAGGACGCCCGAGCAGGACATCGGTGAGCACGCCGGTGTGATTGTCCAGGCTCCACCCGCTGGCTGGCTCCGCGACGCTGGGCACCGACACCATCTTCCTCCCAGCGGCGGACTGACCCAAGACCACGGGTGTCGGAGAATTCCGAGCCGATTCAGACGATCTGTCCATGGCGTCACCCCTCCGGCGCGCGCTGGTCCGGCGAGGCGAGAAGGATGGCGCCCGCGGTTACGGCGGCGAAGGCGAAGATACGCACCGCGCCGAGCACGCCCGAAGGCACCGGCTCGCCGAGCACGATCGTTCCCGCCGCTATGGGCAGGGCGTTGGTGAGCAGGGTGGCGAGACCGGCAACGGTGAGTGCGCCCCCGCGCTGGTAGCCGAGCTGGAGGAGCGAGGTCCCGAGCGTGTAACCAAGGATGAGCGTGACCAGGAAGGCGAAGCGCGCTCCGCCCTGGGTCGCGAGCTTCGTCGAGAGGTCGCCGATGGAGAAGAGCAGACCCCCGGCGATGCCCTCGGCGACCGCGACCCGGCCGCTGCGCCGGCCGACCCACAGCGCGAGGAGCGCGAGCGCGCCCGTGCCCCCGAGCCACGCGAGGATCGCCGCGGTCGAGCCCTTGCCCCCTTCGCCGCTGCTCTTGGCGAGCGAGACGGCGAGGGCGACCAGGCCGATGATGGACAGGGCCACCCCGATGAGCTCGCGCCGGGCCAATCGCCGGCTCGAGGCACGGGCGGAGATGAAGGCGAGCACGCCGATCCCCCCGGCGCCGATGCTCTGCACCACGGCGAGCGAGGCGAGCGCCAAGGCCGCGGCGTAGAAGCCGAACGCGCCCGTCTCCATCGCGAAGCCGAGCAGCCAGCTGCGATTGCTGAGGAGGAGCCGCAGCGAGCGCAGCGGGCGGCGCATGGACAGGCACGGGAGGGCGGCTGCGGCATCGTGCTCGCGCAGGTAGGCGAGGTTGGCGAGCGTGGTGGCCACGATCTCGAGGCCGATGGCGACGGCCGTCTGCGGGTTCATGTCGCTGGCACGTTACGTCAGAGCCGGGCAACGGGGGCCCTTCCGGCTGCACGATTAGCGGCCTCAGACCCGGGCCAGGCCCCGCCGTGGCGCCGAGCGCGACAGAGCCGCCGGCGGGGCGATGTTGGTGTCGCGACCCGGTCGTAGCACGACGATCTCCCCGCTGGCGTTGTCGAGGAGCCAGGCGACGTCGCCGGCCGCGAAGCCCACGTTGCCGCGCGCGGCGGCGGCGAGCACGATGCGGTCGTAGTGCTCGTGCTCGAAGGTCTGGCGCAGGGCGTGCCGGTAGGTCCGGCCGCGCTCGATGCGCGCTTCGACGGGGATTCCCCACGCCGTGGCGCGGTGCTCGATCGCCTCCTGGAGGGAGAGGGCGAGACCGCCCTGGCGGGGGAGCGGCGTGTCGATCGGCAGGTGCATGGAAACGCGGGCGAGGAACACGGGGACGAGCGTGGCCTCCTCGGCGCGGGCGAGGCGGAGCGCCGCATCGAGCGCCCGCTGGGAGAGCGCCCCGGCCATGAACGGGAAGAGGATTCGCCCTGCCCCCGCGGTAGGCAGCTTGCTCGGACGTCGGTGCCGATAGTGCAGATGGGTCACCGTGAGGGCGATCAGGGCGACGGCCAGGAGTACGACGAGGACGATGAGAAGCGCGGTCACTGATCCTCCTTGGGTTCGCCGCTCCCGGCGGCGCGGCGGGTGCGATCGGCAACGATGCGCAGGTCGACCCCGGGGAGCAGGCTGAGCAGGCGAAAGGGGAGCGCGGGCTGCAGCAGCCGCCGCAGCGCTGATCGCGGCTTGGGCCGGCCCATGAGTATGTAGGTGGTGCCACGGTCCTCGGCGACCCTCGCCGCCGTCGCTGCGACGTCGTCGCCGTGCTCGATGAGCAGATGGGCGCCGAGCACGCTCGCCAGGCGCCGCAGCGCCTCGAGCTGTTCGCGCTCGTCTTCACGGGGCTCGTGGTCGGTGACCCACAGCAGGTCGAGCTCACCGCCGAGGCGCTGCGCCGAGCGCCAGGCGCGGCGCACCACCCGCTGCGAGCGGGGGGTGGGGGTGACGAGGGCGAGCAGGCGGTCGTGGATGGCCTGGGCGGCGGCGGCCTCGATCAGCCGCTCCTCCCGGCTCCCGAGCCGGGGCTCGCTGATCACGCGCTTGTGCTCGACCTCCTCGGCGACCTGGCGCAGCGACACCTCGCGCAGGGCGGCGAGATTCTCGATCGTGAAGAAGTTGTTCAGGGCGGCCTGGACGCGATCCTGGGGGTAGATCTTGCCGGCGATGAGCCGCTCGATGAGCGACTCCGGCGTGAGGTCGAGGAGGACGACGTCGTCGGCGGTACCGAGCACGGCGTCGGGCACGGTCTCGCGCACCCTCGTGCCCGTGACCTCCGCGACCTGATCGTTGAGGCTCTCGAGGTGCTGGACGTTCACGGTCGAGAACACGTCGATTCCGGCGTCGAGGACCGCTTCGATGTCCTCGTAGCGCTTGGCGTGCTCGATTCCGGGGGGGTTGGTATGGGCGAGCTCGTCGATCAGGCACAGCTCCGGCGCGCGGCGCAGCACCGCGGGCAGGTCCATCTCCTCGAGCTCGGCGTCGCGGTAGCGCACGCGGCGGCGGGGGATGACCTCGAGGCCTTCGGCCTGGGCGATGGTCTCCGGACGATTATGGGCTTCGAGATAACCGATCACGACATCGCGGCCGGCTTCGGCCTCGGCCTGGCCCTCTTGGAGCATGCGGTACGTCTTGCCCACGCCGGCCGCCATGCCCAGGAAGATCTTGTACCGGCCTCGACGAGCCATGAACCTCTGATCATCGCCGAGTGCCGTTAGGCGCCCAGGACGTTATGGACGATCAGGTCGATGAGCTTGATCCCGATGAAGGGGGCGATGAGGCCGCCGAGGCCGTAGATCAGGAGGTTGCGTCGGAGCAGCGAACTCGCACCGACGGGCCGGAAGCTGACGCCCTTCAGCGAGATCGGGATGAGCAACGGAATCACCAGCGCATTGAAGATGATCGCCGAGATCACCGCCGACCGAGGCGTGCCCAGGCCCATGATGTTGAGCACGTGGAGCGGGCCTTGGCGACTCCCACCGAACGCGAAGGTCGAAACGAAGATGGCGGGGAGGATGGCGAAGTACTTGGCGACGTCGTTGGCGATCGAGAAGGTGGTGAGAGCGCCGCGGGTGATGAGGAGCTGCTTGCCGACCTCGACGATCTCGATGAGCTTGGTTGGGTTGGAGTCGAGGTCGACCATGTTGCCCGCCTCGCGAGCGGCCTGGGTGCCGGTGTTCATGGCTACCCCGACGTCGGCCTGCGCGAGCGCGGGGGCGTCGTTGGTGCCGTCGCCGGTCATCGCCACCAGCCTCCCACTGGCCTGCTGCTCCTTGATCAGGGCGAGCTTGGCTTCCGGAGTGGCCTCGGCGAGGAAGTCGTCGACACCGGACTCCTCGGCGATCTTGGCGGCCGTGAGGCGATTATCGCCGGTGATCATGATCGTCCGGATGCCCATGGCGCGGAGCTGATCGAAGCGCTGGCGCATGCCCTCCTTGATCGTGTCCTTGAGGTAGATCACGCCCAGGACCTGGGAGTCGCGGCACACCGCCAGCGGTGTCCCCCCCTCGCGGCCGATCCGGTCGAGCACGGGCTGGAGCTCCGCGGGCGGGCGGCCGCCCTCGTTCTCGACGAACTTGATCACCGAGTCACCGGCGCCCTTGCGGAGCTGATTGCCGTTCAGGTCGACGCCGCTCATCCGGGTCTGGGCGGTGAAGGGGACGAAGGTGGCGTTCAGTTCGGTCATATCGTGCTCGCGCAGTCCGTATTGCTTGGCGAGGACGACGATCGAACGCCCCTCGGGGGTCTCGTCGGCGAGCGAGGCGAGCTGGGCGACCTCGGCGAGCTCGGACTCGGCGACTCCGGGCATGGGGATGAACTCCGACGCGAGGCGGTTGCCGATGGTGATCGTCCCCGTCTTGTCGAGCAGGAGCACGTCGACGTCGCCGGAGGCCTCGACGGCCCGGCCCGAGAGCGCGAGCACGTTGCGCCGCACGAGACGGTCCATGCCCGCGATCCCGATGGCCGAGAGCAGGGCACCGATGGTGGTGGGGATGAGCGCGACGAGCAGCGAGATCAGCGTGGTCTCGGAGATCGAGGTGTGGGCGAAGAGGCCGAACGGGCGCAGCGTCGCCACGACGATCATGAAGATCAGGGTCATCCCGGCGAGGAGGATGTTGAGCGCGATCTCATTGGGCGTCTTGCGCCGCGAGGCGCCTTCGACGAGGGCGATCATCCGGTCCATGAATGACTGACCGGGCTCCTGGGTGATCTCGATCACCAGCCTGTCCGAGGTAACGCGCGTGCCGCCCGTGACCGCGCTGCGGTCGCCGCCGGACTCGCGGATCACCGGGGCCGATTCGCCTGTGATGGCCGATTCGTCGACCGAGGCGATTCCCTCGATCACCGTGCCGTCGCCGGGGATGAGCTCGCCGGCGTCGACGATGACGATGTCACCCTTGGTGAGCTCGGCGGCGCGCTTGCTCGTGCCGTCCTGCATCGTCGCCAGCGTCTCCTGGCGCATGGCCCGGAGCGTTTCGGCCTGCGCGCGACCGCGTCCTTCGGCGAAGGCCTCGGCCATGTTCGCGAACACGACGGTGAGCCATAGCCAGACGGCGATCGTGAAGGTGTACCAGGACGGGTCATTGCCTCCGAGCGCCTTGCCGCCGAAGAGCTGGATGAGCCACGTGATGGTGGTGACGACGGCACCGATCTCGACCACGAACATGACGGGATTGCGGACCTGGATGCGCGGATCAAGCTTCCTGAAGCTGTCGATGAGCGCGCGGTAGACGATGTCGCGCCGGAACAGCGAGATGGCTCGGCGCTCTTGGGGCGCCGCCAGTGCCGATATCGGCGGGGGAGTCGGTGATTCGGGTGCGGTGGTGGACATCAGCTGCCCTGTTGGAGCCTGTCGAGCGCGAGGTTCAGCTCGAGCACGTTCACCGCGGGCTCACCGGAGAAGGCAAGTCCGCGATTCGCGGTGTAGGTGGAGATGAGCCGCTCGACCGTGGAGAGCGGGATGCTGCGGACGGCGGCGACGCGGTACGCCTGAATGTCAGCGTTCCTTACCGAGATCTGAGGATCGATCCCCGACGCCGAGCTTTCCGCGGCGTCGACGGGAACCCGGCCCGGAGTGAGACCGCCGGGGTAGTAAGGCGTTCCGTTGGGAGCCTTGTCGACCGCGATATACGCCGCGATGTTGGTGACGAGCTCGGTCTTGGTGGCCACGCTGTTAGGACCAAGGTTCGAGAAGGTGGTAGCGGCGGCGTTATCGGCGGGAACGGTGGCCGAGGGGCGGGTCTGGAAATAACGGACGTCTGGTGTGGTCACCGGTTGGCCGGCCGACATCTCGGGCTTGCCGTTCTTCGTCACCGCGTCGGCGAAGTTCTGACCGATTATCTTCGAGCCCACGAGCTTGCCGTGCACGTAGACCTTCTGGCCGTTGGCGTTACCCGGGAAGGCAACCTGACTGACACCGGTGATGAACAGGGGATAGACGATCCCGAGGACAAGAGTGAACAGGAGGATCCCGATGACTGAGGTGAGAATGTCGCGCTTCATGTCAGTACAGGTGTCCGGTCAGGCCCTGGACGATCGGCCCGAGGAGCAGGGCAGGGAAGAAGGTGAGGGCGCCGATGAGGATGATCACGCCGATGAGGAGGAAGACGAACGTCGGGTTGTCGGTGCGCATGGTTCCGAGTCCGGCCGGGCTGATGCGCTTACCCGCGAGCGAGCCGGCGACCGCGAGAGCAAAGAGAATCGGCACGTAGCGCGCGAAGAGCATGACGAAGCCACCGAGCAGGTCGGCGAAGGTGACACCGTGGGCGCCGACATTGCCGGCGTTCGGCTGGATGTAGCCGGTGTAGCCGGCGAAGGCCGAGCCGTTGTTGTTGGCCTGCGAGAGGTAGGCATAGAAGCTCTCCGAGAACGCCTGGGGGGTGGTTCCGCCGTGCGGGCTCAGCGCCGCCGTGGAGATGGAAGCTCGACCCGCCTTGGTGGCGGTGGCGAGTGAGGTGGCGAGCAGGGCGGTGAGCGGGGTGATGAGGATCCCGAGGGACACGAGCTTGATTTCGCGTGCCTCAATCTTCTTGCCGAGGTACTCCGGCGTCCGGCCCACCATCAGCCCGCCGATGAATACCGCCAGCAGGACATACAGCAGGATCGAATAGAGACCGGTGCCCACACCGCCGAAGATCACCTCGCTGGCGGACAGGTTGGCAAAGGGGACGGCACCGCCGATCCCGGTGAAGGACTCGATGGCACTGTTGACGGCGCCAGACGAGGTGACGGTGCTGACGACGTCGAAGAGCGCCGAGCCGGCGATCCCAAAGCGCTGCTCTTTGCCCTCGAGGTTGCCGCCCCCTGACCCGGCAAGGACATGGGTGTGGAGTCCGGCCGCGTGCTGGGCGGGCGACCCATGGGCCTCGGCGACATAGGCGACGGCCGCCGCGCCGAGGAACATCACCATCATCGTCGCGTAGATGGCGTACCCCTGGCGCCGATTTCCGGACATCCGCCCGTACTGGAACACGAGCGCCGCGGGAATCGCCAGGACCACGAGCATCTCGAAGAAGTTCGTGAACGCGGTCGGGTTCTCGAAGGGGTGCGCGGAGTTCGTGTTGAAGAACCCGCCTCCGTTGGTCCCGAGCAGCTTGATCGCCTCCTGTGAGGCGACCGGGCCCATGCCGATCTGCTGGCCGAGGCCGGTGACGCCGCTCAGGCTCAGGTAATGCGAGAAGTTCTGGATCGACCCCTGCCACACGAGGACCAGGGCGACGACGATGGAGATGGGGGTGAGGACCCACAGGATCGTGCGCACCATGTCCTGCCAGAAGTTTCCGAGGCTCTTACCGCTGCGTCCGATGATGCCCCGGATGAGCGCGACCGCCACCACGATGCCCACGCCGGCGGAGAGGAAGTTCTGCACCGTCAGCCCCGCCATTTGGGTGAAGTAGCTCATCGTCGTCTCGCCGCTGTAGTACTGCCAGTTGGTATTGGTCAAGAACGACGAAGCGGTGTTGAAGGACACGTCCCACGTAGCTGAGTGGTAGTGCATCGGGTTCAGCCCGGTGAAGTTCCACAGCGTCTGCGTGCGCAGGATCAGGTACAGCGCCAGCCAGCCGGCGACGGAGAAAATGATCAGGCTGCGCGCGTACTGTTTCCAGTCCTGCCCGTGGCCCGGGTCGACGTGCACGAGCCGGTAGGCCATCCGCTCGGGGGCGCGGAAGAGCGGATCGAGGAACGTCCGCTCGCCCGAGTACACCCGGGCGAGGTACCCGCCGAAGGGGATGGCGATGGCGGTGAGGAGACCGGCGAAGAGGAAGATGGTGAGCCAGCCGGTGACGGACACGGCTTAGAACCTCTCCCCGCGCAGGAGCGCGTAGAGCAGGTAGGCGCAGATGAGCACCGAGACGACCAGGCCGAAGAAGTCGGCGGCGCCCATGTGGGCGACGAGGTAGGCGCCGGGCAGACCGGTCATATCCGGTCGATTCCCCAGATCAGCGCGAGGAGGACCGCGAACATGAGAATCCCGAGGGCAATTGACACGACGTCCATGTCTGTACCTTGTGGGACGCAGCGTCAACGACCCGTGCAGAAAACGCTCCGCCGTATGCAGATTGTGTGAAGGGCGAGCGCTAAGCCGGACGCGGCACTAAGCCGAGAAGCGGTAACCCACGCCGGGATCGGTCTTGATGTAGCGCGGCCCCGATGCCGGCTCGATCTTGCGACGGAGGTTGGCGATGTGCGCGCGCAGGACCTGGGTGTCGTCGCTGTAGCCGGAGCCCCACACCGTGACCAGGAGCTCGCGGTGGGTCATCAGGCGACCGCGGTTGCGCGCGAGGAGACGGAGCAGATCGAACTCGGTCGGGGTGAGGTGAACCTCTGCGCCCTCACGCAGGACCGCGCGGCGGGGCAGGTCGACCTCGAGTCCGTCGGCCCGGATCACCGCCTCCTCGGGACCGGGTCCGATTCGCCGCAGGTTTGCCTCCAGGCGCGCCACCAGCTCACGAGGGCCGAAGGGCTTGGTGATGTAGTCGTCGGCACCGGCGGCGAGGGCGCGCACCTTGGCGTCCTCCTCGCCGACGGCCGAGAGAAGGATGATGGGCATCTCGGTCCATTCCCGCAGGCGAGCGCACAGCTCCACGCCGTCCATGTCGGGGAGCACGAGGTCGATGATCGCCGCATCCGGCGGCCGCACCGCCACGAGATCGAGGGCGTCCTCGGCGGTCTCGGCCGGCACCGCCTCGAAGCCGGCGTCGCGCAGGATCACTCGCAGGGCTCGAAGGATCTGCGGCTCGTCGTCGCACACCAGCACCCGCGGCTTCCCCGGCGTGCTCACGCTCTCACCCCCTCCGTGGAGGTCTCCACCGGCAGGGCGATGACGAAGCTCGTGCCCTGACCGGGAAGCGACTCGACGGCGATCGTTCCTCCGTTGGCCTCGACGAACCCGCGCGCGATCGCCAGCCCGAGCCCCGAGCCCGTCCACGGCCGCAGGCCCGGACCCCGGCTGCGGTAGAAGGGCTCGAAGATCCGCTCGCGCTCGGCGGCCGCGATCCCCGGGCCGTGGTCGACGATCCGCACCACGACCTGGGGGCCCATTCTCCGCGCGTGGATGGAGACGGGCAACCCGTCCGAGTAGCGCCGGGCGTTCTCGAGCACGTTGGCGAAGGCGCGCTCGAGCTGGGCGCCGTCGGCCCGCACGGCCGGCACATCGCGATCGATCGACAGGCGGATGTCGGCGGCGGGGTCGCCGAGGCCTTCACGCGCCGCGAGCAGGACGTCCTCGACGGAGATCCAATCGCGGCGGGGCGCAGCGCTGCCGGCCTGGAGCTTGGAGAGATCGAGGAGCTTGTCCACCAGCGTCGAGAGCCTTGTGCCCTCCCCGACCACGGCCGCGCTCAGATCCGCTCTCTCATCGTTGGTGAGCGAGCTCGCGCCCAGAGCATGGCCGCCGGCGACGATCGCCGTCAGCGGCGAGCGCAGATCGTGGGAGACCGCTCGCAGGAGCGCCGTCTTGACGTCATCTGAGCGCCTCAGGGCGGCCGTCTCCACCGCGTCCTCCTGCATCTCGTCCCGGCGCATGGCGATGGCCACGAGTGCCCCGAGCGCGGGGGCGACCTGTACGTGCAGGCGCTCGGCGACGTCCGCAGTGAGCCCGCGCGGCACCATCAGGCTGGCGATCTGGGCGCCGTCGCCTCCCCGCAGAGCAAGCGCGATCCGGCGCTCGTCGCTTTCCGATGCCCCGAGCTCGATCGCCGCCGAGGAAATCGCGAGAGCCTCGGCGACGCGGCGCGCGGTGGCGCCGAGCGCGGTTCGCGTGTCCGCCCCCGCCAGCAGCTCCCGCGCCAGCGCGGCCGCGAGATCGGCCTCGCCGCGCCGCCGGTCGGCCTCGACCTGGCGGCTGCGCGCGAGCTCGGCCATCGCGCTGACCACCGCCGAGACGATGACGAAGGCGGCCAGCGCCACCCATTCGCGGTGGTCGGAGAGCGAGAGCTTCCCGGTGGGGGGGAGGTGGAAGTAGTTGAAGGCCGCGGCGCTCATGAGCGAGGTGACGATGCCGAGGGGCAAACCCCAGTACGCGGAGATCAGGAGCACCGCCGGCAGGTAGACGACGCCGAGCGACACGGGCGGCGCGACCGACTTCAGCGCGGAGATGAGGATCGTCGCCGCGGCCACGAGCACGGTCGCCACCACGATGCCGAGCGCCGGCCGCGGGCGGTTGCCGCCCAGAAGATCGGGGGCGATGCGTGCAAGCAGGCGAATGGGAGCGTACGTGGAGTCGGCTCCGCCGAACTCGAGGGCGTGGGAAGGAGTCCGCGGGCCTCCGGCGAATCGCACCCCATGCTTCAAAGACACCGCGCCCCAGGCATCGACCCCCGACCCGCCGAGACCGTCAAGGGCCTCGAGCACCTCAAGGACGAGTGGGTCATCGTCCTACGCTGGCTCGCCGAATGCCGGGTCGAGCACGTCGTCGTCGGATCCGCCGGACAGGCGATCCGGGGACGCGTCGACGCCGCGGGCCCGATCGCCATCGCGCCCGCCCCCTACCGCCGCAATCTCGACCGCCTCGCCCAGGCCCTGCTCGCCGCTCACACGCGGCTGCGCACCGAAGATCGGGCCGGGGTGGCGCCCGTCCGCTTCAGCGCCACCAGCCTCGCCGCTGGCGAACACTGGCGGCTCACCTGCGAGATCACCTACGACCTCGACATCGAGATGGCCCCCGCCTCGCGTTACTCAGAGCTTCTCTACGAGGCGGCCCGGTTCGAGATCGAGCCGGGACTGAGCGTCGAGGTCGCTTCGCTCGAGGCGCTCGAGCACCAATCGCACGTGCAGATCTCGGCCGAGGAGCCGGAGATCCGAATCACGCGCGGCCCCGCCGTACACCAGCGCAGCAACTGAGCCGGCCCGGCTCGGCGCCGGGCTAACCTCTGAGGATGCCCAGACGCGCCACGCTCGCCTTGCTTGGCGCCGTTACCGGCGTGGCCCTGCTCTTCCTCACGTGGTACGCCGCCTTCCACGTCGGCGTGGTCGGACGCGCTGACGCGAGCGTCCTCATGGGCTTCGCTGACCTCCAGACCCCGTACGTCAACTGGCTGGCGCAGGCGATCGCCAACCTCTGCGACCCCCAGCCCTACTTCTTCCTCGCCGGCGCGGTCGTGCTCGTAGCGGTGATCCGCCGCCGCGGCCGCATCGCGGTCGCCGTCGGGGGGATCATCCTCGCCGCCAACGTCACCACCGAGATGCTCAAGTCGCTGCTCACCGCCCCACACCCGGTGGGGTACACCTTCGCCGGGCAGCTGCAGTTCAAGGCAGCGGCATGGCCGAGCGGTCACGCCACGGCGGCGATGTCACTGGCGCTGTGCGCGGTCCTGGTGGCGCGGGCTCCCAGCCGCCCGGTTGTCGCCTCGGCCGGCGCGGCCTTCGCCGTCGCCGTCTCCTTCTCGTTCCTGATCCTCGCCTGGCACTACCCGAGTGACGTGCTCGGCGGCTTCCTGGTGGCGGCGACGTGGACGATGATCGGGGTTACCGCCGTGTGGATGGCCGACGCCCGGTGGCCGCGGGACGCCTCGCGCTCCCCGTCCGTGCGCCTCACCCCACGTCAGGCCCTCGGTCCACCGTTGGCGGCCGCCGTCGGCGCCGTGGCCCTCGTCGGCCTCGTCGTCCTCGCGCGCCCGCACCCGGTCGTCGCCTACGCCCACTCCCACAAGACCTTCATCGTCGGTGCCGCCGCGATCGGCGTCCTCGGTCTCGCCCTCGCCACCGGGCTGATGCTCGCCACCACGCCGCGCCGCGGCCCGGGGGACAGGGGCGCAGACGGAGCCGGCGGCGAGCCCGGCAAGCGCTACGAAGTTGGCGTCTAGCGGTAGCGGCCGGGCTCCCACAGCGGCTCTTCGCCGCCGTTGGCCCCGCGGGCGAGAATGAAGAGCAGGTCCGAGAGGCGGTTCAGATAGCGGACGACCTCGGGGTTGAGCTCCCCGCCGCACGCGATCGCGAGCCGTTCGGCGCGCCGGCACACCGTGCGGCAGACATGCAGGTACGCAGCCGCCGCCGTGCCGCCGGGAAGCACGAACGACTTCAGCGGGGCGAGCGTGTCGTTGACCTCGTCACAACGCTGCTCGAGCCACGCCGTCTGCTCCGGGGCGACGCGCAGGCGCTCCCGTTCGGGATCGTGCGGGGCCGCCGTGTCCGCCCCCACATCGAAGAGGTCGTTCTGGATCCGCCCCAGCCACTCCGCGTACGGGCCGGGCAGGCCGTCGATGGTGAGCGCCACGCCGATGTGCGAGTTCAGCTCATCCACCGTCCCATAGGCCTCGATCCGCGGATGCGTCTTCGCCACCCGGCTCATGTCGCCGAGATGGGTCTCGCCCGAGTCACCGAGGCGCGTATATATGCGAGTCAGGTTGACGGTCATGGGCCCGAGTTTACGGGGACCGCAATAGAGCGGAGTGCGCTCCGCTCGAGCCCTAGCCACCCAGGCTCAGGGGCCGGGGTCCTCGCAACGGGAGACTTGCGTCCGAAGCCCAGGCGAGCCAGGACCTAGGCAAACACGAAGACGCGAGTCTCCCGGGGGGAGGCGCCCCGCCCCGCTACGATTCCGCGCGTTCAAAATCGCCGTCCTCTCATCCACCGCCTCGGTCGAGGCCGCCGAGCGGTCCTCGCGCTCTCGCTCTGTGTCTTCGCGCCCGTGCTCGCTGGGTGCGGGCTCGTGCACGACAACGGGACCAACGCCGTGAGCATGACCCTCACGCGCGACTTCGGCGCCCACCGGATCGCCACCATCACCGAGGTCCACGCTCGCTCGGAGACCCTCCTCGCCCTGCTGCGGCGGAGCTTTCCCGTCGAGGTCGCAGGAAACACGGTGATCTCGATCGACGGCATGAGCGCCAAGCCCGGCACCAGCTGGTTCCTCTTCGTCAACGGCAGCGCGAGCGGGATCGGGACGAGCCGGCTCCCGACCCGGGTGCGGCCCGGGGAGAAGATCTGGTGGGATCTCCACGACGACACGGCGACGCGGAACGTCCCCGCCGTCGTCGGCTCCTTTCCCGAGCCCTTCATCCACGGGATCGCGGGTAAGCGGCTGCCGGTCGCCCTCGAGTGCGCCCCCGACGTGACCGCAGCGTGCGACCAGGTGTCGATCGCGCTCGCGAGGGTCGGAGTGCCCGCGGCGCGCCAGCTCCTGGGCACCGGCTCGGGGACGGCGACCCTGGGGATCGAGGTGGCCACCTGGAGGGATCTCCAGCGCGAGATCGGGGCGCTCCTCATCGCCCACGCACCGTCCACGGGCGGCGTCTACGCCCGGTTCGCCGGCGGCGAGGGCCGTGCCCTCGAGCTCCTCGACGCCCACGGCCGGCTCGTGCGACGGCTCGGAGGCGACGCGGGCCTGGTGGCGGCGACGGGGAACAGCAAGACCGCGCCGACCTGGTTCGTAACCGGGAACGACGCGGCGGGCGTGTCCGCGGCCGCCTCGGCGATGACCCCGACGCGGCTGGCCTTTCACCTGGCGGTCGCGGTCCAGGGGACGCGGGACCTACCGGTCCCTCTGCCCTGAACAGCCGACTCGCGGGCGTGCAAAGCGGTAGCCTCCCGCGCCGCATGCAGATCGGGGTTCCGAAGGAGTCGGTCGCCGGGGAGCGGCGCGTCGCGCTGGTGCCGGAGGTCGTACGCAAGCTGACCGGACAAGGCCACCAGGTGGTGGTCGAGCGCGGCGCGGGCGCCGCGGCCATGATTCCGGACGCCAAGTTCCAGGAGGCCGGCGCCACCCTGGCCGATAGCCCCGCAGAGGTGTTCGGGTCGGATGTGGTGCTCAATGTCGCTTCTCCGACGGCCGCTGAGATTGCCCAGCTCAAGCAGGGGAGCGTGGTCATCGGCTTCCTCGCCCCCCTCACCAATGCTGCGGGTGTTCGGGAGCTGGCGGCCGCGGGCGTGACCTCGTTCGCCATGGAGGCGGTGCCGCGGATCAGCCGGGCCCAGTCGATGGACGCCCTCTCCTCGCAGGCCAACATCTCGGGCTACCGATCTGCCCTGATCGGCGCCCAGGAGCTCGGGAGGTTCTATCCCATGCTCATGACCGCCGCGGGCACGATCCGCCCCGCCACCGTGCTCGTTCTCGGCGCCGGCGTCGCCGGCCTGCAGGCCATCGCCACGGCACGACGGCTCGGCGCGGTGGTACAGGGCTTCGACGTGCGCTCCGCGGTCAAGGAGCAGGTCCAGTCGCTGGGCGCCCACTTCCTCGAGTTCGACCTCGGCGCCGACCTCGAGGGCGCCGGCGGCTACGCCAAGGAGCTGACGCCCGAGCAGCAGGCACGCCAGCAGGAGCTCATGGCCGAGGCGATCGGCAAGGTTGACGTGGTCATCACCACCGCGCTCGTCCCCGGCCGCCGCGCCCCCATCCTCGTCACCGAAGCGGCCGTCAAGCTCATGAAGCCGGGGTCGGTGATCGTCGACCTGGCGGGAGAGGCGGGCGGCAACTGCGAGCTCTCAGAGCCCGGGCAGACGGTGATCCGCCACGACGTCAAGATCCTCGCCCCGCTCGACGTTCCCAGCACCATGGCCGAGCACGCCTCCCAGCTCTACGCCCGCAACATCCAGTCGCTGCTCGACCTGATGCTCCAGGACGGCGAGCTCACACTCGATTTTGAAGACGAGATCATCGCTGGGGCGTGCGTGACGCGCGACGGCGAGATCGTCCACGCCGGCGCCAAGGCCGCCGCCGCGGCATAGAGAGGGGAGCCGAGACATGGGCATCGTCACCGAGCTGGCAATCCTCGTGCTCGCCGCGTTCGTCGGCTTCGAGGTGATCTCGAAGGTCCCGAACACGCTGCACACGCCGCTCATGTCGGGTACCAACGCGATCCACGGCATCGTCGTCCTCGGCGGCCTGCTCCTCATGCACGAGGCGAGCGGTGTGCTCGAGCACGTGCTCCTGGTCATCGCGGTGATGTTCGGGACGATCAACGTGATCGGCGGGTTCCTGGTCACCGATCGGATGCTCGAGATGTTCAAGCGCAAGCCCGATCCCGTCGAGCCGGCAAAAACCGAGGCGAGCAAGGACGAGGAGGCGAAGTGAGCCCCCTCGCCACCATCTTCCTCCAGAGCACGAGCTTCATCGATGCGATGTACATCGTCGCCTTCTCGCTCTTCATCTACGGCATGAGCGGGCTCACCGGGCCCCGCACGGCGGTGCGCGGTAACAAGATCGCTGCCCTCGGCATGGTCATCGCGGTGATCGCGACACTCCTCACCAAGGGCGTCCTTGACGGGTCGAGCACGCCGTGGCTGATCGCGCTCGGGCTGGTGCTCGGGACCGCGATCGGGATTCCGGCAGCGCGGAACGTGCACATGACCCAGATGCCCCAGCTCGTCGCGCTCTTCAACGGCGTGGGCGGCGGCGCGGTGGCGCTCATCTCCTGGATCGAGTATCGCCATCACTTCGGCGGCGACTACCCGCTCAAGGTCGAGATCCCCTCGCTGTTTGCGGCGGTCGTCGGCTCGGTCTCGTTCTGGGGCTCGAACATCGCTTTCGCCAAGCTCCAGGAGATCCTCCCCGGGAAACCGATCAAGCTGCCTGGGCAGAGCATGCTGAACCTCGCCTTGTTCGTCATCGCCGTCGGCTCGGCGGTGGCGCTCGCGGCCGGCACGCATTCGCAGGCCCTGTTCATCCTCGGGATCCTCGTCGCCGCCGCGGTGCTCGGGAACATGGTCGTGCTCCCGATCGGGGGCGCGGACATGCCGGTGGTGATCTCGCTGCTCAACGCATTCACCGGACTGTCCGCGGCGGCCACGGGGATTGCGCTGAACAACACTGCGCTGATCGTCGCCGGGATGATCGTGGGCGCCTCGGGGACGATCCTCACCAACCTCATGGCCAAGGCGATGAACCGCTCCGTCCCCGCCATCGTCGCCGGCGGGTTCGGCGGCGCCGTGGCCGCGCCCGTGGGCCACGCGGGAGCCGAAGGCGGGACCGTCCGCTCCACCAGTGCCCAGGACGTGGCGATCCAGCTCTCCTTCGCGCGCCTCGTGGTCATCGCTCCCGGCTACGGGATGGCGGTCGCTCAGGCCCAGCACGCGGTCCGGGAGCTCGAGCGCGCGCTTGAGGCCAAGGGGGTCACCGTCGAATACGCGATCCACCCGGTGGCCGGCCGCATGCCCGGGCACATGAACGTGCTCCTCGCCGAGGCTGATGTCCCCTACGACCTGCTCAAGGAGATGGACGACATCAACCCCGAGTTCTCGCGCACCGACGTGACCCTGGTCATCGGCGCCAATGACGTCACCAACCCGGCCGCCAAGAACGAGCCCGGGTCTCCCATCTACGGGATGCCGATCCTCGAGGTCGACAAATCCGCGGCTGTCGTCGTCCTCAAGCGCTCGATGGCGTCGGGATTCGCCGGAATCGACAACCCGCTCTTCTACAACCCCAAGACCAGCCTGCTCTTCGGCGACGCCAAGGCATCCGTGGCAGAGATCACCGCCGAGGTTCAGGCCTTATAGCGGTTTAATAGCCAGGAGCGTTCATGGATCCCAGCCGCCTGCGTGCCATCCCGTTGTTCTCGCAGCTCTCCGAGCCCGAGGCCCGCAAGCTCGCGACGTTCGCGACCGAGACGAGCGTCGCCGAGGGTCAGATCCTCATGAAGCAGGGCGACTACTCGACCGACCTGATCGCCATCGAGGAGGGGACGGCCGATGTAGTCAAGGACGACACGAAGATCGCCTCGGTGGGCCCTGGGGACCTGATCGGGGAGATGGGCCTGCTCTCGCGCGACCTGCGGACCGCTTCGGTGATCGCCACCTCGCCGATGCGAGTCTTCAAGCTCACGCACTGGGAGGTCGCGCGCATGTCCGAGGACACCGTCGAGCGGATAAAGGAGATCATCGCCCAGCGCCAGCAGGCCGGCGTGGCCGACCCGGGCGCGCCGCCGGCCTGACGGCTCGAATCCCGCCACCCATCGCCTAGGGTCGTGATGGGAAAATTCGGCTGCCCCGAATCAGGACACTAGCCTTCGCGGTGATGAGCACCCAAGAGTCCAATCTCGCCCCGGCAGGCGGAGCTGCGCGCAAGACCGGCGAGCCGGACACGAGCCCGCGCGGCCCGCGCTCGCCCGCGCCGGCCCATGTAATCCCGCGCGCGAACAGCGCGCGCCGGGTGCTCGCGCTCGCCGGCGTCGCCCTTGTACACGGATTGCCGCTGCTCTTACCGCGTCGCTGGCGCCGGATCCCCGGGCCGGTGCGGCTGCGCCGGGCCCTCGAGACGCTCGGCGGCGGCTGGATAAAGCTCGGCCAGCTGCTCGCGCTGCGCTTCGATCTGCTGCCCGCGGCGTATTGCGTGGAGCTCTTCAATCTCCTCAATCGGGTTGCGCCCTTCCCCTACGAGGAGGTCGAGCGGATCGTTGACGACGAACTCGGACTGGCGGTGGGGGATCTCTACGCCTCGTTCGAGCGAGAGCCCTTCGGCAGCGCCTCGATCGGCCAGGTCCACGACGCGGTCCTCCACGACGGCCGGCGCGTCGCCGTCAAGGTGCAGCGTCCCGGCATCGATGCCCTGCTCATGTGCGACATCGCGCTCATGTACCGGATCTCGCGCATGGTCGACTGGACCCACCTCCTCGGCGGCACGCGCAGCCGCGAGGTGATCGACGAACTCGCGCGGTGGACTCGGGAGGAGCTCGACTACCGCGTCGAGGCGGCGAATGCCGCCACCATGCGCGCCGCCGTCCGCGATCACGACACCGAGTACGACCCCGAGGTCTTCCCCGATTACACGACTCGCCGGGTGCTCACCGCTGAGCGCCTCGATGGCCTCCTGCTCGTCGAGATCATCCGCGACCTCCGGGCGGACCGCGAGGGCTGCACCCGGCGGCTCCGCGAGGCGGGGTACGACCTCGACCAGGCCGCCGCCAATGTTGTCTCGAACTTCCTCTCCCAGGCCTATGCGACGGGGATCTTCCACGGCGACCTGCATCCCGCCAACCTGCTCCTCCTCGAGGGCAACCGGATCGGCTACGTCGACTTCGGGATCATCGGCCGGCTCCCCGAGGAGGTGCACGAGTTGCTCGGCCGCTATGCCATGCGCCTGTTCGGGGGCGAGGCCGAGGCGGCCATCGACGACTTCCTGAAGTGGCTGCGCCCGTCGTCGGGCACCAATGTCGCTGCCGCCAGGCGCGAGATGACCGTGCTCACCGAGCGCTTCCTCGACGACCTCGCAAAGGCGACCGCGGGTCGGCGGGAGATCCTCGCTCGCTATCAGATCGACCTGCTCTCGGCCGCACGCGCCCACCGGATGGTCATCGATCCCGCCGTCATCCTCTACGTCAAGGTCGTGCTCACGATCGACGCGGTGACCTCGGAGCTCGCGCCGTCGCTCGATCTCCAGTCCCTGATCGAGCGGTTCTTCTCCCAGCTCATCATCGAAGGCCTGGGCGAGCCCTCGGAGTGAGGCGGCGACCGCTCCGGTCCGTGCCGGCGCTAGACGACAGCGCTCTTGCGTACCCTGCGTTGGTGGCCCTGGTCGTGAATCTATGCCCCCGCTCGCGCGGGCGGTGCCGGTGATGATCGCGCGCGAGCGCGCCATAGAGTCGCTCGCCGGTGAACGATTTGATGTCGTGGTGATCGGCGGCGGGATCACCGGCGCGGGCGTCGCGCTCGACGCCGCCACCCGCGGATACAGCGTCGCCTTGGTCGAGAAGACCGACTTCGCGGCCGGTACCAGCAGCCGCTCCAGCAAGCTCGTACACGGAGGCTTGCGGTATCTCCAGAACTTCGATCTCGGGCTCGTGCGCGAGGCGCTCCTGGAACGCCAGCTCCTGGTCAAGCTGGCCCCGCACCTGGTCCGCCCGCTGAAGCTGGTGGTGCCCGCCTTCGACGGCGACCGGCCGGATCTCCTGATGGGGATCGGCTTGAACATGTACGACGTGATGGCGACGCCCAGGCTGCGCGGTCGACGCAGCGCCCGCCGCGCCGCGGCCGAAGCGGGGGCTGACCCCGACGGCGACTGGAGCCCCGAGCGCCACCGGATGATCTCCGGTGAGGAGGTCGTCGAGCTCTTGCCGGCGCTCTCGGGCCGCAACCCTACGGGGGGTTATCTGTTCTATGACTGTCAGACCGACGACGTGCGGCTCGTGCTCACCGTGCTCGGTGAGGCCGAGCGCTTCGGCGCGATCTGCGCCAACCGGCTCGAGGTGGTCGAGCTTGTACGCGAGGAGGGCCGGGAGTCCGGCGTGAGGGTGCGAGATGTGGAGACCGATACCGACTTCATCGTCCATGCCGACAACGTGGTGAATGCCACCGGGGTGTGGGCCGACCGCATCCGCCCTGAGGAGCTCCACTCCGAGGCCGACGTGCCGAACATACGCCCGAGCCGGGGCACCCACATCACCGTCGCGCACGAGGATCTTCCCCTCGTCGCCGGCGCAATCGTGCCCGCGGCGGGCGGACGGACGATCTTTGCCCTCCCTTGGCTCGGCCGGAGCTTGATCGGGACGACCGACAACGATTACGAAGGCGAGATCGATCACATCAAGCCCTCGAGCGAAGACGTCGAGTACCTCCTGGAGGCCACCAACGCGTTCTTCGGTACCGCCCTGGCCGCGGGTGACCTGACCGGCGCCTACGCCGGGGTCCGGCCCCTGATCGCGACCGGCGACTCGAAGAAGTCGGTCGACATCTCGCGCAAGGCCGAGCTCTATGAGACCTCGAGCGGGATGATCACCATCACGGGCGGGAAGCTCACCACCTGGCGCCGGATGGCCAAGCTCGCCGTCGACCGCCTGGTCGAGCGCGATGGCCGCGCCGCCCCCTGCCGCACCGACGAGATCCCGCTCGGGCTTGCCGTCGATCCAGCGAGCCTTCCCGAGGTCGAGGGGGTTCCCGAGGAGTCTTACGCCGCCCTCGCAGCACGCTACGGCCACGCCGCGCACGAGGTCCTGCGAACCGCTTCCGATCGCGGTGAGCTCGCCCAGCCGATCGTCCCGGGACGGCCCGATCTCCTCGCCGAGGTGCCGTTCGCGGCCCGCTATGAGCAGGCACGCAGCATCGGCGATGTGCTCTTGCGCCGCACGCGCCTCGGGATTCTCGCCGCGGGAGAGCTGCACGCGGACGAGGGAGCCGCGGTCGCGCGTGTGGCGCAGGCCCTGGGCGGCGAGCTCGGCTGGGACGAGCGGCGCATAACGGTCGAGCTCGAGCGCTTCCGCGTCGAGAGCGAACTCGAAGGCATTCTCGCGGAGGTGTGATGTTCGCGCTCGGACGCCGGCTCGTGCCGGCGATCTTTTTCATGCTCCTGATGTTCGCGGGAACCGCCCACGCGGCCGCCACCCCGGTGATGCAGCCGCCGGTCACGATCGACGGTCCCAGCGCCGCGATCCAAGGGCTGTCGGGGCTCTCTGTGTCCAGGGACGGGACCGGCGGCCTCGTCTACCTCGAGTCGGTGAATGGCGTCAACCACGTGTTCGTCAGCGTGCTCGGAGGCGGGACGTTCGGGACGCCGGCCCCGATCGACGCCGGGCTCCCCGGACCCTCCTCCCAGCCCGTGATCGCCGCCGGCGACGGTGGGCTGCTGCTCGTTGCCTTCACCAACGGCGGACAGCTCTTCGTGGTCTCGCGCACCACCTCCTCGACGGCCTTCTCGGCGCCGCAGGTGCTCTACAGCGGCGCTATGAACCCGTCGATCGAGCTCTCCATCCACTCCGAGGGGTACCTGGCCTTCACGGCCACCGACGGCAGCGGCTACGACGTCCGCGACCTCTACTACCAGGGCGGCCAGTGGACGCTCGAGAGTGGCCCCCTCAACGTCACCCCGGCCGATAATGCCGGCACAGGAGCGGGGGCGCCCAAGGTGGCCGCCGCCGGCGACGGCCAGGCCATCGTCATCTGGGGTGAGGCCGGCCATGTCTATGCGCGGCGGGTGTGGTTCGGGAACACGAGCTACGTGGTGGCGCAGGCCGACATCCCCGCCCTGCAGGGCTTCAGCGAGGTGGTCGCCGATTCGCCGGTCATCGGGGTGGGGGACAACTCGTCGTACACCGACGTGGCCTTCCGCGAGACGTTCTCCAACGGCTCGCAGAGCGTGACCCACGTGTTCGTCAACCGCATGGTGGGCTCGGCCTTCCAAGGCGCCGCGCAGGCGGACGGACAATCGTTCACGGCGGGCGCGGGCGCCACCGCGCCGGGGATCTCGATGATGCAGTACGGAAACGGGTTCGTCACCTCGGAGCTTCAAGGCGCCAACCAGGTGTGGGCCAGCGTGCTCGGCCAGAACGGCGCTCCCGCTGCCGCGCAGGAGATCGATACCCTTCCCAACGCGAGCGCCCCCTACCCGACCTCGGCGATCGCCGGTGACTACTCGGGGCTGATCGCCTGGCAGCACGACCCCGGTCTCCTCGCCGTGCCGGAGATCCGCGCGCGCTTCTACTCGAGCGCGACCTTTGGTCCCGAGCTGGTCGCCTCGAACCCTGCGCTCGGCGCCACCAACGCCGCCGAGGGTCTGTTCGCCGCCGGCGATCACGGCGGCGACGTCGCGATCGCCTACGTTCAAGGGAGCGGCGTGTCGAGCACCATCCAGGTAGCCCAGCTCGTCTACCCGCCCGGGTCCTTTGGCATCCTCAGCGCGCCCCGCTACCGCAACACGACGGCGCCCGCGCTCGCGTGGTCTTCGCCCCGGGAGCTGTGGGGCCCTACCACCTACACGGTGACGATCGACGGGGTGGCGGCGGGCTCGACGGGGGGGACCGTGTTCCGGCCCACCGTGCCCTTGGCGCAGGGGCCCCACTCATTCGTGGTCACCGCCGTCAACGCGCACGGGCTTACCTCCTCCGCCAGCCCAGCCAGCTTCTTCGTGGACAGCCTCCCGCCGGTGGCGCAGTTCACGCTGAGCGGGGCCCAGCACCTGAATTCGACGCTGCACCTGCGCGTGCGCTACACCGACGTCCAGACCGGGGTCCCGGCCGCCGATACCTCGGGTGTGGCCACCGTGGTCGTGGCCTGGGGTGACGGCACGAGCAACCGGATCAGGGTGACAACGGCGACCCATCGCTACCTGCGCGCGGGCCGTTACACGATGCGCATCACCCTTACCGACCGGGCTGGGAACCGCGCCGTGCTCTCCCGTCAGCTCCGGATCACCCCCAAGTCGAAATCGAAGTCGAAGCCGGGCAAGAAGAAGAAGAAGTGAGCGCTCCGCCGCGAGCGCTCGAGGCGGCAGGTCGCCGGCTCGAGCTCGGCGACCGGCCGCTACTCATGGGGATCGTCAACGCCACGCCCGATTCCTTCTCCGACGGCGGCGGGTGGCGAACGCTCGAGGACCGCGTCGAGCTGGCGGCATCGATGCTCTCGGCGGGGGCCGACATGATCGACATCGGCGGCGAGTCCGGGGTCACGAACCGGCCGCCGGTCGAGCCCGAAGAGGAGATCGAGCGGGTCGTCCCGCTCATCGAGCGGGTCACGCGCGAGCTCGGCGTCCTGGTCTCGGTTGACACCTACAAGCCCAGTGTCGCCCGGGCGGCGATCGCGGCGGGCGCCTCGATGGTCAACGACGTGAGCGGGCTGCGCGACCCGGGCCTGGCTGACGTATGCGCCGAGACCGGTGCCGCCCTGGTACTCATGCACACGCGCGCGGAGCCCAAGAAGAAGGTTCTCGACCTCTCCTACGACGATGGCGTGGCCGACGACGTGCTCGAATTCCTGACCGAGCGCATCGAGCTGGCGCGAGCTCGCGGAGTCGCCTTCGAGCAGATCATCGTCGACCCCGGCCCCGACTTCGCAAAGACGCCCGCCCAGACCGTCGAGGCGCTGCGCTCGCTCTACCGCCTCCACGACCTCGAGCGTCCCGTCCTCCTCGCCGTCTCGCGCAAGGACTTCGTCGGCGCCATCACCCTGCGGACGCCGCGCCAGCGACTCGCAGGTACGCTGGCGGCGCTGGGCCACGGCGTGGATGCCGGCGCCCACATCCTCCGCGTCCACGACGTCGCGCAGGCGGCCGACTTCCTCGCCGTCCGCGATGTGCTCGAGGGGCGGCTCGAGCTCGATCCCGAACTCCGTCTCCCCGAGGGACTGCGCCGGGAGCAGGGCTGAGGCGGCCCGTCAGGGCGCCACGCTAGGGTGTCGTGAAGCATCGCCGACCGCTGGCTCAACGCGGTCGGGGCTCACCGATCACCAACCTGGAGGTTCACCTATGTCCGTACTCGACCGATCCGCGCTCGAGGACAGTCCCCTCGCCGATCTGCACGCGATCGCTTCGGAGCTCGCCATCGACGGCTACCGTCGCTTGCGCCGCGCCGATCTCATCGATTCGATCCTCACCCATCAGGGGGGCGAGGACGCGGCCGCGGGAGGCCCGGACGCGGCGGCGGGAGGCTCGTACGCGGGCGGCGCCGGAAGCTCGGACGCGGCGGCGGGAGGCTCGGACGCGGGCGGCGCGGGAGGCTCGGACGCGGGCGGTGCCGGAGGCTCGGAGGCGGCGGATGCGCCTGAGTCCAAGGACGACCAGCCCTCACGGCGCCGTCGCGGCCGCCGCGGCGGACGGGGGCGTACGGGGTCGCGCGACGACGCCGACGCTGGGGGCGAGGACGGGGACGCGGAGCGCACCGACGCTGACGAGGCCCGCACCGCCCCCGCGCCACGCGCTGCGGCCCCCAAGGAGGAGGAGCCGGCGGCCGCCGAGGCGGCCATCGTCGAGGGTGTGGTCGAGCTCCTGCCCAACGGATCTGGCTTCCTGCGCATTTCGCCGCCCGACCCCTCCGATGATGACGTTTACATCTCCGCCGCCCAGGTCAAGCGCTGCGAGCTCCTGTCGGGAGACCGAATCTCCGGTCCGCCGCGAGCGCCCCGCCGCTCCGAGCGCTTCCCCTCGCTCGTGCGGGTGGACACCATCAACGGCCGGCCCGCCGGCGAGGTGGCCGAGGGAAGCCGCTTCGACGATCTCCCCTCCGCCTTTCCCGACGAGCGTCTCCGCCTCGGATCCGAGGATCCGACCGTCAAGGCCATCGAGTGGCTCACGCCCTTCGGCAAGGGTTCACGCGTCACCATCGCCGGCGCCTCGCGCTCGGGCAAGACCGAGGCGCTGCGCCGGCTCGCGGGCTCGCTCGCCGAGCACTCCGAGCTGCAGGTCTCCGTGGTCCTCGCCGGCGTCCGCCCCGAGGAGCTCGCCGACTGGGCTGAGGGCCCGATCCAGCCGGTGGCGGCGGTCAGCTTCGCCGCCTCCCCCGACGTTCAGGCCCACGTGGTCGAGCCCGTCGTCGACACCGCCCGGCGCCTGGCGGGCCGGGGTGGCGATGTAGTGCTCCTCATCGACACCCTCGACGGTCTCGCGCCGCTGGCGGCGCGCAAGGCGATGGCCGCCGCGCGCAACATTGTCGATGGGGGCTCGCTGACCGTGATCGCCACCGCGAGCGAGCCGCTGGGGGGCGAGACCACGGTGATCGCGCTCGACGTCGCGCTCACGAGCACAGGCCGCTTCCCCGCCATCGACCTGCTCCACAGCGGGACCATCCGTCCCGAGCGCCTCGTCGGCGAAGCGGCCGCCGAAGCGATCGCCCGCGCGAGGATCGAAGCCGCCGAGGAGTCGTAGGACGGGCCTGGGGCGCTGGGGCGCGGCGGGGTGCACCCGCTCCCGTCGTCCTGGCACGCCCGTCGTCCCGGCGCGACCGTCGTGCTGGGGCGCCCGTCGTGCTGGGGCGCCCGTCGTCCTGGGGCGGCCGTCGTGCTGGGGGCCCGTCGTCCTGGCGCGCCCGTCGTCCTGGCGCGCCCGTCGTCCCGGCGCGCCCGTCGCCCGCCGTCCCGACGCGCCCGCCCGAACCACTGCCGGTTTGGTCCGACGGGTTGGACCAAACGACATAGGTTCGCGATCCGCCGGGCCAGTGAGGCGCATTCGTTCCGAGGGGTGGGTCAAATCCGCCAAGTTCGCGCGCGGCGGGGCGCACGCGCGGCCGTCACCCCCGCGCGCCCAGGCCCGCCCGCGCCCGCCGTCCCGACGCGCCCGCCGTCCCGATGCGCGCAGTCAAGCTTAGACCAAACGCAGCACGTCCCAGGTAGCGCGCCGCCGAACTTCTGTGGTTCGGTCCGACCCCTCCGGACTAATCGACATCAGTTCGGGCAATTTCACCGATCTGACGCCCGCCAGCCGGCGCGCGCCCCCCCGCCGGGCGCCCCGCCCCGGCGCCCGCCGAGCGACCCGTGCTACGAAACGCCTGATGGTCAGGCGAAACGCAACACGCCCACGCGCGCCCGCCCCCGCGCGCCCGCCCCCACGCGCCCGCCCCCACGCGCCCACCCCACCCCCGCCCGCCCCCCCAAACCCCAGTGACGGCCGCCTCCCCCGCTAACGTCTGAATGACGCGCATGCCCCAGCCGATCAGCGACATCGACACCCTCCTCGCGGGACTCAATGACCCTCAGCGCGAGGCGGTTACTCATGGCGAGGGCCCGCTCCTCATCCTTGCCGGCGCCGGCTCGGGGAAGACGCGGGTACTCACGCATCGGATCGCCTACCTGGTCGCTTCGGATTTCGCGCAGCCGAGCGAGATCCTCGCCATCACCTTCACCAACAAGGCGGCTCAGGAGATGCGCGAGCGGGTCGAGCTCCTGGTCGGCCGACGCACGCGGGCGATGTGGGTGATGACCTTCCATGCCGCGTGCGCGCGGATGCTCCGGGCCAATGCCGATCGACTTGGCTACACGCGCCAGTTCACCATCTACGACCAGGCGGACGCGCGGCGGCTCGTGAAGCGCTGCCTCGATGAGCTCGGGATCGATCCCAAGCGGTTCACCCCGGGGGCCATTCACACGCAGATCTCCGACGCCAAGAACCACTTGCGCGACGCCGACGCCTACGGCCACATGGTGGGCTCGTACTTCGAGCAGACGGTCGCCGACGTCTTCCGGCTCTATGAGCGCGAGCTCCATCGTATGAACGCGATGGACTTCGACGACTTGCTCGTGCGCGCGGTCAACGTGCTCGAGCTCTTCCCGGAGGTCCGTGAGCGGTACTCGACCACCTTCCGCGACGTGCTCGTGGACGAGTATCAGGACACCAACCATGCTCAGTACCGATGGCTGCAGCTGCTGGCGGGGGAGCACCGGAACCTGGCGGTGGTGGGCGACCCGGATCAGGCCATCTTTGCCTTTCGCGGTGCCGACATCCGCAACATCATCGAGTTCACCGAGGATTTTGCCGACGCCCACGTGGTGAAGCTCGAGGAGAACTACCGCTCCACCCAGACCATCCTCGACGCCGCCAACGCGGTGATCGAGAACAATCGCGGCCGCGTGTCGAAACGGCTCTGGAGCGACCTCGGGGCCGGCGACCCGATCAAGGTCCGCGAGCTCGAGGACGAGCACGCGGAGGCGCGCTTCGTCACCGGTGAGATCCAGCGGCTGGGCGACGAGGGCGTCTCGCGCAGCGAGGTGGCCGTGTTCTACCGGACCAACGCCCAGTCGCGGGTGCTCGAGGACACGCTGGTGCGGGCCGAGATCCCCTATCAGGTGATCGGGGGCACGAAGTTCTATGAGCGCGCGGAGATCAAGGACGCGATCGCCTACCTGACCGTGCTCGTCAACCCCGCCGACACGGGCGCGTTCACGCGGATCGTCAACTCTCCCCGGCGCGGGATCGGCTCGACCTCGCTGAGCCGGGTGCTCTCGTTCGCGAACACGATGGGGATCAACGTCTGGGAGGCGGCCTCGGAGCCCGAGCAGGTGCCCAGCCTAGGCGCCCCCGCGGTCAAGGCCCTGCGGCGGTTCATGGGGACCATGCACTTGCTCAAAGAGCGCGCCGAGAGCGAGGCGCCGATCGCCGTCCTCCTTCAGGAGATGCTCCGCGAGACCGGGTATCTCGCCGCGCTCGAGGCGGAGCGGACGATCGAGGCTCAGGGCCGGATCGAGAACCTCGAGGAGCTCGTCAACGTGGCTTCGGAGTACGACGCCGCCGACACCGAGCAGGGCCGCTCGCTCGGCGAGTTCCTCCAACAGGTGGCACTCGTCGCCGATGCCGACAGCCGTTCGGACGACGAGGGCCTGGTCACGCTCATGACCCTCCACAACGCCAAGGGCCTCGAGTACCCGATCGTCTTCATCATCGGCTGCGAGGAGGGCGTGTTTCCCCATTCCCGGGCGCTCGACGAGGGTGGGCTCGAGGAGGAGCGACGGCTCTGCTACGTCGGCATCACCCGGGCCGAGCGCGACCTCTATCTGACCTACGCGCGAACCCGGACGGTGTTCGGTGCCCGCAGCTACGGGATGAGCAGCCGCTTCCTCACCGAGATCCCCGTCGCGCTCACCGATCACCAGGAGCAGCCGCTCCGGGGCATGAACGGCCTGCGCTCCCGGGCCACATCGTGGTCCGCCGCCGCCTCTGGGTCCGCGGCGAGCTCGTGGAGTTCCCCGACCCGCGAGGAGCCGGCGCCGACCGCGTACGGCCTCGGCGATGACGTCGTGCACGCGGCCTTCGGCGAGGGCGTGGTCATTGGCGTCGAGCCGGGGGGGATAGTGGTGATCCGCTTCAGCAAGGATCGCTCCGAGCGCAAGCTCGTCGCCGGACTCGCACCGATCTCCAAGCGTCCCCGCCGATGACGGCCACGGTGATGGACGGCAAGGCGGTGGCGGCGCGCGCGCGCGAGGAGGTGGCCCGCGAGGTTTCAGAGCTCGTGGCCGCGACCGGACGCCGGCCCGGCCTGGCGACGATCCTCGTCGGCGATGATCCCGCCTCGGCGGTCTATGTCGCGGGGAAGCGCAAGGCCTGTGCCGAGGTCGGCATCGCCGATCTCCACCGCCACCTGGCGAGCGGCATCCCCGCGACCCAGGTCGCCACGCTGATCGGGGAGCTCAACGAGGATCCTGAGGTCAGCGGGATCCTCTTGCAGCTCCCGGTGCCCGACCACATGGAGGGCGCAGCGCTGACGGCACGGATCGTGCCCGAGAAGGACGTCGACGGCCTCACCCCGATCAACGCCGGTCGCCTGGCCCAGGGCGCTTCCGGGCTGCGGCCGTGCACGCCGCTCGGGGTGATGGAGCTCCTCGACGTCTACGACGTCGTGCTCGAGGGAGCGGAGGCGGTGGTGGTGGGACGCTCGAACCTGGTCGGGCGTCCCGTCGCGGCGATGCTGCTGGAGCGCAACGCCACCGTCACCTCGTGTCACTCCCGCACCCGCGATCTCCCCGCGGTCTGCCGCCGCGGCGACGTCCTCGTCGCCGCCGTCGGCGTCCCCGGGCTGATCGGCTCAGAGCACGTCAAGGAGGGCGCCGTGCTCATCGACGTTGGCATCTCGAGGACGGAGGAGGGGCTGCGCGGCGATGTCGACTTCGACGCCGCAGCGGAGCACGCGCGACTGATCACCCCGGTCCCCGGAGGCGTTGGGCCGATGACTATCGCCATGCTCCTGCGCAACACCGTGTCGGCCTTTCGCGGGTCCCTCCAACCCTAGGCCTACCGCTCGCGCGGGCCACCCGGTAGCGTTGGCGGCTCCGTGGACCTAGCGAAGCTCTCTCGCGAGGACGTGATCGTCGGCTGCCTCGCGCTCTTCCTCATCATCGATCTCGTGTTCCTGCCCTGGTACAGCGTCTTGGGCATCCACCTGAGCGCAACCAATGCGCCCTACGCGATCTGGGGCGTGCTCGCCCTCCTTGCCGATGTCGCCCTCCTTGCTGACCTGGCCATCGAGCGCTTCGGCGGCGCCCAGCTGCCGCTCATCGGCGCTACCAGGGCGACGACCCGGTCGGCGCTCGCCGGTGCCACACTCGGGTTCATGGCGATCAAGTTCGTGCTCGAGACAAGCCTTCTCGGTATCGGCTGCTGGCTCGGACTCCTGGCCGCCATCGCTCTCCTCGTGCTCTGCGTCCGCGAAATGACGCCGTGAGCGGTTCCCAGCCGTTTGAGGACGCTCGTCCCCTCCAACCCCTCCAGGCAGAGCTCATCGCGGGCGCAGGAGCGGTGCTCCTGCTCGTCTCGCTCCTGTTCCTGAAGTGGTTTGGTGTGGGCGGCGAGGCTGGTCGCTTCGCACCGCGGGCGGTGGCAACCGGCTCGGTGGGCGCGTGGCATACGCTCACGCTGCTGCGCTGGCTGGTGCTCCTCACCAGCGTGGTGGCGCTCCTGCCCCTGGTCGTGCGCTCCGCGCAGCGGTGGCTCGGCCTGCCCAGACGGACGCCCACCGCCGTCGCCACCCTCGGAGGCATCACGCTGCTCCTCCTGGGTTATCGCGTGCTCATCGACCTCCCGGATCCCAACCGTGTGGTCGACCAGAAGGCCGGCGCCATCCTTGGTCTGCTCGCCGCGCTGCTCATCGTCATCGGTGGCGTGGAATCGATGCGGACCCAGGCCCTGCGCTCACCCCCACGCCGCGCGCGGAGCCGGTCTCGCCGCGCGCGCGGGGTGGCCGGCGATATCGCCCGGATCAACGCCTGACGCACTCCGAGTAGTCCGTGGGATTCGACGCCGGGAGGATGCGCAAAGCGGAGCTGGTCGCGGGGGCCGGCGGCGTCCTGCTGCTCGCCGACCTGCTCCTGCTGCCATGGCTGGAGGTCCGCGGAGTCTCCCTCGACGGCTGGCACGTGCTCACCACCACCCGGTGGGTCCTGCTCGTCACCGTCGCGGCTGCCCTCGCCCTGGTCATCCTCACCGTCTCCCAGCGGACGCCCGCGCTCCCCGTCCTCGCGAGCATGCTCACCCTCCTGCTGGGCGGCTTGGCGTCCCTCCTGCTCCTCTACCGGATCATCCACCACCCCGGGTTCACGGCGTGCGTGGGCATCTACGTCGGCCTCGTCGCCGCCCTGGCCATCGGCTACGGCGGCTACCTGGCGCTGCGCACAGAGGGGAGCTCGTTCGGTGATCCGCGCTCGATCGAGACGGTGTCCGCCGGGAGCTCCGAGCCGGGCTCGGCCGGGCGCGGCGAGCCGACCTCGGCGGGGCGCCCCGGCCCGTAGAATCGCCGGAGATGATCGATCGGGATCAGGTTCTCCACGTCGCGAGCCTCGCGCGGCTCGCGCTCAGCGATGAGGAGATCGACACCATGGCGAGCGAGCTCTCGGACGTGCTCGACCACATGGACAAGATCCGCGAGCTCGACCTCGACGGGGTCAAGCCCACCACTCACGTGGTCGACCTCGTGAACGCGCTACGACCCGACGAGCCCGAGCCCTCCCTTCCTGTCGAAGTCATCCTCGCGGCCGCGCCGGAACCGGTCGACGGTGGCTTCGGCGTACCGAGTCCCGTCGCGCAGTGACCAACCTGATCGATCTGACCGCCGCAGCGGCGGCGGAGCACGTGCGGGCGGGGGAGATCGACCCGGCCGAGCTCTTCGATGCCTACCGCTCTCGCGCGGCCGCCGATGATCTGAACGCGTTCACCTGGGTGGCGGAAGGCGCCCCCGAGGCAGGCCCGGGGCGCGAGGCGCCGCTCGGGGGAGTCCCGCTCGCGGTCAAGGATCTCTTCTGCACCGAGGGGGTTCCGAGCCAGGCCGGCTCGCGCATCCTCGAGGGTTACCGCCCTCCTTACACGGCGACGGTGGTGGCGAAGCTCGCCGAGGCCGGAGCGCCGCTGCTCGGGAAGACGAACCAGGATGAGTTCGCGATGGGATCCTCGAATGAGAACTCTGGTTTTGGGCCTGTCCTCAACCCCTGGGACATCTCCAGGGTCCCCGGAGGCTCCTCGGGGGGCAGCGCCGCCGCCGTGGCGGCGGGCATCGCGCCGTGGGCCATCGGCACCGACACCGGCGGGTCGATTCGCCAGCCCGCCGCGCTGTGCGGAATCGTCGGTCTCAAGCCCACCTATGGCGCGTGCTCGCGCTACGGGATGATCGCCTTCGCCTCCTCGCTGGATCAGGCCGGGCCCCTGACCCGTGACGTGACCGATGCTGCGCTCCTGCTCGCCCACATGGTCGGGCGCGACCGGCGGGACTCGACCTCGCTCGAGTTCCCCGGCGAGATCGAGCTGCCGCGGGCGGAGGACCTCGCCGGCATCCGGCTCGGGGTTCCCGAGGAGCTCACCGGGGAGGGCATCGAGCCCGGGGTGCTCGAGAGCTTCAACGCGACCCTGAAGCTCGCCGAGAGCCTGGGCGCCACGATCGAGTCATGCCGCCTCCCGCATGCGCCCCACGCGCTCGCGGCCTACTACCTGATCGCACCCGCCGAGGCCTCCTCGAACCTCGCGCGCTTCGACGGCGTCCGTTACGGCCTGCGCGTCGATGCCGACGACCTCACCGAGATGTACAGCCGCACGCGCGCCGCCGGGTTCGGACCCGAGGTCAAGCGCCGGATCATGCTCGGCACCTACGCCCTCTCGAGCGGCTACTACGACGCCTACTACGGGACCGCGCAGAAGGTGAGGACGCTGATCAGCGAGGACTTCAGCACCGCCTTTGAGCGCTTCGACTTCATCGTCACGCCCACGAGCCCGTGGACCGCCTTCGAGCTGGGCGCCAAGACCGCGGACCCGTACGCCATGTACCTCAACGACTTCTGCACCGTGCCCATGCCGCTGGCGGGCATCCCGGCGATGTCGCTTCCCAGCGGCCTCAGCGACGGGCTCCCGGTGGGGTTCCAGCTCGCCGGCCCGGCGTTCAGCGAGAACCGCATGCTCGATGCCGCCTTCGCGCTCGAGCAGGCGATCGGTTTCGACGGCAGCAGCGCCAGGGTGAAGTCATGACCGATTGGGAGCCGGTCATTGGCTTGGAGATCCATGTCCAGCTCGCGACCCGGACGAAGATGTTCTGCGGCTGCGTGCTGTCCTTTGGTGATCCGCCCAACGTGCACACGTGCCCGGTGTGCCTGGGGCTGCCGGGGGCGCTCCCGGTCCTCAACGCGCGCGCGGTGCGCCACGGGATTCTCATCGGGCTTGCGCTCGAAAGCGAGATCGCCGAGCGGTCGCTCTTTCACCGCAAGAACTACTTCTATCCCGACCTCCCCAAGGGGTACCAAATCTCCCAGTACGACGTTCCCCTGTGCCTGGGAGGAACGCTCGAGGGCGTGAGGATCCACCGGGTCCACCTCGAGGAGGACGCGGCGAAACTCGTGCACGTGGGAGAGAGCGGGCGCATCCACGGCTCGGATCGCAGCGTCGTCGACTTCAACCGCGGTGGCACTCCGCTCGTGGAGATCGTCACCGAGCCCGACTTCCGCTCCGCCGAGCAGACCCACGACTGGCTGAGCCTCCTGCGCACCACCCTCAAGCAGCTCGGCGTCTCCGACGCGAAGATGGAGGAGGGGTCGCTGCGCTGCGATGCCAACGTTTCCGTGCGCCCTGCCGGCGCGAGCGAGCTCGGAACCAAGACCGAGCTCAAGAACATGAACTCGTTCCGTTTCGTCGAGCGGGGAATCCGGGCCGAGATCGAGCGGCAGATCGCGCTCCGCGAGGCGGGCAAGGAGATCGAGCAGGAGACCCTGCACTTCGACCCCGTGAGCGGCCGGCTCACCCCGCTGCGCTCCAAGGAAGAGGCGCACGACTACCGCTATTTCCCCGAACCCGACCTCGTCCCCGTCGTCGTCGACGCCGAAATGCGCGAGGCGGTGCGGGCGGAGCTCCCCGAGCTTCCGGCGGCTCGGGCCCTCCGCTTCGAACGGGAGTTCGGCTTGCACGCCGAGCGCGCCCGCGAGCTGGCCTTCCGCGCCGAGCTCGCCGCCTACTTCGAGGGCGCCTTGGAATCGGCCAGCGCCGATTCCCTGGCCGCCTCGATCGCCAACTGGATCCCCCAGCTCGTCGAGCGGATCGGCTCCGATGCCGATCCGGCTCAGTCCAAGGTCACCCCTGTGGCGCTCGCCACCCTGGTCGCGATGGTGGAGGCCAAGGAGGTCGGACGTGAGGCGGCCCGCGACGTCCTCACCCGGCTCGTGGCCGAGGGCGGCGATCCCCGCGCGATCGTGGAGGCCGAGGGGCTGGGAGCGATGCGCGCCGATGACAGCGGGGTGGCGGAGCTCGTTGACCGCGCCATCGCGGAGAACCCGGATGCCGTAGAGCAGGTTCGGGCCGGCAACGCCAAGGCGGCCGGGCCCCTGGTCGGCTATGTGATGCGCGAGAGCAAAGGTCGCGCCGACGGCGGCGAGGTCCGGGAGCTGATCCGCGCTCGCCTATCCGACGGCTCGGCCTGAGTGAACGGACCTAGTCGGCCCGGCCGCGGCGCGCCATGCGTCCCCGGGCACGCCAAGCGCAGAGCGTCCGCATCTCGCCGCGGCGGAAGAGCACGCGCGAGAGGCGAGGGGTCGGGACCTGGCCGGTGCAACTGGCGCCGGCGATTTCCATCGTTAGGCGCGGCGCGGGTTGACGCCGGCGCGTGTTCATCCGGCCCGTAGCGCGGTTGACGGCGACCGGTCGGCCCATGATCACGGCGGCGATGGTCCAGAAGAGGACGGAAGCGTCGAGCCGCAGCCGGTTCTTCCGGGCGTAGAGGACGTCGAGCGTGACCTTGCCGGGGAGGATGCGGTTGACATAGTCGGTGATCGGGTCTTCCGGAGCGAGGATGCTGCTCTCAGCAGCGAAGGCGAGCTGGGTGATTCCCGTGATGCCCGGCCGCACCGAGTGGATGGCCTCGTACTGCTCGGGATGCAGAGAGACGAAGATGGGATCCTCCGGCCGGGGGCCGACGATGCTCATGCGGCCGCGCAGGACATCCCAGAGCTGGGGCAGCTCGTCCAGGCGGGTACGGGTCAGGAGCGCGCCCACACGCGTGAGGCGTGGGTCAGCCGTGGTGGTAAGAGGCCCGCCTTGGGCGTCGTGGTGCATCTTGCGGAACTTGAGCATGTGCAATGGCCGGCCCCGGTAGCCGACTCGGCGCACGCGGTGAAAGACCGGTCCGCGCGAATCGACCTTGATGGCGATCGCGATCGCGATGAGGACGGGGAGCATGGCCAGCAGCAACGCCGCGGCGAACAGGGCATCAAACGTCCGTTTGGCGATCGGCCAGACGCTCGCGGTGCACGCGACGGGAAGCGCCACGGGTCGCTCGAGCGCGGAGGTGAGGAAGGGCGCGGGCTGATCCACGGCGTTTACGACGTGGTCTGCAGATGGCGGCGGGCTCACTTGCGATTTCCCTCTGATGTCTGTATTTACGGCCTATAGGTGGCGTTCGCCGACCGCAAGTGTCGGCGCGATGCCCCAACAGCTCAAAGAAATACCCGCCTATGCGTGCCTCCAACCGGCCCGCGGTGAATCGATTGCTGCGCAGATAATAATGGCTTTCGCGCGAAAGCTATGCAATATGTGTCCAATTGTCCGCGGCCGGACGCTTGGCGCCCCGGCCGAGCGCGAGCTCGCGTTCCAGGGCTCGGTCGAGGATCGCGTGGACCTGCGCTTGGGCCCAGATCGGGCGACAGGTGTGGTCGCGCACCGCGACGCTTTCGAGGGTGACGTTCTCGCGTTGCTCGAGCGTGGCCATTTCGCCCGAGCTCGTGAGCTCGAAGTGGAGCGGCTCGTCCCTGGAGAACATGACCAGGACACGCTTGCCTGTCGTCTCGAGCCGATCGAAGGCATGCTCGAGTTCGCTGGCCGCATCCGACCGTTTCGGGCGCCGCAGGGTGTGGTTGACGAGGGCTCGCTTGGGCGCGGCGAGCATCCACATGGCGAGCGCACGGACCCGCGCCCCCGAGGCCTCCACGCGGATCCTCAACCAGGTAGCCGGATTGAGCACGAGGGCCAGAAGCTGGCGCGCGGTGCGGTTGTCCACGAGCTCTCGGAAGTCGCGCGACGGTGTCAGAGCGGGATCCCAGAACAGTCGCCTCGGGTTGAGCATCACCGCCGTACTGACGCGATCGTCCCGCAACGCGGCGTGAAAGCACCAGAAAGCGCCCCCGCACAGACCTGCGAGCACGAAGCGATCACCGATTCCCCGTTCCTGCAGGACATCGAGCGCGTCCAGGACCTGGGGAACCAGTTCACCCACATACAGCCCCTCGTCGTTGGCGTACGGGGTGGTCGGCCCGTCGGCATCACCGATGCCCTCCACGTCGAGGCGAAAAGTGGGGACGCCGCGAGCCGCCCAGCGCCGCGCGAGCTCGACCCACATGCGGTTGGGTCCCATCGCGCGCACGGCGCCTGCGTTCACGAGGACAGCGCACACGCCGGGCTCGCGTTCCCCGGTGGGCTCGGCGAGGATGCCCGTCAGGCTCCCGAATGACTGCGCGACCGCGAGCGGTGTCTCCTTGATGTGGACTCCGGCGACCTCGAGGTCGGCGCTTCTGTGCGCCCCGGCGGGCAGCGACGAGGGTTCCCCAGGGGGCGCCATCGGGGCGGAAGCCTCGTTCAGCCACGTGGTCACGCGGGACATCACCCCGCGCGGAGGGATCGACCTCTGGGGATGGGAGGTCATCGCCGCATAGCCGCGACCCGGGGCGACGGTGACCTCGACTGCCGAAGCTTCGAGATGAGCCTTCAGGCGGGCGTCGACGGCGATCCCGTCACGCTCGAGCAGCAGCACGCGCCGGGAGGAGGCGTCGGGAAGCTCCGTCTCCGTGAGGTCGAGCCCCTCGAGCTCGCTCGATGTCTCGGCGCTGAGCAGGAAGCCACCGGCCTCGAGCTCGCCAGGTGGGAGCGGGGGCGGCCCCTTGAGCCCTGCGAAGACCTGTGACTCCTCGAGCTTGGAGAACGCCCGCAGCTGGCGGACGAGCGCGCGGGCGCGCGCAGGAGTTCCCCAGAGGACGAGATCGTCGATGGGAGCGCCGGCGCCCACAGCTCGACAG
Source organism: Solirubrobacteraceae bacterium (assembly GCA_035552215.1). Taxonomy (GTDB): domain Bacteria; phylum Actinomycetota; class Thermoleophilia; order Solirubrobacterales; family Solirubrobacteraceae; genus Palsa-465. The sequence continues at coordinate 28,627 of DASZLV010000001.1, read as the reverse complement.
GCGAGCACGCCGCCCAGGCCAACTCCGATCGCGACGACGCGCCGGGCACCGCTCGCCTCCTTGACCCAGCTCCCGGCCGCCTCGGCAGCCGACGTCCATGCCGTCACGCGTCCCGGATCGCGCGGGCTTCCTCCGCTGTCTCCGGTACCCGGAAAGCTGACACGGATGCACGGGTAACCGACGGCCGCCAGGCGGGCGGCCCAGTCCCGGAGGGGGCGATACGCACACACCTCGTCCCACCCGAACGGTGGGCAGAAGACCACCGCCGCGTCGCGCATAGCGCCGCGGGCGGGGGGGTGGAAGACCGCGAAAACGGGTTCTGAGGCCCCGTCGAGGTAGATCCGCTCAGGGGGCGGCGGGACACTCATATCGGGAAAACCCCACTACTGACCGATCTGAAGAGTCTGGCTGGCGATAGCGGGTTATCGACAGCCTGAGGCCCCAGGCTTGAGTCCGGAAGGGTCGTTAGCGGTCGGCGCGAGGACGCACCCATGACTTACTCGTGCAACTCATGACCCCTGAACACCTCGTAAATCCCTGCTTCGGACCCCTTCACAATGTAGCGTGTCGGGAACCGGGACCGGCAAGTCTCAGGGGCCGAGCCGCGGAGTCCAGCGTCCGATCGCCTGGACGATGCCTGCGGCCGCGCGCCCGGCGCGGTAGAGGTCAGGATGCGTGGAAGGCGGCTCGCGAGCGAGCGCGGCGAGCGCCGCCTCGGTCGAGAGGTCGACGAGGGTGTTCCAGCCGGCGTCGACGGTCTCCACCCACTCGGTGCGGTCGCGCAAGGTGATGCATCTCCTCCCGAGCACGTAGGCCTCCTTCTGAAGCCCGCCCGAGTCGGTGATGACGACGCTGGCATGAGCGGTGAGCTTGAGCAGGTCGAGGTAGCCCACGGGGGGGCTCAGCGTCACGTTGGGCGCGGCGGCGAGGCGGGCGAGGAGACCGGTCTCCGACAACCGCTTGTGGGTCCGAGGGTGGACGGGGTAGAACGCGGCCAGGGGCAACGTGAGCAGGAGCTCGACGAGCAGTTCCAGGCGCGCGGGATCGTCGACGTTCCCCGCACGGTGGGCGGTGACGAGGGCGAAGTGCTCGGTCTGGAGCGCATGGTCGGCGAGGATCGTCGACCGTTGCTCGGCCAGTTCTGAGAACTGCAGGGCGATGTCCGCCATCACGTCACCCACGAGCGCGGCGACCGGGCCGAGGCCCTCGCGCGCGAGGTTGTCCATCGCCACCTTGGTCGAGCACAGGCACAGCCCGCTGACGTGGTCGGTAAGGACGCGGTTGACCTCCTCGGGCATGGTGCGGTCGAACGAGCGCATGCCCGCTTCGATGTGGATGAGCGGGAGCCGCAGGTGGGCGGCCGTGATCGCGGCCGCGAGCGTGGTGTTGGTATCCCCGTAGACGAGCACGGCGTCCGGGCCCAGGCGCCCGAGCTCGGCCTCGAGTGCGGTCATCATCCGGCCGGTCTGCTCGATGTTGGTGCCGCCGGCGAGCTCGAGATGGAGGTCGGGGGCGGGAATCCCGAGCTCCTCGAAGAAGATCTGCGAGAGCTCGTCGTCGTAGTGCTGGCCGGTATGAATGAGGATCTCCTCGTGGGCCTCGCGCAGACGATGAGAAACGGCCGCGGCCTTGACGAACTGCGGGCGGTTTCCGACGATGGTGGCGATCCGCATGGCGCTGGGAAGAGCCGACGCTAACGCGCCGCGAGGAGGGTGGCGATGCGCGCGGTGACCTGCTCGGCCTGCGTCTGGGAGAGCGTCGGGCGGATGGGGATGGCCAGGTGACGCGCGGCGAGCTCGTCGGTGACCGGTAGCTCGACGGCGTCCGCGTAGGGCGCCAGGGCGGGGTGGCGATGGAGCGGCGGGCGGTAGTAGACCTTGCTGCCGACCCCCTCCTCGGCCAGGGTGGCGGCAATTTCCTCGACCGCTCCCGAGCGGATCACGTACACGTGCCAGGCCGCGGAGGCGCCCTCGGTCGGCTCCGGGAGCTCCACGAGCTCGCCGAGCCCCGCTTCGGCGTAGTAGCCAGCCGCTCGGGCGCGCTCCTGCGACCAGCGGTCGAGCTCTGGGAGGAGGAGGCGCAGGAAGGCGGCCTGGAGTTCGTCCAGGCGCGAGTTGTAGCCGATCAACTGCCACGTCGACTGATCGCGCGAGCCGTGGCTGCGGAGCATGCGCGCCAGCTCCATGACCTCCTCGCTCGCGGTGGCGATGGCGCCGCCGTCGCCCATGGCGCCGAGGTTCTTGGTGGGATAGAAGCTGAAGGTCGCCGCGGTGCCGAGGGCACCCGGGCGACCGTCGGGGCCGCGCGAGCCGGCCGCCTGCGCGGCGTCCTCGAGCACGGGGACGCCGAGCGCCTCGATCTCGCGCACCGGGGCGACGTTGCCGAACAGGTGGACGGCGATGACGGCCTTGGTGGCGGGCGTGAGGGCCGCTTTCACGGTCTCGGGGGTGACCATCATCGTCTCGCGATCGACGTCACAGAACACCGGGCGCGCGCCCGTGGGGGGGATCGCCTCGGCCGACGCGTAGAAGGTGAACGACGGCACGACGACGTCGTCGCCGGGGCCGACACCCATCGCGCGCAGGGCGATGGTGATGGCGTCGGTCCCGTTTCCCACCCCGACCACGTGCTCGACGCCGAGGTAGTCGGCGAACTCCCGCTCGAACGCCTCCACCTCGGGGCCGAGGATGAAGGCGCCGCGCGCGAGCGTGGTGGCGGCGGCGGCGGCCAGGCGCTCCTGGAGCGGCTGCAGAGGCGTCTGGATATCGAACAGCGGGATCTGCATGGGTCGAGCGACACAGTACCCTCCGCGCCCCGTGGAAAGTGGTCAGCGACAAGCCATACCGCACGGAGCGGTGATTGGGCTGGGGATGATCGGCCGCCATCACGCGCGGCTCCTGCAGACCTCAGAACGGGTCCAGTTCGCAGGCGCCGTCGACCCGGGCGGGGATCGATTTCGGGCCGTGCACGAGCCCGAGCTCGTGTTCGATTCGGTCGCGGCCCTGCTCGCCCACGGTCCCTTGGACTTCGCGATCGTCGCCGTCCCCACCGAGCTTCACCTTCCGGTGGCGCGAGAGCTCGCGGCGGCTGGCATCTCGATGCTCATCGAGAAGCCGCTGGCCGCGAGCACCGAGACCGCCACCGAGATCGTGGAGCTCTGTCACCGCTCGGGCGTGCGCGCCGCCGTCGGCCACGTCGAGCGCTTCAACCCGGCCCTACAGGAGCTGCGGCGGCGCCTCCTCGACGGGCAGATCGGGCGCCTGTTCACGGCATCGACGATTCGCAGCGGCCCGTTCCCCGCCCGCGTCCAGGACGTCGGCGTGGTCAAGGACCTGGCCACCCACGACATCGATCTCGTGAGCTGGCTGTCGGATTCGAAGATCTCCACGCTGGCCGCCCAGACCCAATATCTCAGCGGTCGCGAGCACGAGGACCTCGTGCTCGTCATCGGCGCCCTCGAATCCGGCGCCGCCTTCTCGATCGTCGTCGACTGGGTTTCCCCGACCAAGGTGCGCCGCACGCGGGTCCTCGGCGAGCGGGGGATGCTCGAGGCCGACACCCTGACCGGCGACCTGTTCTTCTACGAGAACGCAGAGGTGCGTATCGCGTGGTCGGCCACCCAGCAGTTCCGTGGTGTGAGCGAGGGCAACGTGACCCGGTACGCGCTCGAGCACCGCGAGCCACTGCTCGTCGAGCACGAGGCGTTCCTCGACCTGCTCGAGGGGCGTCACGACGCGGGCGTGGTGACCCTGGAGCAGGGGGTGGAGATCGTCAAGGTGGCGGAGACGGTGCTGGCGAGCGCGGGGAGCGGCACCACGGTCTCCCTCGCGCGCGCCCCTGCGAGCACTTGATGCGCGCCGTCGTCGTAGCGCTCGGGAAGATCGGCCTTCCGCTCGCCGCCCATATCGCGAGCGCGGGACACGAGGTCGTCGGCTGCGACACCGATCCCCGCGTCGTCGCCATGGTCAATGATGCCATCGAGCCCTTTCCGGGCGAGAGCGGGCTCCAGGACGCGCTCGCGGAGCTCGTCCCCGCGGGTCGCCTGCGCGCCACGAGCGACACTGCCGCGGCGGTCGCCGAAGGCGCCGATCTGGTGGTCGCCGTTCCGCCTCTCGTGGTCGACGATCGCGCCCGTCCCGACTATCGGGTGCTCGACGCCGTGGTGGCCGACATCGGACGGGGACTGCGGCCGGGCACGGTGGTGAGCATCGAGACCACCCTTCCCGTGGGGACCACGCGGGGGCGGGTGGCCGTTCACCTCGCCGCTGGCTCCGGGCTGGGCTCTGAGGACGAGTTCTTCACCGTGCACAGCCCCGAGCGCGTGTACTCGGGACGGATCTTCGCCGATCTCGAGGCCTATCCGAAGCTCGTCGGCGGGCTCAGTCCCGAGGGTGAGCGCCGCGCCGTTGAGCTCTACCGCTCGTTCATCGGCGTCGAGGTCAGGAGCATGGGCTCGGCCGAGGCCGCCGAGATGACCAAGCTCGCCGAGACCACGTACCGCGACCTGAACATCGCCCTCGCGAATGAGTTCGCACGTTTCGCCGACCGCATCGGCATCGACGTCGAGCGGGTCATCGACGCCGCCAACTCACAGCCGTTCTCGCACATCCACCGCCCGGGCATCGGTGTCGGCGGCCATTGCATCCCCGTGTACCCGCGGTTCTACCTCGACGGCGACCCGGAGGCCACCCTCCCGGCGGCGTCGCGGCGGATCAATGACGCGATGCCGGCCTACGCCGTCGAGATGCTCGCGGCCGAGCTCGGGGACGCTGTTGCCGGAGCCCGCGTGGTCATTCTCGGCGTCACCTACCGCGGAGCGGTGAAGGAGCCGGCATTCTCGGCCGCCTTCGCCGTCCGCGACGAGCTCGAGCGCCGGGGCATGCGCCCGCTGGCCAGCGACCCGCTCTACAGCGCCGAGGCGCTCCGCGGTCTCGGCTTCGAGCCGTGGGACGGGGAGCCGATCGCTGCCGCCGTCCTCCAGGCCGATCACCCCGAGTTCGCCCACCTCGTGCCCTCCGACCTGCCGGGCGTGCAGGTCATCCTCGACGGGAGGGGCGTCCTTGACCCTGCCCCCTGGCGCGCCGAGGGCATCGTCGTGCGGCGCATCGGCCGCCCCTGACCGCGTCCGAGCTACCTGACGTTCTCCTTGCGGAAGATGGCCGCGGCCGCGCCTTGCCGCAGGCTCTTGTTGAACTCGGCAGGATTGGTGCGCTGATGGCGAGCGATCAGGGTGCGGGCCTGCGCGATCGCGGGATCGCGGGCATCGAGGGCCGCCGCCCTCGAGAGCTCCTTGCCGGCGGCGGTGAACTGCCCGGCCTGAGCGTCGAGGAGGGCGAGCTCGAGATGCGGATACCAGGCGTCCTCGCGCCCGAGCGCGCGCACGAAGGCGCTGCGCGCGTGGCTGGCATTGCCGACGTCGATGGCGACCGCTCCTTCGTCGACGAGGGGATCGGCGCTCAGCGGGTTGAGTGACGCGGCGCGCGAGAGGTCGCGGTAGGCCCCCGAAGGGTCGGTCGTGTAACTCGAGAGCGCCCGGTTGGTCTCGAGGACGGCGAGGTAGGGCGCGCCGAGGGCGAGACACAGGCTCGCGATCACCACCACGACGAGCGCACCAAGCCCGGCGCGCGTGGCGCGGGGCGACAGGTACTGGGAGGCGAAGCGTGACACCGCCGCCGCGCCCGGCCGCGCGATGGCATCCTTGGCGCCGGTGCGGCGCATCTCGATCGCGGCCAGGGGGAGGGCGAGCGCGGGGGCTGCGAGGACAGGGAATTGGTCGAGCCAGTCGAGCGAGTCGTGGACCAGGAAGTACGCGGTGATCCCCAGGCATGCCACCGCACACGCTCGCCCCACCCCCCCGAGCTCGGCGGCCACGCGCGCGAGGCCGACGAGGACCGAGACGATGATGGTCACGAGCAGCGCGAGGCCGACGATGCCGGTCTCGCTCGCCACACGGAGCGGCAGGTTGTGGGCGTACAGCGAGTGCTGGGGAAAATGGCGCAGAGCGTCGTAGCGGCGACCGAAGTTGCCCGCGCCCACGCCCACCACGGGCGACCCGGCGAAGAGATGCACGGCCACTCGCGCGTAGTCGAAACGCTCCTCCGGTGTGCCCGAGAACAGCCGCGACGACCCTGTGGAGGCGTCGGTACGCCCCGCCCGCAGCTCCGAGCGCGCCAGCCGCCCCACCGCGGGGGCCACCGCGACGGCGGCGCCGATGAGCACGACGGCGGCGACGGCGGCGAGCGCGATGCGCAACTGCCGGATACTCCGCCACCGCGTAATCACCGCTTCGACGGTCGTTGCCACGCGCGCCTCGGCGAGGACGAGGATCGCCCCCACCGCGAGTCCCGCCGCCGTGGTCACGAGCATGCCGGTGACCGCGTGGCTGAGCACCGGGGAGGCGTTGCGTCCGGCGGTGACGGCGTTGTCGACGTCGACGATGCGCGGGAGCGTCACTGCCACGCCGGCGCCCACGACCGCCATTCGGATGAGCAGGCGGAGGCGATCCGAAGCGGCGAGAAGCACGAGGGGGGCAGCGAGCACGAGACCGGCGAGGGCGCCGCGGCTCTGGGGCAGGAAGGCGAACTCGGTCAGGAACACGGCAACGGGAAGGAGTGCGGCCCGGACCCAGCCGGGAAGCTCGCGGCGAGCGGAGAGGATCAGCGCCGGCCACATGCCCATGACGGCGAGCGCCGCCGTGGCGTTCGGGTAGTCGAGGGGCACCGAGTAGCGGAGGTCGACGAAGAACCTGGTGAGGTTCGAGGCGCCGGCGGCGTGCGCCAATCCCACCGCGCAGAAGGCGGCGATGCTCAGCGAGAACGCGATCACGAGCACGGCCACGGCGCCTGGCCTCCAGGGGAGGATCGAGAACGTCCACGCCACCGCGAGGTAGAGCAGCAGCTCGTTGGCCGCCGCGAGGGCGCTCCCCGGAGAGTCAGCCCAGAGGATCGACAGGTAGTTGACCGCCACCAGCCCCGCGAAGGCGATCAGGGCCACGCGCGCCGGCCGGGAAGCGGGCAGCGAGCGCCCGGACGCCACCACGGTGACGATCACGAGAAGGGCGGCGAACGCGGCCCCCGGGTACCACGCGCCCGGAAAGTAGGCGCCGTTGGCCGATATCCCCACCAGCCATAAGAAGAGGAGGAGGGCGGCGGGAGTAAACGGCGCGATGCTCGCCGTCGTCAGCGAGAACCGTGCGCCGCCATCCCACCGGGGCGCCGAGAAACTAGAACGCCCGCCCTCAGTCGTTGCCGGGACGGGCGCTCCGGGATCCTTCAACCAGTGACTCAGTCGTTACTGGGACGGCGGCTCTGGCGCACGACAAACCCGGCGCCGACGAGCACGAGGCCCATGGCGGCAACCTCGAGGACGTTGATCCCCGTGAACGGGAGGGACGACCCGTTGGTGGACGCCTTGGTCGTCGTCGTTGACGAGATCGAGGACGAGTTGCACAGACTCGGCGTCGAGCACGCACCACCGTAGGCGGAAGTCGCCGGTGAGGCCAGGGCTGCGGGGGCGAGCACGAGCATGAACGCACACACGAGCGCTGCCGTTGTTGTTCTTGCTAGCTTCATTCGATACCCCCAATTCCAGTGTGGTCGGCGCGCGTCCACGAGAAACGCGACCGCGAGTCTAGCACCGGCTGCAGCGGATTTGTTCAACTTCGCACCTGCAAAGTCTGCTTAATTGCGCTGAGCACCTGTTCCTGTTCGCCAGCTGACAGATGGGGATAGAGAGGAATGGTGAGTTCTGAGCGGGTTGCCTGCTCGGTGTGGGGGAGGTGGACGTCGGGAAACCGCTCCCGGTAGGCGGTGAATTCGTGCACGGCGGGATAGAGGATGCTCGTCTGGATGCCGTGCTCGTCGCGAAGGACCTGGCGTAACGCGGCCCGCTGCTCGGGCCGGCGGAGCATGACGGGCATCACGTAGCACGAGGACCGAGCGACGTCCGCGTCGGTGTAGGGCACGAGGATCTCCGGCACGTCGGCGAGGCCATCGCGGTAGGCGAGCGTGAGTTCGCGTCGGCGGGCGATCTCCCCCCCCAGCCTGGGCAGCCGTGCCAGGGCCAGCGCCGCCCGCGGCTCGTCGAGGCGATAGTTGAAGCCGATGTCCACGACGTCGTAGCTGTCGGCGTGTCCACGATGACGGTCCCAGGTCATGCTCGTCATCGCGTGTGAGCGCAGCCGCCGAGCCTGCGTGGCGACCTCGTCGTCGTCGGTGGCCAGCAGTCCGCCCTCCCCGACCGAGAGGACCTTGTTGGAAAAGAGCGAGAAGGCACCGGCCAATCCGAAGGTGCCGAGCTTGCGTCCGGCGAGCTCGGCACTCGGGGCATGGGCGGCGTCCTCGATCAGGGCCAGCCCTCGATCGCGACAGAGCTCGGCGAGGACGTCGACCGCGGCCGGGTAACCGCCGAAGTGAACGGCCGCCACGCCCCGGGTCCGCGGCGTGATGCGGCGATCGACATCAGCGGGGTCGAGGGAGGGGTTCTCGAGCCCGACGATGTCGGCGAACACCGGCTGGGCGCCGCAGTAGAGGACGGCGTTCACGGTGGCGACGAAGGTGAAGGAGGGAACGATGACCTCGTCCCCGGGACCGATGCCGGCGGTCAGGTAGGCGAGGTGCAGCGCCGCCGTCCCGCTCGACAGGGCCACCGCGTGGCGGGCGCCGAGGTGCTCGGCGAAGGCGTGCTCGAAGGCCTCGGTGCGGGGCCCCATGGTCAGCCATCCCGAGCGCAGGGTTTCCGTTACCGCCTCGATGTCCTCGGGCTCGAGCTTGAGGTCGAAGAGGGGAATCATCGGCGGCCGGTGGCTACCCGATCTCGCCTAAAGCTCTTGATCTCGGCACATCGCTCGAACACGCGTCCATCGTAATGGCAACCCTGGCGAGCCCGGAGGCCCGGCGGCCGATGCTGGAGCCAGGAGCGAAACAGCTTCGACAACAGTAATAGCGACTCGTTACCGAGAAAGGCAAACCGTCCGTGAGGGCGGGACGCAAAGCCACGGAGCTCCAGCCGGAGCTAGCCGGGTTACCGAAGAACGAAGGGTCCTCGTGACGGGTCAGAAACCGAGAGGAATCTGACGATGCTTTGGGTACGAGGTCCCGTCGCGCTACGCGGTGCGGTCGCACTGGCCAGCGCGGCCATGCTCGTTGGAGCCCTCACCGCGGCATCGGCCGAAGGTTCGTCGTCCCCGTCGTCGTGCGCCCTGGTGGCCTCGCCGACCGGGTCGGATTCGAACGCCGGATCGCCCTCGAGCCCGTTCCTGACCCCGCAGAAGCTCGCCGATTCGCTGCAGGCCGGTCAGACGGGGTGCCTGATGGGCGGGACCTACGATCTCGCGGGCGGCACCAGCGGCTCGCAGCTGAAGTTCGGCCACGGCGGCTCGAGCGGCGCTCCTCTCACCCTTCAGGGCTATCCCGGGCAGACGGCCACGCTGATCCACGGCCCCGTGTACGTCCCGCACGGCTCTGACTACGTCGACATCAGCAATCTGAGCATCGACACGCAGGGGGTAGGCGAGGTAGGCATCCAGATCATGGGCGCCAATGACCAGCTCACCGACAACAACATCACCAACGAGAACACCAAGGGCAGCTGCATCATCCTCGGCTCGGACACCGGCTACGGCCAGGCGGTCAACCCGCTCGTGGCGGACAACGTGGTCCATCAGTGCGGCTACTTCCCGACCGACCCGTTCGAGGATCACGGCGTCTACGACGACAACACGACGGGCGCGGTCATCACCAACAACATCTTCTGGGGGATGCCCTATGGCTGGGGCGTGCAGCTCTACCCCAACGCGCAGGGCACCCAGGTCACCCACAACGTGATCGACAACAACGGCAACGGCGTGGTCGTCGGCGGCAACGCGCTCTCGGCGTCCTCGAACAACACGATCGCCAACAACGTCATCTCGAACTCCTCCAACGAGTACAACATCCAGTACTGGTGGGGGGGCGCGGTGGGGAGCGGCAACGTCGCCAACAACAACTGCGTCTACAACGGCAATCAGGGCAACCTCGAGTCCCCCCCGACGGGCCTGACCTTCGCCGGCAACGTCACCGCCGATCCTCAGTACGCCGATGCGGCCTCGCACAGCTATCTGCTCCAGTCAGGGAGTCCGTGCCTGTCGGTCGTCGGCTACGACACCGCCGCGGCCATCGCCACGAGCATGTCCGGCACGACGCCCACGACGCCCACGACGCCCACGACGCCCACGATCACGCCGACGGTCCCGACCCCGACGACCCCGACGAGCACCCCGCCGGTGATTCCGATCAACTCGACTCCGGTCCCCATCACCTCGACGCCGAGCCCGGCACCGAAGCCCCCGACGCGGCACCGGCATCGCCAGACCCGGCGGGTCCCGGCGTCGCACAAGCATCATGCAGCGGCTCGCGCGGCGTCGCACCGCCGCTAGGCGCCAGCCTCCGAGAAACGCGACGGCCGTCGTGGCGGATGGGCTATCGTCCCCGCCGGCCACGAACGGCCCGTCGAACTGACCAGCTCGTCGCGGGCCGCAGATCACGAGGAGTTTCGGATGCGATGGGTGCGAGGTGCCGCTCCACTGGCGATCGCGCTTGCGGTCGCGGGGGCACTGGTGGTGGGATCGGCTGACGGTTCGCCCGAGCCGTGCACGCTGGTGGCATCGCCCTCGGGATCGGATGTTCACGCGGGAACCGCCGGTCGCCCGTTCCGGACCGCGCAGAAGCTCGTGGATTCGCTGCGTCACGGTCAGGCCGGGTGCCTGATGGCCGGGACCTACAACCTGGCGGGCGGCCCCAGGGGCTCGCAGCTCGAGTTCGCCCACGGCGGCTCGAGCGGCGCTCCGCTCACCCTCAAGAGCTACCCCGGGCAGGTGGCGACGCTGGTCGGTGGACCCGTATACGTCCCCGCCGGCTCGAACTACGTGACGATCACCGGTCTCGACATCAACAGCCGAGGGGCCCGTGAGCCCGGCGTGCAGATCATGGGCGCCAACGTCCAGCTCACCAATGACGACATCACGAACATGAACACGCCGGGGAGCTGCATCATCCTGGGCTCGGACATCGGCTACGGGCGCGCGGTCAACCCACTCGTCGCCGGCGACATCGTCCATCAGTGCGGTCACAATCCGCGCGATCCCTTCGAGGATCACGGCGTCTACGTCGACAACACGACGGGCGCGGTCATCACCAAGAACATCTTCTGGGGCATCCCCGACGGGTTCGGCGTCCAGCTCTACCCCGACTCCCAGGGGAGCCAGGTCACCCACAACGTGATCGACAACAACGGCAGCGGCGTGGTCATTGGCGGTAACAGCGCCTCGACCTCGTCGAACAACACCGTCGCCAACAACATCATCTCCGCCTCGGCCAGGGACTACGACATCCAGGGCTCGTGGCAGCGGGCGGTGGGAACGGGTAACGTCGCCCAGGGCAACTGCGTGTTCGCCGGTAACCAGGGCAATGTCGAGTCTCCGCCCGCCGGCTTCTCCGACATCGGCAACGTGACCGCCGATCCGGCCTTCGTGAACGAGGCCGCGCACTCGACTGTGGGTTATGAGCTGCAGACGGGCTCGGCGTGCCTCGGAGTCGTCGGTGCCGATGCCGCGGCGGCCATCGCCACGAGCAGGCGGGCCCTGGGACCCGCCGGGGTTCGCTCGAACTCGGGAGGGCCGACGATCAACGGGTCTCCCACCGCCCAACCCCCCTCGGCCCGGGCTCCCTAGCGTGCGCGGCGCGGGGTCACGAGCGCTCACGGCGTCGCTGGCCGCGTCGACCGGGCTTCTCGCCTTCGGCTATCCCGGTGCCCCCGGGCGCCGGGCCCTGGTCCACGCTCGTGAGGCGAAGCTCATCCGCTTCCCCTCCGCGGGAGGGGTGGCGGCGATCGGCGACTCCCTCACCCTGGGCGCGAGCTGGCCCAAGGCGGGCATGCTGAGCCGCGACTCGTGGCTCTCCCACGCCGTCGCCGACGGCATCCCGTATTGCCTCAACGCCGCCGTCGGCGGCTACACGATCGGCATGGTCGCCAACGCCCTGGCCGCTGTCCTCGCCCTCTCCCCGGACGTCGTCACCGTCTGCGCGGGCGCCAACGACCTCGCGTGGGGAATCGGACCCGACGAGATGATCGAGTACTTGGCCCGGCTCCTCGCGCGCATCGCACCGAGCGCCCGCCCGGTGCTCTGCACGCTCCCCCCGATCGCCGACCGAGCTCTGGTCGAGGACTTCAACGAGCGCCTGACCGCGCTCGCCGCCCGTGAAGGCGCGCCCGTCATCGACTTCTACGCGTCTGTCGATGACGGCGCCGGGAGCTACCGCGCGGGGTTCGCCGCCGACGGCGTACATCCCACCGCCGAAGGCGCGGCGGCCATGGGCGCAGCGGCGGTACCGGTGCTCCGGGCCGCGCTCGCGGCCCCTCCTTAGCGGCGCCGGGCACGGCCTTCATACAGGCGTCCAAGGCAGTGGTAAACACGGCAGTCTTCGCCCGCCGTGACCGATGCAAGGGACCAGAAGCTCAGTTGGTTGCCGGGAGACGACCGTTTCCGCGGCAACCTTGGTGGACGGATGTTCCATGCTTTCGCATGGTCCCGTCCAGAAATCTGGACGGTCAGTCACCCTGCGCAGTGCAGGCAGGGCCACTCGGTCGCTACGGCGCCCGGAACAACTTAAGAGCAGCGACTCGTTACCGAGAAAGGCAAACCGTCCGTGAGGGCGGGACGCAAAGCCACGGAGCTCCCATCGAGCTCGCCGGGCTACCGAAGAAACGAAGGGTCCTCGTGACGGGTCAGAGACCAATAGGAGAGTCTGATGACGCGTTGGGTACGAGGGGCTGTCGCGCTTGCCAGCGCGGTCGCCGTGACGGGATCGCTGGCCGCGGGCTCGGCCGAGGCGTCCTCGCCGGCGTCGTGCGCCCTCGTGGCCTCCACGTCGGGGTCGGATTCGAACTCGGGGTCGCCCTCGAGCCCGTTCCTGACCCCGCAGAAGCTCGTCGATTCGCTGCAGGCCGGTCAGACCGGGTGCCTGATGGGCGGGACCTACGATCTCGCGGGCGGCTCCAGCGGCTCGCAGCTCAAGTTCAATCACGGCGGCTCGAGCGGCGCTCCCCTCACGCTTCGGAGCTTTCCTGGGCAGAAGGCCACCCTCACCGGCGCGGCCGTCTACGTCCCCGGCGGCTCGGACTACGTGAACGTCACCGATCTCAACATCAACACCCAGGGCGTCGGCGGGGTCGGCGTGCAGATCATGGGCGCCAACGACCAGCTCACCGACGACAACATCACCAACCTCAACACGCCCGGTAGCTGCGTCATCCTCGGCTCCGACACCGGCTACGGCCGCGCCGCCTACACGCTCGTCGAGGACAACGTCATCCATCAGTGCGGCTACAACCCCGGCGATCCCTTCGAGGATCACGGCGTCTACGACGACAACACGATCGGCGCCGTCATCACCAACAACATCTTCTGGGGCATGCCCTACGGCTGGGGCGTCCAGCTCTACCCCGACTCCCAGGGCACCCGGGTCACCCACAACGTGATCGACAACAACGGCAACGGCGTGGTCATCGGCGGTAACAGCGCCTCGGCCTCCTCGAACAACATGGTCGCCAACAACGTCATCTCGAACTCCTCCAACGAGTACAACATCCAGGGCTACTGGGGCGGAGCGATGGGCACCGGCAACGTCGCCAAGTACAACTGCCTGTTCCACGGCAGCCGGGGCGACGTGGCGCTCTCTCCTGGCTTCAGCGTGAGCGGCAACCTCAGCGCCAATCCTCGCTACGCCGATGCCACCTCTCACAGCTACACCCTCCAGGCCGGCAGCCCATGCCTGTCGGTCGTCGGCTACGACGCCGCGGCGTCGATCGCCACGAGCATGAACACGGCGACGCCGACGGCGGTCGCCCCGATCAGCACCAGGGCCGCGCGCGGGGCGGCCCGGGAAGCACGGGCGGCGCAGACCAAGCGTCACCACGTCGCCCACCAGAAGCACTTGCGCAAGCACCACAAGGCCGCAGCCAAGTCGCACACGGCTCACAACGGGCGCCATCACCGCTTGACCCGCAGGCACGGCCGCAAGCACAGCTGACCGGCGCCGCTATCCTGATGACCCGCGGGGCCCGGGGCACGCGACAGCGAGCGACCTAATGCGACACCGACCCCGACTCGCCAGAGCCAGCGCGTTCGAGCTTCCCCTCGGTGCGCAGTTCGAGCGTGGTCGCGTCAAGGGCTACCCGATCGACTTTCGCGAGAAGGCACAGTCTCCGCAGTGGCCGCCGGCCTGCTTGTCCCAAGGAGGAGCCCATCGCTTCCTTGGGCTCGCCCAGTGGGGCCTGGGCGTCTACGAGCGACACCTGGCGGGTGATCCGGGTCCGTGGCTCGATGTCGCCCTGAAGGGCGGGGAGTACCTGCTCGAGCGCCAAGCTGCCTCCGGGCCGCGGGCGGGAAGCTGGCTCGAGCCCGACGAGCTTCTCCACACCTACCGGATCCCCGCGCCGTGGCCGTCGGCCATGGCCCAGGGGGAATGCGCGAGCCTTCTCGTCCGGCTGCATCTGGAGACCGGTAGGGGCGAGTTCGCCGAGGCGGCGCGGCGCGCCCTGCAGCCCTTCGCGGTGCCGTCCTTTCAGGGAGGCGTGCAGGCCCGGCTCAATGGCCTTCCCTTCCCCGAGGAGTACCCCACCGACCCGCCGTCGTTTGTCCTCAACGGGGCCATCTTCGCCGTCTGGGGCCTGTATGACGTGTGGACGGGCCTCAACGATGAGGAGGCGGGCCGGCAGTTCGCCGAGGCGACGGACATGCTCGCCGCGAACATCCATCGGTGGGATCTCGGCTACTGGTCGCGCTACGACCTGTATCCGTTCCCGGTGGTGGCCAACGTCGCCAATTTCAACTATCACCGGCTCCACATCGACCAGCTGCGCGCCTTCCAGCGCATCGAGCCGAGGCCCGAATTCGAGGCGACCGCGGCGCGCTTCGAGGGCTACGAGGCCCGCCGTTACAACCGCGCGCGGGCCTATGCCGAGAAGGTCGCGTTCCGCCTCATCGTCCCCCGCAGCCCCGTTCTCACCGAGCGCCTTCCGTGGGCGCGGGCTGCGTGGCACCCGTAAGCAGGAATCGTCAGGATTCGATAGCCTGCCGCCACCCAGATAGGCGGGCCGAATTCGACGCATCCAGGCGCCGGGATCGGCACGGGACCCAGGGGTCGCCGACCCTCAGGTCTTCGCTTCCAGTTCTTGCCGGAACTTATTCAGCGCGCGAGCCTCACGGTCGAACCCGTAGGCACGAGGGAGGGAAGTGAGCGAACGGTTGTCCGCTACTCGGTCAGTCCTGGCCCGCCTCGCGAGCGTTTGGACGGTGATGTCGCTGCTCTTCGTAGCGTCGCCCGCGGAGGCGCTGCAGCTCCGCGCCGTGCAGGCCACGCACCCCTCGGGCTGCAGCCTGTTCGCGGCGTCCAAGAGCCGCTGGCGAGCACTCACGCAGAGCCTCGGGACGCGGGCGAATCCCTTCGCCACGGCCCAGGCCCTGATCGATGCCCTGCTGCCCGGCCAGACCGGCTGCCTACGAGGGGGGACCTATCATCTAGGCACCGAGCTGCGGTTCAATCACGGCGGCAGTCCCGGTGCCCCGATTACCCTCGAGAGCGTTCCGGGGGAGACGGCGACGCTCATGGGCGCAGCCGTGGCGATCCCCAGCGGCTCCGACGACGTGACGGTGTCTCATCTGCACATCGATACCCAGGGCACTGGGCAGGCCAGCGTGCAGATCATGAGCGCCGACGACCAACTCACCAACGACAACATCACCAATCACAACACGCCGGGGAGCTGCGTGATCCTGGGCTCGGACGTGGGCTTCGGACAGGCCACCAATACGCTCGTCGCGGACAACGTCGTGCACGACTGCGGCTACAACCCCGCGGACCCGTTCGAGGATCACGGCGTCTACGACGACAACACGGTGGGCGCGACGATCACCGGGAACGTCTTCTGGGGCATGCCCTACGGCTGGGGCGTGCAGCTCTACCCCAACGCCCAGGGCACCCAGGTGAGCCACAACGTGATCAACAACCGGGGCCAAGGCGTGGTCATCGGCGGCAACAGCAGCTACGCCTCGTCGGGCAACATCGTCGCCTACAACGTCATCAGCACGACGATCCGCGGTTACGCGCTGCGCTCGTGGTGGAGTGGGGCGGTCGGAGCGAGCAACCTCGCTGAGAGCAACTGCCTATACAACCCCCACGCGAAGGTCATCCTGCGTCCCACCCTCGGTTTCAGCGCTCGCAACAACGTCGTCGCCAAGCCCCGCTACGCCAACGCGGCCTTGCACGACTTTCTCCTTCGTCGTGGCAGCCCGTGCATCCCGGTGGTGGGCCAGGGCTCCCAGCGGGTGGGGTGACTACTTTCGCTTCGCGGCGGCGAGCGTCTCGTAGAGCTCGCCGAAGCGCGCGGCCACCGCGTCCAGGGTGAAGCGGTCAGAGCGGCGGTAGGCCTCGTCGGCGATGCGCCGGCGCTCGGAGGGATCGGCGAGCAGGCGGGTCAGGCCGTCGGCCAGCGCCGCCGGATCGCGCGGGGGGACGAGCAACCCGGTGCGGCCGTCCTCGATGACCTCGGGAACCCCGCCCACGGCCGTGGCGACGACCGGCGTGTGATTGGCCATGCACTCGGCGATGAACAGTGGCGTGCCCTCGAAGTCGGAGGACAGCGCCGCGACGTCGGCGGCGGCGAGAATCGCGTCGACGTCGCTGCGGCGACCGAGGAAGTGGACCTTCCCGTCGAGCCCGAGTTCGCGGCTGCGCTGCTCGAGCTCCTGCCGACACCGGCCGTCGCCGGCGATGACGAGATGAGCGCCCGGGATCCTGTCGAGGACGAGCGCGTGCGCCTCGAGGAGAACGGTGAGCGCCTTTTGGGGACGCAGGACGGCCACGATCGCGATCACCGGGGTGTCGAGGGCAAGGCCGAGCTCGGCGCGCACGTCACCGGCGCCCGGGCCGGCGAGGCTGGGGATGTGCACGGTCGCGGGGATGACCGTGACCTTGTCGGGATTGACTCCTTCGATCCTCACCATCCGCTCGCGATCGGCAGCGGAGACCGCGACGTAGCGGGTGGCGAGACGGCCGGTGACGTTACCGTCGAGCCATATCCGGAGCGGGTCGCCCTCGTAGGTCCACGTGTGCTCGTGGGCGATCACCACGGGCACTCGGCAGGCGCGGCCGATGACCGTGCCCCACAGATTCGAGCCGAACTTGTGCGCGTGCAAGACGTCGAAGCGCTCGCGACGCAGGAGCTCGGCGAGCCCCCGCATGCGATGCGCGTCCCACTTCGCCCGTCGGCCCAGGGTGACCAGGGGGATGCCGGTCTCGGCCACCGCCGCGGCGGTGGCGCCGTCAGGCTCGCGCGAGGAGCAGATCCAGGCTTCGAAGCGCTCGCGCGGGAGATGAGTGGCCAGTCCGACTGCGAAGCGCTCGGCGCCGCCCTGACCGCTCGCTCGATCGATCAGTGACAGGACCCGGAGCCGCCGCGCCTGCGGCCGAGTCACGACGTCCGCGTCGAGCCGATGCGGAACCGTCCGCCTGCCTCGCGCTTGGCCACCGCGAGGAGCGCGGGTCCGAGCGCGAGCTGGAGCCAGAGCGACTTGCTGTACTGGTCGGAGATGAAGAAGTCCGTGGCCAGGACTCCCACGGTGGCAACGACGATGGCGCGAGAGAGGATGTCCATGGCTCGATCTCCCGCCTTGGCAAAGATTCGCGCGGCTTCCAGGGCGCACCACAACAGGAAGCCGATGATGCTCAAGAAGAGCACGAGACCGACCACCCCCGTCTCGGCAAGGACCTCCAGGTAGATGTTGTGCGCCACCTGGGGCTTGTCGACGATGAACAGGGAGGAATCGAGGCTCCCCGGCTGCAGGAGATAGTCGATCGTGGTGTCCGGGAAGTTGCCGACGCCGATCCCGTTGATGGGATGGGCCTTGACCATCCGCCAGCCCACAGTCCAGATGTCGGTGCGGCCCGAGCCGCCCTGAACGGTGGTGATACGGGCACGAGCTGCGGGCGAGGCGACGCTCACGTAGTACGCCACCACGGACAGGGCGATGGCCGCCGAGACGGCGACGAAGACGAAGCGGCGCCCGCGCCCGGCGAAGACGATTCCGGCCACCAGGGCGGCGCCGAGGCCGACCATTCCGCTGCGCGAGACCGTATCGATGAGCCCGACGAGCATGATGAGGACGGCGGCGAGGGCGAGGACCCGGATCCGTGATGGCAGGGTGCGGATGCTGACGAGGGCGACGGCGAGGACGATGCCGGACACGAGCAGGGCGGCGAGGTAGTTGGCGTCCTGTCCGGCGCCCGAGAGCCGCGAGGTTCCCTCCGCCAGCGCGCTCCCCCGCGCGAGCACCATTCCGTAGAGGGCCGAGAGAGTCGCGCCCGCGACGAGGATTCCCACCAGCCAGTGGACATGGCGCCGGTTCCTGATCGCCGCGTAGACGATCGGCAGGAGCAGCAGGTTGAGTCCGTAGCGGGAGATCGCGGTGATGCCCACGGACGGTTCCTTGGCCCACGCGAGGCTGATCACCGACCACGCGACGAAGAGCACGGCCGCGAAGCTCAGAGTCGGATGCCTGCCGACGAACCCGCGCCGGACCGAGGAGCGGATGGCCAGCGTGGCCAGCCACGAGAGGGCGACGAGAACCCCGGCGACCTTGGCGGCGGACACCGTTCCGCTCACACCGGGCAGGTCCTCGAAGAAGGCCACGAGACCGAAGCAGAGCAGGCCGACGGTGACGTCGGAGAGGATGAGCGCGACGAACACGGCGGCGGCCGCCGCCCCGATCACCGCGACCGGGTTGACGCCCGCGGGGATGCCGATGAGCCCGAAGGCGAAGACGGCGGCAAGGACGACCACCACCGTCTGGCTATCGACTTCACGCGGCGAGAAAATACGTTGCAAAGTCGCCGTCCCGTTGGTGCCAGCCACGATGACGGCGACTATATCTACTCACTATGAACGCGAACCGAGCCTCGGGTAGGCGTCGAGCAGGCGCGCGCAGAACTCCCCGAGCTGCGCGTCCGGAAGCACCTTGCGGGCCCGGTCCAGCGCGCGCCCGCTGAGGTCCGCCAGGCGCGCCGGGTCGCGCGAAAGCTCGGCCAGGGCCGCCGCCAGGGCCTCCGGATCGCCGACCGGAACCACGACCCCCTCGCCTCCGCGCAGGAAGGCGGGAATCCCCCCGATCGCCGTGGCCACCACGGGGAGGGCGCGGGCCATCGCCTCGACGAGCGAATGCGGAAGGCCCTCCGAGCGCGAGGGAAGGACGAACACGTCGGCGCCGTCGAGCGCGGCGACGAGCCGGGGACCGTGGGGAATGAAGCCCGAGAAGCGCACTCGGTCAGCGACCCCGAACTCACGAGCGAGCGCTTCGAGTCCCGCTCGGTCGGGGCCGTCGCCGACGATCTCGAGCGTGGCTGGCTTTCCCTGATCGCGCAGCGCCGCCACCGCTCGCAGGAGGTCGTCGATGCCCTTCTCGCCCGACAGCCTTGCCACCGTCACCAGGGAAAGGGGGCCGGGCTGTGAGCGGCTGGCGCGCGGACCCTCAGCGAGCGGGAAGTCTCGGCTCAGCGCCGGGTAGAGATCATGGAGGCGGGCGCCGGGCGCGTCGTAGCGGTCGACGAGCTCGTGACCGGCCACGAAGGTGGGCACGCCGGCGCGGATCCAGTGGCGGACCGGAGCCTCCATGGCCTGCAAAGCGGCCACGTAGGGACGGGCGCGTCGCTCGCCCATCATCCACCGCACCGTGCGCTGCTTCTCGCCTCGTACGAGGAGAAAGGCCGGGCGATGGCGCAGGCGGGCGGCCGCGATGAGGATGGTGCCGACGACGCTGGGGGCGACGGCGCCCACGATGTCGAACTCACGAGCCGAGGTGGCGGCCATCCACACGGTGGCGGGGGCGATGAGATGGATGCGGCGGACGAGCATGCGAGCGCTGTTCCAATGGGGAAGCCCGATGATCCGCACATTGGGTGGCAGGACCACCGTCCCGTAGTCGGGATTCCGCGGCCCTCCGTGCTTGAGCGGGAGCACCAACGCGGTCTCCGCAGTCCTGTCACCCAGGGCCAGGAAGAAGTCGAAGAGGTGCGGATAGCGCGCCGTGTACTCGCCGTCGACCTCGTGCATCGGCATGTTCAGGAACACGCCCAGGCGCGTCTGATCGAGCCGGGGGGGCTCTATACAGTGTTCGCTCATGCGGATTCTCTTCTTGAGTCACTACTTCCACCCGGAGGTGGGCGCTCCACAGACTCGCATACTGGAAACCGCCCAGCTCTTGAGTGAACGGGGACACGAGGTGACGGTCCTCACCGGGTTCCCCAATTACCCGGACGGGGTGATCCCCGACGCTTACCGCCGCCGTCTCGTGCTGCGGGAGCTCATGGGGCCGATCCGCGTGATCCGCTCGGCGGTGTACCCGGCGCCCAACCGGGGCTTTGCGCGACGCCTGGTCAACCATGCCTCATTTGCCATCTCCTCCGTCCTCGCCTCACCCTTGGCCGGGCGCCCGGACGTGGTGATCGCCGAGAGCCCGCCGCTCTTCACCGCGGTCTCCGCGGTGCTCATCGCGAGGGCGTGGCGGGCGCCCCTGGTCCTCAACGTCGCGGACCTTTGGCCCGAATCCGCGGTGCAGCTCGGCGCGCTGCGCGACCCGCGAGCGATCCGCCTCGCCGAGGTCCTCGAGCGCTTCGCCTACCGGCACGCGGCGGCCATCACCGTGCCCACGGCCGGGATGCGCACCACCGTGGTAAATGGCGGCGAGCCCGCCGACAAGGTCGTCCACCTCGCCAATGCCGTCGACCCGGCTCGCTTCGCAGCCGACCCGCCACGCGGCTCTGATCCGCGCCGCGTCATCTACTGCGGGACGGTGGGGATGGCTCAGGGCGTCGGTACCTTGATCGACGCGGCGCAGGAGCTCGCGCGCGCGGCTACCGGCGCGCCGGAGCGCTACGAGTTCCTCATCGTCGGCGACGGCGCCGAGCGCGAGGCGCTCATGCGCAAAGCCGGCGAGCAGGGCTTAACCAACGTTCGCTTCGAAGGCCGAGTGGAACGAAGCAGGGTGCCGGGGTTGCTCGCCTCGGCCGACCTCGCTGTGCTTTGTCTCCGCGACGTGCCGCTCTTCGAAGACGCGCTGCCCACGAAACTGCTCGAGTACATGGCCGCCGGTCGTCCCGTGGTGGCGGCCGCCGCCGGGGACGCAGCGCGTTTGCTCGAGCGCTCAGATGCCGGCATCGCGTGCGCTCCCGACGATCCCTCCGCGCTCGCGGCGAGCATCAGCGAGGCCACGCGCGACCCGGTTCGGGCGAACGAGATGGGAGTCAACGGCCGTCGTTACGTCCAGGAGCACTGCAGCCGAGAGGCATTCGTCGACAAGCTCGAGGCCATCGCGACCCGGTTGATGAGCCCAACTCAGTAGTACTCGGAATGGCCCGAGGTCCCCATGACCACGAAGCCCGTGGGGCGGATGCCGTATTGGGCGAGCATCTCCGCCGTCTCGGTGAGGTTGCCGAGATTGGTGTTGCCGAGCCGCACCACGAGGATCACATCGTCGACCATGCCTGACGCTGACAGGAGCTCGGGCGCGTAGATGAGCGGGGGCGCGTCGATGACCACCCAGTCGGTGATGCTGCGCGCGGCGGTCAACATCGAGCGGAACGCAGCCGGCGACATCGGTGGTGCGTCCGCGCCGTTACGGTGCGGGGCAAGGAGCATACGCAGATGGGGCGAGTTCTCGCCGTCGGCCAGGGCGGTGTCCACGAGCGCGTCTTCGAGCGTGAAGCGGCCGAAGAGCACGCTTTCGTCGCTCTCCAGCGGGCTCGCGGCATCCTCGGGAACGGCGATGTTGAGCGCGGCTCCGATGCTCGGACGGCGGATGTCGCCCTCGATCAGGAGCACGCGCTCATCGGCGGCGGCGAGGGTGGCGGCGAGGTTGATCGCCGTGGTCGACTTGCCGTCGAAGGGCGTGGGGCCTGTTACCAGGACCGTACGGCCTTCGCGGTTGTCGCTCTTGCGGCTGCTCAGCACCGCGCGGAGGGTTCGGAAGGCGTCGGTGGCTTCCGGTGTCAGCTGGTTGGGCACCATTGGGCCGCCCCGGCGCTTGCGGCTCTTCCTGGGCGCTCGCGGCACCCGGGCGAGGATCGGGAGCTTGAATCCCTCGCGGAGCTCTTCCTCTCGCCGTAGCCTCGGGTCGAGGAGCTGGATGAGGAAGACCAGTCCGACACCGGCGACGATCCCTCCGACCAGGCCGGCGAGGAGGGTGAGCGCCTTCTTGGGCGAGACCGGCGCGGTGGGTAGGCTCGCGAGCGCCTGCACGCGCACGTTGGGATTGGAACCGGTCTGCAGCGTCACGTACTGGCCGAGCTGAGTCTCGAGCGCGTTCTTGGCCGGACCGTTGTTGTTACCCAGGGCCTTTATCTGGTTCTTGATTGTGGCAATGCGCTGGGTGAGCTGCGCGTCAAGAGCTTGGGTGCGGTCGGTGACGGTGGCGTTGGCGAACGCGTCGGCGAGCCGTGTCGCCTGGGCCGGGCTGCTGGCCTGGGCGCCGATGTCCACGTCATCGGTGTTGGCGATCGGGCTGACGGTGATCTGGTTCAACAGCTGCTGAGGTGACTGCTTGGTTCCCAGCTGCTGGCGCACGCGCCCCGCGACGCTCGTGGTGGTGACGAAACCGGCGCCCGTCTCGATGTCGTTCTGAGGAACCGCCGACTGCTGGATGAGCCCCAGGCCGGTGACGGCGGCATTGGATGGCAGCGGGGTAATGAGTAACTGGGCGTGGGCTTCGTAGACCTTGGGTGCGGTCACGACGTAGGCGACGGCACCGGCAAGAGCGGCGACGACGACGACCACGACGATCCATCGCCCTGCCCAGATCGCGCTGAGGTAAGCCGCAAAGCTGCGCTCGGTGTCAACCGGAACGATCCAGTCCGCAGCCGGACTCAGGGCTGCGGCAAGTCGTTTCTCGTTAGACGGTTCCGATTGTGGAGAGGCCATCGAAGCAATGCCCTGTGCCTGGTTCCGATTGCGGGCTCCCGGTCCGCGTCGAAGCACTCGTTCGAGGCTCGGCAGGCTTTCGGCATTGTAGGCCGTGGCGGCGACGTGCACATTCTTTCGCCGGCGACCACGGAGGGCCTCGGCCACCGCTGCCTGGATAGTGCGGACCTCGGCGACGGTGAGCTCTCGGGTGACGAAGAGGACGGCGATGAACACGACGACCCCCCCCGCCCCCCCGGCTAACCACCCGACCAAGGTCAGCCGATGCGTTCCCGCCATGGCGAGCACGGCCGCCCCGGCGCCTGCCGCGATGAGCGAGCGCACCGTCGAGATGAGAAACGGCCGCAGTGACATGGAGAGGAGGAACCGGCAGATGAGGAGATGGCCGACGGTGTAGAACACGTAGGCGACCGATGTTGCGAGGGCTCCGCCCACGGCGCCGAGATGGGGAATGAGGATCACCGAGAGGATGATCTGGATGGCCAGAGCTGCGAGGGCCACCGGGATGCGCCGCCGGGTTTCCCCCATGTAGCTGACGCCGACGGAGACCAGCGGCCCGAGGCCCTGGAAGAAGATGAACGGAGCGAGAGCGCGAAGGACCGGCGCCGAGGGGCCATAGTTGCTTCCGAGGAGCAGCGCGATGATCGGCCCGGCCCAGACGAGGATGACGGCGACCACCCCGGCCTGGAGGATGACCAGGTAGCGCAGTGCGCCGCGGAAGGACTCGACGTCGGGCTCGACTCCCGGCCCTCTGGCCATGAGGGGGGCGACGCTGTTCTGGACCGCGAGGCCCGGATAGTGGAGAAGGTTGGCCAGGCGCATCGGCGCCGAGAAGAATCCGACCTGGGTGATCCCGACGTAGGCGCCGATGAGGAGAATGTCGGTCTGGCTCAGCAGCGCCCATACGCCGTTGACCACGAAGAGCACCCCCGCGTACCGGCTGATCTGCACGAGCTGGCTGCGGTGGGTGGCGTCGGAAGGCCCGGCGCGCCGGTCGAACACGCGGTAGGTGAGCAGGGCTGCGGTGAGGGCGCCGACGACATAGCCGGCGGCGCGGCCGAAGGTTGCTCCCGTGGCTCCGCCCCCGAAGGCGACGATGGCGACGCTGATCGTGGCCTCGGCCGCACTCTCGGCCGTGTACACGCCGAGGTTGGCGGCAATGCGCCCGATGGAGACGAGCGCGCTCGAGAACAGGCTGAACATCGTCTGGCCGAAGAGGACGAGCGCGGCGGCGCGGAACGGCCAGGTGAGCTGATGGTTGCCGTAGGCGTCGGCGAGCGGCCCGGCGGTGGCGAACAGCGCCCCGCTCACGAGCGTGGCCGTGATGAGTTTCAGCGTCACGGCATTGCGCAGGAATGCCGAGCCGACCTTGCGGTCGCGGCGCTGCTCGGCCAGGAACCTCCCTGCCGACGACGCGATGCCGAGGTCGGCGACGACAAGGAGGACGCCCACGACGCCGATGACGAGCGAGAACTCGCCGAACTTGTGCGGCGCGAGCTTCCGGGTCAGGTACAGCGTGAGGACGGCGGTGAAGGCTGCCGTGACGACCTGCGCGGCGATGGCCAGACCGGTGTTGCGGACGACGTTCGGTTCGCTTGGGGGCTTAGCTGCCGGCACGCCCGCAGTGCTGGACTCGCTCACGCCAAGGTGGTCAGCGCTGGTAAGTGCCCACGCGCGGGTAGGAGTCGAGGTCTGACCGGATCGCGTCGATGGTGGCGATGAGCCCGTCGGCCAGCGAGATCTGGGGCTCCCATCCGAGCAGGCGTTTGGCCTTGCCCGGGTCCGAGCACAGGCGTTCGACCTCGCTGTTGGTCGGGCGCACGCGGTCGGCGTCGTGCTCGAGGTGGGCGTGGACGCCGGACTGCTCGAGGAGTTCGAAGATCTTGGCGGCGAGGTCCCCGATCGAGATGTGCTTGCCCGTCCCCAGGTTGATGGTCTCGCCGACCACGTCGTGCGCGTTCGCGGCCGCGATCAGTCCCGCGGCGGTGTCGGTCACGTAGGTCAGGTCGCGCGTCGGGTCCAGGGCACCGAGGCGCACGGTTCCCTCGCTCAGCGCCTGGGTGATCACGGTGGGGATGATCGCCCGCGCCGACTGGCGGGGACCGTAGGTGTTGAACGGCCGCACGATGACCACGGGCACACCGAAGGCGCGGCAGAAGCTCCCGGCCGCCTGGTCGGCCCCGATCTTCGAGGCCGCATACGGAGACTGGGCCACGAGCGGGTGCTCCTCGGAGATCGGAATGGTCTGTGCCGTGCCGTAGCACTCGCTCGTCGATAGGTGCACCATTCTCGTCACGCCCTGGTCACGGGCGGCCTGGAGCACGTGGACGGTGCCGAGCGTGTTGGCGTCGAAGAACGAATGGGGCGCCACGTAGGAGTAGGGGATGGCGATCAGGGCCGCGAGGTGGTAGACGACCTCGCTTCCGCTCATCACCTCCCGCATGGCATAGGGATCGGTGATGTCTCCCGCGACGATCTCGATCTCGTTTCGGATTTCGGCCGGCACGCTCCCGAGGCGTCCGATGTCCCCGCGGCCGTTGTAATGCACGAGCGCCCGCACGGCATCGCCCCGGCGCACCAGGGCCTCGCACAGGTGGCTGCCGATGAATCCGCCGGCGCCGGTCACCAATGCCTTGCTCGCCATGGAGTCGAGCCTAGCTATAGCTAAGGATTGAGGAGGAATGGAGCCGGGCGCGGCTCAGCGAACGACATCTTCATGGGGTGCGATCTCGGGCAGCAGACGATGACGCATCGGTTCGAACTCGGTGATCGCTCGGTCATAGTCCTCGCGACGCCCGAAGTCGACCCAGTAGGCGTCAGATCGCCAGGCTCGAACGATCTCGCCGCGCTCGATGAGCCGGAGGGCGAGATCGGGCAGGTCGAGATGAACTCCGCGCTCGATGTGCTCGAGCACGGCAGGGGAGAAGCAGTAGACACCCATGGAGACGTCGTAGGTGAGCCGGGGCTTCTCGACGTAGCCGGTCAGGCGATCGGGGTCGTGCACGTCCTCGCATTCGAGCACCCCCAGGGTGACATCGATGTGACGGGTAGTCGTGGCGATGGTGGCGATCGCCTCGGAGGCGATGTGATCGGCGACGAGCTTGCGGTAGTCGAGGTCGGTGAGGATGTCGCCGTTCATGACCAGGAAGGGAGCCACGAGATCCTCGATCATGGCCAGAGGCCCCACCGTCCCGAGCGGATCGGTCTCCCGCACGTAGTCGATCTCCATGCCGCAGGTGTTGCGATGGTCGAGCACCGTCTCGATGAGCTCCGCCATGTAACCCGTCGCCACGGTCACGCGCTCGAAACCGGCGGCGTGAAGCTGGCGAAGGACGATGTCGAGCACGGGACGATCGCCTATCGGAAGCAACGGCTTCGGTAGCACGGCGGTGTAGGGCCGAAGTCTCGTCCCCTGGCCGCCGGCAAGTATCACGGCGCGTGTCATCAGCTTGCTCGGCCTCCCATGCCCTCTCTGCCGTAGCGACCCTCCGGTTAGCCTGATGGCGATCATACCGTGCGTCGCCGCCCCCAACCGATCGGGGCGCAAACGTGCGTTCGCATGCCTGGCGGCGTACCGCACCCGAACAAGTTTGTCCGCCGGGCCAATGCCAAATCACCAGCAGATCGCCAATATTCTCGCCATGACTCGTCCACTCACAGCATCTCGCGTACTTCTCGTAGCCGACCGGCGCGAGCTGTCCTCCGACCTCAGGGCGGCGCCGCTCAGGCGTTTCCGCCTGGCGCGCCTGCGTCTCGACGGTCGCGACTACGCTCCCCGACAGCAAGTCAAGCGCGCCTAGGGCGCCCGACGCGCGCGCGGATCCGTTCTCGGGCCCGGCGATCGCCGGGCCCGCTTGGCGGCAGCGCTACGCTACACGCATGACTTCGCTACAACGCTCCAAATCGGATGTGCCGGCCAAGACGCCGCTTAAGCGTCGCGCCGTAGCCGCGCTCGTCCTCACTGCGGCGGTCGCGATCGGGATCTTCCTGGTGATCAGCGTCATCAAGGCGATCGTCGTATTCGCGCTCGTCGCCGCGGCAATTGTCGCCATTCTCTGGGCTGTGAAGACCCTAGTTTGGTGACCGACCCGTGGCGGGTTGGCAGTTCCTTCTGATCATCACGTGGCTCGGCGTGCTCGGCGGGACCGTAGGTAAGCGCAAGGGCGGGTCGTTCGCCCTGTGGTTCCTGATCTCGTTCTGCGTGCCGGTGATCGGCCTCCTCACCGCCATCGTCGCCCGCCCGGACAACCGCGAGCTGCGTCGCCAATGCCCGGGATGCGGCAAGCTCGTCAAGCTCCACGATGCCCTGTGCACGCGGTGCGGGACCGAGCTTGAGTTCCCCGATCGAGCGATCCTCTCCGAGGCGGCGGTGCGGG
The DNA here is from genome assembly GCA_035552215.1 of Solirubrobacteraceae bacterium. Lineage (GTDB taxonomy): Bacteria > Actinomycetota > Thermoleophilia > Solirubrobacterales > Solirubrobacteraceae > Palsa-465. The sequence goes on along the minus strand of DASZLV010000001.1, from coordinate 1,247 downwards.
AGCGGGCGGCGGGACCCGCCGCGCCCGCGAGCTGAGCCGGTTCCACAGCCGTCGCGCGCCCGCGCCCCTATGAGCGCCAGGAAACCGCTGCTAAACTCGCCCGCCCCGACGCTCGCGGAACCGCTGCGAGCGCAGCGCTGCTCGTGCTCATGCCTCGCGACCGGCCGAGCGCGCACGATGGATTGGAAGGAGGCGAGCTCTACATGCGTGCAGTTGACGCTCTGATGGAATGTTTGAAGGCGGAGGGTGTCGACGTCGTATTCGGCCTCCCGGGCGGCGCCAACCTTCCGACCTACGATGCCTTCTACGACGCCGGTATCCGGCACATCCTCGTTCGCCATGAGGCGGGCGGCGGCCACGCCGCCGAGGGCTACGCCAAGGCCACCGGCAAGGTCGGCGTGTCGCTGGGCACGAGCGGTCCCGGCGCGACGAACCTGGTGACGCCGATCTGCGACGCGATGATGGACTCGGTCCCCGTGGTCTTCATCACCGGCCAGGTTCGCACCGATCTCCTCGGCACCGACGGCTTCCAGGAGGCGGACACGATCGGGATCACCATGCCGATCGTCAAGCACAGCTTCATGATCCAGCATCCGACGGAGATCCCGCGCTCGATCCACGAGGCCTTCCACGTGGCGCGGACCGGGCGTCCAGGGCCCGTCGTCGTCGACATCCCCCAGGACCTGAGCCGCGCCGACATCGCCTACGAGCCGGTGACCGACGTCCACCTCCCCGGGTACCAGCCGACCACGGACGGCAACCAGAAGCAGATCCGTCTCGCCGCCAAGGCGCTCGCCAACTCCCGGCGGCCGGTGATCTACGCGGGGGGCGGTGTCGTCAACGCCAACGCCGCCGCCGACCTCACCGAGCTCGCGCTCTCCGATCACTTTCCGGTCACGTGCACGGTCATGGGCCTGGGCGGGTTCCCGGCGCCCCACGACCAGTGGCTGGGGATGCTCGGGATGCACGGCACGCGAACGGCGAACTACGCGATGGACGAGGCCGACCTCATCATCGCCATCGGTGCCCGCTTCGATGACCGCATCACCGGCAAGCTCTCGGAGTTCGCCCCGCGGGCCAAGTTCATCCACATCGACGTCGACCCGGCGGAGATCTCCAAGAACGTGCCCGCGCACATCCCCATCGTCGGGGACGCCAGGAACATCATCCCCAGGCTCACGGCCGAGTACCGCGCCCTGGCCCCCGATCCGGCCCGGCTCGACGAGTGGTGGTCGCGGATCCGCGCG